>NZ_WLZU01000003.1 GCF_009870755.1 Streptococcus halichoeri
TTGCATTTAATTGGAAGAAAGGGCATCAGTGAATATTGTTGACCAATTGTTAAGACAAGGAAAGTCATTATTATCTCCCTTTGGACTATAACAAATTGGACAACAATATTAACTACGGGAATGATTCTTTAATGGTTTTACATACAAAAATGGCAAAATAGTGTATAATAAAAGGGTTATAGCAAATCAAGAAAAAATACGTTTGGTGCTAGTTGATCATTATTATTTTGCTTCTTACTTTCCTCAAGTTAAAAAGCAAGAACCCATCCTATTATTTCCAGATTTGTTACGTGAGCTTGTGGCAACTTATTTGAAAGAAAAATAACTAGAAAGGAGTTCCATGAAAAAAGAAATCTCAGAAGACATGTTTAACTACAACAAATTTCCCGGTCCGGATTTTGTCTTGATAGATCAAGTAGTCAAAAGCGGTGATATTGAGTTTCATCTTGTAGAAAATGTTAAAAATGCCTTTGACACTAAGCACTTTGGGCAACGCTACACCGATTTTCTCTTGAAATATGATTATTTAGTCGGAGACTGGGGTAATGAGCAATTAAGAATCCGTGGTTTCTATAAAGACCAAGACAATATAAGACGCGCTAGCCGTATTTCTCGTTTAGAGGATTACATCAAAGAGTTTTGCAATTTTGGCTGTGCTTATTTTGTGCTTGAAAATCCAAATCCAAAAGAAGTTACTTACGAAGAGGAGCGTCCTATGCGCCGTAAGAGGACTTCCAGAGGCAGAGGCGCAAAGGGGAGTACTAATGCGAATCGCACTGGTGCATCTAATAAAGCAAAGAAAGCTAAAAGGCAGAAAAAAGAAAGTGGTAAGGCTGATAAAGGTGTGACGTTTACTAGCAAGCAAAGGACTCCAAAGAACCGTCCTAAATCAGCAAGCCCAGAAGCGAAGCCTGAGAAAATGGCCAAAACAAAGAATTCTCATTTTATAATTCGAAAGAAAGATAAGTAATTCATGAAACCTTCAATATACAGTTTAACGTGCGATGAACTCATAGAGTGGACTCTTACACATGGTCAAAAGGAATTTAGAGCAAGGCAGATTTGGGACTGGCTTTATAAAAAAAGAGTTCAGTCCTTTGATGAAATGACGAATATTTCCAAGGATTTTGTGACGCTTTTAGCAGATAACTTTGTGGTTAATCCCTTAAAACAAAAGGTAGTTCAAGAATCAGCTGATGGGACAGTCAAATATTTATTTGAATTGCCAGATGGGATGCTGATTGAAACGGTATTGATGCGTCAGCACTATGGCCAGTCTGTTTGTGTAACCACGCAAGTTGGCTGTAACATTGGCTGTACCTTTTGTGCAAGCGGCTTAATTAAAAAGCAACGCGATTTAAATAATGGCGAAATTACAGCTCAGATTATGATGGTGCAACATTACTTTGATCAACGTGGGCAAGATGAACGCGTTAGCCATGTGGTGGTGATGGGAATTGGCGAGCCTTTTGATAATTACACAAATGTGATGAAATTTCTAAGAACCATTAATGATGATAAGGGCTTAGCTATTGGCGCGCGCCACATTACCGTGTCAACCTCTGGTTTAGCACATAAAATTCGTGACTTTGCAAACGAAGGTGTGCAGGTTAATTTAGCTGTATCTTTGCATGCTCCAAACAATGAGCTACGTTCAAGTATTATGCGTATTAACCGTTCTTTTCCACTAGAAAAGTTATTTGCTGCTCTAGAATACTATATTGACACGACTAATCGGCGTGTGACTTTTGAGTATATTATGTTAAATGGGGTTAATGACCATATTGAACATGCTCAAGAACTAGCTGATCTAACTAAGAAAATTCGGAAATTATCCTATGTCAATCTGATACCTTATAATCCTGTCTCTGAGCATGATCAGTATTCGCGTAGTCCCAAAGAGCGCGTATCAGCTTTTTATGATGTTTTAAAGAAAAATGGTGTGAATTGTGTCGTACGACAAGAGCACGGTACTGATATTGATGCAGCTTGTGGTCAATTGCGCTCTAATACCATGAAAAAAGATCGGCAAAAAATTGTTGCAGAGGCCTAAGGAGATGCGGCAATTGCTAAAGGCATTAGTGAACAGAAAAAAAGATGTGTTAGTCATCTTAGTGGCTCTCTACTCCATGTGCTGGCCTTGCAGTGTTTTTGACCGTTCACACAGGTTTTACAATATCAGACGTCTCATATTATTTACTGGGGTCACTTACCTTTCTTATTGGCCCTTTTTAACTCATTTTGGACCTTGGGATAAAGCGAAACCATCAAGCAAGCAGGCTGGCTGTTTATACAAAATACTTTGAATAGGCTGTTGTTCTTTTCCACTTGTCTTTGTGCTTCATTTTGGGACTGAGCGTTTTCACAACCCAGTGCGCAGCAGCCTCTTGCTTAGCCTAGCGATGAGCCTGACCCTGAAGAGATCCAACTTTTATAGATCTCTTATTAGATGCGAAGCGTAACTTTGAGGCAGCTGACTTATGGACCAATTCTTTGTGCGCATTGCTTGCATATTATGGCTATCGCTTTATAATAGACTATATTAGGAAATCATAAGTTCTCTCCAATGGAGAGACTTTTTCTTAGCTGTGCAAAATAAAATGAGCTGTAGAAGAAAAAACTAAAAAGTAGTAGGTAGAAAGGAAAGCCATGTCAATTATTTCCAAACTGTGGTGGTTTTTTAAACAAGAAAAGAAACCTTATCTCATCGGCATTATTTCTTTAAGTGTGGTTGCGCTGTTAAACCTTATCCCACCTAAAATAATGGGGCAGGTAATTGATGCGATTACTTCGGGTGATTTAACTAAAAGTCAGCTTTTGTTGCAACTTTTTTGGTTGGTAGTGGTTGCATTTTTAATGTATGGTTTACGCTATATTTGGCGGATGTGTATTTTTGGAACTTCTTACCGTCTAGGTCGGATTATGCGTTTTCGTTTATTTGAACACTTTACGAAAATGTCGCCATCTTTTTATCAAAAGTATCGAACGGGGGACTTGATGGCGCATGCGACCAATGATATTAATTCTTTAACGCGCTTAGCTGGGGGTGGTGTCATGTCAGCAGTTGATGCTTCGATTACAGCCCTAGTGACCTTAGTGACGATGTTTTTTACAATCTCTTGGCAAATGACCCTAATAGCTGTTTTACCCTTGCCCTTGATGGCATATGCTACTAGCCGGTTGGGACGAAAAACACACCAGGCTTTTGCTCAGTCACAAGCTGCATTTTCAGATTTGAATAATAAGGTTCAAGAAAGTGTAGCAGGGATAAAAGTAACCAAATCGTTTGGCTACCAAGAAGATGACGTTGCCGCTTTTCAGAAGGTTAATCAAGCAGCCTTTCATAAGAATCTAAAGACCATGACCTATGATGTTATGTTTGATCCAGTTGTCCTTCTTTTTATAGGAGCTTCCTATACCTTGACCCTTTTAGTTGGGGCTGTCATGATTAAAGCTGGTCAGGTCACGATTGGTAATTTGGTCACCTTTATTACTTATCTAGATATGCTGGTTTGGCCTTTGATGGCAGTGGGTTTTTTATTTAACGTGGTGCAAAGGGGTTCGGTTTCTTATGAGCGCATTACTGAGCTATTAGCACAAGAAAGTGATATTAAAGAGGCAGCACATCCTTTGCCAACCATTACAAATGGGCAGATTGCCTTTGAAATTAATGCTTTTCAGTATGCTGATGAAAAGACTTTAGAAGCCATTCACTTTGCTCTTGAAAAGGGGCAAACCCTTGGCTTGGTCGGTCAAACGGGCGCGGGCAAAACAACCCTGCTTAAGTTGCTCTTGCGTGAATACGATGTTACAGATGGTTACATTAGCTTAAATGGCTATAATATTAAAGATTATCGGCTAACAGACCTACGTTCGTTAATGGGCTATGTGCCCCAAGATCAATTTTTATTTGCCACCTCTATTTTGGAAAATATTCGTTTTGGTAATCCAGACTTAAGTTTAGAAGCTGTGCAACATGCTGCTCAATTGTCCTATGTTGATCAAGATATTATGGCGATGCCTGCGGGCTTTAATACCTTAATTGGTGAAAAAGGAGTGGCCTTGTCTGGTGGGCAAAAACAACGCATTGCGATGAGTCGGGCAATGATTTTGGACCCAGAAATTCTGATTTTGGATGATTCGCTCTCAGCAGTTGATGCCAAAACAGAATTTGCCATTATTGAAAACCTAAAAGCAAGTCGCCAGGGCAAGACAACTATCATTACAGCGCATCGTCTCAGTGCAGTTGTCCATGCTGATTTGATTTTAGTACTGCAAAATGGCCGTATTATCGAACGCGGCCGTCATGATGATTTGATACAAAACAAGGGCTGGTATGCTCAGACGTATCAGGCTCAACAAATGGAAATGGAGGAGGTTGCTGATGCCTAAACTTAATCAATGGCAAGTCTTTAAGCGCTTGCTCAGCTATCTCAAGCATTATAAGTGGCTCACGGCACTAGCCCTAGGACTGTTGCTTTTGACTACTGTTGTTAAAAGCTTGATTCCCTTGGTTGCTTCCTATTTTATTGATCATTACTTGAGCACACTCAACCAAACTGCTCTGCTTTTGCTGCTTGGCTATTATGGCATGTATATCCTACAAAGCGTGATGCAGTATTTAGGAAACCTCTTTTTTGCCAAAGTATCCTACAGTATTGTTCGTGATATTCGACAAGATGCTTTTGCCAATATGCAAAAACTAGGCATGTCCTTTTTTGATCGTACACCAGGTGGCTCCATTGTGTCACGGATTACTAATGATACCGAGGCCATTAGTGATATGTTTTCGGGGATCTTATCCAGCTTTATTTCGGCTATCTTTATCTTCAGTGTGACCTTGTATACTATGTTGGTCCTTGATGCTAAATTAACGGGCTTGGTGTTGCTCTTTTTGCCCTTTATTTTTATTTTGGTAAATAGCTACCGCAAAGTATCGGTTGCCGTCATAGCAAAAACCAGGAGTCTGCTGAGTGATATTAATACCAAGTTAGCTGAAAGCATTGAGGGCATCAGAATCATTCAGGCTTTTGGTCAACAAGAGCGCTTAAAAGCAGAATTTGAAGCCATTAATGCAGAACATGTGGCTTATGCTAATCGTTCCGTCGCACTAGATAGCCTCTTTCTTCGTCCAGCTATGTCTTTGTTGAAGCTACTGGCTTATGCCGTACTGATGACCTACTTTGGCTTTAAAGGCTTAGAGGGAGGTTTAACAGCAGGTCTGATGTATGCTTTTATCCAATACATTAATCGACTGTTTGATCCCTTAATTGAAGTCACTCAGAATTTTTCAACACTGCAAACCTCGATGGTTTCAGCAGGTCGAGTTTTTAGCCTCGTTGATGAAACGGGTTATGAGCCTCAACAAGGGACAGAGGACTTAGCAGTAACACAAGGTGATATTGCCTTTAAAAATGTCAGTTTTTCTTATGATGGCCATACAAAAATTCTCGATAATATTTCTTTTTCAGTGAATAAAGGTGAAACCATTGCCTTTGTTGGTGCGACTGGTTCGGGAAAGTCATCGATTATTAATGTTTTGATGCGTTTTTATGACTATCAATCAGGTCAAGTATTACTAGATGGTGTAGACATTCGACGATATGCCACAGCAGAACTGCGTAAGGCCATTGGTTTGGTACTGCAGGAGCCTTTTTTATATCATGGAACCATCGCCTCCAATATCAAGATGTATCAAAATATCACTGATCAAGAAATCCAAGAAGCGGCGCAATTTGTGGATGCTGACCAGTTTATTCAAAAGTTACCTGATCATTATGCAGCTGCGGTATCAGAACGCGGTCAGAGCTTTTCAACAGGCCAACGTCAATTGCTCGCTTTTGCCAGGACAGTCGCAAGCAAACCGAAGATTCTTATTTTGGATGAGGCAACTGCTAATATTGACTCGGCTACTGAACAATTGGTGCAAAACTCCCTTGCTAAAATGCGCAAAGGACGAACAACCATTGCCATTGCTCATCGCTTATCAACTATTCAAGATGCAAACTGTATCTATGTCTTAGATAAAGGGAAAATTATTGAAAGCGGCCGGCATGAAGACCTGCTTGCAGCCAAAGGCACCTACTACAAGATGTATCAGTTACAAGCTGGTATGATGAAAACATAAAATGACTAACTAACTGACTGAGAATAAGATAAGTGTGATTACCTTGAAATCATAACTGCTGTCTTAAGCTCAGTTTTTTTATTGCCAAAAAAAGACAATATAGCTAGCAAGGGAGAGAAAGGGAACAAAAGGAATGCGCTTTTTCTGGCTTAAAAGACAATATACAAAGCCAAGTAGGCTGGCTACCTGTAGTACCCACAAGAGCGCGAAAAAGGGATAGAGAAGGGCTGCTGTAGCTAGGAACAAAAAATCACCAGGACCAATGCTCCTTAGATATTGTCTAGCTATAACAGCTAAAGCCACCAGGCACCAAAAGATTGGGTTTGCAGGCCAGACACAAGTCAGGCAGATAGTTGGTATGAACCAAAAAATAAAGGGAAACGATTGCTGGTGCCAGTCATAGATGCTAAGTAGGAGTGTAAAAAGCACCCAAAACCCAGCCTTAGCTAACGGTAGTGGCCAAAGCCAAAGAAAACCAGGTAAACATGCACTGCAAGCTAAAGAAAGCCAAAGACTGGGCCATGCACTTGTACAATTAAGAAAAGCTAAAAGCCAACATAGTAGTTTTTGTAAAGTTCTCATACCTCTTTATTCGAAAATTCTATCCCAATGCATCTCCTAGTTGCCGATTTTTTTCTGGCATTGCGCTAGCTTTTTGTAGGACGTTGTGTGAAAGGCTAGTCATTGCAGGGCAAAGCAGGGAGCAAAACTGCGTAGCTGTGCGATATTATCAAAACCCAGCGAGTAAGGCAAGTGCCTTTAAATGAGTGAGGTAAGGCTAGAGCAAACGTTTGCGCCTTTGCTTGAAATGCCTTGTAGATTTTGATAAAATGTGAACATATGAAAACATTATTTGATGTTCAACAGTTGTTGAAGCGTTTTGGGATTTATGTTTATCTTGGTAAGCGTCTTTATGATATTGAGATGATGAAAATCGAATTGCAACGCCTTTATGATAATAACTTGATTGACAAAGATGACTATTTACGAGCAGAATTAATCTTACGTCGCGAGCATCGTATTGAAAGGGAACAAGAAGGGTAAGCATAATGAGTCAAAAATTATTAGGAATTGATTTAGGTGGTACTAGCATTAAATTTGGCGTCTTGACGCCAGAAGGCCAAGTGCAAGAAAAGTGGACAATTGAGACCAATATATTAGAAGATGGCAGGAACATTGTGCCAGATATTGTCGCTTCAATCAAACATCGGCTCGCGATGTATGGTTTGACTAAGGACGATTTTATCGGAATTGGTATGGGATCACCCGGTGCAGTTGATCGCACGCAAAAAACCGTTACCGGTGCCTACAATCTCAATTGGAAAAAAACACAAGAAGTTGGCTCAGTCCTGGAAAAAGAATTGGGCATTGCCTTTGCGATTGATAATGATGCCAACGTTGCCGCTTTAGGAGAACGTTGGGTAGGAGCTGGTGATAATAAACCTGATGTTGTCTTTATGACCCTAGGAACAGGTGTAGGCGGTGGTATTATCGCTGATGGGAATCTCATTCATGGTGTCGCTGGTGCAGGGGGTGAGATTGGCCACATGGTTGTGGAACCAGATGACGGATTTCAATGTACTTGTGGCAATATTGGCTGCCTAGAAACAGTTGCCTCAGCAACAGGTGTTGTCAAAGTTGCTCGTTTATTAGCAGAATCCTATGCAGGTTCTTCACGCATTAAAGCAGATATTGATAATGGTGAAGCGGTATCAAGTAAGGATATATTTAAGGCCGCAGAAGCTGGGGATCGTTTTGCAAACGCTGTTGTTGAGAAGGTTTGTCGGTACTTAGGGCTTGCTTCAGCCAATATTTCTAATATCTTGAATCCAGATTCTGTAGTCATTGGCGGAGGCGTTTCAGCAGCTGGCGAATTTTTACGAAGCCGGGTAGAAACTCACTTTATGCACTATAGCTTCCCACAGGTGCGCAATACAACGAAAATCAAGATTGCCGAGCTGGGCAATGACGCTGGAATTATCGGCGCTGCTAGCCTAGCCCTTCAATTTTTAGAAAACTAAATCCAAATAGAATAGGAGGAGCAGATGTCTCCTGTCACACTTGTCTTTTTCATTGTTCTACTAGCGATACTTGCTTACATGTTTTGGCGTTACTATGCCTTTAAAAAGAGTGTCACACAAATTGATAACGAAACCTTTAAAGCGATGATGCGCCACAGTCAAATTATTGATCTTCGCGATCCAGCAAGTTTTCAACGCAAACACATTCTTGGGGCGCGTAATTTTTCTGAGCGGCAATTTGCGGTTGCCTTATCAGCGCTGCGCAAGGATAAACCGATTTTGCTTTATGAAGGTTCAAGGCCCACTTTTGCGCCTAAGGCTGCGCGTCAATTGAAAGCTGCTGGTTACACTGATTTATACTTCTTAAAAACAGGCTTTGATGCTTGGGATGGCAAAGTCAAATAACCGTAAGTTTAAGCTAGGTCACCATCTAGCGGGAGCTTTTCTTGTGACCTTGCTGTTTGTTTTATGAAAAACGTATAAAAGGATGAAAGGGCAACTGGGTGGAGAGCATCACTTCTGTTTAGTCCTTTTTTGTTTTTGTTGGACGCATGAAGCAGCTGAAAACATTTACAATTAGCCGATTCCTGTTTTTTCAAGAAAATTATGGTATAATTGTTCAGTTATAAAATTAAATGCTACAAGAGGAAAACATGACACAAACTAGAGATGACATCCGTAACGTTGCAATTATTGCGCACGTTGACCACGGAAAAACAACACTTGTTGATGAACTATTAAAACAATCCCACACCTTAGATGCCCGTAAAGAGCTTGAGGAGCGGGCGATGGATTCCAATGATATTGAAAAAGAACGGGGCATTACCATCTTGGCCAAAAACACGGCTGTGGCCTATAATGATGTCCGTATTAATATCATGGATACCCCAGGGCACGCGGACTTTGGTGGTGAGGTTGAGCGGATCATGAAAATGGTTGATGGTGTTGTTCTGGTTGTGGATGCCTACGAAGGCACCATGCCGCAAACTCGTTTTGTGTTGAAAAAAGCTCTTGAGCAAAATCTGATTCCGATTGTTGTGGTTAACAAAATTGACAAACCATCAGCTCGCCCAGCAGAAGTCGTAGATGAGGTGCTTGAACTTTTCATTGAACTTGGTGCTGACGATGAACAGTTAGAATTCCCAGTTGTTTATGCTTCAGCAATCAATGGAACCTCATCGTTGTCTGACGATCCAGCTGATCAAGAGCATACGATGGCACCTATTTTTGATACCATCATTGATCACATTCCAGCTCCAGTTGATAATTCAGATGAGCCATTGCAATTCCAAGTGTCGCTTCTTGATTACAATGACTTTGTCGGACGTATTGGTATTGGACGTGTTTTTCGTGGTACTGTTAAAGTGGGTGACCAAGTGACCCTCTCAAAACTAGATGGCACAACTAAGAATTTCCGCGTGACCAAGCTCTTTGGTTTCTTTGGACTTGAACGCCGTGAAATCCAAGAGGCTAAGGCTGGTGATTTGATTGCCGTTTCAGGTATGGAAGACATTTTCGTTGGCGAAACCATTACTCCTACAGATTGTGTCGAAGCCCTACCGGTTCTTCGTATTGACGAACCAACACTTCAGATGACTTTCTTGGTCAATAACTCGCCTTTTGCCGGTCGTGAAGGGAAATGGATTACCTCTCGTAAAGTAGAAGAACGTCTCTTAGCCGAGCTTCAAACCGATGTTTCCTTGCGGGTTGAACCAACTGATTCTCCAGATAAATGGACTGTTTCAGGTCGTGGGGAATTACACTTGTCTATTTTGATTGAGACAATGCGCCGTGAAGGTTATGAATTGCAAGTTTCTAGGCCAGAAGTTATCATCAAAGAGATTGATGGCGTCAAATGTGAACCTTTTGAACGGGTACAAATTGATACACCAGAAGAATATCAGGGAGCTATTATCCAATCCTTATCAGAGCGTAAAGGTGATATGCTTGATATGCAAATGGTGGGAAATGGTCAGACCCGGTTGATTTTCTTGATTCCAGCGCGTGGCTTGATTGGCTATTCAACAGAATTTTTATCAATGACGCGTGGCTATGGTATCATGAACCATACCTTTGACCAATATTTGCCAGTGGTTCCAGGCGAAATTGGTGGTCGCCATCGCGGTGCTCTTGTTTCCATCGAAAATGGCAAAGCAACAACTTATTCCATCATGCGTATTGAAGAGCGCGGTACAATCTTTGTCAATCCAGGGACAGAAGTCTATGAAGGCATGATTGTCGGAGAAAATTCACGAGAAAACGATCTTGGTGTCAATATTACAACGGCTAAGCAAATGACAAATGTGCGTTCTGCAACTAAGGACCAAACAGCTGTCATTAAAACTCCTCGAATTTTGACACTTGAAGAGTCGTTAGAATTCTTAGCTGATGACGAGTATATGGAAGTCACACCAGAAGCCATTCGACTACGCAAACAAATTTTGAATAAGGCAGCGCGGGATAAGGCAAATAAAAAGAAAAAATCGGCAGAATAACCTCCCACCCTACTTGACTTGCAGTTAAACAGCTGTCAAAAATGATTGAGGTCCAATATGTTTTATCTCATAGTCGCTGTGCTGATTATTTCTTATTATTTATTTATGGCACCAAAAAGCGTGCGTAACACTCTAACAATGATTGGGGTCGTTGGGATTTTAGCAACCTTGCTGGTGCTTGCCTGCCTAAGTCTTGTCAAGTTTATGCAGTCACCCCCTGAAATTTTGATTGCCTTGGGCATGATTGCCTTAGCTGTTTTTGCGATCAGAGATATTCAGCACATGTCAAAAAAATAAACTTATAAGAGAGCTGTTCTTTGGAGCAGTTCTTTTGTGTATCCTAAAACCAGTGCCAGATCAAGTCTTAGCAAGCATGCGCTAGCCGCTGCTCAGCCGTTCCCTTTGCGGTTAAAAAGGCTAGTTAGGTTGTTAGTCAGTTTTTTTAAAATAGTTGCACTAGGAAGGTTGAGCGAAAAAAGCGACCGATTTTTAGCGCTGCTTAGGGTTTTACTTGGATGCTGCTTCATCTTGAAAAATCAACTAAATAAGGTTAGAATAGTAGGGAAATCTTAAACTAACAGATAGAGTGAACCTATGAAACAGATAACAAGCTTTTTACATAAAAAAGTCCTCATTTTAGGTCTGGCCAAGTCCGGTGAAGCAGCTGCCCGCTTGCTGCAAGCCTTAGGAGCGATCGTCACCGTAAATGATGCGAAACCTTTTGCTGAAAACCCTGCTGCTCAATCCCTCTTAGAAGAAGGGATAAAAGTCATTTGTGGTAGTCATCCTGTTGATTTACTAGATGAACAATTCGTCCTGATGGTCAAAAATCCAGGAATTTCTTATGCTAACCCCATGGTAAAAGCTGCACAAGCAAAGGGAATCCCTATTTATACAGAAGTCGAATTAGCTTATCTGGTTTCAGAAGCACCAATTATCGGCATTACTGGCTCCAACGGGAAAACAACGACAACCACGATGATTGCGACTGTTTTAGAAGCTGGGGGGCAAGCGGCCCGCCTATCAGGGAACATTGGTTACCCAGCTAGTGAGGTTGTTAAAACTGCTAAAGCGACTGATACGCTTGTAATGGAGCTCTCTAGCTTTCAATTGATGGGTGTGGAGCACTTTCACCCTCGTATTGCAGTGATTACTAATTTGATGCCAACACATCTGGACTATCATGGTTCGTTTGAGGCCTATGTTGCTGCCAAATGGAACATTCAAAAGCAAATGACTGCAGATGATTATATTGTGCTGAATTTTAATCAAAGCATTGCTAAAGAATTAGCCCAAAAAACCAAGGCCCAAGTGCTTCCTTTTTCAACGCATGAAAGAGTTGAAGGAGCCTACCTACAAGATGGTCACTTATATTTTAAAGAGGAGCGCATTATGGCTGCGGCTGAGGTGGGTGTGCCTGGCAGTCACAACATTGAAAATGCTTTAGCAACTATTGCGGTGGCAAAGCTATCTGGCATCAGCAATCAGGATATTCGGACCAGCCTAATGCATTTTACTGGTGTCAAACACCGCTTGCAGGCACTCGGTCAAGTTAAGGGAGTCACCTTTTATAATGACAGTAAGTCTACCAATATGTTAGCCACTCAAAAAGCACTGTCAGGCTTTGATAATGCTAGAGTGATTTTAATTGCTGGTGGTCTAGATAGAGGCAATGAATTTGACGACCTTGTCCCTGATTTGACTGGTCTTAAACAGATGGTAGTATTAGGTCAGTCAGCACAGCGGGTCAAACGCGCAGCTGATTTAGCCAAAGTCCCTTACATGGATGCAAAGGATGTGCGGGATGCGACGATCAAAGCTTTTGCAATGGCTAAAGCCGGTGATGTAATTTTACTAAGCCCAGCTAATGCCTCCTGGGACATGTATCAAAACTTTGAAGTTCGTGGTGAGGAGTTTATTGCCACTGTTGAAAGCTTAAAAGGAGAATAAGCGTGGCTAAAAAAATGATGTTTACGGGAGGCGGCACGGTTGGCCATGTCACCTTAAACTTGCTCCTGATTCCTTATTTTATTAAAGACGGCTGGGAAATCCATTATATTGGAGCCCAAAATGGTATAGAACAAGAGCAGATCCAAAAATCAGGTCTGCCGGTGACTTTCCATGCCATTGCTACGGGGAAATTGCGCCGCTATTTTTCATGGCAAAATTTTGCGGATGTCTTTAAAGTTGTTTGTGGTATTTTGCAATCTCTGGTCATTTTAGCTAGGGTGCGACCCCAAGCACTGTTTTCCAAAGGTGGCTTTGTTTCAGTGCCACCAGTGATTGCTGCTAAAATGCTGGGAGTTCGTGTATTTGTGCACGAATCGGATTTATCCATGGGCTTAGCAAATAAAATTGCCTACCGTTTTGCGACTACCATGTATAGCACTTTTCAGCAGCCAAGCCAACTAACCAAAGTTAAACATGTTGGTGCAATTACAAAGGTAAGAGAAGGGGCAGTTGACCCCAGTCTCTTGCCGCAAATTGAGGAGATTAAGGCTCAGTTTGACAGAAGTTTGCCAACGCTGCTTTTTATTGGGGGGTCAGCAGGTGCTAAGGTCTTTAATGAATTCATTTCCAAAACCAGTGATTTGTTGGAGCATTATAATGTTATCAACATTACAGGTGATGCTGATTTAAAGGGGTTATCAAGGCATCTCTACCGGATTGATTATGTGATAGATCTTTATTATCCTTTGATGGATTTGGCTGATATTGTGATTACCCGTGGTGGTTCTAACACTATTTTTGAATTAGTAGCGATGGCAAAACCACATCTTATCGTCCCACTTGGCCGTGAAGCAAGCCGGGGTGATCAATTAGAAAACGCGGCTTATTTTGAAAAGCAAGGCTATGCAGTCACTCTTTCTGAGGAAGATTTAACCTTTGCTCACTTGCAAGCAAAACTGAAGCATCTATTACACAACCAAAGAAGTTACCAGGACAATATGCAACATTCCAAGGAGTTGACATCACCAGAAAAATTTTATAACCTATTAAAAAATGACCTAAGCTCTAAACCGAAAGAAAACTAAATGACACAAGAAAAGCACAACAAGCCAAATGATCAAGAGCCAGTTGTTTTAACGGAATGGCAAAAGCGCAATATTGAGTTTTTACAGAAAAAAAAAGCTAAAGAAGCTGATGAATACAAATTAAAAGAAAAGCTGCGCATTAAGAAACGTCAAGAGATACAAACCAAACCAACCTCTGATGATTCCTCACCAGCTGATCAGACATCAGATTCTACAGATGATTCCAAAACATTGTCAAAATCAGTTAAAAGCTCTGGCAAGAAGGCTGCAAAGAAGACAAAGTCAGCAAAAAAAGCCAAAGCAACTAAAATCAAACCGGTTAAGAAACAGCCACGAACTAGATCTAAAAAAGAGCTAGCCTTTATTAAAGCTTTACCCGTTTTACTGATTAGCACCTTAGTCTTGGCTCTATCTGGTTATTTTGTGACGCCTTATAGTCAAGCTAAAAGGATTACAATCACTGGGAATACACATGTTTCTAAAGCACAGCTGATACAAGAAAGTGGCATCAAGTCTTCAGATTATTGGATCAAACTTTTGTTTGGTCGAAAGCATTATGAGCATAACCTTATTTCTCAAGACATTTGGGTTAAAGATGCTAAAATCAAGTACCATTTTCTTAATCACTTTACCTTTAAGATCAAGGAACACCGAATTATTGCTTATGCTCAAACGCAAAAAGGCTACCAGCCAATATTAGAAAATGGTCGGCGCGTAGCAGCAATCTCTAAGGACTCCTTACCAAAATCGTATTTGATTATTAATTTGGAAGATCAACAGGCCATTCAAGAGCTTGTTCGAGATTTAGCCAAGTTACCAGCAGACTTGGTGAAGGATATTAAATCTATCAATTCAGCAAAATCGAAAACAACCACTGATTTGCTCGTCTTAACGATGCAAGATGGAAATATTATTCGCCTTGCCCAAAGCCAGTTGCCTAAACGGTTGCCTTACTATTTAAAAATTAAAAAGAATCTCAAGGAACCTTCAATTGTGGATATGGAGGTTGGGATTTATACTACAACCCAGGCCATTGAAGCAAAGGCTGTTGATGATAAGTCTGACTCTAAGAAGGCTGATGAGCCTAAGGCTCCTACTAATCAAGCACAGGAGCAAACTATACCTGCAACCTCAACAACTCCCGCAAATGCTCAAGCGGCACCAGCAGGTACTGCTGCCCAGGTCCAAGGAGGCGATACCGCATCGCAAGAGCCACCTTCTGGTCAGGGTCATGAATGAGAAATGTGATGGGCACAAAGTGCCGTGAAATAGGTTGTTTTTACGCCTTTTAAAAAATTAAGATTCTATAACAAAAAACGTGAAATGATAACATTTTACGTTTTTTTATGGTATAATGTTTCCTGAATGATTCTGTTTTGAACAGTGTTTAGAATAGTATAAGTTTGGAAAGATAGTGAGGGCAAGTGAATGGCTAGAAATGGCTTTTTTACTGGTTTGGATATAGGGACTAGCTCCATAAAAGTGATGGTTGCCGAATATATCTCTGGTGAGATGAATGTCATCGGAGTTAGCAACGTTCCTAGTACAGGCGTAAAAGACGGAATAATTATTGATATTGAAGCGGCAGCACAAGCAATCAAAGCAGCCGTTGGACAAGCAGAAGAAAAAGCAGGCATCACCATTGAAAAAATCAACGTTGGCTTACCTGCTAATTTATTACAAATTGAACCAACCCAAGGAATGATTCCTGTCCCAAGTGAATCAAAAGAAATCAAAGACGAAGACGTTGATAATGTCGTTAAGTCAGCTCTCACAAAGAGCATTACACCTGAACGTGAAGTGATTTCCTTAGTTCCAGAAGAATTTGTTGTGGATGGCTTTCAAGGTATTCGCGATCCTCGGGGAATGATGGGAACCCGACTTGAAATGCGTGGCCTCATTTACACTGGACCAACGACTATTCTGCATAATCTTCGTAAAACAGTGGAGCGAGCAGGTATCACTGTTGAAAATATTATTATCTTGCCTTTGGCAATGACAAAATCAGTCCTAAACGAAGGAGAACGTGAATTTGGTGCGACCGTTATTGATATGGGTGGCGGCCAAACAACAGTCGCTTCGATGAAAAGCCAGGAACTTCAGTATACTAATATCTATACAGAAGGTGGCGACTACATTACAAAAGACATTTCCAAGGTTCTTAAGACATCAATGTCAATGGCTGAAGCCTTGAAATTTAATTTTGGACAAGCTAATGTTGCTGAAGCCAGCTCTACCGATACAGTTAAGGTAGATGTGGTTGGCAGTGATGAGCCCGTAGAAGTAACCGAACGCTACCTTTCAGAAATTGTTTCTGCTCGGATTCGTCACATATTGGACCGAGTAAAGCAGGATTTGGAACGGGGACGTTTGTTAGATTTGCCAGGAGGGATTGTCCTTGTTGGTGGTGGAGCTATCATGCCTGGTGTTGTCGAGGTTGCCCAAGAAGTATTTGGAGTCAATGTCAAACTTCATGTGCCAAATCAAGTAGGAATTCGCAACCCAATGTTTGCGAATGTCATTAGTTTAGTAGAGTATGTTGGTATGATGTCTGAGGTTGAGGTAATTGCTCAAAATGCAGTGGCTGGTGAAGAATTATTAAGACGAAAACCAGTTGATTTTTCAGGCAAAGAAACCTATATTCCAGCATATAATGAATCTAAGACAGGTTCGCCAACTTTTGAACCACATGCTCCGGTCTCTGACAGCTATCGTAGCAAAGATTCGGATCGGCCAAAACGTGACTATGGCGCTAAACTCCGTGGTTTCTTTGGCAGTATGTTTGACTAAAAGTAAAAGTGAGGAATAAAAATGGCATTTTCATTTGATGCAGCATCAGTACAAGGTGCTTTAATAAAAGTAATTGGTGTCGGTGGTGGCGGCGGTAACGCGATTAACCGAATGATTGATGAGGGAGTCGCAGGGGTTGAATTTATCGCAGCAAACACTGATATTCAAGCACTAAGCTCCTCTAAAGCCGAAACAGTAATTCAGCTTGGCCCTAAATTAACTCGCGGTCTTGGTGCTGGAGGCCAACCAGAAGTTGGGCGCAAGGCAGCTGAAGAAAGCGAAGAAGTATTAACAGAAGCCCTATCTGGCGCGGACATGGTCTTTATTACGGCTGGTATGGGAGGCGGCTCTGGAACGGGAGCTGCGCCGGTTATTGCCCGCATCGCAAAAGGCATCGGCGCCTTAACCGTAGCAGTCGTAACTCGTCCGTTTGGCTTTGAAGGCAATAAACGTGGCAATTATGCCATTGAAGGTATCCAAGAACTACGTGAACAAGTTGATACCCTTCTTATTATTTCTAATAACAATTTACTTGAAATTGTTGATAAGAAAACACCACTTCTTGAAGCCCTCAGCGAAGCAGACAATGTTCTTCGCCAAGGTGTTCAAGGAATTACTGACTTAATCACGAGTCCTGGTTTGATTAACCTTGACTTTGCAGATGTGAAGACAGTGATGGCTAATAAGGGTAATGCTCTTATGGGAATCGGAGTTGGTTCTGGCGAAGAACGCATTGTTGAAGCAGCTCGTAAAGCTATCTATTCTCCACTACTTGAAACAACTATTGATGGTGCAGAAGATGTCATCGTTAACGTGACAGGTGGATTGGATATGACCTTGACCGAAGCAGAAGAAGCTTCTGAAATTGTTGGGCAAGCGGCAGGTAATGGTGTGAATATTTGGCTAGGAACTTCCATTGATGACAGCATGAAAGATGAAATCCGTGTCACAGTTGTTGCGACAGGAGTTCGTCAAGATAAGGCTGATAAGGCGGCAGGTTTTCGTCAACCACGAAGCTACAATCAAAGCAACCCACAACAGTCAGCAGGTGCTCAGTATGCAAATGAACAAACACAAGCACAAACGGCTTCTCAACCTAGCTTTGAACGTCGTTCAAGCTTTGACTTTGATATGGGAGAAACACGTGATATGCCAATCTCACATGGTCGCTCACCTAAGTCAACGCATAATCAAGGCTCCGCTTTTGGTAACTGGGATTTAAGACGTGATAACATTTCTCGTCCAAATGAAAGTGAACTTGATAATCAATTACATATGTCAACTTTCGAAACTCCAAATGACGATAATGGAGACGACGAATTAGAAACACCTCCTTTCTTTAAAAATCGTTAAACATGGATTTAAAAACACATAAAGATGTTGTTTATTCACAGGTTGCTAAAGCCATTGCCAAAGCAGGTCGTCGTCCAAATGACGTAACGATTGTGGCTGTGACCAAAACGGTTGACATTCAAACGACCGCTCAGCTCATTGATTTAGGGGTCACTGATTTTGCTGAAAACAGAGTTGATAAATTTTTGGCCAAGCACCAAGCTCTAAAAGACAGACCGGTTCGTTGGCATTTCATTGGTAGCTTGCAAAGGCGAAAAGTAAAAGAAATCATTAACGACATTGATTACTTTCACGCACTTGATTCTGTTAAGTTAGCCAAAGAAATTGATAAACGAGCCGACCATCCGATTAAGTGCTTTCTTCAGGTCAATATTTCGCAAGAAGAAAGTAAGCACGGTTTTCTAGTCTCAGAAATTGATCAGGCATTAAATGAAATTGCTGCGCTTTCAAAAATTGAATTGGTTGGCTTAATGACCATGGCTCCTTTAAAGGCGAGTAATGAGGAAATTAACCGTATTTTTCTGGCAGCTAGTCAACTTCGTCAAACCTTAGCCCAAGCAAATCGCAAGCGCATGCCATTCACCGAATTAAGCATGGGGATGAGTAATGATTATCCGATTGCAATCAAAAACGGAGCAACTTACGTGCGAATTGGAACAGCCTTCTTTAAGTAAATGGAGAAAATGATGGCAGTAAAAGATTTTTTTAATAAAGCAATCTCATATTTTGATACCGATGACTTAAATGACGTTGAAGAGGAGCATTTTGAGGACGCGCAAGAAGAACCCGAGCGACCTAATCGCGTCCAAGCTACAACTGCAGCGACTCAAGCTGCTCCAAATATGAGAACAACACATGAATCCTCACAAGCCCACCCTTCTGAACGTGCTCAGCAAGCGTCAGCTCGAGCAAATATTAGCTATAAAAAAGAGCCGCGTGGTGAGAAAAGCACAGCTGCTAATCGACAAGACCATTATCAGCAGTTGGCAAATCAAGAGCAAACAACGATTGCTTTAAAATACCCACGAAAATATGAAGATGCGCAAGAAATTGTTGATTTATTAATCAGTAATGAATGTGTTTTGATTGATTTTCAGTATATGTTGGATGCCCAAGCAAGACGCTGCCTTGATTTTATTGATGGTGCAAGTAAGGTATTATATGGCAGCTTACAACGTGTCGGACCTTCTATGTATTTGTTGACCCCATCAAATGTATCTGTTAATATTGAAGATATGAATATTCCAAATCCGGGCCAGGATATTAGCTTTGATTTTGATATGAAGAGACGTTAAGCTTATGATTTTTGTACTGCTCATATTATTAAAATTAATTAAAGTATATTCTTACCTCTTGATTGCCTATGCCCTGTTATCCTGGTTTCCAGGTGCCTACAATACTTGGTTAGGAAGAATACTTAGCGACATAGTGGAACCCGTATTGAAACCATTTCAATCCTTTCACTTGCAATTTGCAGGACTCGATTTCACCATTCTTATTGTGATTTTAGTCATGAATTTTGTGAGTGACTTACTCATAAAGATTTTAGTTGGATGATAAAGGACAGTACTATATATCAGCATTTTCACCCTGACGAATATGCGTTTATTGACAAAGTAAAAGATATAATACAGCAAGTAGATCAGACCTATGCCTGGCAAGTAACCGATTTTGTCAATCCTCGGGAGCTGACCATCATTCAAAGCTTAGTTGCCCAGGCGCAACTGACTTGTTTTACGTCAAGTGATCTATTTCTAAGTGAATACCAGCGTGTTATTATTGCACCAGAGTATTATGTCTTAGATCCGGAAGATTTTGATATGGCTTTGATTGAGATGACCTATAATGCAAAGTTCAACCAGATTAGGCATTGCCAAGTTCTTGGAACCTTGCTAAATGAATTAGGTATCAAGCGATCCTTGATAGGTGATATTTTGATTACAGATGGTAACATCCAAGTAATGGTTGCACAAACACTTGTTGATTATTTGTTAGGGACAATTTCAAAGATTGGTCGTGCAAGCGTTCAGCTAAAGCAAGTCCCCCTATCTGAACTTAAACAGGTGAAGGATTTATCGGAAAAAGAGACTGATCTGTTAACGTCTAGTTTGCGACTTGATCGACTGATGGCAAGTGTACTAAAGATGTCACGTCATCAGGCTATCAGATTAATTGAGTCAGAAAAAGTAAAAGTTAACTATCGCCCACAAACCAAATCTGCCCTGACTCTTGCTGAGGGCGATTTAGTGAGTGTACGAGGCTTTGGACGGTTTCGATTCATTCGACTGAATGGTTTAACAAAACATGGTAAATATAAGGTGACGCTAGGAAAAACCTTGCATAAATAAGGAGACATAATGGTACTTACAGCACTTGAAATTAAAGATAAAACATTTAAAACAAAACTGCGTGGTTACAGCGAAGAAGAAGTTAACGAATTTTTAGATATTGTCGTTGATGACTATGAATCACTGGTTAAGCAAAATCGTCAATATGCTTCACGGATTAAGCAGCTGGAAGAAAAACTAGCTTATTTTGATGAAATGAAAGAATCATTGAGCCAGTCTGTTATTTTAGCGCAAGAAACAGCCGAAAAAGTGAAAGCTAATGCGAATTCAGAAGCGACAAATTTAGTGAGCAAGGCTAATTATGATGCGCAATATTTACTTGACGAATCAAAAGCCAAAGCCAATCAAATGTTGCGTGATGCAACCGATGAAGCCAAGCGTGTAGCTATTGAAACAGAAGAATTGAAACGTCAAACGCGTGTTTTCCATCAACGCCTCATTTCCTCAATTGAAGCACAGTTAACGTTGGCCAATGCGCCTGAGTGGAATGAATTGTTGCAACCAACTGCTATTTATCTGCAAAATTCGGATGCCGCTTTTAAAGAAGTTGTTAAAGAAGTTCTTGATGAAGACCTGCCAGAAGCTGATGACAGTGCTTCATTTGATGCAACCCGTCAATTTTCAGCCGAAGAAATGGCAGAATTACAGCGCCGTGTTGAAGAAAGTAACCGTGAATTAGAAGCGGCACAATTAGAACACACTAACAGTTTTGATACTTCCAACCAAGGCGTTAACTTAAACGAAACGCAAACCTTTAAATTAAATATTGAAGACTACGAAAAACGCGATTAAGTGTTGATATTTACAGCAAGCAAGTGATGATGAGAGACTTGTAATCCCTTGACATTTAATTATCATTTTCGCATCTTTCTAGCTGAATTCAGTAAGTTAGGAGGTCTGCTCACCTTACGAGCAATTGAGAGGCTAACTCCTTTTGTGTTAGTCTGAATTAAGGTGGTACCACGAGCTTTCGTCCTTTATTGTGACGAAGGTTTTTTATTATCAGTAAGGAGATAACTGCATGAAGTTAAAAGATACGCTTAATCTGGGCAAGACAGCCTTTCCGATGCGGGCCGGTTTACCAACCAAGGAACCTAAGTGGCAAGCCGCCTGGGATCAGGCCGATATTTATCACAAGCGTCAGCAATTAAATGAAGGCAAACCAGCCTTTCATTTACATGACGGCCCTCCCTATGCTAATGGGAATATCCATGTAGGGCATGCACTTAACAAAATTTCAAAAGATATTATTGTTCGGGCAAAATCAATGTCAGGCTTTCGTGCTCCCTATGTCCCTGGGTGGGACACTCATGGCCTTCCTATTGAGCAGGTCTTAGCTAAGCAAGGGGTTAAACGCAAAGAAATGGATCTGGTTGCCTATCTTGACATGTGCCGTGATTATGCCCTTAGCCAGGTAGATAAGCAACGCGCTGACTTTAAAAGGCTAGGAGTCTTGGCAGATTGGGAAAACCCATACATTACCTTGAAGCCTGAATACGAAGCTGAACAGGTGCGTGTCTTTGGAGCGATGGCAGCTAAAGGTTATATTTATCGCGGTGCTAAACCAGTTTACTGGTCCTGGTCGTCAGAATCAGCATTAGCTGAAGCAGAAATTGAATACCACGACATTGATTCTACATCGCTCTATTATGCCAATAAGGTCAAAAATGGTAAGGGCGTCCTAGACACTGATACTTACATTGTTGTATGGACGACAACTCCCTTTACCGTGACAGCTTCGCGTGGGTTAACTGTTGGTCCGGATATGGACTATGTAGTGGTACAACCAGCAGGTCAAAGCCGGAAATATGTGGTCGCACAAGGTCTTTTAGATAGCTTAGCGGAGCGTTTTGGTTGGACAAGCTTTGAAATCCTAGCTCAGCATAAGGGGACTGAGCTGGAAATGATTGTGACAGAGCATCCGTGGGATCCAGAAGTTGACGAGCTTGTTATTCTTGGTGATCATGTTACCCTTGATTCAGGTACAGGTATTGTCCATACGGCGCCAGGCTTTGGTGAGGATGATTATAATGTCGGAATTAAATATGGCCTAGAAGTTGCTGTTACTGTGGATGAGCGCGGCTTGATGATGGCTAATGCAGGTCCTGATTTTGCTGGTCAATTTTATGCCAAGGTCACCCCTTTGGTTCAGGAAAAATTGGGTGACCTCTTATTAGCCAGCGAAGTCATCACCCATTCTTATCCTTTTGATTGGCGGACCAAAAAACCAATTATCTGGCGAGCTGTGCCTCAATGGTTTGCATCGGTTTCGGATTTTCGGCAGGAAATTTTGTCGGCAATTGAAAAGACCAGCTTTAAACCAGCTTGGGGTCAAAAACGTCTCTATAATATGATTCGTGACCGGGGCGACTGGGTTATCTCGCGTCAGCGTGCCTGGGGCGTGCCACTTCCTATTTTTTATGCTGAAGATGGCACAGCTATCATGACAAAAGAAGTTACTGATCATGTCGCAGATCTCTTTGCAGAACACGGCTCGATCATCTGGTGGCAAAAAGAAGCCAAAGATCTCTTGCCAGTTGGTTTTACCCATCCAGGTTCACCAAATGGGCACTTCACTAAAGAAACGGATATTATGGATGTCTGGTTTGATTCAGGTTCTTCTTGGAAGGGAGTCATGGCTGCGCGAGAAGAGTTAGCCTATCCTGCTGATCTTTATCTGGAAGGCTCAGATCAGTACCGCGGCTGGTTTAATTCATCCTTGATCACTTCGGTTGCTGTTAACGGCCATGCTCCTTACAAGTCCATCTTATCACAAGGCTTTGTGCTTGATGGTAAGGGCGAAAAAATGTCCAAATCATTAGGGAATACCATTCTTCCTAGTGATGTTGAAAAGCAATTTGGAGCGGAAATTTTACGGTTATGGGTCACTTCGGTTGATTCAAGTAATGATGTCCGGATTTCGATGGATATTTTGAAGCAGACCTCTGAAACTTACCGTAAAATCCGCAATACCTTACGCTTCTTGTTAGCTAATACTTCTGATTTCAATCCTCATCAAGATGCAGTTAGTTATGAAAATCTTAGCGCAGTTGACCGTTACATGGTAATCAAATTTAATCAATTGATTGCAACCATTAACCAAGCCTATGCTGACTATGATTTTATTAGCATCTATAAATCAGTGGTGAATTTTGTTACAGTAGATTTATCAGCCTTTTATCTGGATTTTGCTAAGGATGTGGTCTACATTGAAGCAGCCCACAGCATTGAGCGCCGCCGCATGCAAACCGTGTTCTATGATATTCTGGTGAAAATCACTAAACTCTTAACACCAATTCTTCCTCATACAGCAGAAGAAATTTGGTCTTATCTAGAATATGAATCAGAAGAATTTGTCCAACTTACTGAGATGCCTTTGGCTGAATCCTTCCCTGATCAAAAAGCAATTCTAGAAGAATGGGATGCTTTTATGACTCTACGAACACAGGCTCAAAAGGCACTTGAGGAAGCTCGTAATGCCAAAGTAATCGGCAAGTCATTAGAAGCCCACTTAACAATTTATGCTAGCCAAGAAACCAAAACCCTCTTGACCACACTAAATAGCGACATTGCCTTGTTAATGATTGTGTCACAATTAACCATTACTGATGAAGCAGCTAAGCCAGCAGACGCTGTGACTTTTGATGGTGTAGCCTTTACAGTTGAGCGGGCTCAAGGTGAGGTTTGCGAACGTTCTCGTCGCATTGATCCAACAACACGCATGCGCTCTTATGGGGTGGCTGTTTGTGATGCTAGTGCTAAGGTCATTGAAGAAAATTTCCCAGAGGCTGTTGCAGAAGGCTTTGAAAGATAGGCCTAAATTCTGTGTGACAGATAAGGAGACAAACAAAAAAAGAAACCAGAGCTTTCTTGTTTAGATTGAAGAAAATGTCCGTTGTGACGATTTTTTTCAATCTTTTTTTACGGTATCGCTAAAAACAAAAAAACTCCTAGAAGGTTGACATGTCAACATTTCTAAGAGTAGTCACTTATTTAGCCACCGTATTTTTTACTAAAAATAAGAAGGGATGTTTGCATTTTTGAAAGAAGTCCGAGTTTTTTTAGCCTTGGGCCTTGGCCTTAATAGGAAAAGACATTTCAATTAAATTATTGGTATGAATGGTTTTGATGTGTTCATTCTGCACGATATGGGGATTTATCTTTCGTTTTAGGAAAAATTCGCGAATGACTGCTAATTCTTCGTCCTTGATAGCCCGGTATTTATTAGAAATTAAAATCTCATAATGCTTTGGCGCCTGCGTGAAAACCACATCTGTATTTCCAGCCGAATAGACTTCGACCAGCCGTGCATCAGTGTTTTGTAATTGACTCATGACGAGCTCAGGATGACTACTAGTTGTGTTAATTAGTCTCATAATTTCCTCCTTTTGCTCTGCTAGCTTCACAGGGCAAATCCTATAAACAATCGTTTTAATGATGGCGGGCTTGCCATGCTTTTACGCCCCATTGATGACTTCCGCGTTTGAGAAGTTTGATAGCTTCTGGAATAGGAAACCAAGCTAGCTGGTTAAAATCCTCTAGAGGTTCAGCTAAGTCGATATAGTCGGTGACTTCATAAAGATAGGCAGGATTGTGGAAATAGGTATCTCGGTGACGGGAATAGAAGTATTCATCAGCTTGGCCATAGTAATAACCAAGCGTGGCCGAAAAGCCGAGTTCTTCTTTCAATTCTCGCTCAAGTGCCTGCGTATGGGTCTCTGGGCCTTCAATTTCACCGCCTGGTAAAAACCATGCGCCATTGGGGGCTTGAACGAGAATGATCTGATCTTTATTTTGATTTGGAATAATGGCATAGACTCCTAAGCGTTTCTGATAGTCTACATTATCTTTTTTTTCTCCGAAAACTGGAATTGCCATAAGCTTTCTCCTTTGCCCTTATTATACTAAAAAATAGGGAAATAATCTTTGATTTTGCTAAAAATTTAGCGCTGGATGAAAAAACCTTCATTTTCAAAATTAGAAAATGAAGGTTTTGGGCTTTAATGGCTGGGCTGAGCAGCTTCTTCGCTTTGATTGGCTTTGATTGCAATGTGTCCATTACTTGTCATCATGGCACGTAAGTTTTTCTCAGTTGGGTGTTCAAGGTAATAATCGGTAATAGCATCTTCAATATGCTCTTGGATGGTGCGACGTAAGGGCCGTGCCCCCATTTTTGGATCATAACCAAGCTCTACCAATTTTTCTTTAACTTTGGTAGTGACATCAAGGTGGAGACCGTTGCGTCCAAGCCGATCATTGACATTGACTAGCATTAGATCAACAATTTTAAGAAGGTCTGGTTTAGAGAGTGCAGCGAATTCAACAATGGCATCAAAACGGTTCATAAATTCAGGGCTAAAGAAGTTACCTAGTTGTCCCAGTACCGAATTGGTCCGACCTTCGCGCGCAGCACCAAAACCAACTGACGCTTCAGCATTGCCTGTTCCAGCATTTGAGGTCATGATAATAATGGTATCTTTAAAGCTAACTGTGCGCCCTTGACCATCAGTGAGGCGACCATCATCAAGTACTTGAAGAAACATATGCATCACATCTGGATGGGCCTTTTCGACTTCGTCAAGAAGAATGAGCGAGTAGGGATTACGACGAACTTTTTCAGTTAGTTGACCAGCCTCATCATAACCAACATAGCCTGGAGGTGCTCCGACCAATTTGGATACGGCATGTTTTTCCATGTATTCAGACATATCAAAACGAATCATATTTTCGTCAGAGCCAAATAATTCAATAGCTAATTGCTTAGAAAGCTCGGTCTTTCCTACACCGGTTGGTCCTACAAACAAGAAGGAGCCGATTGGTCGATTGAGGCTGCCTAAGCCGACCCGGTTACGCCGAATGGCCTTGGCGATTTTTTCCACGGCTGCATCTTGGCCAATGACATGGCTCTTAAGATCATCAGCCAAGTGAATCAATTGTGACTGTTCTTTTGCTTTTAAGTCGCCAACTGGGATATTCGTTTTTTCCTCTACGATTGCCTCAATGGTTTTTTCAGTAATCAAAGGAATATCTTGGTCTGTGACCTCTTGTTTTTGCATTTCTTTTAGTTTGAGGATTTGGTCACGGAAATAAGCTGCGCGTTCAAAGTCTTCTTGACGGGTAGCTAGCGCTTTTTGATTTTCAGCGTCTACTAGCTTTTGATCAATTTCTTTTGGATCAACGAAATTAAGTGTTAGATTCATTTTTGAGCCTGCTTCATCCAGCAGGTCAATGGCCTTGTCTGGTAAGAATCGGTCTTGGATATAGCGATTCGAGAGATGAGCCGCAGCTAAAATAGCATCATCGCTATATTGAACATGGTGGTATTCTTCGTATTTCTTTTGAATACCCTTTAAGATAGTAATGGTTTCATCAACAGAAGGTTCATTGACTTTAACAGGTTGCATCCGCCGCTCTAGGGCAGCGTCTTTTTCAATAATCCGATATTCGTTGAGAGTGGTAGCGCCCACTAATTGGAGTTCACCACGTGCCAGAGCTGGTTTTAAGATATTACCAGCATCCATGTTACCATCGCCTGCATTGCCAGCGCCGACAATTTCATGGATTTCATCAATAAATAAGATGACGTCTTTGCGGTTACGAATTTCTTCCATGAGCTTTTGCATGCGCTCTTCAAATTGACCGCGGATACCAGTACCTTGGACCAAGCTGACCACATCTAAACGAATGACATGTTTTCCTTGCAGTTTATGCGGAACATCGCCATCAATAATTTTTTGAGCTAGGCCTTCTACAACAGCTGTTTTACCAACACCTGGCTCACCAATCAGGACGGGATTATTTTTTGTTCGCCGGTTCAGAATTTCAATCACGCGGCGAATCTCATCATCGCGCCCAATGACAGGGTCAATGCCGCCACGACTGGCAATATCGGTCACATCAATACCAAATTCATCTAAGAGTCCTTGAGGAGCTTGCGGATCTTGACGGCGGGTCGCTTGTCCAGACATGCGGTTATTTCGGCTGTTTGGATCATTTGAGAGATTATCTTGTTCTGAGCGTGGACTATTTGGAAGTTTACTAAACGGTTGGAAATTATTTAAATCATCCATAAAGTCTTCAAAAAGTGGTTTAATAGAGTCAGAAAGGGTACCTTGTTTTTGATTGCCCAATAAGCTATTTTGGGGATCTGTCTTCATAATTTGATAACAATTTTGACAAAGGTCAATTTGGCGTTGTTTGCCGTTCACATTAGTATATAGGTGAATAGAGGCTTCGTTTAAGTTACAATTTTGACAAAGCATAGGCTTTACCTCCAGTGAGTGATACGAGTTCAACTTTTAGTCAATAAAGGTCAAACTCTATATGTTCATTATAGCACCCTTTAAGCAGAAAGCAAGTAAAAAGTTTCCTAATTTAGCACTCTTAACTTTTGAGTGCTAATAGCTTGGTCTAGCTTCTAGGGGGCAAGTCATAAGCTGATAGCTACTACAAAATCAGGCCAAGCCAGGAAATAATTCACTTTTAGTGTCTGTTTATAGGTTTTTATGTTAGAATATAGTGAACACTAAACGAAACGAATAGGAGAATGGAAATGGAATCACATCTTGTGAGAATAATCAACCGTCTAGAATTGATGGTAACAGACGATGGGAACCTCAAGCGCAATTTTGAACGTGATGGTGTTGTCGTTGCTGAAGTTTCTTTTTCAAATGACCCAGAAAATGGACCAGTTTTTACCTTACGTGACGTGGAAGCACGGGAATCATACTCATTTGATAGTATTGACTTGATTGCAATGGAAATCTACGATTTATTATATTAAGTTAAAAGACTTGCTTGGGCAAGTTTTTTGTGCTTCCAGACGTTTTTAAGCCTTAAGTTGACAGCTCCTTAAGTGATGGTTTTAGGTTGGTCGCTCCTATTTTGGTCAAATGTTAACCTTAATAATGATTCGGTGGTGAAAGCCACTCTTTTTTTGCTATAATAGGTAACAGACTAAATAAAGAGGTACAAAATGATGGTAGAATTTTTAGATGGAAAAGCATTAGCCCAAAAAATGCAGGCTGAATTAGCTAAGAAAGTAACTGAACTTAAGCGTCAACATCAGATTGTTCCGGGCTTGGTTGTTATTTTAGTAGGTGATGATGCAGCTAGCCAAATCTACGTCAGAAATAAAGAGCGTGCTGCTCACGCTGCAGGTTTTAAGAGTCAGACCGTTCATCTGTCTGAATCAATCAGCCAAGAAGAATTGATTAATGTCATTATGACCTACAATGACGATCCGAGTATCCATGGCATTTTAGTTCAGCTCCCCTTACCAGACCACATTAATGACAAAAAAATTATCCTATCTATTAACCCAAGTAAGGATGTTGATGGCTTTCATCCGATGAATACAGGTCATCTCTGGTCAGGTCGGCCCCAGATGGTGCCTTGTACACCTGCAGGAATTATGGAGTTGCTCAGTGCCTACTCTATTTCATTAGAAGGCAAGCATGCGGTAATTATCGGCAGATCCAATATTGTTGGTAAGCCCATGGCCCAACTGTTGCTAGCAAAAAATGCCACAGTTACCTTAACCCATTCACGAACGAAACATTTAAAGGCCTTTACCAAGCAAGCAGATCTGCTAATTGTAGCGATTGGTGCTGGGCACTTTGTGACAAAGGATTTTGTCAAGGCTGGCGCGATTGTTGTAGATGTTGGGATGAACCGTGATGACAATGGCAAGTTAATTGGTGATGTAGACTTTGCTTCGGTTTCTCAGGTAGCTAGCATGTTAACACCTGTCCCAGGTGGCGTTGGCCCAATGACCATTACCATGTTGTTGGAGCAAACCTATCAAGCGGCCTTGCGTAAAGCAGCTAAAAACTAAATGATGTATGAGCGCCAGCTTTTGCCTTAATGACAAAGGAAGCCTTCCCTTTCAATCTGTGAAGCCGTAGGGCTTCTTTTGTCCTTTATCTTCTCATTTGTAGGGGAAAAATGGTATACTACATATGTTAGATGCACTATTATGTATGTTAGATATAACTTTTAACTCTCATAGAAAGAAAACACGATGGCTAATTATCTCTCAGTGTCTGAGCTGACGAAATACCTAAAAATGAAGTTTGATCGTGATCCTTATCTGGAACGCGTTTATTTGACAGGACAGGTGTCCAACTTTCGCCGGCGTCCTAACCATCAGTATTTCTCCATTAAGGATGAAAAAGCAGTTATTCAGGCGACCATGTGGGCAGGACAATTTAAGAAATTAGGATTTGAGCTAGAAGAAGGGCTCAAGATTAATGTCATCGGACGTGTCCAGCTCTATGAACCCAGCGGCTCTTACTCCATCATAGTTGAAAAGGCTGAGCCTGATGGCATTGGTGCCCTAGCACTGCAATTTGAACAACTAAAGAAAAAACTCGCAGAAGCAGGGTATTTTGATGCAAGGCACAAGCAGTCTTTGCCACAATTTGTTCAAAAAATCGGAGTGGTCACTAGCCCAAGTGGAGCGGTCATTCGTGATATTATTACCACTGTTTCTAGACGCTTTCCCGGCGTGGAAATTCTTTTGTTTCCCACCAAGGTCCAAGGTCAAGGCGCAGCACAAGAAGTGGTCGCAAATATTGCTCGGGCAAACCAGCGCGATGACCTGGATTTACTCATTGTAGGTCGTGGTGGTGGGTCGATCGAAGACCTCTGGGCCTTTAATGAAGAAATGGTGGTTCAGGCTATCTTTGAATCACGATTGCCGATTATTTCCAGTGTTGGCCATGAGACAGATACGACTTTGGCTGACTTCGTCGCAGATAGCCGAGCAGCCACGCCAACTGCTGCTGCTGAACTAGCCACACCGGTCACCAAACGTGATCTCTTATCCTGGATAGCTGAGCGAGAGAATCGGGCTTATCAGGCGAGCTTGCGTTTACTTAAACAAAAAGAAGAAAAATTGCAAAAAGCGCGCCAATCTGTTATTTTTCGCCAACCTGAGCGTCTCTATGACGGTTTTTTACAAAAACTAGATCGCCTCAATCAGAAATTAACGTATGGTATGCGCGAAGAGCTGCAACAGGCTAAGCAGGCGCAAGGTCTTGTGTGGCAGCGTCTGCAAAGCCTTGATTTGCAAAAGCAAGTGCAACGCTATCAAGATCAGATCTTACAAGATCAACGCCGATTAATGCGCGCGGCGCAAGGCATTTATGATAGCAAAGCAACTCGTTTTGACAAGGCACAAGATGCGCTTTTATCACTAGATAGCTCTCGCATTGTCGCGCGTGGCTATGCGATTGTCCAAAAAAATCACCAATCACTATCATCAGTTCAAGGGATTAAAGCAGGCGATTCTTTGCAAGTTCAAATGCAAGATGGCCAGTTAGAAGTGGAGGTTACACATGTCAAACAAGACAACATTTGAAGCACAATTACAAGAACTTGAAGCAATCGTTACACGCTTAGAATCAGGTGATGTTGCCTTAGAAGAGGCGATTACTGAATTTCAAAAGGGAATGACTATTTCCAAACAATTGCAAAAGACACTCAAGGAAGCTGAGGATACTTTAGTTAAGGTCATGCAGACCGATGGAACAGAAGTAGAAATGGATGCTTAATGATTAACATTGAACTGATTAATGAAGCAATTCACCGTTATTATCACAACAGTGCTAGCCCAGTTTCGCCCCAGCTTATTGAATCCATCTTGTATTCAGTTGATAGTGGCGGCAAACGCCTTCGCCCGCGGCTATTCTTAGAATTACTAGAAGGATTTGGTTTGGAACTCACCCAAGCTCATTATGACTTGGCTGCGGCCTTGGAGATGATTCATACTGGCTCTCTCATCCATGATGATTTACCTGCTATGGATAATGATGATTACCGGCGGGGGCGCTTAACCAACCATAAGCAATTTGATGAAGCTACGGCGATTTTGGCTGGCGATAGTCTCTTTTTAGATGCCTTTGCCCTGATTGCCCAGGCTGGTTTTCAAGCAGAATTAACGGTGCAGTTAGTGGCTTTATTATCAAAAGCCTCAGGTACTTTTGGCATGGTTGGTGGCCAAATGTTAGATATGCAAGGAGAAGAGCGGCATTTAAGCTTGGCCGAACTAGCCCAGATTCATCGCAACAAAACAGGGCAATTGCTGAGCTATCCCTTTACAGCAGCCAGTATTTTGGCCCGACAACCTCTGGAAATTCAAAGCCAAATGACCCAAGCTGGCTACTTGATTGGCCAGGCTTTTCAAGTTCGTGATGATCTTTTGGATCTGACTGCTAGTTTTTCAGAGCTTGGGAAAACGCCCAAGAAGGATGTTCAGGCTGCAAAAGCCACCTATCCTAGTTTGCTAGGTATGGAAGCATCTTATCGTATTTTAAACCAAGATTTAGATCAGGCGCTCGCTATTTTTCACACAGTGGCAGAGGAGACCCAGTTTGAGATGACAAAAATGACCCATTTGGTAGAAGGATTACGATTGCATGGCTAAAGAACGTGTTGATGTACTTGCTTATAAACAAGGACTTTTTGATACCAGAGAACAGGCAAAACGTGGTGTTATGGCAGGCCTGGTCATTAATGTCCTAAATGGCCAACGCTATGATAAACCAGGAGAAAAAATTACCAGCGATACAGAACTTAAACTAAAAGGGGAAAAATTAAAATATGTTAGCCGTGGTGGTTTGAAATTAGAAAAGGCCTTGCGGGTTTTTGATATTTCAGTGGAGGACCAGGTTACACTTGACATTGGGGCTTCTACCGGCGGCTTTACGGATGTGATGTTGCAATCGGGTGCGCAATTCATTTATGCGGTAGATGTTGGAACAAACCAATTGGTCTGGCAATTGCGGCAAGATGCGCGTGTGCGCTCAATGGAGCAGTACAATTTTCGCTACGCCACACCAGCAGATTTTACAGAAGGCTTGCCGACCTTTGCTTCAATTGATGTTTCCTTTATCTCTTTGCAGCTGATTCTGCCAGCTTTGCATCAGATTTTAGCCGATGATGGTCAGGTTGTTGCCTTAATTAAGCCACAATTTGAGGCGGGGCGCGAGCAAATTGGCAAAAACGGAATTGTTAAGGATCCTACTGTTCATGAAAAAGTTTTAGAAAAAGTGACAACTTTTGCTTGTGACTACGGATTTACAGTTAAGGGGCTTGATTTTTCTCCTATTCAAGGGGGACATGGAAATATTGAATTTTTGATGTTTCTGCAAAAAGCTGCTGGCGCACACAATGAGGTCTTGCCTTTGATTCATCCCCTAACGCAAAAGGCACATAAGGAATTTAAAGATAATGAAAAAGAGTGAACGCTTAAATCTGATTAAAAAGATGGTGCTTGAGCAGACAATCGAAACCCAGCATGACCTGTTAGCTCGGCTAAAAGAGTATGGCTTAGAACTCACTCAAGCAACCATTTCACGTGATATGAACGAAATTGGGATTGTCAAAATACCATCTGAAAATGGACGCTATATCTATGGCCTATCACAAGATAGCGGCAAAAAGCTTGTTCAACGGCCAGCATCCATTCGGCGAACTATTTTAACCATATCAGAGCCTATGCCAGGTCTGGACACTCACTTGTTTTTGCAAGTTATACCAGGCAATGCTATGGTTATCAAGAAGTATGTGACAGCAGATTTTTCTGATCGGCTATTTGCCATATTGGCAGATGATGATAGTATTTTAGTGATTGCTAAAACAGCGGCTGACTGTGAGCTCATCCGACAGACAGTTACCAAGTGGAAAGAAAGCGCACAATAATTGAGGGAGTGCCTATGTTACTAGAGATTTCAATTAAAAATTTTGCCATCATTGAAGCTATCTCCTTAAATTTTGAAAATGGGATGACGGTATTAACAGGGGAGACTGGGGCTGGAAAATCCATTATTATTGATGCGATGAACATGATGCTAGGTGCCAGAGCTAATACAGAAGTTATCAGGCACGGGGCTGATAAGGCTGAAATTGAAGGTTTCTTTACCATTGCACAAACCTCGCCTCTCCATGACATCCTTAGCGAATTAGGCATTACAGCCCAAGAAGAACTCATCATCCGGCGGGAGCTTTTTGCCAACGGTCGTAGTGTAAGCCGGATTAATGGCCAGATGGTGACTCTAGCTAACTTAAAACGCGTTGGTCAATTATTAGTTGACATCCATGGGCAGCACGACCAAGAGGAATTAATGCGCCGTAACCGCCACCAAGCTATCTTAGATGCCTTTGGCGATAGTTCTCTAAAGACTGCAAAAACTAACTATCAGACCATTTTTGATACCTATAAACACGTGCGGCGTCAGGTGCTTGAGCATCAAAAAAATGCGCAAGACCATAAAGCACGGATTGAGATGTTAGCCTTTCAATTGGCTGAAATCGAAGGTGCGGCCTTGCAGCGAGGCGAAGATGACCGGCTCATGTCAGAGCATACTAAACTGCTCAATCATAAAAAAATCGCAGATACGCTGACCAATACAGCGGTGCTCCTGGATAATGAAGATTTCTCCAGCCTAAACAATATCCGCTTTGCGATGAATGATATGGCTAGCATTGAAACTCTTGATCCGGATTACCAACAGCTTTCAAGCAATTTATCAGAAGCCTATTATATCCTAGAAGATGTTAGCAAGCAGTTAAATGATATTATAGAGGGCCTTGATTTTGATGGCGGCCGCTTACAAGCTATCGAGCAGCGCTTAGATGTCTTAAACAGCTTAACCCGTAAATACGGCGGCAAGATCAATGATGTGCTTGACTATTATGACAATAGTTTAAAGGAATATCACTTACTAACTGGCGGCTCTGATGATAGCGGTCATCTGGCCTTAGAGCTCAAGCAGCTGGAAAAACAGTTGCGAGAAGCAGCCGATGTCCTTAGCCAGGAGCGCCGCAGATGTGCTGAGCGACTAGAAAGCACCATTAAAGCACACCTACAAGAATTATACATGGAAAAGGCAGACTTCAAGGTGCAATTTGACAAGGCAAAGTTCAGTAAAGATGGCAACGAAACCATTGAATTTTATATCCTCACCAACCCTGGTGAAGGCTTCAAACCCCTGGTCAAGGTGGCTTCTGGTGGTGAATTATCTCGCTTAATGTTAGCCATTAAGTCAGCCATCGCCCAAAAAGAAGATCGGACAAGCATTGTCTTTGACGAAGTTGATACAGGAGTATCTGGCCGAGTTGCCCAGGCCATCGCCCAAAAAATCTATAGCATTGGCCAACATGGCCAAGTCTTAGCTATTTCGCATCTTCCCCAGGTCATTGCTATTGCTGATTATCAGTATTTTATTTCCAAAGAAAGCAGTGATGATACCACTGTCTCTAGGTCGCGTTTGTTAAGCAAGGAAGAACGCATTGAAGAAATTGCCAAAATGCTAGCAGGCAGCACAGTGACCCAGGCTGCCCGCATTCAAGCTAGCCAATTATTGGACAAATAGCTGGTAGAAATCCATTTGATTTATCCTACTTAGAAAGAAGGAGTGACTGAGACATAAGTCGATTTTTCTCCTTCTTTTTTTGATGATTCCGCTAAAACAAGCGACTGCTTTTGATTTATTTGCCAATCAATGCTAAAATAAAGAGAAAAACATGTACTAGAACGGAAAAAAAGTTATTATGGGAAAGATTAAAATTGTTACCGATTCCTCAATAACCATCGAACCTGAACTTATTGATAAATATGACATTACGGTGGTTCCCTTATCTGTGATGGTTGATGGCAAGTTATATAGTGATAAGGACTTGAAACAGCCAGGCCAGTTTTTACAATTGATGAACACAAGTAAGGACTTACCAAAAACCAGTCAACCACCAGTCGGCTTGTTTGCTGAAACCTATGAACGCCTAGTAGCAGAAGGCGCACAAGCCATTATTGCCATTCACCTCTCTCCTGCCCTTTCTGGAACCATAGAGGCTTCACGCCAAGGAGCAGAAATTGCTAGCGCCCCAGTAACTGTTTTGGACTCTGGTTTTACCGACCAGGCTTTAAAATTTCAAGTCGTCACTGCCGCTAAATTAGCTCAAGCAGCTGCTGATTTAGATACCATTCTAGCCAAGATTCAAGAAGTTAAAGAAAAAACAGTCCTCTACATTGGTGTCTCTACCCTAGAAAATCTTGTCAAGGGAGGCCGGATTGGCCGAGTGACAGGTTTATTGAGTAATCTCTTAAATATGCGGGTCTTAATGGAACTCAAGAATGAAGAACTAAAATCGATTGCAAAAGGTCGTGGCAATAAAACATTCTTTAAATGGCTGGACAATTATTTAGCAGAAAATGGTGCGCGTAAGGTGTCAGAGATTGGTATTTCTTATGCGGGGGATGATTCTTTAGCAAAGCAAATCTATGCTAAAGTACAACCTGTTTTCCAAAGACCAATCAGTGTGTTAGAAACAGGCTCGATTATCCAAACGCATACAGGCGCAGGCGCTTTTGCTATTATGATCCGCTATGAATAAGAAATCATTTTGGGGCGGTTTGTTGTTTTTCCTAGTAGTGTTTGGAGTTAGTCTGGTACTATTTCAGCAGTTCATCCCCCAGTCTGACTCCCAGCTCAAAAAAACGGATTTTTTAAAGCAAAAACCTAAGACTTTATTTTACCTTGCTCTTGGAGACTCTTTAACAGAAGGAGTCGGAGACTCAACTGGGCAAGGCGGCTTTGTCCCGCTTTTAGCAGATGATATTGCTGATTATTATCATGTACAAGTCAAGCATGCCAATTATGGGGTTTCTGGAAATACCAGTCAACAGATTTTGACCAGAATGCAGACCCAAGAACCCCTGCAAAGAGACTTAAAAAAGGCCAAGTTGCTTACCATTACGGTAGGGGGCAATGATGTTTTAGCAGTTATTCGTAAACAGTTGACCGAGTTGCAGGTCTCTAGCTTTGATCAACCACGTCTGGCCTATCAGGAACGTTTACGGCAGATTATTGACCTGGCCCGTAAAGACAATGCTGATTTGCCCATTTATATCCTGGGCATTTATAACCCCTTTTATTTAAATTTTCCCGAAATAAAGGACATGCAGACTGTGGTTGACCAATGGAATCAGGGGACCAAAGAGGTCACTAAGGAATACCAATCCGTTTACTTTGTGCCAATCAATGACCGGCTTTATCGAGGCGTTAATGGTCAAGAAGGCATTGATGAAGCTTCAGACAGCACTAAACCCGTTATTAACGATGCCCTTTTCTCACAAGACCACTTTCACCCTAATAATATTGGGTACCGAATAATGTCCACTGCAGTTATGGAGAGTCTTAAAAAACATGAAAACAAAACCTTCAATTAATGGCTGGAAATGGGCTTTTTTGCTCATTCTTGCTTTGAATTTGGCTTTTTTAATTATTCTTGGGAGTCGCTTGATTCAACCCAGGGAAACCAAGGATTCTCAGCAAAGCATTTCTCAAAAAGCTACCAATGTTAAAGTAGGTACCTTTACGACCAACCGCCAGCAATTAAATAAAACCATTTCTGCTTATTTAAAGGCCCATCAGTCGTCTAAAATGAGTTATAAAGTCTACCTGGCTCAATCCTCTATTTTGTTTGAAGGGAAGTACCAACTTTTAGGCTATGAGGTGCCCTTGTATGTTTATTTCCAACCTAACAAGTTAGAAAATGGAGCGGTGCAATTACAGGTCACGTCATTCTCAGTTGGAACTTTACCACTGCCAGAGGCGGAGGTTTTACAGTATATCAAAGGCCGCTATGACCTGCCTTCCTTTGTAACAATTAAGCCTAAACAGTCGTCCATTGTCCTCAATGTTCAAAAGTTAAAAAATAATGCAAACATCTATTTGAAGGCGAAAAAGATTGATCTCTTAAATGACCAAATCAGTTTTGATATTTATAAGAAATAGCGTTAAATGACGTTAATCACTTGACCTGTAGGCTTTTTTTCGTTATGATTATAACTGTTAAAGCTTATTGCTTACTAAAATTTGGAGGATTTGTTAAATGGCTAACAAACAAGATTTAATTGCAAAAGTTGCAGAAGCAACAGAACTAACAAAAAAGGATTCAGCAGCAGCTGTTGATGCCGTTTTCTCTGCAATCGAAGCATTCTTATCTGAAGGCGAAAAAGTTCAATTAATCGGTTTTGGTAACTTTGAAGTACGCGAACGTGCTGCTCGCAAAGGTCGCAACCCACAAACTGGTGCAGAAATTGAAATCGCAGCTTCAAAAGTACCTGCTTTCAAAGCTGGTAAAGCCCTTAAAGACGCTGTTAAATAATGATATTAAAAGAAGCCTATTGCCTCGCGCTTTCTAGCTTGAGCAGTGGGCTTTTTCCTTTTTAGGGGGGTACAGAGGGGGCATAAAATGAGTCACTTTCCATAGTGTCGCGAGATGTGAGGTCATCTTGTAAGCGCCCAATAACAAAGTAGCTATAAAAAATAATTCAACCTTCATTAAACTGTTAATAGAAAACAGAAAATGGAGGTTTTTCATCATGTCAACACCGATTGTCCGTTATTGGGCACTTACGTCATGTTCTTTGTACTATGGTGGTAGATTTGCAGTAATGATGTCAAAAAGTGACTGAGGCCTGTTTCTGTGTGATGAGGAATTGTTTTTTTGACTGGCTTGCCCTTTGCAGTAGCTTGGTCTTTTAAGAGTCTTGTTAGAAATAGCGATTGTTTTTTGAGCACTTGGCAATTCAGGATGTACCGTCACCCTTTTTAAAAGCCTAAGGACGAAAAAGTAGCAGCTTGGCAATGATGCTAAGTTTACTTATAGAATGCTCTTTTGCGTTGAGCTTACCAGACTTTTTTTAGTCAGCAGAATTATTGCTCAGTTCCTTTTGGGGTTTTGCCGCATCTTATTTTATCAACTAGATGAGTGCTCAACTTTTTCTGGTTACTTTTTAGAACTTCCATAACTGGTCAATTAATTTAGAATCATTCTAAATTACTTGACTTTTTATTTAGAATTATTATAATTAATATAAAGAATTATTTAGAACAATTCTAAATGGGAGGGAATTATGAGTTGGCTTAAAGAACACCTACACCTGCTTGAAACAGGGATATGTCTTGGCTTTTTATTATTGGGCGGGGCCTTGCTATCAGTCTACCCCCAAGTGGCATCTGCTTTTTTCATAGTTGCTTTTTTAATAGGCGGCTACGCTTCTGCCAAGACAGGGCTAACTGAGCTATTTCGTTATCACCATCTCTCGGTAGACATCTTAATGATTCTGGCAGCTATTGGTGCTGGGCTGATAGGTTACTGGTTAGAAGGTGCCCTGCTAATCTTTATCTTTTCTCTCTCAAACACTTTAGAAGAGATGGCTATGGAAAAGAGTCGCCATGCGATTTCTTCCTTAATGAGCTTAAGACCTGATATTGCTTGTAGAATTGATGATCAAGGTATAGCTACCACAGTTGAGACAAAGGATTTAGTCATTGGTGATCGGCTACAGGTTCGTAAAGGCGAAGCTGTACCTATTGACGGGGAATTGTTGAGTGATTTTGGTCAATTTGATGAATCAATGGTTACTGGTGAACCCCTTATCAGTGACAAGACGCAGGGAGCTGTGCTTATTGGTGGAACAATCAATCAAGGGCAAGCCATTGAGATGCAGGTAACGGTGGCAAATCAAGATACCCTTTTTGCTAAGATAATTACCCTTGTTGAATCAGCCCAGACGAAAAAGAGTCAAACAGCCACCTTTATTGAAAGCCTGGAAGACAGTTATGTCAAAGCCGTACTGATTTTAGTGCCTGTTTTTATACTTATTAGTCATTTCATCAGTGGTTGGACATGGCTAGATGCTTTTTACCGAGGCATGATCCTTTTAACTGTTGCATCACCTTGTGCTTTAATTGCCTCAACAGCTCCGGCCAGCCTTGCGGCTATTAGCTGTGCAGCTCGTAAGGGCTTAATTATCAAAGGCGGGGAAATTGTGGATAAGATGGGGCAGATTGAAGCAGTTGTTATGGATAAAACCGGAACCTTGACCCAAGGTAAACCAGCGGTGGTTGATAGTTACTATTGTATTGATAAAACCACAGTAGATGCTCTTGTGAAATCGGCTGAAGCAGCTTCGACCCATCCGATTTCAATCGCTTTGCTGGACTATACACAAGGACAAGCTAGCTTGCCCTTACAAACGATTGAAGAAATCCCTGGCCAAGGCTTTAAAGTACATTACCAAGAACAAGAATGGCGTATTGGGAAGAAATCCTTTGCCCTAGGGCAGCACCCCGCCATTAGTGAGTCCCTAGTAAAAGCGATTGATCGCTTAGAAAGGCAAGGAAAAACCTTAGTCTTTGTTAGTGTGGATGGTCAGTTGGCTGCCTATTATGCGCTCTTAGATACCCTAAAACCAGAAAGCCTAAAAGCAATTCAGGAATTGCATGCCATGGGCATCAAAACAATCATGCTAACGGGTGATCAAACAAAAACCGCAGACTATGTGGCACAACAATTAGGAGTAGATGAGGTTGTAGCCAATTGTCTCCCCCAAGATAAGGCTGCTTATCTGAGTGAGCTTAAAGCCAAATACGGCTTTGTGGCGATGGTTGGTGATGGGATTAATGATGCTCCAGCCTTAGCACAAGCGGATGTTTCTTATGCCATTGGCTCTGGCACCGATATTGCTATGGAAAGTTCAGACAGTGTCATTATGGATGATTTAACCCGAATCCCTTATTCGATACGCCTGTCCCGCCAGTTGCGTACCATTGTTAAAGAAAATATTGTTTTTGCTTTAGCTGTTATTACTTTGTTGATTTTGGCCAATATTTTCCAACTGGTCAATCTTCCTCTAGGAGTAGTGGGCCATGAAGGATCAACCATTTTAGTCATTTTAAATGGCTTGCGCCTTTTATCTTTCAAATAAGGAAACTTGTTATTCCCCTTTTAATTGGTTATAATGAACTTAAGTGAATGTAATAGGGGGTTGCTATGATTTATATCATCCTAGCTGTTTTTTTGGGCTTTAGCCTTATTAAGATTATAGCCTTTAAAAAATATTTCGAGCAATTTGCTCCAAGCAAGCGCCGTAAGGGTCAGCGCAGCCATAAAGATTATTTTCATGGTTACATGGAAGAAGATGACAAAGATGATCGTTCCCTATTTTAAAAAAGGAAGTTGAGCAAAAGCCCAGCTTCCTTTTAGCTTATTTGGTGCAGATAGACTGCACGGTCTAGGTTTTAACCACAGGATAAATAGTGCAGTTTTCCACGGAAATCCGCTAATGTTTCATAACCTTTCTCTGACATGATAGCCTTAAGTTCTGTGGTAATGCGCTGGAAAATCTCAGGGCCTTCTTGTTGGAGAGCAGTGCCGATTTGGACCATGCTTGCTCCGCATAAAATATGCTCAAAGGCATCGCGCCCACTTGCCACACCACCCGTACCAATAATCGCAATGGATGGTTTTAAGCGTTGATAAAAGGCGTGCACATTGGCCAGGGCAGTTGGCTTAATATAAGCACCTCCAATACCACCAAAACCGTTTTTGGGTTTAATAACCACTTGCTCATCGTCAAGGACAAGCCCATTGCCAATTGAGTTAACACAGTTGACAAAGCTTAGAGGGTATTGGTTAAAAATTGCTGCCGCTTGGTCAAAATGAACCATATCAAAATAAGGAGGTAACTTGATACCCAAGGGCTTAGTATAGTACTGGAAAATCTCTTTTAAAATGAGATCAGTTGCTTCAAAATCATAGGCAATTTGTGGTTTACCAGGAACATTTGGGCAAGAAAGATTGAGTTCTACGAGCCCTTGATAATCTGATTGCTGTACCGTTTTTAAAATAGTATGGGTGTCCTCAGGTGATAGACCAACCAGGGATAAAAAATGCTGTTTACTATTGGGCTTTTGTTGCAATTCGGTCACAAAATCTAAATAATAGGCAAAACCATGATTGGGTAAGCCCATTGAATTAATAGAGCCCAGTTTTGTTGCCTTGTAGCGTGGTTCAGGGTTGCCAGACCGAGCCTCCAGGGTGCCTGTCTTGGTGACAAAAGATCCCGCTAGGGATGCATCAATAGCCAAGAGTTCTTCTTTTGTCATACAGTAAACGCCGGCTGCATTCATCAGACAATTATCAAAAGTAAACGTTGCAATCTGTGTCGCAGTTGAAACCATGAGATCCTCCAAAAGTTGACAAATTTTTTCTATTCTATCACCGATAATCAGTTCAGGCAAGCTAAAACTGATGATGTTAAGGAAAAATATGAAATTTCCGAACAATGAATAGTTTCATGATAGTCTCATAAGCTTTTCAATTTTATGGGAATAGGCTAGCTTTTTCCCCACTTTTTTAGTAAAATAGAGGGTGAAATAGGTTTTAAACCTTAAACAAAAGGAGACATTAACGAATGGTAAAATTAGTTTTCGCTCGTCATGGTGAGTCTGAATGGAATAAAGCTAACCTTTTTACTGGCTGGGCAGACGTTGACCTATCAGAAAAAGGAACCCAACAAGCAATTGATGCTGGAAAATTAATCAAAGAAGCAGGTATTGAGTTTGATATTGCCTTCACCTCAGTATTGAAACGTGCGATTAAAACAACAAATCTCGCCCTTGAAAATGCGGATCAACTCTGGGTACCCGTTGAAAAATCATGGCGCCTAAACGAACGTCACTATGGTGGTTTAACAGGTAAAAACAAAGCAGAGGCAGCAGAACAATTTGGCGATGAACAAGTTCATATTTGGCGTCGTTCTTATGATGTTTTACCTCCAGATATGGCAAAAGATGACGAATATTCAGCACATACCGATCGTCGTTACAGTCACCTTGATAACTCTGTGATTCCAGATGCCGAAAACCTAAAAGTTACCTTGGAACGTGCACTTCCATTCTGGGAAGACAAGATTGCCCCAGCACTTGTTGATGGTAAAAATGTCTTTATCGGTGCGCACGGTAACTCTATTCGCGCTCTTGTAAAACACATTAAACATCTATCAGATGATGAAATCATGGATGTGGAGATTCCAAACTTCCCACCACTTGTTTTCGAATTTGATGATCAATTAAACCTAACTGCTGAATATTATTTAGGTGGAGAATAAGCTGAGAATGCATCAGTCAGCCACTGATGACAGATTGGAGCTATCATCTCATTGAGATGATAGCTTCATTTTTTTTTAACTTGAGCAGCCGGATCGGTCATATCAGCTTTGAGCTCCTTACCTTGAAATGACGCTTTCATCGGTTTTATTGATTTTCTCTTTAAGGCTTCCACAAAGCAGTGCTTGATGCCTGTGTGCTTTGGCTCTGCCCTCATTTTAGCAGTGTTAAACAGTCACTTCCTAACCATTGGTGGAAGAAGGGCTGCCATCAGAGCTTGAGAAATGCCTTTAGCACAATTGCGCTTTACATATGTCTTGACACCTGTAAAGTGAATGCTTATAATGAATGGAGAAAGGAGTAGACATGTCACAACACAAATCACGCACGATTGCCTTATCTGCTATTCTAACAGCCTTTGGTATTCTCATTCCTCTCATTATGCCCTTTAAGGTTATTATTGGCCCAGCTTCATTTACCCTAGCCAGTCATGTTCCCTTGTTCTTAGCCATCTTTGTATCACCTCTTGTGGGTATCTACGTTAGTCTGGGGGTAACACTTGGTTTTTTCCTTGCTGGTTTTCCCATTGTCATTGTCTTACGAGCACTGTCGCAAATTGTCTTTACTATCATAGCAGCCTGGTACTGGAAGTACCATCAAGCTAAACTAAAGCAAAAACCACTAGCTCTCTTTTTGTTTGCCTTTGCCATTAATGTTATTCATGGCCTGGGTGAATTATTAGCAGTCTTGCTCTTTAGCCTGACCGGCCAAATCAATTTGCCTTATCTAGGCTCCCTAGTTGTCTTGGTTGGGCTTGGGACGCTGATTCATGGACTTTGTGATTTTTACCTCGCCTACTATTTAATGAAGATTATAAAACTACGGTAAGCCCCAGTCCTTTCTGCATGAAAGGGCTTGCTTTTTTGTTTAGAAATGCTATACTTGTTAATAAATTCACATAAAAAGGGGACAAACGATAAGGTGAAAAGTCCAGAGCAGATTTTGGCTGCCACGGTGGTAGCTGGTCATCATAAGCTTGAAAAGCCTTTCTTAGCAAAGGCAATTTTAGGTTTTATTGGTGGGACCATGATTAGTTTAGGGTATCTCTTATATATTCGCATTGCAGCCAGTGCGCTAGAGACCTTTGGCCCCTTTTCAAGTATTTTAGGTGCTTGTGGTTTCCCAATTGGCTTGATCATTATTCTCATGGCAGGGGGCGAACTTATCACTGGCAATATGATGGCTGTTTCTGCTGCCTTTTTTGCAAAAAAGGCCAAAGGTTGGGATTTGCTTAAAAATTGGTTAATGATTACGATATGTAATGTGCTTGGCGCAATTTTTGTGGCTTATGTCTTTGGTCATTTTGTCGGCTTAACAGCTCATGGTATTTTCAAAGCAGAGGTCATTGAGGTTGCCCATACCAAAATTGCAGCGGGCCCCTTACAAGCATTTGTCTCGGGCATAGGTTGTAATTGGTTTGTTGGCTTATCCTTGTGGTTGAATTATGGTGCACAAGATGCTGCTGGCAAGGTTTTGGGAATCTGGTTTCCAGTAATGACATTTGTAGCTATTGGCTTTCAGCATAGCGTAGCAAATGCTTTTGTCATTCCGGCAGCCATCTTTGAGCATGGCGCTACTTGGTTTGCTTTTTTAGAAAATTTTGTCTGTGTTTATCTCGGGAATGTTGTTGGTGGGGCAGTCTTTGTTAGCCTTTTCTATTATTTAGCCTATAAACAATCGCTGGCGCTAAAAGCAGACTAAAAATTATGAGACTGGGTTAGTAAAACTCAGTCTTCTTTTTGGGTTTTGTGATAAAATAGAAAGATAGTCTGTGAAGGAGGATAAACCCATTAAAACAAGTCATGTAACCGAGGCGCACGATGTTAAGAAACCTAATATCCTTCGTCGCATTTTATTACTGTTTTTCATTATTGTTAGTCTATTTTCCATCTTGCTTGTCCGTTTAGCCTACATGCAGATAACTAATCATGCCTTTTACATGAAAAAATTACAGGCATCAACGGTTTATCGGGTGAAAAGTTCCAGACCGCGCGGCAAAATCTATGATAGCCAGGGGAAAATGCTAGTGTCAAATGCGGTTTTGGATGTGGTGTCCTTTACCCGCAGTCAAGATGCCACGGCAAAAACGATTAAGTCCTTGGCCAAGGACTTGTCGCAATATGTGCGTTACTCTGAGCAGCCTGTTTCTTTAAGAGCCCAAAAAGATTATTACCTTGCTGATCCAGAGACTTATCAAAAAGTTGTTAAGGCTTTGCCCCATTCTGACAAATATGACAAATTCGGCAATAAACACACAGAAGCTACGATTTATAAACATGCACTGCATGCGATTCCTAAAAAGGCCCTCAACTATTCGACCGAAGAATTAAAAATAATTGCTGTCTTTAATCAGATGAATCATGTGCCAACCTTTAATACTGTATCTTTAAAGACCAAGGCCCTAACAGAACAAGAAATTGCTTACTTAGTTGCTAATAAGGATAAATTACCAGGAATTTCTGTCTCAAGTGATTGGAATCGTCGCATCACAGATAGTAGCCTAGCTTCTATTATTGGTAAGGTATCAAGCCAAGAAGCAGGCTTACCCCAGGAAGAGGCACAGGAATATTTAAAGCGAGGCTATTCTTTAAATGATCGTGTTGGCACCTCTTATCTGGAAAAAGCATATGAAAAAGAATTGCAAGGACAGCATGAAATCAGAGAAATTAAAACCAACAAGGAGAATAAGGTTGTTTCAGATAAGGTGATTGCCCAAGGACAAGCCGGACAAAACCTTAAATTAACCATTTCGACTGACTTCCAAAACGAGGCGGAAGCTATCGTTACGCAACGCTTTAACGAAGAACTCTCAAAAGGCATCGCTAGGTATTCAGATGGGGCTTATGCTGTGGCTCTCAATCCTAAAACAGGGGCAATTTTGGCTATGGTAGGTTTAGACCATAATCCAAGCACAGGAGCCCTACAAAAGAATGCTCTAGGAACTATTACCAATGTCTTTACACCTGGTTCTGTGGTCAAAGGAGCAACCCTTGCTGCTGGTTGGCAAACAAAAGCTATTAATGGCAATCAGGTGTTAACAGACCAGCCCATTCAGTTTGGTAATTCCAAGCCTATTAATTCATGGTTTACAGTTGGCCAGCAAAATATTACCGCAGTACAAGCGCTTGAATACTCATCCAATACCTATATGGTTCAGGTTGCCTTAAAAATGATGGGCCAAGAATACCATACAGGCATGGCATTGATGACGAAAGGGACGAAAGAAACCATGGATAAGCTGCGAGCCACCTATGCTGAATTTGGCTTAGGAACAGCAACAGGCATTGACTTACCAGGTGAGTCAAAAGGATATCTAACAAAAGATTACAGTGCTTCAAATGTGATTACAGAGGCCTTTGGCCAGTATGATAACTACACACCCATGCAATTAGCCCAATATGCTGCTACGGTCGCTAATGGAGGAAAACGGCTTGCGCCTCACCTAGTAGCAGCCTTCTACCAGAATGATGGAAGTGATAAGTTGGGTAAAAAAATCAAAGAGCAAGCCACGCACCTGCTCAATAAGGTTAACCTGCCCGCAGAAAATATGGCTCTCATTCAAGAAGGTTTTTATCAAGTGGTCAATAGCTCTAGCCCTTATGCAACAGGTAAGTATTTGGCAGGCGGACCGACAGTTATCAGTGCTAAAACAGGGACAGCTGAAACTACTAGTAAGGATAACTTAGGGAACCCTATTGATACCTTTAACCTGAATGTGGTGGCTTACGGGCCAAGTGCGGATCCGCAAATAGCTGTAGCTATTATGTACCCCCATACGACAGATGCCTTGGCTAAGGCACATGAATTGATGGCTAAAGACATTATTAATCTTTATATGACCAAATATGCAAATAAATAAAGGAGGGTGCTTGTGCTTTACCCAACACCAATTGCAAAATTAATCGAAAGCTATGCAAAATTACCCGGCATTGGTATTAAAACGGCAACTCGTTTGGCCTTCTATACGATTGGTATGAGTGATGAGGATGTCAATGATTTTGCCAAAAATCTTTTGGCTGCAAAACGCGAACTGACTTATTGCTCAGTTTGTGGAAATCTAACCGATGACGATCCCTGTGCGATCTGTCAAGATCCCAGCCGAGATAAATCCTTGATTTTAGTGGTTGAAGACTCCAAGGACGTCAGTGCTATGGAAAAGATTCAGGAATATCATGGCCTCTATCATGTTTTGCAAGGCCTCATCTCACCCATGAACGGTGTTGGACCTGATGATATTAACCTTAAGTCCTTGATTACCCGCCTCATGGATAACCAAGTAGAAGAAGTCATTGTCGCCACCAATGCAACGGCAGATGGTGAAGCCACCTCTATGTATATTTCCCGCGTATTAAAGCCAGCTGGTATTAAAGTTACCCGCTTAGCTCGTGGCTTAGCCGTTGGCTCTGATATTGAGTATGCTGATGAGGTCACGCTCTTACGAGCCATTGAAAACCGAACAGAATTATAGTATACGACAAAAAGCGCAAAAATATTTTACAGTGATGCTAGCTACTAAAAGAGAGTGCTCATCGGTAATTAACAAAAGGCCAGGTTAGCACTGATTATGAGCGGCAGCGCCTTAGTTGGTATTGACTTTGAAATGCCCTGCAATTTTTGTTATAATGAGTTGACTTTGATACAGAAATGGGAAGAAGACAATGGGAAAAGAAACAATCATTTTATTGTATGGCGGACGTTCTGCTGAACGGGAGGTTTCGGTCTTATCAGCGCAAAGCATTATGCGGGCTATTGATTATGATAAGTATGTTGTGCAGACCTATTTTATTTCGCAAGCAGGTGATTTTTACAAGACACAAACCTTTTCTCAAACGCCTGATTCGACCGAGCAGTTAATGACAAATGCTAGTATTGACGAGGCTTTTGCTATTAAACCAAGTGATATTTATGACAAAAATGCAGTTGTCTTTCCCATCTTACATGGGCCAATGGGAGAAGATGGTTCCATCCAGGGTTTTCTTGAAATTCTCAAAATGCCCTATGTGGGCACAAATATCTTAACCTCAAGTGTTGCTATGGACAAAATCACGACTAAGCGCGTGCTAGCATCAGTTGGCGTACCACAAGTTGCCTATACTGTCTATATTGAAGGGCAGCCCCTAGAGGCAAGCATCCAAGAAACGATGGCCACATTGGATTTTCCTGTATTTGTCAAACCAGCTAATATGGGTTCTTCCGTTGGCATTTCCAAAGCTGAGAACAAAGATGAGCTAGTGGCAGCAATACAAGTGGCCTTAACATATGATAGCCGTATTTTAATTGAACAAGGCCTTGATGCCCGCGAAGTAGAAGTTGGTTTACTGGGAAATAGTGACATCCAAACGACCCTACCAGGCGAGATTGTTAAAGACGTAGCCTTTTATGATTATCAGGCCAAATACATTGACAATCAGATTACCATGGCAATTCCAGCCCAGCTACCAGCTGATAGTGCTGAACAAATGCGGCACTACGCCCGCCTGGCCTTTCAAGCCCTGGGCGGCTGTGGCCTTGCTCGGTGTGATTTTTTCTTAACCACAGATGGTCAGATCTATCTCAATGAGTTAAATACCATGCCTGGCTTTACCCAGTGGTCCATGTATCCCTTGCTATGGGAACATATGGGTCTTAGTTACAGTGACTTGATTAGCCAATTAGTCGCGCTAGCTAAGGAAATGTTTGCTGGTCGTGAGAGCCATTTAATTTAAAAAAGAAAAATAGAGTGGGATGTCACTCTATTTTTTAGTTGAGATCAGATAGTTTTTTCACTTCGGGAATATTTTGCAGAGCTGGCACGACGAGCATAGTGACAAGCACACGAATCGGGATTTCAAAGATTTTTAGCCACCGACCTGCTGCAAATTGAGCCCAAAAGGGCACATGATAGTAAATCTGGATTAATAAGGGCGTAAAAATAAAGGTCCCAATCAGCATGATTAAAATGGTTGCCACTGAAACATAGAGCCAGTCTTTTTTACGATTGATAGATAAGGGTTTATGATAGAAAAACCAGCCATAGAAAAATCCTTGTGTGGCTTCCATCAATGTCCACCAGATGATAAAATTGCTTGAACCGCTGGTGAGATTGTCAACCACATCAATGAGGGCAAAACTTAAGAAAGCCCAAAGTGGCCCAGCAATCATCCCAATAACGATATTAACAATAAAAACAAATGAGACCACTAACTGTTGGGGAATAATGGGAATGGAAAATTTTCCCACTACAATGGCCAAAGCTACTAGCATAGCAAGCGTGACGAGACGTTGCACAGTCATGGTCGGTAATTTCATAAAATGTGTCATAGTTACTCCTTTTTAATTAGTGGAGCTGTTAATCGGTAACAGCGGATGCAGTGATTTATCGCACCTAAAGTTTCGTTGCATGACGACATCCCATTCATGCACACTTAACGCAAATCACTTACTCTGTTGGAGTTAGTTTTAAACTAAACTCCACTGTTTATTGTAACATAAATTTCACCATTGAAAAGAAGGAGTTGAAATGGGGAAAATGTGTTATAATGAAGAAGAATCACTACAGATAGCGTTGAAAAAGGATAGTATATGAAATTAACATTACATGAAATAGCACGTGTGGTGGAGGCCCAAAATTCAGTTTCCGAATTTGATGACGTTCCGCTGAAAAACATTGAATTTGATAGTCGTAAGATTACACCAGGAGATTTCTTTCTCCCTTTAAAAGGGCAGCGTGATGGACATGATTTCATTGCCCAAGCTTTTGAAAAAGGCGCTGTTGCGACTTTTTCAGAAAAACCAGTGCCAGGTCATACCTATATTTTAGTAGAGGATTGCCTAAAGGCCTTCCAACAGTTAGCCAGCTACTACCTTGAGCGAAAACGAGTGGATGTGATAGCCGTAACCGGCTCAAATGGTAAAACAAGCACCAAGGATATGATTGCATCCATCTTAGCAACGACCTATAAAACCTACCAAACCCAAGGAAATTATAATAATGAAATCGGCTTGCCTTATACTATCATGCACATGCCAGCAGAGACAGAAAAGATTGTTCTTGAGATGGGGCAAGACCGTATGGGTGATATTCATCTTTTATCTGAGATTGCTAAACCTCATATTGCCGTTGTAACCTTGATTGGCGAAGCACATCTGGAATTTTTTGGCAGCCGCGAAAGGATTGCCCAAGGTAAAATGCAAATTACAGATGGGATGGATTCTCATGGGATCTTGATTGCTCCAGAAGACCCAATCATTGATCCTTATTTGCCTGAAAACCAGATGGTCATCCGTTTTGGTGCTGGCCAGGAAATCTTTGTTGAAACAATTCAAGAAGCAAAAGACTCCTTGATTTTTAAGACAAACATTTTGCCACGGCCTGTTCATTTGCCATTGACTGGGAAATACAATGCTACTAATGCAATGGTTGCAAGCTATGTTGGTAAGCTTTTAGCAGTTGCTGATGAAGACATTATTGACGCTTTAGAACACATCCAACTGACCAAGAATCGTACGGAATGGAAGTACACTTCAAATGGCGTTTCCATCTTATCTGATATTTACAATGCTAACCCCACTGCGATGCGACTTATCTTAGAAACCTTCACAAAGATTGAACCAGCAGGTCAGGGGCGTAAGATTGCTTTATTAGCTGATATGAAAGAGCTGGGCTCTGACTCAATAGCGATGCATTCTCAACTCATTACCAGTCTTGAGCCTGAGCATTTGGACTACCTAATTTGTTATGGCTCTGATATTTCTGAGCTAGCTCAGTTGGCAAGCCAACTGTTCCCTCTTGGTCATGTTTATTATTTTAAAAAGACAGCAGAGGAGGACCAATTTAGAGAAATGATGGCTTGTTTAGAACACTTGCTCCAAGCAGATGATCATCTTTTATTAAAAGGTAGCCATTCTATGCAGTTAGAGCGCATTTTAGAACAATTACTATAACTGAGTGAAAATTCATACATTTTCTTTTGGAATTATTTTTTGCATCTTGTCCTCTCATTGGGGTTAGGGTATAATGAAAAAACGAGAAAGGAATGCTATGGATTTTTTTAATATTGCCCCGGGAAGTTTTCCACAGCCATCAGTAGCGTTCTACATTAGTACGCTTTTGATGGCCCCTTTATTGATTTTAATGACTTGGCGTTACCATCATAATCGCTATTATCGAGCTTGTTTTTTAATCTTACAATTTTCACAATTGCTCGCCCTTTATGGTTGGTTTGCTCTCAAGGGCTTTCCCTTAAGTGAAGCTCTCCCCCTTTATCATTGTCGTATTGGGATGCTGGCTATTTTTTTCTTTCCTGATAAAAGCCGCCTCAAACAGCTGTTTATGCTGTTAGGAGTGGCAGGCTCATTGCTTGCCTTGTGTTGTCCAGATTTTTATCCTTATCCCTTATTCCATGTTTCCAATGTAGCTTTTTATCTGGGACATTATATGCTTTTAGTGAATGCGATGATTTATCTCTTTCAGTATTATCAGCCAGCTAAAACCAGTCTGCACTACTGTCTGACGCGTTTAGCTGTGATTAATGCTTTGATTGTAGCGGTCAATACTGTGACAGGTGGTAACTATGGCTTTTTAGCTGACCCACCAATCATCCATACCCACTTTGTCCCTGTCAATTTCCTTTTGGTAACAGGAGTTCTTGTCTTAATTGCAAAGCTGGTTGAATTGATTTGGCTTAAGCTCATTTACCTATCACAAGATAAAACACTTCTATTGAGTAAGTAGGCCTATATTGCGAAAGCCTTTAAAATTAGCTATAATAAAAAAGCTGGAAAGTTACTTTCAAGCTCTTATGAGAATCAAGACCTACTTAGGCTTAGGGCATCTATCGCTTTGATTCTCTAGTGAGCACAACAAAAGGATAGGTTAGAAAAAATCAATAAGGTACCATCTGATACTAATCTCTTATAAACCAAGCTAGTAATCGGCTGATCTTTGATGAATACTGGTCTAGAGATGGGAAAAAAGCTGCTTGTCTACCTTGTTTTAAGCCAACCTTTAAATAAGGAAGTGAGTGAAAGTCGCTTTAACGCAAACCGACTTTTGACCCACTCCCTTTTATGTTTTTGAGGAGAAAATAGTCCAATGTAACTAGAATGATTCGTTCAACATGCTATTAAGTCACACTAATGAAGGAAAGATTATGACATTACAAGAAGAAATTCAAAAGCGGCGAACATTTGCCATCATCAGTCACCCGGACGCGGGGAAGACAACCATTACCGAACAATTGCTTTATTTTGGAGGCGAGATTCGTGAAGCCGGTACGGTTAAAGGGAAAAAAACTGGAACTTTCGCCAAATCAGATTGGATGGATATTGAAAAGCAACGGGGTATCTCAGTGACCTCCTCTGTGATGCAGTTTGATTATGCTGGTAAGCGTGTGAATATTTTAGATACGCCAGGCCATGAGGACTTCTCAGAAGATACCTATCGAACTTTGATGGCTGTTGACGCTGCTGTCATGGTGGTGGATTCAGCCAAGGGGATTGAAGCTCAAACCAAGAAACTTTTCGAGGTGGTTAAGCATCGCAATATCCCAGTATTTACCTTTATTAATAAGTTAGACCGCGATGGCCGAGAACCGCTGGAACTCTTGCAAGAATTAGAAGACATTTTAGGCATTGCGGCCTATCCGATGAACTGGCCCATTGGGATGGGAAGAGCCTTTGAGGGCTTATACGATTTACATAATCAACGATTAGAACTCTATAAAGGGAAAGAGCGTTTTGCTTCCTTGGAAGCCGGTGCGCGTTTATTTGCCAGTAACCCTTTTTACAATCAAACCCTTGAAGATATTGAACTCTTAGAAGAAGCAGGCAATCATTTTTCAGCCCAAGCCGTTACCAAAGGCCAGCTCACACCAGTTTTCTTTGGCTCAGCTTTAACTAATTTTGGTGTGCAAACCTTTTTAGATACCTTCTTAGAATTTGCACCTGAGCCCCATGGTCATCAGACAAGTGATGGTCAGCTGATTGATCCTTTTGCAAAAGATTTTTCAGGCTTTGTCTTTAAGATTCAGGCTAACATGGATCCACGTCACAGGGACCGGATTGCTTTTGTGCGGATTGTTTCGGGCGAATTTCAAAAAGGCATGGCTGTTAACTTGACCCGAACTGGCAAGGGAGCGAAGTTATCCAATGTTACACAATTTATGGCCGAGGCGCGCGAAAATGTGCAAAATGCGGTGGCCGGAGATATTATTGGGGTTTATGATACGGGAACTTATCAAGTTGGTGATACTTTAACCGTCGGTAAGCACAAATTTGAGTTTGAACCACTACCGACCTTTACGCCGGAATTGTTTATGAAGGTTTCTCCTAAAAATGTCATGAAGCAAAAGTCCTTCCATAAAGGGATGGAACAGCTAGTGCAAGAAGGAGCTGTGCAGCTTTATAAGAATTACCAGACGGGTGAGTACATGTTGGGTGCTGTTGGACAACTCCAATTTGAAGTGTTTAAACACCGCATGGAAGGCGAATACAATGCCGAAGTGGTGATGACACCGATGGGGAAAAAGACAGTCCGTTGGATTAAAGAAGAAGATCTTGATCAGCGGATGTCTTCAAGTCGTAATATCCTAGCCATCGATCGCTTTGAGCAACCCGTTTTCCTTTTTGAAAATGATTTTGCCTTACGTTGGTTTGCAGATAAGTATCCAGATGTCACTCTGGAAGCTAAAATGTAAGAACCTGTCTCATGTGGACAGCAAAACATTTGTTTTACATAAGATAATAGGTTAATGCGCCCAAGAGCTTAGAACAAAGCTTTTGGGCTTTTTTGGCACATTGGCTCACTTGAGGGTTGGCGAACAACTAGGATCACCAGGTAAGCCCCAGGCCCATCTCAGTCTATTCTTGTGCTTAAGGCTACGTCATCTGCTACAAACACTAAAGAGCCGATTCTTGTGAGAAGGTACGGTTACTTTTGCTTAACATATTGGTTAAAAAAGCTGCCCAAAATGTCATATTTGTAATAAAGTTTACAAAAATATTACAAAACTATTGAAAAAATATTTTGGTGATGCTATACTAATAAAAAAATAAAAGGATTGTGTTAATTATGATTAAAAAATTAGCAAAATATATGACTGCTTTTGTGCTTATTTTGGCTCTTAGCTCTTCTTTAGTTGGTTGCCACAAGCAAAAGCCAGCAAAATTGCCGAAATCAGCCGCTGATCACTTTCAAAAGAACAGTAAGTCCATAAGTGACTCAAACGAGTCGCAGTCGCAGACTTCTGATTCGTCAAAGGCAAGTAAGGGCAAAGCACCAAGGAAAGCCTCACCTCAGCCAGCTGATCAGTCCTCCAAAGCAAGTATACAGGCCTCGGTTGCTGCAGCTCCCGTTCAAGGACAAAAGCAGGCTGCTAGTCAAGCTGTTACTCAAGCGCCGAGTAACTTTCAGTCAAGCATTGCTATTTCAGCATTATTAAAGGGTGACTATTCAAGCATTGCTGGTAAATGGCAAAATGACTTGGGTCAGGGCTTGCTTATCCATCCTAATGGCCAGGTGAGCACCTATCAAGTTGGTGATGGCAATGACAAAGAACTCGGCCAACAAATGATTGTGCCACATAACACAACTAATGTCCAAAACGTTTATCAGGGCGGTATTAGTAGTGTAGGAGCAGAGTCAATCGGAGCTGCCTTTTTTGTGACCCCTGCTGGTCAGACAGTACCAAATACCAATACTATCTTAGAAAGAGATACCATTTTTGTCGGTCAAAGTACTGAAGAACTGCAGCATCTCTATGTCCGAGTTCAATAAAAGGCTTTTAATAAAACTAAAGCCAGTCAAGGAAAGGACATCAGCCAAAAGAAGCAAGAAAAGGGATATAGAGATTGCTTAACAATGACATGCTGGATTAAAACATCAAAAAGACCTTCTTTTGTTTATCCTTTATTAGGGTTAGTGTTTTTGTACAAAGAGGAGGAACTCAAAGAAAGCCTAAACGAAGGTGCAAACTAATTAAGCAGGTATTGTGATAATCAGATATTTTGCCAGGGCTAATAGGATAAAAAATAAAGCAAAAGCATATTAAAACCCTTACATAGCTTATTTCCTATCTTTTTAGCTTTTATTATGTTACACTAAATAGGTTGTTAATCGAACGACAACTATTAAAAGGTTTATAAGGCAGCTTCGCACTGCCTTTTTAGAAAAGAGAAACAATTGAAATTTACAGAATTTAATTTATCAAAAGACATCCAATCAGCTGTTGTAACAGCAGGATTTGAAAAAGCATCTCCTATTCAGGAAATGACCATCCCTCTAGCACTAGAAGGAAAAGATGTCATCGGTCAAGCCCAAACCGGTACGGGGAAAACAGCGGCCTTTGGTTTGCCAACTTTAAATAAAATTGTGATTGAACGCAATACAATCCAAGCGCTTGTGATTGCACCAACACGTGAATTAGCGGTGCAAAGTCAAGAAGAACTCTTTCGCTTTGGTCGCCAAAAAGGTGTCAAGGTCCGCTCTGTCTATGGTGGTTCCTCAATTGAAAAACAAATTAAGGCCCTAAAATCAGGTGCTCATGTTGTTGTGGGAACGCCCGGCCGACTACTTGATCTCATCAAACGCAAGGCGCTCAAGCTAGATCATGTGGAAACCCTGATTCTAGACGAAGCTGATGAAATGCTTAACATGGGCTTTTTAGAAGATATTGAGGCCATTATTAGTGAGGTTCCCACAGAACGTCAAACCCTTTTGTTTTCAGCAACCATGCCTGAGCCTATTAAACGCATTGGTGTCAAATTTATGAAAAATCCTGACCATGTCAAGATTGAAGCTAAGGAATTGACCAATGTGAATGTGGAACAATTCTATATTCGTGTTAAGGAGCAAGAAAAATTTGATACCATGACCCGCTTGATGGATGTTGACCAACCAGAGCTTTCGATTGTGTTTGGTCGGACAAAGCGGCGTGTGGATGAATTGACGCGCGGTTTGAAATTACGAGGTTTTCGTGCCGAAGGCATTCATGGAGATTTAGACCAAAATAAACGCCTTCGTGTGATTCGTGATTTTAAAAATGACCAGATTGATATTCTCGTTGCCACTGACGTTGCCGCGCGTGGTTTGGATATTTCTGGTGTTACTCATGTCTACAATTATGATATTCCACAAGATCCAGAAAGCTATGTTCACCGCATTGGCCGAACTGGTCGTGCAGGAAAATCAGGCCAATCCATTACCTTTGTTTCGCCAAATGAAATGGGTTACTTGACCATTATTGAAAATTTAACGAAAAAGCAAATGCGTGGTTTAAAGCCACCAACTGCAAATGAAGCCTTTCAAGCTAAGAAAAAGGTTGCCCTCCAAAAAATCGAACGTGATTTTGCAGATGACACAATTCGCAGTAATTTCGACAAATTCAAAGGCGATGCCGTCCAATTAGCAGCTGAGTTTAGCCCTGAAGAATTAGCTCTTTATATCCTTAGCTTAACAGTGCAGGATCCAGATTCCCTGCCAGCTGTCGAGATTGCGCGTGAAAAACCGCTACCATTTAAATATGTTGGTGGTGGCCATGGCAATAAGTCCAATAAGGGTGGCCGTAATCGTCAAAACAAAGATCGCTATGGTCGTGGCAAGCGTCGAAATGATCGTAAACGTGGTTATCATGACGGAGAAAAACGTTACAACCAGCGTGATCGCCGTGACAGCCATGATAATGGTGGTAATCGCAAGGCAAAACGCCATGCAAATGATTACTATAACAAAGATAAACAGACCTCAAGCAAAGATAAGGGCTTTGTTATCCGCCATAAAGGTGAATAAATAGAATCTGTTATAATGGTCTCATCCAAATTTGGAATTTTTAATTAGGCTAGGAGGACGATTGGGATGTCTAGTGCCAATCACCTGCCCTTTGACAAAGCGACAAAGGCAGGCTTTATTATTGCTCTTGGAATTGTTTATGGTGATATTGGGACCAGTCCCTTGTATACTATGCAATCGTTAGTGGAAAATCAAGGAGGATTAAGGCAGGTGTCAGAATCTTTTATTATAGGTTCTGTCTCTTTAATTTTCTGGACTTTGACACTCATTACGACTATTAAATATGTTTGGATAGCTCTAAAAGCTGACAATCATCATGAAGGAGGGATCTTTTCGCTCTATACTTTGGTTCGTAAAATGTCACCATGGCTAATCGTTCCAGCCATGATTGGAGGCGCTACCCTTTTGTCAGATGGAGCACTGACACCAGCAATGACAGTAACTTCAGCTATTGAGGGTTTAAAGGCTGTACCGGGCATTAGTGCCATTTATCAAAATCAAACCAATGTGATTGTCACCACTTTGCTCATACTTTTGACGCTCTTTGGTATTCAGCGGTTTGGCACGGGCTTTATTGGCAAATTATTTGGCCCGGTCATGTTTATCTGGTTTAGTTTCCTTGGTCTGACGGGTCTTTTTAATAGTTTTGGCCATCTCGCTATTTTTAAGGCCATTAACCCTTATTATGCCATTCATTTGCTTCTTAGTCCGGAAAATCATCGTGGTATTTTTATTCTAGGCTCAATCTTTTTGGCAACGACAGGTGCAGAAGCCCTGTACTCTGATATGGGTCATGTTGGGCGGAGTAACATTTATGTGAGCTGGCCTTTTGTCAAGGCTTGCATCCTTTTATCTTACTGTGGACAAGGCGCTTGGATTTTAGCTAATAAGCATAGTGGGATTGACCTTAATCCTTTTTTTGCCAGTGTTCCTGAAAACTTTCGCGTCTATGCAGTTATTTTGGCAACTCTGGCAGCTATCATTGCCTCGCAGGCTTTAATAACGGGCTCTTTTACCCTCGTGTCTGAGGCTATGCGCTTGAAAATCTTCCCACTATTTCGGGTCACCTATCCGGGGGCTAATTTAGGGCAACTCTATATACCGGTGATTAACTGGGCACTTTTTCTGATTACATCTAGCACAGTGCTGTATTTTCGTAGTTCGGAACATATGGAAGCAGCCTATGGCTTAGCGATCACTATTACCATGCTGATGACGACTGTTTTGCTTAATTACTTCTTAATTAAAAGGGGTACCAGTTCCATCTTAGCCCACCTGCTCATGTCTTTTTTTGCCCTGATTGAGTTTATTTTCTTCTGGGCTTCCGCGGTCAAATTTTTACGTGGCGGTTATGTTGTTGTCTTGATTGCACTTGCGATTATCTTTTTAATGTTTATCTGGCATCAAGGAACGCGTATTGTTTTCAAGTATGTGAAATCTCTTGATTTAATGGATTATAAAGATCAAATCAAGGCCTTGCGTGATGATGAGCGGATTGATTTTTACCAAACCAATGTTGTCTACCTAACAAACCGCATTCGGGATAATTTAATTGATCGTTCCATTCTTTACTCTATTTTGGATAAGCGGCCTAAACGCGCACAAGTTTACTGGTTTGTTAATGTCAAAGTAACAGATGAACCCTATACGGCCAAATATAAAATTGATATGCTAGGAACCGACTATATGGTTAAAGTAGAGCTCTTTTTAGGCTTTAGGATGCCCCAGTCTGTCCCTCGTTATCTGCGCACCATTGTTCAAGACCTAATGGAAAGTGGTCGTTTACCCAAGCAAGTTCAAGATTACTCCATCACCCCTGGTCGAACGGTTGGAGATTTTAAATTTGTGATTATCGAAGAACGCGTCTCCAACGCCCGAAAGCTCAGCGGATTTGAGCGATTCATTATGCAAACCAAAGCAAGCATTAAACACTTTACAGCCACACCAATGCGCTGGTTTGGCTTACAGTATTCAGAAGTCGCCGTTGAGGTTGTGCCCCTCATTTTATCGGATATTTTGAAATTACCTATTAAAGAATACGTTCCTGCTATCGAAAGTGATACCAGTGCTAAAAAATAACAAAGTGAGGCAAAACCACAAGGACTACAGGCAGTTCATGTGCTTTGTCTCACTCTTTTTTTGACGGATGCTTAATATCGCTAAGCAAGGCCTAAGGCCTGATAAGGCTGCGCTAACCAATGAAGCTAGGTAGGCAGGTGTTCTCTTTTGCACTTAGCCAAGCTGTTAAAAATTAGCCATATCCATAAATAGGGTTAGGGTTTTGTTTGCTGCCTTGCAATATAAGCTAATTTTTCTTGTCGACTTTTTTGTTTAAAATAGCTCTCAGCACTCATGGCTGCTTGCTTACTGGGAAAAGCTTCGACATATCGAAGAACGACTGGCCGCCTATGGCGTGTGTACTTAGCCCCCTTACCCGCATTATGTGCTTTGAGGCGTTTTTGGACATCAGTGGTGTAACCAGTGTACAAGGTGTGGTCTGCGCATTCTAAAACATACATGTAGGCTTGCTGTTTACTCATGCGGGCCGTCCTTGCTTGTTGGTTTTTGACCAAAATAAATCTCAAAAATGGTATCGGTATAGTCCCCATTATCTTGGTGGACAATAAGCGGTGCTAACACCTGCATCCCCTCAATGGAGCCGTCTTTAATAGCTTCGATGAGTAGTAGATTAGCTTGACGCTGAGCTTTTGGATAGACAAATTGGATACGTTTTGGGGCGAGCTTGTATTTGCGCAAGCAATCAATAATCTCAATAAATCGATCTGGACGATGCACCATGGCCAGACGGCCGTTCGATTTGAGGGCGTGTTGACTAATTTGGCAGATCTCTTCTAGATTGGTTGTGATTTCGTGCCGCGCCAGCAGATAATGCTCAGAAACATTCTTACGTGACGTCTCTGTCGCTTTAAAATAGGGCGGATTACAGAAAATAAGGTCAACGCCTGAACGGGGAACATGCGTTAGTAAGTTCTTCAAATCATCCTGAACCATTGTAACTTGTTCCTCTAAGTGGTTCAGGCTAATGGAGCGCTTGGCCATATCTGCTAGGCGCTCTTGCAGTTCGATTCCAATAAGCTTTGCTTTGGTTTGTGTACTTGCAAACAGGCCGACTGCACCGTTACCTGCGCACAAATCAACGATAAGCCCTTTGCTTGGGATGCGTGGAAAGCGTGATAGTAAAACACTATCAATGGAGTAACTAAAGACATCCTTGTTTTGGATAATTTTGACATCGCTAGAGAACAGCTGATCAATTCGTTCCCCGTCTTTGAGAGTTATATTCATAATAATTATTATAGCAAAATTCTGAGTCTGCTGATAGTCTTCTCCCAATGCTTACTCAGGCTTTGCTATTAGTCGTAATCATGGTACAATAAATAAGATATTTATGAAGGAGAATGCCTGTGTTTTATGCTTATTTAAGAAGCCTTGTTATGGCACTGTTATGGGTAGCTAACGGCAATGCCCATTATCATCATCAAGATCGCATCTTGCCTGTGGAGGAAAATTACATTTTAGTGGCTCCTCACCGAACCTTCTGGGACCCTGTCTATATGGCCTTTGCTGCCCGTCCTAAGCAATTTATCTTTATGGCCAAAAAAGAGTTGTTTCAGAACCGGTTATTTGCTTGGTGGATTAAAATGTGTGGAGCCTTTCCGATTGATCGGGATAAGCCTGGTTCGGATGCCATCAGGTATCCTGTTAATATGTTGAAAAAAGCCGATAAATCCTTGGTTCTTTTTCCAAGTGGGAGTCGTCATTCAAATGAACTCAAGGGAGGGGTAGCTGTTATTGCCAAGATGGCAAAAGTTAAGATTATGCCCGCAACCTACGCTGGACCACGTACCCTTAAAGGCCTTCTTAAAGGCGAACGGGTGGATATGAACTTTGGTCAAGCTATTGATGTTTCTGATATTAAACGGATGGATGATGAGGGGATCCAAGAAGTATCACGGCGAATACAAGCAGCCTTTACAAGGCTAGATCAAGAAACATCAGCCTACCAGCCAGGTAAACGCCTGAATATCCTGACTTATCTTTATCGTATTCCTCTAGGCTTGCTCTTGCTTGTGGTGGTGCTTTTAACTATGATTTTTAGTTATCTGGCAAGTTTTGTCTGGGATCCTGATAAACATCATTAAAAAATGTCTACAAGGGCATTTTTTTGTTGGCTTTTTTCGAATAATACAATGAAAGGAGACGAGATGTTCAATCAGATAAAACAAAAGCTAACAGTAATTACCACGCTGCCATCACGTAGACCCTATCTACTCATGGCTTTTTTACTATTACTTTTAGTGCTCATGCTTCTTGTTAGTGTCACTAGCTGTCATCGATCAGCAAGCTCCAAGCCGGTTTCGCCAGCTGAATTCAGCTTTACCAGTCAGAGTTCACCAGACACTACTAGCCAAGAACAAGACACTAAAAAAACAGAAGACATCGTAGTAGATGTGAAAGGCGCGGTCAAAAAAGAGGGGGTTTATCAGTTAGCAAAGGGCAGTCGTTTAACAGATGCTATTGCTTTAGCGGGTGGTCTAACAGAGGATGTTGATCGAAATGCAGTGAACTTTGCTATCAAGTTAACCGATGAGTCGGTGGTTTATATTGCTCGAAAGAGTGACCACAAGGCTCCTGTGACGGTTAGTCAAGCACAAGAGGCAGCCCAAGGACCCTCTTCTCGGGCCTCAAAGCAAGCGATTAATATCAATCAAGCCACATTAGCAGATTTGATCCAAATACCAGGAGTAGGTGAAAAGCGGGCTCAAGAGATACTTACTGTGCGAGAACAGCTGGGAGGTTTTAACAAGTTAGAAGATTTAAAAAAAGTATCAGGTATCGGACCTAAGATGATTGAAAAACTAAAAGATGAGATTACGATTGATTAAGGCTTATTGTATCAAACCCGTTCATTTGGCGTTTTTAGTTTTGTTACTTTATTTTACCTTCCACACTTTCTTTCAAGCCTTTGAAGGGTATTGGTTGATTATTTGGGGCCTTGTTTTTCTTCAATTAGCGCGCCAATATTGCTGGCAAAAACTTCTTTTTACTGGAGGCTGTTTGCTTATTTTTAGTTGCTGGTTCTTTTGGCAGTTTAGTAAAGTTCAGGTAGAGCCATCAGCAAGAAATGTTGATTTAGCCCAGGTAACTCTGAATCCTGATTCCATTACCATTGATGGTGACTTAATGACAGGAGTGGTTCATAGTAAAGGTCAGGCCTATCGGTTGTCCTATCGCCTCCAAAGTCAAAAAGAACAACGGTTTTATCAGAAGTTGACCTCAATCGTTCAGTTACAGGGTGATTTCATTGTGGAGCAGCCAAGTGGGCGGCGAAATCCCAAAGGTTTTGATTACCAAGCTTACTTGCGCCATCAGCAATTAAAGGGCCTGCTTGCACCCAAACATCTCAGAGTGACAGCGATGTGCCAGCCACAGCGATTGACCGAGTACCTTGCAGTTTGGCGCCGAAAAGCAATCGTTTATGCTCAGACGTCATTTCCAAAACCATTATCACATTACATGACAGGACTCTTATTTGGGTATTTGGATAAGGATTTTTCAGAAATGGCTGATCTCTATAGCCAATTGGGGATTATCCATTTGTTTGCCCTATCTGGTATGCAAGTTGGTTTTTTCATGCGGGCATTTCGTAAAGTCATGCTTGGTTTACAGCTACCCTTAGAAATTATTCCTTATTGTGAACTGATTTTTTCTGTGATGTATGCTGGAATGACAGGTTATAGTATTTCGGTCTTACGAAGTCTGATCCAAAACAGTCTATCACAATTTCGCGTGCGAGGACTAGATAATCTAGCGCTTACCTTTTTGATAATGTTTTTCTTGCAACCCTTTTTTCTAGCGACCATTGGTGGCCAACTCAGTTTTGGCTATACCTTTATGCTGATAGTAATGACCTTTGATGAGCTGAGCGGTAAAAAGCGAGCGGTGTTTCAATGTTTAGCAGTGTCTTTAGCTGTTATTCCAATCATCTTATTTCATTTTTCAACATTTAACCCGCTTGCCATTCCACTAACTTTCATTTTTGGCCTCTTTTTTGATCTATTCTTGCTCCCTTATTTGTGCTTGGCTTTTTGCTGCACACAAGTATTGGCGAAGCTTCTAAATCCTATCAATCATACTATAAATGCAGTGCTTCATCAGCTAGAAAGAGGAATTCATTTATTAGCTGAGTGTCTTTTTACCCAAATGACTTTTGGTAGTCCCTGTGTTTGGCTCTTGGTCCTGTTGCTTTTAATGATAGCGGTGGCTTATGATTTTCGAAAGAAGACATCACGACTAGTTGCTAGTCTTACTATAGTATTTGCTCTTTTTTGGGGAATGGGCCAAGCCGTCTATAATGAAATCACTATTGTCGATGTGGGTCAGGGTGATAGCATTTTGTTAAGAGATATGTACCAAAAGACAATTTTAATTGATGTTGGCGGTTATCCTAGCCCACCTAAGGAAGCCGCATGGCGTAAGCGACATACAAAAGCTAATGCTGAGCGAACCTTGATTCCCTACCTAAAGAGTAAGGGTATTCGTACCATTGATCAGCTCATTATTACACATGCTGACTTTGATCATCGTGGTGATTTGCCTTGGGTACATCAACATTTTAAGATCAAGGAAGTCTTGGTTAGCCCAGGCAGCCTTAGCAATAGACAGTTTGCTCAACAATTGCGGAAATTCAAACTCAAGGTCAAAATTTTAAAAGTTGGTGACAAAATCCCGATAATGGGTTCTCATCTGGTAACCCTTTATCCCTTTCAAGCTGGTGATGGAAAAAATAATGACTCCTTGGTCTTATATGGACACTTACTGAATCAACGTTTTTTGTTTACAGGAGATATTGAAGAAGAGGCCGAGGCTGCCTTACAAGAACATTACCCTTCTTTAAAGGTAGACATCTTAAAAGCGCCTCATCATGGTTCCAAGGGTTCATCAACAGAAGATTTTCTCAAGCAAATCCAGGCAAAAACAGTCTTGATTTCAGCTGGCCAAAACAATCATTTTAAGCACCCGCATCCTCAAACGCTAGAGCGTTACAAAAAGCAAAAGATGACTGTTTATCGTACCGACAAAGATGGGGCGATTCTTTTGAAAGGCTGGCGCAACTGGCATATTAGTACCACTCGAAAAATGCATAAAGATGACTAGTATTTACGAAGAAGATGGTATAATAAAAATATGATTGCATTGGAAGAATTACAAAAACTGACAGTTGACCAACTCGGTCCTTTGACCCTTGTTACAGGAGATGATGTTGGTCAATACACTGAGCTTAGAGATACACTTTTAAGCAAAATTGGCTATGATAAGGATGACCTCACTTATTCTTTTTTTGACTTGTCAAACACTAGTTATAAAGAAGCAGAAATGGATTTGGTTAGTCTTCCCTTTTTTGCTGACTATAAATTTGTGATTTTTGATCAATTGTTAGACATTACAACAGCGAAGAAGGCTTATTTTAAAGAGCAAGAGCTAAAAGCTTTTGAAGCTTATCTGGAAAAGCCACTTGAGAGTACACGCTTAATCATCCTTGCCCCTGGTAAATTAGATGGGAAGCGTCGCTTGGTGAAATTACTTAAGCGCGATGCTCGTGTCTTTGAGGCGACTCCGCTTAAGGAGCAAGAGTTTAAACGTTTTTTTCAAGCTTATGGTGATCGTTTAGGCCTCTCATTTGACAGTGGTGTCTTTGATAGGTTATTAGTAAAATCAAATGGTGATTTTGGTCAAATGGTTAAAAACCTAACCTTCTTAAAAGACTATAAACCAGATGATTCTATTACGTTAGATGACATAGAAGAGGCTATCCCCAAAACCCTCCAAGATAATGTGTTTCAATTAATAAAACATTTATTACGAAAAAACGCTTCTAAGGCTAGCTCTTTGGTGCATGATTTGCGTCTACAAGGTGAAGATGAGATTAAATTGATTGCTATCTTACTGGGGCAATTCCGACTTTATTTGCAGCTTGCCATTTTACAAGAGAGTGGGAAAAATGAGCAGCAAATGCTGGCCCATCTTTCTACAGTCATGGGCCGTAAGCTTAACCCTTATCAAATCAAGTATGCTTTAGCCGATACAAGATCTCTTTCTATTGCTTATCTAAAAACCGCGGTAGGGCAGCTCATTGAGACTGATTATCAGATAAAAACAGGAGTCAATGATAAAGCATATCTCTTTGATATTTGCTTGCTAAAGCTAATGGCTAGCCCGCTCTGATAACCCTTTATGGTCTGGGCAAATTAGTTGAAAGCTCTATCAAATTGCGTTACTATGGTTTTAGACTATAGGAAAGAGGATAAAACAATGGCAATTACCTTACCAGATCTTCCGTATGCGTACGATGCACTTGAACCGCAAATTGATCAAGAGACAATGACTCTTCATCATGATAAACACCATGCTACCTATGTCGCTAATACGAATGCGGCTTTAGAAAAGCATCCTGAAATTGGCGAAGACTTAGAAACCTTACTGACCAATCCTGACACCATTCCTGCTGATATTCGACAAGCACTAATCAACAATGGTGGAGGCCACCTTAACCATGCTTTGTTCTGGACATTATTATCTCCAGAAAAAACTGAAATTACAACAGATGTGGCTAAAGCTATCGATCAGGCCTTTGGTTCTTTTGATGCCTTTAAAGCTGCGTTTACTAAAGCTGCTACTGGTCGTTTTGGTTCTGGCTGGGCTTGGCTTGTAGTAAATAAAGAAGGTAAGCTAGAAGTGATTTCTACAGCTAACCAAGATACACCGATTTCCCAAGGCCTAAAACCCATTCTTGCTTTAGATGTCTGGGAACATGCCTATTATTTGACGTATCGCAATGTCCGGCCAAATTATATCAAGGCCTTCTTTGAAATTATCAACTGGAATACAGTTGCTGAATTGTATCAAGCTGCGCTAGCTTAATACCTCTTTAAGCAAATTTTAATACCTACCAAGTTATCTTACGAACTTACAATGCCTGTAGATTGAAGAATGTCCTTTTGGGTCTGTTTCTTCAATCCTTTTTATTTGCTACAATAATAGGCTTAATTATCTCTGGCGAACATTTCGGTTAGTTTGCTTCAAAGACTTAGTTGATAAACACTGGCGTTCAAGTTGGCCGTGTATCTGAGTGGAAAATCTTGCCCAAGGGCCAGTTTAGTCAGATTATGATAGCTTATTTTATTACAAACTGTTGACAAAAAATATATTTTTGGTTACATTAGTAATAATTATGAAATATTTTTGTAAAATAAAGAAATCCTGATCGTTATTTCTTGGATTTTTTATTATTAACCAGGCAAAGGAGTTCAAGTTTTGGATAAGAAAAACCGCTCTGTCTTGAGGGAACAATCTACTCTGCTTATTCTGACCTGTGTCACCTTATTCCTTGCAGGAATTATCCTATCCACGTTACTGATTGCTAATGCGAAAAGTGAAGATAGGCCATCAAAAGCAGTGGTTAAGCACGAACAAGCTAAAAAACCTTTTAAGCCTAAGTCAGTTGAAAAATCTCAGGCAGCTAAACAAGCTGTGATGGCACATGATTTAGAGCGAATGAATGCTCTCAATCTTTATTATGACTATCCCAATCTCTCCTTAGCTGCTACGGTTAAGGCTTATTTACAAGAATATGGTATTGATCCCTCACAGGTAGCCTTTTCTTACAAGGATGTGCGCACAGGTAAAACAGATGGAATGAATGAAGTGGTGCCAATGACTGCAGGGAGTACTTACAAACTTCCTTTAAATATGCTTGTGCTTGATGAGGTCGCAAAGGGTAAACTCTCGCTGACAGAACGCTTTGATATTACCCATACCACCTATGAGTATCAAGGAGAGCATGCTGCCTATGTTAGCCAATTTAAGGGCGCGATGACCATTCCTCAGATGCAGGAATATTCGCTGGTTTACTCTGAAAACACACCAGCCTATGCTCTAGCTGAGCGATTTGGCGGACTTGATCAGGCATTTAAAGCCTTCGATCGTTACGGAAAATCACGTTCAAAAGAACTTCCAACGATCGCTCGAGCGGGCAATAAGACGACAGCAAGTTATTACCTGCAAGTTCTAGATTACTTATGGAAACACCAGGACAGCTATAAGCCGATTCTTGATTGCATCGGCCGTTCCTTTCCTGGGCAATATTACAAAACCTATCTCCCTGATCTAATCATCTATCAAAAGCCAGGCTATGTTCATGAAGCGCTCAATGTTGCTGCTATTGTTATGGAAAAGTCACCCTACCTCGTTGCAATCTATACGCGTCAGCTAGGAGGAACAACTCCAGAAAGTCAGGAGATTAGCCCTTTAGGCTATAATCAATTAGCTGCGCTGACCTATGTGATAAATGAATGGCACCGGGTTAACCAAAATCCCTAAAGCTTGGGCCAAAGTTTTCTTTGGTATAAAAAATAGCAGGACATTAAACTCTCTTAGAATTTAATGTCCTGCCATTTTAGTCATTTTAGTGTATTACAAGGCCCAAGGTCTCGTTAGGACTAAGTCTTAAAAATAAGCCTTTTTCAATCTTTAGTGCCTTTACATCACAAACATGGCATCGCCAAAGCTAAAGAAACGGTATTTTTCGTGAATGGCATGCTGATAGGCTTCTAAAACAAAGTCTCGCCCAGCAAAGGCTGCCACTAACATGACAAGTGTTGATTTGGGAAGGTGAAAGTTGGTTGAAAAGGCATCAACAACTGTAAACTGGTAACCAGGTTTGATAAAAATAGTTGTCCAGCCAGAATCTGCTTGGATTTCTCCTTTGAACTTAGAACCAATTGTTTCGAGGGTGCGAATGGATGTCGTTCCTACGGCTACAACGCGGCCGCCTTTGGCTTTGACTGCACGCAGTGTTTGCGCAGCTTCTTCACTTAGGGAATAAAACTCCGAGTGCATCTCATGTTCTTCAATATTATCCACTGAGACTGGTCGAAATGTGCCTAAACCAACGTGTAACGTGAGATAGACCAGGTGCACTCCCTTTGCTTGAATGCGTTCCAATAGCTCTTGTGTAAAATGGAGCCCAGCAGTCGGAGCAGCAGCTGAGCCATTTTCTTTGGCATAGACTGTCTGGTAGCGTTCTGCGTCGTCTAATTTTTCGTGGATATAAGGGGGAAGAGGCATTTCTCCTAAACTTTCCAAGACTTCTAAGAAAATCCCAGTATAAGAAAAGGCAACGATGCGGCCACCATGTTCAAGCTCTTCTAATACCGTAGCTGTTAGGCGTCCGTCTCCAAAAGAGATTTTTGTGCCGACTTTTAAGCGTTTAGCTGGTTTGGCCAAAACTTCCCATTGGTCCTCTCTGATGTTGTTTAAAAGGAGCAGTTCCACGTGGCCAAGTGTGTCTGTTTTTTGGCCGTGGAGGCGGGCTGGTAGGACACGAGTGTTATTCATAACCAAAGCATCACCTGGGTTCAATTGATCAATGATATGGTCAAAATGGCTATCAACCATTGTTTTTTGCTGGTGATCAATGATTAGTAATTTTGAGCTATCACGTTTCTCAAGCGGGGTTTGGGCAATCAGCTCCTCAGGCAGATCAAAATCAAAATCATTGGTATTCATAGCTACTCCTTTGTTACTATTGTTACTTTTCTTTTAGCTGTACTATTATATCACGACTAGGCAGGAACGTCATCTGATTGACCAGTTACTTTTCTTTGATGACCAAATGAAAAGCCAGGTCTATTGTCTCCGCTAACCATGAACAGCAAAATAATCAGTGTGGAGGAAAAGGTTTAGAGAGTTGGCTGTTTTTCGTTTAAAGCAGGCTATGTTTAAGGTGTAGGGAGGAGATTTGTTTGTTTTCTACCAACCTTATTGACAAATTGTTGGAGAATTAAAAATAGTTTCCTTGACAAAAATTGGTATATACCATATAATAGGTATATACCAGTAAAGGAGCTTAGCAGATGAAACTAATTCGTGTTGAAAACCCAGCAGAAGGTGGCAAAATTGCCTTTACTCTCCTTAAGGAGCAAATGAAAGCAGGTGCTAAGACTTTAGGCTTAGCAACAGGCAGTACGCCAGAAACGTTCTATCAAGAAATCGTAAAGAGTTCACTTGATTTATCAGATATGACCAGCATTAATTTGGATGAATATGTAGGCCTAGCTGCTAGCAATCAGCAAAGTTACCATTACTTCATGCATAAGCACTTATTTGATGCTAAACCCTTTAAGGAAAACTTCCTACCAAATGGTTTAGCAAAAGACTTGGCAGCTGAAGTCAAAGCTTATGACCAGCTGATTGCTAAACACCCAATTGACTTTCAAATCTTAGGCATTGGGCGTAATGGGCATATTGGTTTTAATGAACCAGGCACATCGTTTGAAGTCACCACACATGTGGTTGATTTAGAACCAGACACCATTGAAGCGAACAGTCGCTTCTTTGCAAGCAAAGACGAGGTGCCTAAGCAGGCCATTTCTATGGGGATTGCTTCGATTATGCAATCAAAAATGATTGTCTTATTGGCCTTTGGCAAGGAAAAAGCAGAAGCAGTGAAGGCCATGGTTGAAGGACCAGTTACCCAAGACTTGCCAGCTAGTATTCTTCAAAAGCATCCCAATGTTGTTGTGATTGTTGATCAAGCAGCAGCTGAACTGTTAGACTAAGAGCAACGTTAGAGCCAATCGCAAGGCTCTTTTTTTCTTGTGCCAAAGTATGCTAAACTAGTTACTATGCGATTAGATAAACTATTAGAATTAGCAAAAATTGGCTCGCGCAAGCAGGTCAAGCAACTTCTGGCCCGCAAGCAAGTGCTTATTGATGGGCTACCAGCTTGGTCTGCGGCGCAAAATTGTGATCCAGGTTTACAAGTCATCACGGTTAAAGGGCAGGTTATTAGGGATTTTGCAGCCCAGTATTTTCTCTTGCATAAGCCTGCGGGCGTTGTGTCTGCTTGTTGGGATACTACCTATCAGACGGTCCTTGATCGGGTTGATCCTAAGCATGTTTATGATAACCTTTATCCGATTGGTCGATTGGATCGCGATACAGAAGGCCTAATATTAATCACAAATAATGGTCCGCTAGGATTTCGGATGTTGCATCCGAAATACCATGTGTCTAAGACCTATTTTGTCGAAGTGAATGGCTATTTAGGCCAAGATGCTTGTCAATTCTTCAGCCAGGGTGTGGTCTTTGCTGATGGGACCAAGTGTAAAGCTGCGCTTTTGGAAGTTATGGCTAGTGGAGCGACCCTTTCTCAGGCCCAGGTAACTATCTCAGAAGGTAAATTTCACCAAGTTAAGAAAATGTTTTTGGCTTATGGGGTTAAGGTTGTCTATTTGCGCAGAACGGCTTTTGCTGGTTTTACTTTGGGCCAACTGCCTGTGGGTGCTTTTCGGACTTTAACTGCGGAAGAACTGCGGCACTTAAAAACGTTCTTAGACTAGTGTGTTCATTCACAATACTTGCAGAATTGTGAAACACTCTATATACTAGTGACGTATTATTAAAAAGGAGTTTTTCAATGAAAGATAAGTTATCATCAAAAGTGGCGATTTTATCGATTTCCATTTTTTTGATGTCGCATTTGGCTATTGCTCCAGCAATTCCTAAGATGTTTGAGTTTTACCATGCGCAAAATCCGCAGCTTGGGCTAGCATCTGTAGAAAATTTGGTGACCATCCCGGCCATGATGATTACGATTTTTGTCATGCTCAGTCCCTTTGTAGTGGCCAGGTTAGGTAAGAAAAAAACAGTTCAATTGGGTTTGATCCTTATTTTAATTTCTGGTTTGGTCTCGTTTTTTACACGTCAGTTTGTCGTTGTTTTGGTTTGCCGCTTATTGTTGGGGATTGGGATTGGTTTGTATAATTCTCTTTCCATTAGTATTATTAGTGATCATTATACTGGTCAAACTCGGGCTAATATGATTGGTCTACGTACGGCTACTTTAAATATTGGTAAGGCTCTAACGACCTTTATTGTTGGCTTGGCACTGCTGGTTGGTGTTAACTATACTTACCTCGTGTATTTACTGGTTATCCCGGTCTACTTTTTCTTTAGCAAATTTGTGCCGGAATCAACACAAGATCCGCATTCTGTTAAGGCTATGGCTACTTTTGATCGGTCGGCCTTGTATTTGATGTTAATAACGTTTTTTGTGGGGATTAGTTACATTGGGGCAACCATTAAAATACCAACTCTTTTAGTTAGCAAATACCACTATTCGAGTTTTTTTGCCAGCAATATCTTAACCGTTTTGGCTGTTAGTGGGATTATCATTGGTATTGTTTTTGGTTATCTAACACGTGTGCTAAAAGAAGGAACCCTGTTACTCATGATTGTGGCTATGGGACTTGGCAATCTGCTGTTAACTTTTGGAAATTCAAAAATCCTCTTTGTTGTTGCGGCTATTTTGATTGGTGCCAGTTTTGTAGGTACGATGTCATCTGTCTTTTACTATATTGCTAAGCACTATTCCCTAGCTCATAATAATTTTATAACGAGCTTAGCACTGACAGCAGGAAATATCGGAGTTATCTTGACACCTGTGGTATTAACCAAATTACCTAGTGCTTTACACTTAGAAGCTTTTATCACACCCTTTTATATGACCAGTGCCTTAATGTTGGTTTGTATGGGACTTTATAGTTTACTCAAAAAAGTTTAAATCATTGCCTGTTGCCGTACACAACAGGCATTTTTTTTCGAATAGATAAGTGAGGTCTATTTGGAAAGGAAGTTTGTGATGCTCTCAGCGATTAATCAGCAAGGCCAGGTCATCTCTATTTTGAAAGAACCGCCTAAAGATGCCATTTATTTTTGCCCAGTGTGTCATGGCGAGGTGCTCGTACGCCGGGGACCGATAAAACGCCCGCATTTTGCCCACCGGCAGTTAAGCCAATGCCCACATGAAAGCTCAAATGAATCAGCCGAGCATCTCGGTTTAAAAGCACTCCTTTATCATTCCCTATCTGCTAGTGCAGATGTCATTGTGGAGTATTATTTGCCAGAAATTGCCCAGATTGCCGATCTGTGTGTTAACCACAAACTGATTTTAGAAGTACAATGTAGCCCCTTATCGCTTGAGAGACTGAGCCAAAGGACACAGTCTTATCAGGCAGCTGGCTTTACGGTGCTTTGGTTATTGGGCCAAAAGCTGGCGCTTAAGCAGCGACTGACAGCTTTGCAGCGGGCCTTGCTGCAGTTTTCCTGGCAAATTGGCTTTCACGTGTGGGAGCTTGATTTACAAAAATCAGTGATTCATTTGCATTATATGATACACGAGGATTTATTTGGCCGCCTGCATTATCTCACTTATTCCTATTCTTTAAAAAAATCGATCCTGCCCTTGTTGCGGTGGCCATATGTGCCTAAGCTGTCTCCGACAATGCAGGTCACAACAGATCGGGATTTGCTTTTGAAAATTCAAAGAGCCTTATACCAGCGTGACCCTCGTTGGTTAAAAATCCAAGAGCAGGCTTATTTGCAAGGGGAGAATATATTATCTTACTCAGCGCAAGCCTTTTACCCACCACTTAGGCCCATTATAATTGATGCAACGCACTGTTCTTATCATCCAAAACTGCTCAGCTATTATCAAGCCTATGACAGTTATTACAAAGAAATGTCTAATAAGCATGTGCAAACGCTTTATGCTCCAGACTTTTATGTTAAAATGAAAAGGAAGAAAATATACTAGGAGGATTCTATGTCAGATAATCGCAGCCATTTAGAAGAAAAATATACGTGGGATTTAGGGACCATCTTTGCCAGTGATGATGATTGGGAGCAGGAGGTGCAAGCTCTTAATGCCGCACTTGATCAGGCTAAGAGTGATGCCGGACACTTGCTAGATAGTAGTAGTCAGTTATTACGCATTACCCAGACCCAACTGGCCTTATCACGCCGGATTGAGACAGTATATGTGTATGCGCACATGAAAAATGACCAAGATACAACTGTGGCTAAATATCAGGAATATCAGTCCAAGGCTGCAGCTTTATATGCCCGCTTTGGAGAAGTTTATTCCTTCTATGAACCAGAGATTATGGCTTTAGATGAAGAGACTTTGATTGACTTTGAGGCTCAAGAAGCTGGCCTAAAGCCCTATCGTCATTATTTTGAGCGTCTGCTTAAGAATAAAAAACATGTATTGACGCCGCATGAAGAAGAGCTCTTAGCTGGGGCACAGGAAATTTTCAATGCCCCTGAGGATACCTTTGGCATTCTAGATAATGCTGATATTTCGTTCCCAACGATTGTAGATGATCAAGGCCAAGAAGTGGAAATAACGCATGGTAATTTTATCAAACTGATGGAATCAAAAGACCGTAAAGTCCGGCAAGCTGCTTTTGAGGCTCTCTATCAAACCTATGAACAATTCCAGCATACTTATGCAAAAACCTTACAAAGCAATGTGAAAGTCCATAATTTCCAAGCACGTGTTCACCACTATGATTCAGCGCGTCAAGCAGCTATGTCTGCTAATTTTATTCCAGAAGCTGTCTACGATACGCTACTTGCCTCTGTTCATAAGCATCTGCCTCTTTTGCATCGCTACCTTAAGTTACGGCAGGAGGTTCTAGGACTTTCAGAATTAAAAATGTATGACATTTATACCCCTTTGTCGGAGGTGGACCTGGCCGTATCTTATGATGAAGCACTGGCCAAAACAGAAAAAATCTTAGAGGTCTTTGGTCCTGATTATGCCAAGCGAGTGCACCGTGCCTTTACTGAGCGTTGGATTGATGTTCATGTCAACAAAGGGAAACGTTCAGGCGCCTATTCTGGTGGTGCTTATGACACCAATGCCTTTATGCTGTTGAACTGGCAAGATACATTAGATAGTATGTATACCCTAATCCACGAGACAGGTCACAGCATGCACTCAACCTTTACCAGGGAAACGCAACCTTATGTCTATGGTGATTATAGTATCTTTTTAGCCGAGATTGCCTCAACAACTAATGAAAATATTTTGACAGAAGCTCTCCTTAAGGAAGTGACTGACGATAAAGAGCGTTTTGCGATTCTAAATCATTATCTTGATGGCTTTAGGGGGACCGTTTTCCGCCAAACACAGTTTGCGGAATTTGAATTAGCAATCCACCAAGCTGATCAGGCTGGCCAGGTGTTAACCAGTGATTATCTAAACAACCTCTACGCCACCTTAAACGAAAAGTATTATGGCTTACCAAAAGCCGAAAATCACTACATTCAATATGAGTGGGCACGTATTCCGCATTTTTATTATAACTATTATGTCTACCAATATGCTACTGGTTTTGCTGCGGCCAGCTACCTAGCGCACAAGATTGTCCATGGTCAGCCAGAAGATATTGAGCGTTACTTGGCTTACTTGAAAGCGGGTAACTCAGATTTCCCACTAGCAGTTATCGCCAAAGCAGGTGTTGATATGACAGATACGACTTATCTAGATGAGGCCTTTGCTGTCTTTGAAAAACGTTTAACAGAATTAGAAGCACTAGTGGCAAAAGGCGTATTACATTAAGATGGGCTGTAAGCCTTAAAAATCAAAGAGATAAGGGTGAGGGTGTGAGATATGACAAAAACAGCATTTATTTGGGATTTTGATGGAACCTTGGTTGAGTCTTATGAGGCTATTCGCCAAGTGATTCAAGAAATGTATCATGTGTATGATCTACCTTTGGATGAGGCATGTGTCATGGACTTTATCTTAAAAGAGTCTGTTTACTCGCTACTAAAGGACATTGCGCGGGCCTATCGCATTCCCTTTAAAGAGTTGCTGACATTCTTTAACCGTGAACAAGAAGTGCGTGATCATATGATAACTTTGATGCCAGCCACTAAGGAGGTTTTAGAGTATACTCAAGAACAAGGAATTGATAACTTTATCATTACGCACAAAGGTGCAACGACCCAAGCTGTTTTAGAAAAGCTAGGCATAGCCACTTACTTTAAGCATGTCCTTACAGCACAAGATGGCTTTAAACGAAAACCGCATCCAGAATCCATTACCTTTTTAGTGGATACTTATCAGTTAGATAAGCAGCATACCTATTATATAGGTGATCGTTTGTTAGATGTTCAGGCAGCTGAAAATGCTGGCATTAAATCACTTAATCTCACCCAGCCTGATTCTAAGGGAAATAGTCATATTGACTCTTTATCAGCCATTACTGCCCTTGCTTTATAAACTCAAAGAGATAAAAACCTTGATTTCGAGCGCCAAGCTTTTTGTCTCTTTTTCAGTTAAACATAATCTTTGACGAAAGGTCTAAGTTATCATAAAATAAAATCCTGACGATAAATAAAAAAACAAAGAAAATATTCGTTTTTTGGAAAGAGGTTTTTGTGAAAATAACCAATCGATACGTTGTAGCAACTGCAGGGGTAATATTACATTTGATGCTGGGCTCTACCTATGCTTGGAGTGTCTTTCGTAACCCCATGATGACAGAGACAGGCTGGTCTCAGTCCTCCATTGCCTTTGCGTTTTCATTAGCTATTTTTTGCCTAGGCATGTCGGCAGCGTTTGTTGGTCGCTTTGTCGAACGTTTTGGTCCTCGTCTTGTTGGCTCTTTTTCGGCCATTTTCTATGGTGGCGGGACGATGCTGACTGGTTTAGCCATTCAGCATCATAATCTTACCTTACTGTATTTGGGGTATGGGCTTATTGGTGGGTTAGGGTTAGGCGCAGGATACATCACCCCAGTATCAACCATTATTAAGTGGTTTCCTGACAAGCGCGGCTTGGCTACTGGCATGGCGATAATGGGCTTTGGTTTTGCCTCTTTATTAACCAGTCCCATTGCACAGCTCTTAATGACGAGTAGGGGAGTGGTTGAGACTTTCTATTTATTAGGCTTTCTTTATTTTAGCGTTATGATTATTGCAGCGCAGTTTATTCAAAAACCGAGCGCTAGCGAATTTGCAGCTGTAAGTAAGAGCATACCAGGCGGTGCGGCCTTAGAGCAAGGGTACAGTGCTCATGAAGCGATTCGCACACCAGAATTTTATACCTTGTGGTTCCTTTTGTTCATTAATATCGCTTGTGGCTTAGCTCTGATTTCGGTAGTTGCACCCATTTCGCAAGATCTTGCACATTTGACACCTACTGATGCGGCCTTAGCTGTAGGCTTAATGGGGATTTTTAATGGCTTTGGACGTCTGGTGTGGGCTTCTTTATCAGATTGGTTGGGACGATCCATGACCATGATTCTCTTGTTTGTAGTCAATATTCTGATGATGCTTATGCTGATGGTTGTCCATGTCCCTATCATTTTTATTGGTGCTTTGGCTATTCTCATGACCTGTTATGGGGCGGGCTTTTCGCTCATTCCTCCTTATTTGAGTGATCTTTTTGGGGCGAAGGAACTTGCTACCTTGCATGGTTATATTTTAACAGCTTGGGCTGTTGCAGCCTTGGTAGGTCCCATGTTACTTTCTATCACTTTTGAGATTACTCATTCCTATTACAGCACACTTGGATTATTTATTGGGCTCTACACCCTTGCATTTGGCGTTGCACTCAGACTGCATCTGAGCTTGTCTCGTCAAAAACAAATTCTTTAAAAACTCTAGTAAAGTCTAGAGTTTTTTTATATAATGAGAGGTATGGTTCAAACGTACAGTCAAAATGCAAATCGTAACATGCGCCGTCCGATTATTAAGGAGGATGTCCTGCAATTTTTGCGCACCAAGCAGACTCAAAATCAGGGTCATTTAGCAGAATTAGAAGTTTTTGCGAAGTCCGAAAACATTCCGATCATCCAACACGAAGTTGTTGCTTATTTTCGTGTCCTTCTTAAAGCATTAGCACCAGCAAAAATACTTGAAATTGGTACAGCAATTGGCTTTTCTGCTCTGGTTATGGCAGATGTCCTACCGGAGGCTAAAATTGTAACCATTGATCGTAATGACGAAATGATTGCTTTGGCCCAAAAAAACTTGGCGCGCTTTGATCAGCGCAAGCAAATTACCCTTTTACAAGGAGATGCAGCAGATATTCTCAAAGAAGTTGAGCAAGACTTTGATTTTGTCTTTATGGACTCGGCTAAGTCAAAATACGTCGTATTTTTACCGGAAATTTTACGCCATTTAAAGGTTGGTGGAGTGATTATTATTGATGATGTCTTTCAAGGTGGTGACATCGTTAAACCAATCGAAGAAGTGCATCGCAGTCAGCGAGCGATCTATCGTGGCTTACAAAAGTTATTTGAGGTGACACTAGATCATCCTGCTCTAACAAGCAGCTTAATTCCGCTAAGCGATGGGTTATTAATGATTCGTAAGGACCAAGAAGTTGAGCATTTGTAACAGATTAAGTATTATTTAAGAATTTGTGTTATAATAAATTGGTTAAAGACAAAAAAAGGAGTTCATCATTATGAAGACATCACGCAAAATCCTCACAGGGGTAGTCACAGTTGCTTCAGTGCTAACACTGGCAGCCTGTCACTCAACCAGTGAAGGAACAAATGTTATCACAATGAAAGGTGATACAATCACTGTCAGTGATTTTTACAACGAAGCTAAAAACTCTAGCGCTGCACAACAATCCATGCTTAATCTGGTATTATCACGTGTGTTTGAGTCACAATATGGTAAGCAAGTGTCAGAAAAAGAAGTCAAACAATCATATGACAAGACTGCTAAACAGTATGGCTCATCATTCTCAGGTGCTTTGCAACAAGCTGGTTTAACTCCTGAAACGTATAAAAAGCAAATTAGAACAACAATGCTTGTTGAGCACGCTGTTAAAAAAGCAGCTAAGAAAGAACTGACAGATAAAAATTACGAAAAGGCTTATAAAGATTACACGCCAAGTATGACAACGCAAGTCATGGCCCTAAATGATGAAGAAAAAGCTAAAAAGGCTCTGGATGATGTCAAGGCAGAAGGGGCTGATTTTGCCGCAATTGCTAAGGATAAAACAACAGCAGCAAATAAGAAAATTGATTATACCTTTGATTCTGCTAGCACAACACTGCCAAGTGAAGTAATCAAGGCAGCAAGTAAGCTTAAAGAAGGTGACCATTCAGAGGTGATAACTGTCTTAGATTCAGCAACTTACCAAAAGAAATTCTACATTGTGAAAGTACTTAAAAAAGCTGAGAAAAAAGCAGACTGGAAATCCTCTAAACCTCGTTTGAAAGAAATTATCTTAAAAGAAAAAACAAATGATACCAACTTCCAAAATAAGGTGATTTCATCAGCTTTAGATAAAGCAAATGTGAAGATCAAGGACAAAGCCTTTGCTAATATCTTGGCACAATTTGCTTCAAAGAAAGATACAAAGGCAAATAATAATCTAGGTACACCTGTAGGTCAATAAGGATAAGAGATTGACCGACTGGATAAAAAACGATATACTTATAAAAGTTAAGAATTGTCTTTCGGCGATTGGATTCAGAGAAGTGACGGGAGCTGCGAGTCATGGACAATCAGAAAGTACATGCTACTTAATGAAATAGTTGAATATAATAATGAGAATGACAAGTTCATTGAATAGAGGTGGTACCGCGGTTTTCGCCCTCTGTTAAATGAACTTGTTTTGTGTTTGTAAAGGCCAAGCCAACTTGCGCTTTACAAAATAGAAAAGGACATGCTATGAAACAAATGACTTCTGCTGAAATTCGTCAAATGTGGCTAGATTTCTGGAAATCAAAAGGTCACTCTGTTGAGCCATCAGCTAACCTGGTCCCTGTCAATGACCCAACGCTTCTATGGATTAACTCTGGTGTGGCAACTCTCAAAAAATATTTTGATGGTTCTGTAATTCCAGAAAACCCACGGATTACTAATGCTCAAAAGTCCATTCGGACAAATGATATTGAAAATGTTGGGAAAACAGCTCGCCACCATACCATGTTTGAAATGCTTGGTAATTTTTCCATTGGTGATTATTTCCGTGATGAGGCAATTGAGTGGGGCTATGAATTGCTCACAAGTCCAGAGTGGTTTGCTTTCCCAAAAGACAAACTGTATATGACTTATTACCCAGCTGATACTGATTCTTACAACCGCTGGATTGCTTGTGGGGTAGAACCGAGTCATTTGATTCCCTTAGAAGAAAATTTTTGGGAGATTGGTAAAGGTCCTTCAGGGCCAGATACAGAGATTTTCTTTGACCGCGGCGCAGCCTTTGACCCTGAAAATATTGGCATTCGTCTCTTAGAAGAAGACCTTGAGAACGATCGTTACATCGAAATCTGGAATATCGTCTTATCCCAATTTAATGCTGATCCTGCAGTGCCCCGTTCACAATATAAAGAACTGCCTCACAAAAATATTGATACGGGAGCAGGCCTAGAGCGTTTAGTTGCTGTTATTCAAGGGGCTAAAACTAACTTTGAAACAGACCTTTTCTTGCCAATCATTCATGAGATTGAGCAGATGTCTGGCAAAACCTATGACCCAGATGGTGACAACATGAGCTTTAAAGTCATTGCCGACCATATCCGGGCTTTGGCATTTGCCATCGGAGATGGGGCCTTACCTGGTAATGAAGGGCGTGGCTATGTACTTCGCCGTTTGCTGCGCCGGGCTGTCATGCATGGTCGCCGTCTGGGGATTCATGAAACCTTCCTTTACAAATTAGTCCCAACAGTTGGCCAGATCATGGAAAGTTACTATCCAGAAATTCTTGAAAAACAAGACTTTATCCAAAAAATTATCAAGCGTGAAGAAGAAACCTTTGCACGGACTATTGATGCCGGGTCTGGTCATTTGGATCAATTGCTAGCGCAGCTCAAGGCCAGTGGCCAAAACACTCTGGAAGGTCAAGACATCTTCAAACTTTATGACACCTATGGTTTCCCTGTGGAATTAACAGAAGAATTAGCAGAAGATGCAGGTTATCAGATTGATCACGCTGGCTTTAAAGCAGCCATGAAAGAACAGCAAGAGCGAGCACGTGCAGCTGTGGTCAAGGGTGGCTCAATGGGGATGCAAAACGAAACCCTTGCTGGGATTACAGAGCCATCGACTTTCTTGTATGAAACAGAGAGTGTTGATGCCCGTTTGACTGTGATTATTGTTGACAATGAACGCAGCCAAGTGGTTTCAGAAGGTCAGGCCTTGCTGGTCTTTGATCAGACACCTTTTTATGCAGAAATGGGTGGCCAGGTGGCTGACCATGGCGTGATTAAAAATAGCCAGGGTGAGATAGTTGCACATGTGACGGATGTGCAAAAGGCGCCAAATGGCCAAGCCCTACACACCGTCAAGGTCCTAGCTAGTCTAGCTTTAGATGAGGTTTATCACCTCGAGATTGATACTAAACGTCGTTATGCAGTGGAGAAAAACCACACCGCAACCCATTTGTTGCATGCGGCTCTTCATCGAGTTGTCGGTGAGCATGCTACTCAGGCTGGTTCGTTAAATGAAGCAGACTTCCTTCGCTTTGACTTCACCCATTTTGAAGCTGTGACAGCTGCTGAGCTTCGCCAGATTGAAGAAGAAGTCAACCAACAAATCTGGAATGCCCTGACGATCACAACAACAGAAACGGATGTCGAGACGGCTAAAGCAATGGGAGCGATGGCCCTCTTTGGTGAGAAATATGGCAAAACGGTGCGTGTGGTCCAAATCGGAGATTATTCGGTTGAACTTTGCGGGGGAACCCATTTGCACAATTCCTCAGAAATTGGCCTCTTTAAAATCCTCAAAGAAGAAGGGATTGGTTCAGGAACCCGCCGTATTTTGGCGGTTACCGGCCAAGCAGCCTATGAGGCCTTCCGCAAGCAAGAAGATGCCCTAAAAGAAATTGCCCAGACATTAAAGGTCCCTCAAATGGACCAAGTTCCTGCTAAGGTTATGAGCCAAAGTGAGCAGCTTCGCGATTTGCAAAAGGAAGTGGCTGAGCTCAAGGAAAAAGCAGCAGCCGCCCAAGCCGGTGATGTCTTTAAAAATGTCAAGGAAGCTAAGGACTTGCGCTACATTGCCACCCAAGTTACGGTCTCTGATGCCGGTGCCTTACGCACCTTTGCTGATAACTGGAAGCAAACAGACTACTCAGATGTGCTGGTACTTGTCGCTGCCATTGGTGAAAAAGTCAATGTTCTTGTGGCCAGCAAGACCAAGAACGTTCATGCTGGAAACGTGATTAAAGCCTTGGCCCCAATCATCTCTGGTCGTGGAGGGGGTAAACCAGATATGGCTATGGCTGGTGGATCAGATGCTAGTCAAATAGCAGAGCTGCTAAAAGCTGTACCAGAGCACCTATAAGCCTGTCAAAAGGCTGCTTGCCTTGCTAGTCGCCTAGATAGAATGCTGCTAAGTATCAAAATAAAAAACGAGTTGCTACTTTACAATTCGTTTTTTAATGTGCTGAAAGCAAGAAAACTCACATCATTCTAAGGTCAGTAATTTTATTTTTTCTAAAATGATGAAAACAAAGAGAGGCTGACTTTTTCCTTGTGGGTGTTTGTCGCCCTGCTGGCTATCACATGAGCTTTGTGTTGTGTAAAGATGAGCAAAACCCTTCCTGCTGGTAGCAAGAAGGGTTTTGATGTGGATTGAGTCTTAGCTAGCGCCCAAGGAGCGTGGTCCCTAGCTTACTTATAGGAAGAGGAGTTGAAATCGGCTTGCCGATGCCAGCGGTGCTTAGTCTTTCTTGCGCTTGAGGCTAAGGACGCCAGCAGAAGCTATGACAGACAGAGCAGCTGCCGTGAAGAAGCTAGTAGCCGCCTCACCAGTAGCAGGTAGTTGGTTGGCGCTGTGTTTGCCAACTGGTACTGACTGAGCAGCAGGTGCTGCTTGGCTTGCTGTGTTAGCAGCAGCTGGTTTGCCAGTATTTTGCTTACCAGCTGGTGTTTGTGTAGTCTTGCCATCTTTGGCATTCTTAGCGTTGGTATCCTTACTTGGAGCAGCCGGTGTTAGAGTCGTCCAAGGAATGCTGTGTTTCTCAGGCTTAGCCTGTGGAGTTTGGGCACTTGGCTTGTCTTTGCCTGCTTCTGGAGCTTTTGGCTCAGCTGGTTTTTCCTCAGGAACTTTAGGTTCTGGTGCAGGCTTAGGTTGCGGTGTAACCTCTGGTTTTTGAGGAGTCTCTGGCATGCTTGGAGCTTTTGGCTGATCCTCAGGCTTCTGAGGCATGTCCGGCGTTTTCTCATGCTCTTTTTTAAGCATGTCAAGCTTAGTCATCAAGTCTTGCAGTTCGTGTTGGAGTTTAGCCTTGTCCTCAGCGCTGAGCTTGCTTTGGTTTTCAAGCTTAGCAGTCGTTTCAGTTAGCTTACTTTCAAGACTCTTGATAGCGTTTTCCTTTTCAGTGATTTTTGCTTGCACATCAGCTAACTTTTGCTCCAGTTGCGCTTTTTCATGCTCACTAAGTTCCGTTTTCTCTTGCAGTTGGGCTTCAATCTCAGCCTTTTGTTTGGTTAAGTCAGCGACTTTTTCTTGAGCCTCTTTTTGCGCTGTTTCTAAGTCTTTAACTTTTTGTGTTGATTCAGTGACTTGGGTTTCTAACTCACTAATTTTAGCGTTCTTTGCATCTAACTCCTTTTGCAATTGTGTTCTGGTTTGAGTATTAGATGCTTGCGTTGCTTGAAGTTTGGCTTGAAGTTCAGTTGCTTCTTGCTTTTCTTGCTTAAGCTGTGCTTGTAGTTCTTGATTTTGCTGAGTCGCTTGAGCAACTTTTTCTTGACTGGCTTGTAAGTTTTGAGCAGTTTTGTCGGCTTGCTCTTGAAGCGCTTTCATATTTGTCTCGAGATCGGCCTTAGCTTGGTTAGAATTTGTCAACTGTGTTTTAATAGCTTCACGTTCAGCTTCTAACTTTTTCTTGTCTGATTTGTACTGTAAATCCGTTAGACGGAATTGCTTTATGAGTTCTTGTAGCTGATGTTTTTCCTGATTTAATTGATTTGAGAGTTGTTTTTTTTCCTCGTTTGACTTTTTTGCCTCTAAGGTCAATTTCTTAGTTTCATTACTTAATTCGTTATTTTGATTTTCTAATTGGTTGTTTTTATTGGCTATCTCTTCTCTTTCTTTAGTAAGAGTCTTTACCTTTTCCTTGTTTTCTTGATCCTTAGCTTCTAACACTTTATTTTTTTGCTTTTCACGTGTATTTTCTTCTTTAAGCCTACTTACTTCAACCTTGTGAGTAATATCCTCTAGCGCTCGTTTTACTGTTTCGTTAAACATTTTTAATGAACTATAGGTTTGATAATTGCTAGTAGCAACCACTAGCTGTGCTAAATTTCCTTTAACTTTTGTCAGAAGACCGTCAAATTCTTTTTCCAACCCCGTCGTAATTCTTTTTTGTTCATCATATTGTGCATCCGCCTTCACTGTTCCCTGCCCACTCAACAGCCCCGCACTGATGACTAGGCTGGCTAGTACTGCTTTTTTGCCCCAATGACCTTTTGCCATGTTCCTCTTATCTCCTTAGTTCGTTCATTTATCTGCATTTTGCAGCAAAGAACAGTATATATATATATATATATATATACTCAAGGTCAGAAATTGCTGTGTTAGAAAACTTGAGATTAAGTGCTTAGAAAGCGTTTTAAAGGCTGTTTTAATAGGATTTTAGAATGGTAGTGGCTAAAGGAAATAGAATTATGAAATCAATTAGGTAAAGGAAAAATTTTGCCAGGACTGTCATTGTTAATCGCGTCATTACTGCATCTGGCAGTATAAAAAATAGGAAGATCGCGTGGTTCAAAGCATGAATGCACGGTCTTCCTATTTTTTATTGATTTTTTAATGAATGAATGATTGGCTGGAAACGACGCCATAGCTTAGGACTGTAAGCTATCAGCATAGCTAGTGCTAGGGGAATGGATTGGGACCAGGCTTGGCCTGATATTTCAGTGAGAAAGACAATGGCCGCCAAAGGAATGTCATTGATGATAGCTAGAAAGAGGGCAGCGCCAATAATCAAGGCCAATTGAGGATCAACGTTGGTTTGTAGTAGCTGATTACTGTAGTGAGCTAGGAGGTAGGCCAGACCCCCGCCTATCATCATTGCGGGAGCAATTTTCCCGCCATAGGTGCCAACAGCTAGCGTCAAGAGCACAGCAACGACTTTAGTCAGGACTAAGCTTAGGGCGTAGTGGGCATTATAAGGCTGGTGCTGTAGATAGAGTAGGCCCGCCTTGCCATTGCCGAGTATTTGCGGGGTGACATAACTAAGACAAGCAACGACAAAAAAGGCTGCCAGGACGCGCCAAATATAGCTGGTTTTTGTGCGATCGACCTGAGGCAGGCGAGCGATCAGTCTTTGCAAACTAAAGCCTAGTACGCCAAGCAAGGGCGTGGCAAGTAGGATCCACAGCCACAAGGAGGTGGTCCAAGGCGAGAGCGTGATCTGGTATTGGACATCTGCTCCGATGAGGAGACGAACGGTTCCAACGGCGACGAAGGCTGTCACGATAGCAGAATAGACCGTTTTTCCTGAGCGCTTTAAAAAAATGCTTTCAAGGATGAAGATACTCGTAGCCCAGGGGGCATTATAAACAGCTCCTAGGGCAGCACCAGAGGCGCAGCCAAGTAAGAGGCTGCGCTCATGTGCGCTTAAAGGCAGCTGTTTTGTCCAGCCTTGGGTCAAAGCAACTGCAACTTCACGAGAAGCCCCTTCGCGACCAAGGGGTGAGCCCATGGAGACAGTGGTCATCTGTAGAAGTCCGTGGCAGAGATGCGTGAGCGGATTAGGCTGCTTATTGTTTTGCACAGTTGTTTTGATAGATTGCAAGGGAACAAGGAAGCGACTCATGCTATACCAACCACTACCTGCTACCAGACCGGCTGCCATGACCGAGCCAAAGCGGCGCCAAGGGTGCACTTGGGCAATCTTTTGGCTAAAAGAGCCATGGCTATAACCAAAGGACAGTGCTTGAATGAAGTGAATCAGTTCGATTAAAACGACCGCAACAAGTCCTGCGGTTATGCCAGTCATAAGCAGCAGACAGGTCCATTTCAGCCAGGATACTAGTAATTTTTTCATATGTTCTATTATAGCAAACTTGACCAGAAGATGCTTTTCAAATGGTGAGTTTCCATCAGCTCTGGTAAGTCAGGTAGGGACATGTTATTGTATTGCTGTAGCTAAAAAGACCCCGGAGGGTCTTGTTGTTGCCATGTCATCAAGGGTAGTGGCTAAAGCCACAGACAAGGCACAATTGCCAGTGGGCCCCTTTTTCACTAACTCGTCAAGGCTAGGGGATGGCTACTGGATGTTCTCAACAAGATCAGCTGAGTTGGATTCTACGCTTATAGCCCGTAGTTGTAGTCTTCATCAGCCATAGCTTCCACAGACCCGAGTAGGTACCCATTCCCCACTTGTGAGAAAAAGTCATGGTTGGAGGTTCCGGTTGAAATACCATTCATGACAATAGGATTGACATCATTAGCGGTGTCTGGGAAAAGGGGGTCCTGTCCAAGGTTCATGAGGGCTTTATTAGCATTGTAACGCAGGAAGGTCATGACTTCATCAGTCCAACCAACGCCGTCATAAAGCGTCTTGGTATAGAGTTCTTCATTTTCATAGAGTTGGAATAATAAGTCATACATCCATTCTTTGAAGCTTTCTTGTTCGCCTTTTGATAATTCATTAAAGCCGAGCTGAAACTTGTAGCCAATATAGGTACCATGAACGGATTCATCACGAATAATTAATTTAATGATTTCAGCAACGTTGGCAAGCTTATTATTTCCTAAATAATAGAGTGGGGTAAAAAAACCTGAGTAGAACAAGAAGGTCTCAAGATAAGTAGAGGCCACTTTCTTTTGAAGCGCATCGCCATTTTCATAAATGTCGTTAATGATCTTTGCTTTTTTTTGCAAGTATTCATTGTTATTAGTCCACTCAAAAATCTCTTCGATTTCTTTTTTAGTATTTAAGGTTGAAAAGATAGACGAATAGGATTTGGCATGGACAGATTCCATAAATTGGATATTATTAAGCACAGCTTCTTCATGCGGTGTCCGAACATCGGCGCGAATTGCTTCTACTCCGGATTCGGATTGCATAGTATCCAGCAGGGTCAAGCCGCCAAAAACTTTGCCTACTAAATCCTTTTCCTGGGCGGGCAATTTGCGCCAATCATCCAGGTCATTGGATAGAGGAATGCGTGTATCTAACCAGAATTGTTCGGTTAATTTCTCCCAGGTTGACTTATCAATCACATCTTCGATTTCATTCCAGTTAATAGCTTCATAATAGGTAGTCATAGGTAATATCTCCTAAAGAGTACGAGCTGCTCTAAGAGCAGCAGTCAAGTCGGTGCCAGATTAGATGACACAGGATTCACATTGATTAGAACCGACCTCATCACCATTATCAGTAAAGGTCCGAATATAATAGATGGACTTGATCCCTTTATTAAAAGCGTAGTTACGAAGGATAGAGAGGTCACGTGTTGTTTGCTTACTCTTTGTTTTCCATTCATAGAGTCCTTGTGGTAACTCGCTTCGTAGAAAGAGCGTCAATGACAAGCCTTGGTCCACGTGCTGTGTCGCAGCGGCATAAACATCAATGACTTTTCGCATATCCATGTCATAAGCAGAAGTATAGTATGGAATCGTGTCTGTAGCTAAGCCGTTTGCTGGGTAGTAAATTTTCCCAATTTTCTTTTCTTGCCGCTCTTCAATCCTTTGGGTAATAGGGTGAATAGAAGCAGAGCAGTCATTGATATATGAGATTGAACCATTTGGAGCTACTGCCAGGCGGTTTTGATGATAGAGTCCCTCTTTCATAACAGCCTCACGTAGCTCTTGCCAGTCTTTCGCCTGAGGAATAAAGTGGTCGGCAAACAGCTCCTTGACTTTGTCGGATTTTGGGACAAATTGCCCGGTCACATACTTATCAAAGTAGGTACCATCAGCGTATTTGGAATTTTCAAAGCCAACAAAGCTGGTCTTGCGTTCCCGAGCAATCTGGTTAGATTCAACCAAAGTCCAGTAATTCATCAGCATAAAATAAATATCAGTGAATTCAATAGACTCTGGGCTACCATATTCCATATGATGTTGGGCCAGATAAGAATGAAGACCCATCGCGCCTAAGCCGATAGTATGGGCTTGCTGATTTCCATTTTTGATGGTTGGTACAGCGTCAATTGCTGAAGAATCAGTCACATAGGTCAGTGCTCTGGTCATGGCTTTAATAGAATGGCCAAAATCAGGCGAAGTCATCATGTTTAAAATGTTGGTTGAACCAAGGTTACATGAAATATCCGTTCCCATTTCCAGGTATTCCTGGGCATCATTGATGAAACTTGGTTTTTGCACCTGTAAAATCTCTGAACATAAATTGCTCATGATAATTTTACCATCAATTGGATTAGCTTTATTGGCTGTGTCAATATTGATGATGTAAGGGTAACCGGATTCTTGTTGGAGTTTAGAGATTTCTGTTTCTAAATCGCGAGCCTTGATCTTCGTTTTAGTAATGTTGGGATTGGCGACTAGTTCATCATATTTTGCCGTAATATCAATATAGTTAAAAGGGATGCCGTACTCACGCTCAATGCTGTAAGGACTAAACAGATACATGTCCTCGTTCTTTCGAGCCAATTCATAGAATTTATCAGGAACAGTTAAACCAAGTGAGAGGGTTTTGACCCGAACTTTTTCATCAGCGTTTTCTTTTTTTGTGGATAAAAAGGCGATGATGTCTGGGTGAAAGACATTTAAGTAAACGACTCCCGCACCTTGGCGTTGCCCTAATTGATTAGAGTAGGAAAAACTATCTTCGAATAGTTTCATGACAGGAACAACACCAGAGGCTGCTCCGGCATAGCCTTTAATGGGAGCTCCAGCCTCACGCAAGTTAGACAAGGTAATACCAACACCACCACCAATGCGAGAAAGTTGGAGGGCTGAATTGATCGAGCGACCAATAGCGTTCATATCATCGGTAACTTGGATAAGAAAACAAGACACCAATTCCCCGCGCCGGCTGCGACCAGCATTCAAAAAAGAAGGGGTTGCAGGTTGGTAGCGCTGATTAATCATTTCAATAGCTAAGTCTTTGGCTAACGTTTCATTACCATCAGCAAAATACAAGGCATTGAACATGACCCGATCTTCAAGACTCTCTAAATAGTAGTTCCCATCATTGGTTTTTAAAGCATACTGTTGATAAAACTTATAAGCTGCCATAAAAGATTTAAAGCTAAAGTGCTCTTTTTGAATCTTGGCAGCTAATTGTTCGATAAATTGCGGTGAATATTTTTCAATAAAAGCCCGCTCAATGTAGTCATTATCAAGTAAGAAAGTAATTTTTTCTGTGATTGATGAGAACTGCTTGGTATTAGGGATGACATTTTCCTTAAAGAAGGCTTGTAGCGCTTCTTTGTCCTTGTGTAGGGGAATTTGTCCATTAACAGGACGATTGATTTCGTTATTGAGGCGAAAGTATGAAATGTCGCCGAGATTTTTTAAGCTCATAGCCTTATCCTTATCTAGTGGAGATGCTAAATAATTTCTTTTAATTTAGCTGGTTGGAAACCGGAAAAAACATGCTCAGCTGTTTCGATAACTGGAACAGAAGTAAATCCTAAACGTTTAACATAATCAATTTTTTCAGGCATTTCATCAATATTAATTTCCTGATAGGCAGCTCCATTTTGCTCGAGGAATTTCTTGGTCATCTTGCACTGCATACAATTGTTTTTGGAATAAACCGTAATCATTATGTATCTCCTTTTCTGTGATCATCTGACTATACTAGGATATAAAATTTAAGGTCAAAATGCAAGCTATAGAATCGAAAAGAACACAATATTTGGGGGTATATTTTTTTAATTAATACTACATGTTGTGTGAATGTTCTTAAGAAGCGCAGCTATTATTATCACCAAAAAATGTCTGTGGGCTTGTTTGTGCACCCCTGATAGGAACAGTTAAACAATGCAAAAGTAGCCAAAGCCATCAAAAAGACTAGTTTATTGAGCCATGAGTGCCTGTAGTGCATGAAAGTGAGATTAAAAGGTTGAAAATAAGTAATCTAATAGAAAAAGAGAAGTTTTTGCCTTACGAACTGTAAGGAAAATCGCTATTATTTAAGGAAGAAAGTTTCTAAATAGCCCCAGTGAGATGCTATGAAAAAAGTTAGAAAAAATTTCAAGTCATTTTTCACATAAGGACATTTAATCTTGAAAATAAAATAGCAATATGCTATAATCTGATGTTGTAAGGGTTATCATTGGATAGCTCAAACTACACAACTATTAAAAGGAGAACCATCTATGGCTTCAAAAGATTTTCATATTGTTGCAGAAACAGGAATTCATGCTCGTCCAGCTACTTTATTAGTACAAACAGCTAGTAAATTCGCTTCAGACATTACGCTTGATTACAAAGGTAAAGCGGTAAACCTTAAATCAATCATGGGTGTTATGAGCCTAGGTGTAGGACAAGGCGCTGATGTAACCATCACTGCTGAAGGCGCTGATGCTGACGATGCAATTGCAGCAATTGAAGAAACAATGACTAAAGAAGGATTGGCTTAAAAATGACAGAAATGCTTAAAGGAATTGCTGCCTCTGATGGTGTTGCTGTTGCTAAAGCATATCTACTGGTTCAACCGGATTTGTCATTTGAGACTGTAACAGTCGAAGATACAAGTGCAGAAGAAGCTCGCCTTGATGTTGCATTACAAGCTTCACAAGACGAGCTTTCTGTTATTCGTGCCAAAGCAGTAGAGAGCCTTGGAGAAGAGGCAGCAGCAGTATTTGACGCTCATTTAATGGTTCTTTCTGATCCAGAGATGATCAGCCAAATTAAAGAAACCATTCGCGCTAAACAAGTTAATGCAGAAACTGGACTTAAAGAAGTGACTGACATGTTCATCACTATCTTTGAGGGTATGGAAGATAACCCTTATATGCAAGAAAGAGCAGCGGATATTCGAGACGTTGCCAAACGTGTATTAGCGCATCTTTTGGGTGTTAAGATGCCAAATCCAGCTACTATTGATGAAGAATCAATCGTAATCGCTCATGATTTGACACCTTCAGATACAGCACAATTAAACAAGCAATTCGTTAAAGCCTTTGTAACCAACATTGGTGGGCGGACTAGTCACTCAGCAATCATGGCTCGGACTCTGGAAATTGCTGCTGTGTTAGGTACTAACGATATTACTAGCCGTGTTAAAGATGGTGATATTCTTGCTGTTAACGGTATCACCGGAGAAGTCATTATCAATCCAAATGAAGACCAAATTCTTGCTTTTAAAGCAGCTGGTGAAGCCTATGCTAAACAAAAAGCAGAATGGGCACTCCTAAAAAATGCACATACTGAAACAGCTGATGGTAAACATTTTGAATTGGCAGCAAACATCGGAACGCCAAAAGACGTTACTGGTGTTAATGATAATGGTGCCGAAGCTGTTGGCCTTTATCGGACGGAATTCCTCTACATGGATTCCCAAGATTTCCCAACAGAAGATGAACAATATCAAGCCTACAAAGCTGTGCTTGAAGGGATGAATGGCAAGCCAGTTGTTGTTCGGACCATGGACATTGGTGGAGACAAAGAATTACCTTATTTTGACCTACCAAAAGAAATGAATCCTTTCCTTGGTTTCCGAGCACTTCGGATTTCAATCTCTGAAACAGGCGATGCCATGTTCCGTACACAAATTCGTGCCTTGTTACGCGCTTCTGTGCATGGACAATTACGCATCATGTTCCCAATGGTAGCTCTTCTTAAAGAATTCCGCGCTGCTAAGGCTGTATTCGAAGAAGAAAAGGCAAACTTGTTAGCTGAAGGCGTAGCAGTTGCTGAGGATATTCAAGTTGGGATTATGATTGAAATTCCAGCAGCGGCTATGCTAGCCGACCAATTTGCTAAGGAAGTTGATTTCTTCTCAATTGGAACCAACGACCTTATCCAGTACACAATGGCTGCTGACCGTATGAATGAACAAGTATCCTACCTTTACCAACCATACAACCCATCTATCTTGCGTTTGATTAACAATGTCATCAAAGCAGCTCACGCAGAAGGCAAATGGGCTGGTATGTGTGGTGAAATGGCAGGTGATCAACTAGCAGTACCATTACTTGTTGGAATGGGCTTAGATGAATTCTCCATGTCAGCTACCTCAGTTCTTCGGACACGTAGCTTGATGAAGACGTTGGATTCAGCAAAAATGGAAGAATACGCTCAACGTGCTTTAACAGAATGCTCAACTGCTGAAGAAGTGCTTGAACTCCAAAAGGAATACCTTCCACAATAAGAAACCCAACAGGTTAAGGAATCACTAAGTGGTTCCTTTTTTGTGCGCTGCTAGCTGACTTAGGGCAACGGTATGAAGACAGGTTCGTTTTCAAAAATAGCCGTTTTTCATAATCGGTAGTATCCTTTTAGGAAATCTTTATAGATGGCCCAACTGAATTTGCAAGATTGGCTAGGTCAGGCTGTCATGCTGTGCAAATAGATTGAACACAGGCCACAGGCAGATGAGTAGAAAATGATTGCAGTCCATTTCTTTAAGTGTACCTTATACTAGCAGCATGCTAAGGACTTGGAGGGAACCGTTGAATGTGATAAAATAGAATTACTATTGTAAAAAGGAGATCATATTTGTGACTAAACAATATAAAAACCTTGTGAATGGAGAATGGAAGACTTCGCAAACGGAGATGACCATCTATGCTCCAGCAACAGGTGAGGCCTTAGGGACCGTTCCTGCTATGTCACAGCAAGAGGTGGATGCTGTTTATGAAGTAGCACATCAAGCAGCTCCTGCCTGGCGAGCACTTTCATATGTTGAACGTGCGGCTTATCTGCACAAAGCTGCAGATATTCTAGTCCGTGATGCGGCTAAGATTGGTGCAGTCCTTTCAAAAGAAGTGGCCAAAGGGCATAAAGCAGCTATCAGCGAGGTGATCCGAACTGCAGAAATTATTAATTATGCAGCAGAAGAAGGCCTCCGCATGGAAGGAGAAGTCCTTGAAGGCGGTAGCTTTGAAGCAGCAAGTAAGAAAAAAATTGCTATTGTTCGTCATGAACCAGTAGGTTTGGTCTTAGCCATCTCACCGTTTAACTATCCGGTTAATTTAGCTGGCTCTAAAATTGCTCCTGCCCTTATTGCCGGCAATGTTGTAGCCTTTAAACCACCAACACAGGGCTCCCTTTCTGGTTTATTATTAGCACAAGCCTTTGCAGAAGCTGGTCTACCTGCTGGTGTTTTCAATACAATTACGGGTCGCGGGGCTGTGATTGGGGATTACATTGTTGAGCATGAGGCTGTTAATTTCATTAATTTTACCGGTTCTACACCAGTAGGCGAGCGGATTGGTCAGTTGGCTGGTATGCGTCCGATTATGCTAGAACTAGGTGGTAAGGACTCAGCCATTGTCCTTGAGGATGCTGATTTGGATTTGGCGGCTAAAAATATTGTAGCGGGTGCCTTTGGCTATTCTGGCCAACGTTGTACCGCTGTTAAACGTGTCCTTGTCATGGATCAAATCGCTGATGAGTTGATTGCTAAAGTCAAGAGTCGTGTGGATCAGTTGACAGTTGGTATGCCAGAAGACGATGCTGATATAACACCATTGATTGATACCAAGGCAGCAGATTTTGTCGAAGGTCTTGTTCATGATGCCAATGAGAAAGGCGCTAAAGCTCTAGCGCAATATCAACGCCAAGGAAACCTCATTAGCCCACTGATCTTTGATCATGTGACCACAGACATGCGCCTAGCCTGGGAGGAACCTTTTGGACCGGTGCTTCCATTTATCCGTGTGCATTCCGTAGAAGAAGCGATTGCTATTTCGAATGACTCAGAATATGGTTTACAGGCTTCTGTTTTCACCAATAACTTTCCCCAAGCCTTTGCCATTGCAGAGCAGCTAGAAGTGGGTACGGTTCATATTAATAACAAAACCCAACGTGGTACAGATAATTTCCCATTCTTAGGTGCTAAGAAATCCGGTGCTGGGGTCCAAGGAGTCAAGTATTCGATTGATGCCATGACCAACTTGAAATCAATCGTATTTGACATTCAATAACGATTTTTAATTGACAGAAAGATTAGGTTCCTTAAATGAAACTTAATCTTTTCTTTTGGTCTTAAATTTGTCTTGTTTTCTCAATCTTTCTTGTGTTACAATATCATACATGAAAGGCTAAAAAATGAAGAAAAAATTAATAATTACTATAATTGTCTTAATAGCTTTGTTAGGTGGCCTCTTTGTTGCACATAAAGTGATGATGCATCAATCACAAGAAAAATTGATTCAAGCGCACAAAGAAGCTTTAATCCAACAATTTTCTGAACAGGATCGCTTAACGATTAAGCGACCGAGAAAAAGGCAATTCCATTTTACCTTAGCGGATAAAAATAATCTTATTGCTCGGGAAATCGCTAAAGGAGATGGCAGTAAAGAGACCATACAGCCAATGCAGCTTGTTTTTATTGAACCTAAGATCATTGAAACACCAATCAAAGGTATCCGTCGCGTCAAGGTGCAAAGAGTTCAGTATGATTATCAGTGGACAGCTTATCAAAAAACATCTGAAAAAGACTTGCGTGATTTTTATATTGATAGCAAAAATACACTTTTTGGTTTAGATCAGCTGTTAGGTGGTAAGGTAGATTTCTTAAGTCAATTAATAAAAAAACAAGATCCGTCCTTGCAGACGTCAGAACAGCAGCTAGAAGAGATGTTTAAGCACCCTTCAACAAAAAAGCTTCCGTTTAAAATAGACCAGCACCAACTGGTTATTGACTCGCAGATAGCTTTACCCATTTCAGATCTTTTTGAAGTTATCAATCCCGCTTACTTACCAAAGGATGAGCAAGCAAATTATGCGGACTATCAAAAGAAAAAGGAAGAGGCTTTAAAAAAAGCGCGTGAAAATCGTAAAGTTATTGCCTTGACCTTTGATGATGGCCCAGATGCTGAGACTACGCCTCAGGTGCTTAATATTCTAGCAAAATATCATGCGGTTGGAACCTTTTTCATGATTGGTTCAAAAGTAGCTGGTCATGAAGCCCTAGTTAAAAAGGTTTATAATCAAGGAAATGAAATTGGGAACCATACCTGGACACATCCTAATCTAACCCTGCTATCGCCTGACCAGGTAAAAGCAGAAATTAATCAAACCAATCAGGTGCTCGAGAAAATTACCGGTAAAAAACCAGTCTTTTTAAGACCGCCGTATGGGGCAACCAATGAGCGCGTGAAGGAAATAACTGGTATGGAACAAGCGATGTGGACAGTAGACACTAGGGATTGGGAAAATCATAGCACTCAAGGAATTATGGCGAATCTTAAAAATCAAGCTGGACCAAATGGTGTCGTTTTAATGCATGACATTCATCAAACCAGTGTCAATGCCTTACCTTCAGTTATTGAATATTTGCAAAGCCAAGGCTACTCTTTTGTAACCCTTAGCCAGCTTTACGCATCTTAGTGTTATTGACGCTTTTAGTGTTATTGACACTTAATGATAGCTATTCAAGCTCAAACAAGGCTTGTCCGCTTAGCAGATCAACTCTAACCCTGCAAGCTTGGCCGCTTCTTAAGGCCAAAAAGCAAAATAGTGACTACGGTTTGACTAATAACTGATAGATGAAAATATCATTTGTTCTAGCAAAGAAATGAAGCCATCTCATCACTGTATGTTCAGCTAGTCATTGTAAGGCAACATCAAACTCAGCAAAGCTTAATAGTAAAAAGTGCGCCCCTAGGATAAGGAAGCGCACTTTTTGACGCACTATGTGGCTTTTTAGTTCCTTTTGCTGCGAATGAGGCATCACCGAATGCCCAAAATACGAGGGGCTTTCTTCCAAAGCTTTTTTATCACCATCCCTTTAGGCTAAGTAAAGGAGTTGCTTACTTGCCTAGCTGTTCCAAAGCCGAGGTGCTGACAGCAGCGGGTAAGACCTGCCTTGGTCTTACTGAAAAAGTAGCGCTCAAAAAAATTAACAACTCATCAAAAGCGAATGGCACACTGAAAATAATTTGCCACTTACTTTTAAAATATTGCCAACAAAGCTCGGGTGTAACTTGCTAGGGTGTAACTTGCTAGGGTGGTCAAGTTCAGTAAGAATCCTTGATGATAAGAGCTTTTCCCTAAGCCTGCTTAATAATCAGGACAAATGAGATTCTAAGTTAGTTGACCAAGATTAGTTTTTCCTAAAACTTAGTAGCTGGTTTTTGAGGGTTACTTGTTTTACTGGTGCAAACTTCTTTAGCTTTTTGAGGTCTTCAGGATGGGTAATAAATGTGATGACAGCTCCTTGTTGCCCCATTCGACCAGTTCGCCCTGCACGGTGGGTATAGGTTTCTTTATCTCTTGGCACATCAAAGTTTATGACGTATTCTAATTGTTCAATGTCAATGCCGCGAGCAACTAAGTCAGTTGCTAGAAGTAAGGGCAGTTGATGCTGCTTAAAATGTTCTAAAATGGTTTTTCGCAATTTTACATTCACATCACTAGCTAGGGAGACCGCATTGATACGGTTAAACTGTAGTTTTTCTTCACTAGCTCCTAAGTCTGAGAGGCTGTTGAAAAACACCAGCCCACGAAAGTTAGGCAGATTAGCCAGTTTACGTAGGGTTTCCAGCCGCTGACGTTTGTCAACCTGCATATAGAAATGTTCAATTTCTGGCTGTTCTTGATCTGAGAGATCAATCATTGTAGTAGCATCAGCCAAAGAGGCGGTGGCGACCTTACTTGTTGCTGAAATATAAATCATTTGGTGTTGACGTGGCACGTGATGGGTCACCTTATGGACAAAATCAATTTGTGAATCTCCTAGTAATTCATCGTATTCATCTAAGATAATGGTATCAACCGCCATCATTTTGATTTTCTTTAGTTTGACAAGCTCATAAATCCGCCCTGGTGTACCGATGAGAATTTCCGGCCCCTTTTTTAACCGCTCTATTTGCCGTTTTTGACTGGAGCCAGATAGAAATAGCTGAGCGCTTAAGCCGATTGGACTGGCCCACTCTTTGGTTACTTCAAAGATTTGGCCAGCCAATTCGGAGTTAGGGGCAAGGATTAGGAGTTGCTGTGCCTTACCTTTTTTAACCTTTAGCAGAGCAGGAAATAAATAGGCCAAGGTTTTGCCGCTTCCTGTTGGACTGACACCTAATACATTTTGATTGCTAGAAATAACATCAAACAGTTTCTCTTGAATGGGGGTTAATTGTGCATACTGCAGTTGGGCTAACTTATCTTGCCAGGGTGTGGGGAATTTACTAAACATAACAGGTCCTTTTTTATTTAATTGTTACCATTATATCATGAAATGCTGCTAGCTATCCAGCTGGCAACTTGTCTATAAGCGTTATTGTGGGACAAATGTGTGGTAGGACAAGTAGAAAAAAGCACTGAAATTTGGTAAAATAAATAGCAGAACTTAGAATTTGGAGTTAGAAATGCCTAAAAAACCCATTATCATTGGTGTGACTGGAGGATCTGGTGGCGGAAAAACCAGTGTCTCTAGAGCCATTCTAGATAGTTTCCCCAATGCTCGAATCGCAATGATCCAACACGATTCTTACTATAAAGATCAGTCTCACCTTAGCTTTGAAGAGCGCATTAAAACCAACTATGACCATCCCTTAGCTTTTGATACTGATTTTATGATTGAACAGCTTAAGGAATTGCTCGAAGGACGTCCGGTTGACATCCCTATTTATGATTACAAGCAACATACCAGAAGCAATAAAACCTTTCGCCAAGAGCCTCAAGATGTCATTATCTTAGAGGGCATTTTAGTGCTTGAAGATGAACGTTTACGTGATCTCATGGACATCAAACTTTTTGTGGATACTGATGATGATATTCGCATTATTCGACGAATCAAACGTGACATGGTTGAGCGCGGTCGAAGTCTAGATAGTATTATTGAGCAGTACACCACTGTTGTGAAGCCCATGTATCATCAATTTATTGAGCCAAGCAAGCGCTATGCTGATATTATAGTCCCAGAAGGGGTTAGCAATGTGGTAGCGATTGACTTAATCAACACTAAAATTGCTAGCATTTTAGCAACCGTCTAAAGGTACTCTATGCTATTACTAATCAAGAGTGACTTTCAAATAGTGGTATGCTTGACCTTGTTGATGTGGAATGTAATGGTGTTTGGCCTGTATGGGTACGATAAGAGACAGGCCCTTTACCATAGGTGGCGTGTCTCTGAACGAACACTCTTGTTGAGCAGCCTTTTATTTGGTGGCTTAGGAGCTGCATTTGGGGGTTATTGCTTTCATCACAAGACACGTAAATGGTATTTTAAAGCCTGCTGGTTGCTTGGTTTGCTTGTTTTGGGACTAGGAGTTTATACCATCTGTGCTTTGCCCGCTTTATAAAAGAATAAGAAGGTGTCAAAACGCGTCAGCTATGGCGGGCTGTGGCACCTTTTTTGTAGGAAAATGCTGCCGCAGACCTGTGCCTCAGATTATTTTGTGATATAATAAAACACATGGACATTACAGAAAAAGAAAATAATTATGCCATCTTTCTTGCGCAAGCAGAAGCTCTTTTTGCAACTGAGCATAATGCTCTTGCTAATTTAGCGAATGCCAGTGCGTTGTTAGCGATGACTTTGCCCAATACTGTTTTTGCTGGTTTTTACTTATATGATGGGACAGAATTAATTTTAGGTCCCTTTCAAGGTAAGGTTTCTTGTGTGCACATTGGCCTTGGCAAAGGTGTTTGCGGTGAGGCTGCGGCGACTAAGCAAACCATGATTGTCCAGGATGTTAAGCAGCATGCCAATTATATTTCTTGTGACTCTGCTGCGCGCAGCGAGATTGTCCTGCCCATGTTTAAGAATGGCCAGCTCCTTGGTGTTTTGGATTTAGACTCTGCAGTTGTCGGGGATTACGATCAGGTTGATCAAAAAAATCTGGAAGCTTTTGTGGAGATTTTGTTGGCTAATACGGATTTTAACTTTGACATGTTTGGAGCTAAAAAATAATGTATCAAGCACTCTATCGCAAATACCGCAGTCAGACTTTTGAGGAGATGGTCGGTCAAAGTCTCATCTCCCAAACGCTTAGACAGACTGTTGAGTCAGGTAAGATTAGCCATGCCTATCTTTTTTCGGGGCCTCGGGGCACGGGAAAAACCAGCGCTGCAAAAATCTTTGCAAAGGCGATGAATTGTCCCAATCAAGTAAATGGGGAGCCTTGTAATCGCTGTGCCATTTGCAAAGAAATCACTAATGGCAGCCTAGAAGATGTCATCGAAATTGATGCGGCTTCTAATAATGGTGTGGATGAAATTCGAGAGATTCGTGACAAATCGACCTATGCTCCCAGTCAGGCAGAATATAAGGTCTATATCATTGATGAGGTACACATGTTATCAACAGGTGCCTTTAATGCTTTATTAAAAACGCTAGAAGAACCAACTGCTCATGTGGTTTTTATTTTAGCAACAACGGAATTACATAAAATTCCTGCTACTATTTTATCTCGAGTTCAACGTTTTGAATTTAAAGCCATTAAACAAGCAGAGATTGTCCATCACTTGACGCATATCCTGGATCAAGAAGGCATCAGCTATGAAAACAAAGCGCTTGAGCTTATTGCTCGTCGTGCCGAAGGCGGCATGCGTGATGCCTTATCAATTCTTGATCAGGTTCTCAGTCTTTCAAGTGACCATACCGTCACCTTGACAATCGCTGAGGAGATGACGGGGACGATTAGTCGCCAAGCTCTAGACAATTATGTCTTGCATGTGAGCCAGACAAAAACTCAGGCTGCTCTAGCGGATTTGGCCACGATTTTTGATAGTGGTAAGAGTATGTCACGCTTTGCGACTGATTTGTTGATTTATTTGCGTGATTTATTAATGGTTAAGGCTGGTGCTGAAAGTTTTCAATTTTCTTCCACTTTTGAAAGTAATCAGCAACTCACTAATGAGAGCCTTTTTCAGATGATTGATTTAGTTACTAAGCATTTGCCTGCGATTAAAAAGGGCACCCACCCACGCATCTATGCAGAGATGATGACCATTGAACTCGCACAAAGCCAAGAGAGTGTTGCGCAGCCGATTATCCCTGAAAACCTCCAAGGAGTTATTGATGATTTAAAGCATGAGGTTTCTGAATTGAAGAAACAGCTTTCCCAAAGCGCCCAGTCAGGTCGTCAAACAGCTGGGGCTGGGGTAAGTGCTTTGCAAAAACGTGGGCAACAACAGTCCTACAAGGTTGATCGTACCAAAATTTTGACCATCATGGAGGAAACGGTTCGTGATAGTGAGCAGTCACGCGGCTATCTGGAAGCCTTGAAGGAGGCTTGGAATGAAATCCTAGATAGCATTGGTCCCCAAGACCGCGCGTTATTGCTAGGCTCTGAACCAGTTTTGGCTAATAGCGAAAATGCTATTTTGGCGTTTGATGCGGCTTTTAATGCTGAACAGGCCATGCTTCGGACTGATCTTAATGACATGTTTGGTAATATTATGAGTCAAGCAGCAGGTTTTTCACCTAATATCTTAGCTGTACCTAGAGCTGATTTTAATCGCTTGCGCAGCGAGTTTGCTAATCACTTTAAGGGCAAGCAAAAGCAAGCACCTGAGGTAGCACCTGCTGCTGAAATTCCTGTTGAATTTGATTTTTTGAGTGAGCGGATGACAACAATTGAGGATTAGTTATTTGAATTTGCACTGTTAGCAAAGAATGTCAGCTATACCTATGCTCAATATAGAACTTAACCTAGCGGTGTGGCTTTGGTTGGGCTAATCCCTTTTAGTCAGTTTAGAGTTAGTAGGGCGAGACGCATAAAGGCATTTTCTCTATAATCC
>NZ_WLZU01000040.1 GCF_009870755.1 Streptococcus halichoeri
ACGAAGATATTCAAAAGTTAGGGAAAAACTGCATACACAACACGATTTACAACTTAAAAAAGCTTCAATAACGTTGATTTGACAGCGTTTATAGAGATTTTTTTATTTTTTAACTGATAAACTCGGGTAAAAAACTCCTCAGGCAAAGCCGATTAAATTATGATATAATAATCTTCTGAGTGTTATCAATCACTATCAACAATTACTTAGAGGAGACCTGGCTTATTTAGGAATGATGACAATAATACAAAAGCAGCTGCCAACCAGCTGTGTAAGCTAGTTGATACAGGTAAATGACTCACACAACCAACTGACAACTGAACTTTTTTGAGTACAGTTGGTACAAAAAAGGAAATAAAACAAAAATGTCTCAATTATACTTTAAGTATGGCACGATGAACTCTGGCAAGTCCATTGAAATTCTCAAAGTGGCCCATAATTATGAAGAACAAGGTAAACCAGTGGTTATTATGACAAGTGCACTAGATACCCGCGAAGGCTATGGCATTGTTTCTAGTCGCATCGGGATGAAGCGACGAGCCATTCCCATTACTAGCGAGATGTCTGTCTATGACACCATAGCAGCACTTCCGCAAAAACCTTACTGCGTCTTAATTGACGAGTGCCAATTTCTCAGCAAGGAAAACGTCTATGATTTGGCCCGTCTAGTGGATGAGTGTGATATTCCCGTGATGGCTTTTGGCTTGAAGAATGATTTTCAAAATGAATTGTTTGAAGGTTCAAAATACCTACTTTTGCTTGCTGACAAAATTGACGAAATTAAGACCATCTGTCAATATTGCAGCAAAAAGGCTACTATGGTCTTGCGGACAGAAAATGGTAAGCCCGTCTATGAGGGCGCCCAGATTCAAATCGGAGGCAATGAAACCTACATTCCCGTATGTCGTAAGCACTATTTTCATCCTCCAAAAAAAGACGCACAGACATGAGCAGAATAAGCAAATCGGATAAAAGAGGAGTATAAGGATATGAACATTTATGATCAACTACAGTCCGTTGAAGACCGTTATGAAGAGTTAGGAGAATTGCTCAGCGACCCAGAGGTAGTTGCAGATACGAAACGTTTTATGGAACTCTCTAAAGAAGAGGCGAGCATCAGAGACACCGTCTCCACCTACCGTCACTATAAGGACATTTTACAAGCCATTGAAGATGCCGAAGAACTAATCAAAGAAGCTGGTGGCGATGCTGAGATCGAAGAGATGGCAAAAGAAGAACTCAAAGAATCAAAAGCAGCTAAAGAAACCTATGAAGACCAGTTAAAAATTCTGCTGTTGCCAAAAGATCCCAACGATGATAAAAATATCATTTTGGAAATTCGCGGAGCAGCTGGAGGTGACGAAGCGGCTTTATTTGCCGGAGACCTCTTAAACATGTACCAAAAGTTTGCAGAAAGCCAGGGCTGGCGCTTTGATGTCATGGAAGCTTCCTACAATGGCGTTGGCGGTATCAAAGAAGTTGTGGCTATGGTATCTGGGCAATCCGTTTACTCCAAATTAAAATACGAATCTGGCGCCCATCGCGTCCAACGTGTCCCTGTTACTGAAAGTCAGGGCCGCGTACACACTTCAACAGCAACTGTCTTAGTCATGCCAGAAATCGAAGAAGTTGAATACGAGATTGATCCCAAAGATTTGCGCGTGGACATTTACCACGCTTCTGGTGCTGGCGGACAAAATGTCAACAAGGTTGCCACTGCTGTACGGATCGTCCATTTGCCAACCAACATTAAGGTGGAAATGCAAGAAGAACGCACCCAACAAAAAAACCGTGACAAAGCAATGAAAATTATTCGGGCCCGCGTAGCCGACCACTTTGCCCAGATTGCCCAAGATGAACAAGATGCAGAACGCAAGTCAACAGTCGGCACAGGCGATCGTTCCGAGCGTATTCGCACCTATAATTTCCCGCAAAACAGAGTTACCGATCACCGCATTGGCCTTACACTACAAAAGTTAGATACCATTTTAGCTGGTAAGCTAGATGAAGTGGTGGACGCTCTAATAATGTACGACCAAACACAAAAATTAGAATCCCTCAATAATTAATGAATTACGCCCAACTTATCCAACGCTACAGCTTGGAGCTAGTCGCGGTTGATGAAGATCCACAAAATCTTATCTATGTATTTAAAGAATTAAAAGCCTGGACCACTTTGGATTTTGTGCTCCACCAAAATCAAGCAGCAACAGATGCTGATCAAAAGCTTTTGCAAGCTATTATGCAGCAATTACTGCAGCACCGATCGCCGCAATACATTACAGGAAAAGCCTATTTTCGCGACTTGGTCCTCACAGTTGATGAACGCGTTCTTATCCCACGGCCTGAGACCGAAGAGCTGGTTGAGCTAATCTTGCAGGAAAATGATAACTCTTATAAGAGAGTCCTAGATGTGGGGACTGGCAGCGGAGCGATAGCTATTGCCCTCAAAAAAGCCAGACCTGAGTGGCAAGTAGTGGCCAGTGATATTTCTGCTGATGCCCTTGATGTGGCCCAGCAAAATGCTCGTGATTTAGGAATACAGCTTGATTTTATCCAGTCTGATCTTTTATCAGCCATCACTGGTTCTTTTGATATTATTGTCTCCAATCCTCCTTATATTGCACCGGAAGACCAGGCAGAAGTCGCTGTAAATGTCTTAGCATCTGAGCCACATTTGGCCTTATTTGCTGCTGAACATGGCTTTGCTGCTTATCGGGGTCTATTGTCACAGACCACACCCCATCTTACTAACCAGGGGAAAATCTATTTAGAAATTGGCTATAAGCAGGCAAAGCAAGTGCAAGAGCTGAGTACGCTCTACTTGCCAGAGAAACGCCTGCGCATTTTACAAGATAGTTATGGAAAGGATCGGATGGTAGCTATTGATGATTGAAGCGTTAATACAAGAGATTAGGGCTGGCGGGGCTGTTGTTTTACCAACCGAAACAGTCTACGGCTTGTTTGCAAAGGCCTTGGACCAAGATGCCGTTGATAGGGTATATGCCCTTAAAAAGCGTCCACGTGATAAGGCTATGAACCTCAATGTCGCTGACTATCAGTCCATTTTAGCTTATTCAAAAGAGCAACCTCGTGGTTTGAAAGCCCTTTATGACGCCTTTTTACCAGGCCCACTGACGATTGTTTTAAAGGCAAATGAGCAAGTGCCGCCATGGATTAATTCAGGCTTAGCCAGCCTTGGCTTTCGGCTTCCCGCTCATCCGGTAACACGCCGGATTATCCAGGAGGTCGGTCCCTTAATTGGCCCTTCTGCAAATGTTTCTGGGACAGAAAGTGGAAAGCAATTTAGCACTATTCTCACTAGCTTTGATCATAAGGTGATCGGTTATGCAGACGACCACGCTTTAACAGGCCAGGATTCGACAATACTTGATTTGTCTGGCCCTAAAGCCAAGATTTTGCGACAAGGAGCTATCACTCAAGCAGCTATTTTAGAGGTAGTGCCCGATCTGGTCTTTGAAGCAAAAACCCACTCCCTCTAAAAGTTTCTTACTTGTATTTAAGGAGTATCTAGCTGGTAAAGTCCCCTCTCGTACAAAGCAATCAAAGGAGAGCAAAATGATTTTTGACAAAGATGACTATGAAGCATTTGACCCAGATTTATGGGCAGCCATTCATGCCGAGGAGCAACGTCAAGAGCAAAATATTGAATTAATCGCTTCTGAAAACAGTGTCTCAAAAGCTGTAATGAAGGCCCAAGGCTCTCTTTTAACCAACAAATATGCCGAAGGGTATGTGGGTAAACGCTACTATGGTGGCACTCAATTTATCGATAAGATTGAATCGTTAGCGATTGACCGTGCCAAGCAGCTTTTTGGCGCTGCTTATGCCAATGTTCAGCCGCATTCTGGTAGTCAAGCCAATGCCGCAGCCTATCTGGCTTTGATTCAGCCAGGTGATACTGTCCTTGGGATGGATTTAGCTGCCGGTGGTCACTTAAGCCATGGCTCACCGGTGAATTTTTCTGGGCAGACCTACCATTTTGTCGCTTATTCAGTTGATCCAACTACAGAAATGCTAGATTATGATGCTATCTTAGCCCAGGCTAAAGCTGTCCAGCCAAAATTAATTGTCGCTGGTGCATCAGCCTATTCCCGACTAATTGATTTTGCCCGCTTTCGTGCCATTGCTGATGAAGTGGGAGCTTATTTGATGGTCGATATGGCGCACATTGCCGGGCTAGTAGCAGCTGGCTTGCATCCTAATCCGGTTCCTTATGCGCATCTCACCACCTCAACAACTCATAAGACACTACGTGGACCGCGTGGCGGTTTAATCCTAACCAATGACGCAACGTTGGCCAAGCGGATTGATTCGGCGATTTTCCCGGGTTTGCAAGGCGGGCCCCTAGAGCATGTCATTGCAGCGAAAGCAGTGGCCTTTAAAGAAGCCTTGGATCCAGCCTTTGCTCTTTATTCCCAACAAGTCATTGACAATACCAAAGCCATGGCAGATATATTTGCTAAGGATGGGCGTTTTCGTGTGATTTCAGGCGGAACCGATAACCATGTTTTTCTCGTAGAGGTAACCAAAGTCATTGCTAATGGTAAGCTAGCACAAAATCTTTTAGATGAGGTCCACATTACCCTGAATAAAAACGCCATCCCTTTTGAAACCTTATCGCCATTTCAAACATCAGGCATTCGAATTGGCTGCGCAGCTATGACTAGTCGTGGTATGGGCGTTGAAGAAGCAAAGCAAATTGCTAAACTCATTATCAAAGCACTCGTTCATCACAACGACCAAGCCATCTTAGAAACAATTAAACAAGAAGTGCGTCAATTAACCGATGCCTTTCCTTTATATGAGAAATAATCACCCATGTTAGATATTTACATTAAACAAATTATTATTCATCAGTTTTCACCCAGTGAAACGGAATTAACCTTAGCCGAGGTGCTAGTGACCATCAGTCCACGCATTGACGACTATTTTCGCAAAAAATTAACCAAGGTTTTCTCAGAAGATGCCAAGCGTGGCCAATTTGAATCAGACAATGCTTTTTTAACCTTGATCACTGATGATATTATAACCAGTAGTCAAGCTATTGCTAAAGATTGGAAAGAGGCTTTTGTCTTTGCTGAAGATCAAAAAACCAACGACCTGGTGTTTTTGCAGTTTGAAAAGGAAGGGCAACCCTATTTTGCATTCCTGCGAATGACCCTAAAAGAAAGCTTGGCCCATAATAGCAACGATCCCGAAAGTCCCTTTAGCCTTTCACAAAATACACTGCCAAATGCTACACAAGCACCCGATGAGGCACTAGTCATTAATTTGGCTACTAAGCACTATTACCTCATTGAAAAGCGGATTAAGCATAACGGGAGCTTTGAAAATTATTTTTCGCAAAACTTGCTTAAGGTAACGCCCGATCAATCAGTCAAAAAATCCATTAAAACAATCGAGCAAACAGCCCAAAAGATTGCCGAAGGCTTTCAAAAGGACGATTTTGCCTTCCAATCTAAATTAAAATCAAGTTTGCACCAGCAATTAGATCAAGGACAAGAACTGTCACCTGAAAAACTGGCAGACCAGTTGTTTGATGACAACTTGACTGCTCGCTTGACTTTTGTGGATCAGCTAAAAGAAGCCATTCCCCAACCCATCAGCGTTTCTGATATTGATTATTCACGGCAAAGCAAAAAATTAGAAAGCCAAAAATTATCCTTATCAAACGGTATTGAATTAACGGTACCCAATGCTATCTATCAAGATGCCGAATCGGTAGAATTTATCTTAAATGATGATGGGACCTATTCCATTTTAATCAAAAATATAGAGGATATTCAAAATAAATAGCATGTTTAAAACAATCAAACGTGTCATTTTCCTCGCCTTCTTTGTGTTTTGTCTCTATCAAGCCTTTATCATCCATCGAAATGTCCAAAATGTCTTACATTACAAACCGATGGTCGAAAAAGCTCTAGCAGAAAACAACACGCAAGCCAATGTTGATCTCGTGCTAGCGATGATTTACACAGAAACTAAAGGTGGTGAAGTTGATGTCATGCAATCCAGCGAAAGCAACAATGGACGCGCCAATTCAATCACCGACAGCCAAGTCAGTATCGCACATGGGGTAAAATTATTGTCCGAAAATTTAGCAACCGCTCGTGAGCACCAGGTTGACATTTGGACTGCCGTCCAGGCTTACAATTTTGGCCCGGCCTATATTGATTATATTGCCAAGCACGGAGGACGAAATACCATCCAGCTTGCTAAAACTTATTCAAGAACTGTGGTTGCCCCAAGCCTTGGCAATAGGACCGCAGAAAGTTATTTTTATTACCATCCGCTAGCCCTTATATCAGGTGGTCAACTGTATAAGAACGGTGGTAACATTTATTATGCACGCCAAGTCCATTTTAATCTCTATTTGATAGAATTCATGCGTTTGTTTTAGCATCAGTAAGCCTATTCACACGGATAGGTTTTTTAGCTATCCCCGAGGGAAGCCAAGTGTTTGCTTTTTTGGTAGCATCGCAAAAGCTACTAGCTTGTCTCCTATGGCGATGGAGCAATCAAAAACTGCACATAAGGTGGCTTTTATTTCGCATCATAGACAGCGGCAAACTAACAGCAGACTAAGCTTATCTCCAATAGACACAAGTACTCAGCCTAAAGTGAAAAACATCACGTTTTCTGAGCAAAACGCTTTCATCTGCTTCAGCCTTGTGTTACAATAAAAGCCTAACTAAATATTGTGAAAAGAGGAACAATCTTGTATGAGTAAAATTGTCGTTGTCGGAACAAACCATGCAGGTACAGCAGCCATAAAAACACTCTTAACAACCTACGGAAGCGAAAATGAGGTGGTCTGTTTTGATCAAAACTCCAATATTTCTTTTTTAGGCTGTGGGATGGCTTTATGGATTGGCGAACAAATAAAAGGACCAGAAGGTCTATTCTATTCAGACAAGGAAGAACTTGAAAGCATGGGTGCCACCGTTTACATGGAATCACCCGTCCTAAATATTGACTTTGACAAAAAAGAAGTCCTAGCTTTGGTTGAGGGCAAAGAACATGTTGAAAATTATGACAAATTAATCTTAGCCACTGGCTCACAGCCCATTATTCCGCCAATCAAAGGACTTGCTATTCAAGAAGGGTCACGAGAATTTAAAGCCACTCTTGAAAACCTCCAATTTGTCAAACTCTATCAAAATGCAAAAGAAGTTATTCAAAAATTAGAAAAACCAGGAATTAATCATGTAGCTGTCGTTGGCGCAGGCTATATTGGGGTCGAATTAGCAGAAGCTTTCCAACGCAAAGGCAAAGAAGTTGTCCTTGTTGATATTGCTGAAACATCACTTGGCGGCTACTATGACCGTGATTTTACCAATGCTATGAACAAAAACTTAGCAGACCATGGTATTGAGTTAGCCTTTGGCCAAACTGTCCAAGCAATAGAAGGTGACAAGAAAGTAGAACGTCTGGTTACTGACAAAGCAACTTATGATGTGGATATGGTTATTCTTGCTGTTGGTTTTCGACCAAATACTGCTCTAGGAGCAGGTAAACTTGAAACCTTCCGCAACGGTGCATGGGTAGTGGATAAAAAACAAGAAACCAGCATCAAAGATGTCTATGCTATTGGGGATTGTGCTACCATTTACGATAATTCAAGGCAAGATACCAACTATATTGCTCTAGCCTCTAATGCCGTTCGCACAGGAATCGTTGCTGCTCATAATGCCGCCGGCCATCCAATAGAAGGCGTTGGTGTGCAAGGCTCAAATGGTATTTCAATTTATGGTTTAAATATGGTCTCTACCGGCCTTACCCTTGAAAAAGCAAGACAAGCTGGTTTTAATGCCCTTGAAACAGAATATAAAGACCTCCAAAAGCCAGAATTCATCACTCATGATAACCATGAAGTGGCGCTCAAAGTGATTTATGATAAAGACACACGTCATATCCTAGGAGCACAATTAATGTCATACGAAGACATTTCAATGGGGATCCACATGTTCTCCTTAGCCATCCAAAAACAGGTGACTATTGAGGAATTGTCACTCATGGATATTTTCTTCTTACCGCACTTTAACAAACCCTATAACTACATCACTATGGCTGCCTTAGGCGCTGAGTAAACTAATGCTTAACACCTAGGGACATTTACTTACTCCAAACAGCAATCAAAAACTGGTCTTACCTCTTGCAATACCAAAAGGATAAGATCAGTTTTTAAGCTATAAAATTAGAAAAAATAGTGAACAAAAGCAGTAGACTGTCTTGCTTAAAACGGTCCTAAAAAGCATAGATCGCACAACTTTCAAGTTTTCTTGGTTTTACAATTTTGTTTTGTAGTTTTAGAGCTATGCTGTTTGGAATAGCCCCAAAACGTGTTTCTTGGTTAAAATAGACATTGCCTGATTGATGATTGTATTAAAAAACGAATGACGCAAAGAAACAGATGTTTCAATTCTAAGTCATTCGTTTTTTGCTTGTGAGTATGTTTTGAAAGTTTCTATTGCCACAATCTTAAAAAAGCTAGCAGAGACTTTTTCTTAATCTAAATGGCAAAAGGTCTAATTATCAGATAGTATTATTAGTTTTTGGCAGCAGATGCAAATTCTTCTTTTGCAAAAGCTTCATCAATAATATCTTTTAATTGCTTAGCAGAACTTTGCATTTTTTGCAATTCGGCATCACTCAAAGGAATATTGACAGGACGAACCACGCCATAAGCACCTACAATTGCTGGTTGTCCAATATAACAATCCTCAACACCTGGGTATTGACCTTCTTGGAAGACAGACAATGGAAGAACTGCATTTTCATTGTCTAAAATCGCTTTCGTAATTCGAGCTAGGGCTGCTGCAATACCGTAGAAGGTTGCACCTTTTTTGTTAATGATAGAATAAGCAGCATCACGAACAGAAACAAATAAATCAACAAGTCCCTGCTCATCTATGTCGCGGTTATCTTGTAACCAGTCATAAAGTGTAACACCAGCTACGTTGGCATGTGACCAAACAGCAAATTCAGAATCACCGTGTTCCCCCATAATGTAAGCATGGACAGAACGCGCATCCACGCCAATTTTATCAGCTAGGGCTTGACGGAAACGCGCTGAGTCAAGGGAAGTACCTGAACCAATAACGCGCTCTTTAGGAAAACCAGAGAATTTCCAAGTAGAATAAGTCAAAACATCAACAGGGTTAGCAGCTACTAGGAAAATACCTTTGAAACCAGATGCAACGATTTGAGTAACGACTTCTTTATTGATACGTAAGTTTTTTTCAACCAAGTCAAGACGTGTTTCACCTGGTTTTTGTGGTGCACCCGCTGTCAATACAACAAGGTCAGCATCGTGACAGTCTGGGTAGTCAGCAGCATAGATTTTTTTAGGGGATGTGAAAGCTAGAGCATGGCTTAAATCCTCAGCATCACCTTGTGTTTTTTCTTTAAAAATATCGATAATCCCTAATTCTTGGGCAATATTTTGAGTAACTAGAGCAAAGGCGTATGAAGAACCCACAGCACCATCACCGACAAGGATAACTTTTTTATGTTGTTTAGTTGCAGTCATTTCTAAACATCTCCTTCAATTTTTTAGGGTTGCAAAGGCCCTATATCTATA
>NZ_WLZU01000041.1 GCF_009870755.1 Streptococcus halichoeri
ATTATAGTTAGGATTTTCTTTGTGGAACATACTGAGACCTCCTAGAACTTCTTATCTTTATTATAACTCTTGGCAAAAAGAAAAGCCCTAGAAAAATCAATTCCTAGAGCTTTGTCTTCAATCTGAAGCTTGCTCAACAAGCTTTTTTCTTAAGTCATTTTTAAGAAAACTAGGTTAAAACTAAAGATAACCCAAAATGAGCTTCGCAATACGTTAATGGAAGCTAAATGAGAAAAGTGCACTATTCTCATAAATGACATTTTAACTTGCTCTAAGGGATAAAATAAGGTAAAATCTTCCTAGCGCATTATTAACTTAATACAAGAGGTAAGCTAATGAAAAGTGAGAAGACCACTTTAAATACCGTCCTAATTTTTATAGGCAAAGTACTTTTATTTTATATCATATTGATGCTGCTAGTTTACTTTTTTGGATATGTTGGACATGGACAAGGTTCATTTATTTACAATGAATTTTAAGGAGAAAGAGCATGATTGATAATATGATTACACATCTTGATCAGTTTGCTGCAAGGCAACCTGATACCTTGGTTTATAACTGTTTAGGACATTGCCAGACTTATAAAGACCTAAAAGAAGATTCTGATAGTATTGCGGCTTATCTGGACACCTTAAGCCTACCAGCCAAGTCTCCGGTGCTTGTTTTTGGAGCACAATCCTATGAAATGCTTGCTACCTTTGTGGGCCTTACAAAGTCAGGCCACGCTTATATTCCAGTTGATAGTCACACAGCCCTTGAACGCTTACAAAATATTATTGAAATTGGTAAACCTAGTCTGATAGTAGCAATCGAACCCTTGCCTATAGACATTGCTGGTACACAAGTTATCACCCTCAAAGAGATTGAAAAGGCCAAGGCTCAAAAATCAGCCTATGCATTGACCCATCCAGTTACTGGCGATGATAACTATTATATTATTTTCACTTCTGGTACCACGGGTAAACCTAAAGGGGTACAAATCTCACATGATAACCTGCTCAGTTTTACCAACTGGATGATTACTAGTCCAGAGTTTGCAGTGCCAAAAGAGCCACAAATGTTAGCTCAGCCTCCTTACTCTTTTGACCTTTCTGTGATGTACTGGGCACCTACTTTAGCCATGGGTGGAACCTTATATGTCGTACCAAAAGACATTGTTGCTGACTTCAAACGCCTATTTGATACGATTATTAACTTACCGATTGGTATTTGGACGTCAACTCCTTCCTTTGCGGAAATGGCTTTGCTTAGTGAGGATTTTTGTCAGGAAAAAATGCCTTCTTTGACTCATTTTTATTTTGATGGGGAGGAATTAACGGTCTCTACCGCCAAAAAACTAATGGCACGTTTTCCGGAGGCGCGAATCGTCAATGCTTACGGACCAACCGAAGCAACGGTGGCTTTGTCGGCGATTGCAATCACAAAAGAAATGACGGCCTCTTATGCACGTTTGCCAATTGGCTATCCCAAGGCAGACTCTCCAACCTTCATCCTTGATGAAGCGTTAGCCATTTTACCAACTGGTGAACAGGGGGAAATCGTTGTCACCGGACCTGCGGTGTCAAAGGGCTACCTCAATAACCCAGAAAAAACTGCAGAAGCTTTCTTTGAATTAAATGGCCAACCAGCTTATCATACTGGTGATATTGGCTCGATGACCGAAGATGGTGTTTTACTGTATGGCGGCCGCTTAGATTTTCAGATTAAATACGGTGGGTATCGGATTGAGCTTGAGGATGTTTCGCAACAATTAAATCAATCGCCGTTCGTCGAATCTGCTGTGGCAGTGCCGCGTTATAATAAAGACCATAAGGTTCAAAATCTATTAGCCTATGTTGTGGTTAAAGGCGATGCGCGCAAGCAATTTGCAAATGACCGAGAATTGACCAAGGCTATTAAGCAATCTGTAGCCGACAATATGATGTCTTATATGATGCCAAGTAAATTCCTCTTTAGAGATGAATTGCCACTGACACCAAATGGCAAAATTGATATAAAAGGCTTGATTAATGAGGTGAACGGCAGATGATGGGCCTATTTGAAAAAATTCCATATTTAGATGCCTATGCCAACCCTCAGTACTTTGTTTATCTCCTCTTGGCCCTTTTTCCAATCACTCTTGGCTTGTTAAAGGGGAAAAGACTTCCCTTTTATGAATGGGTTGTCAACCTCCTTTTTATCTGTTTTTTATTTGGTGGAGATAACGATCATCAATTAATAGCCTTTTTATTTTATTGTATCTGGCAGACAGCCTGTGTCTGGCTGTACAAGAACTACCGCAAAAACCGCAACAGTAGTGTCGTCTTTTACTTAGCCTCCGTTGGGGCCCTTTTTCCCTTGCTTTGTGTTAAATTAGTGCCACTTTTAAGTTTTGATGAACGACCATCTTTACTAGGTTTTATTGGTATTTCTTATCTTACCTTTAAAACAGTGGGGATGATTATCGAAATGCGTGATGGGACCCTAACCGATTTCTCACTACCTGCTTTTCTGCGTTTTTTGATTTTTCTACCTACTTTTACGAGTGGACCGATTGATCGCTTCCGACGGTTTGAGTCAGATTATCAAAACGTTCCTGATCGTGATACCTATTTGACAATGCTTGATAAAGCTGTCATGTATCTCATGTTAGGAGCCCTTTATAAATTTATTATTTCTTATCTCTTGGGCGGGGTTATGTTACCAATTGTCCAAGGCAAGGCGCTCTCACTTGGGGGTTACTTTAATTTGCCAACGGTCTTGGTGATGTATTTGTATGGCTTGAATCTCTTTTTTGATTTTGCTGGGTATTCCATGTTTGCGATTGCCATTTCTTACATTATGGGGATCAAAACACCGGAAAACTTTCATAAGCCTTTTTTGGCCAGCAGTCTCAAAGATTTCTGGAATCGTTGGCATATGACGCTGTCATTTTGGTTTAGAGATTACGTTTTTATGCGGTTAGTTCATACTTTTATCAAGAACAAAACTTTTAAAAATCGTAATCATACTTCTAGTGCGGCTTATCTGATTAATATGCTTTTGATGGGCTTTTGGCATGGCTTGACTTGGTACTACATTGCCTATGGTCTTTTCCATGGGATTGGCTTAATCATTAACGATGCTTGGTTGCGCAAGAAAAAGGCTCTTAATCGAGAACGCAAAAAAGCAGGCTTAGCACCGCGGTTTGAAAGTAAATTCTTCCACGTATTTTCTATTATATTCACTTTTCATGTAGTTATGTTTTCCTTATTGATCTTCTCAGGCTTTTTGAATGATTTATGGTTTACAAAACTACCTAAGTAAGATTGAGGTATTTATTATGACAACACAAGAAACAGTAATTGAATTGTTTGACCGGTTATTTATGGAAGATGTTTCTGACATATTAGATGACGATTTATTTGATGCCGGAGTTCTCGACAGTTTAGGAACGGTCGAGTTGATTGTTGAGTTAGAGTCAGCCTTTAACATCAAGGTTCCCATCTCTGAATTTGGCCGCGAAGACTGGAATACTGTGAATAAAATTGTAGAAGGGGTAGAGGAACTTCGTCATGCTTAAGAGGCTGTGGTTAATTTTTGGACCATTGCTAACGGCTATCTGCTTAGTCATAGTAACTATTGTGGCTTTTCCAACTCATTTACCTCATAACCTAAGTCAAGAAAAGCGTAATGCCGTTGCTCTGACTGATACTTCCTTTAAAAATGGTGTAACGAAAAAACAAGCCCTAGCAGATAAGCATCACCATTTCATACCCTTTTTTGGTTCTAGTGAGTGGAGCCGGATGGACAGCATGCATCCTTCGGTGCTGGCAGAACGCTATCACCGGCCTTATATTCCCTATTTGATTGGAAAAAGAGGGACGCAAAGCCTATCACAATACTATAGCATTATGCAGATGTTACCAGAGCTGCGCAACCAAAAAGCTGTATTTGTCATTTCACCACAGTGGTTTTCCCCACAAGGGACAGAAATTACAGCTGTGCAAAAGTATATGTCAAACTCTCAAGTGATTAGTTTTCTCTTACAAGCTCACGGCAATGATCCAGCTTCGCAGATGGCTGCTAAACGGTTGTTACATATCAATCCGGGAGTTGTTTTCAATACGTGTTTGAAAAAAATTTCTCGCGGACAAGACTTATCAGCGTTGGATAAAAATATATTAAAAGTTTCAGAGGCAGCTAGCTTAAGAGAAGAGACCATGTTTAGTCATTTTAGTTCTTCTGATAATTACGAAGAGCACATTTTGCCACGGGTTGCCGGTTTGCCTAAAACGTTTTCTTATGAACGACTCCATGTCTTGGCAACGCGTCGTGGTCAAGAAGGAACTAATAATAATCGCTTTAGAATTCAAAACTTTTTCTACACTAAGCGCATAGCGCCAGGTTATCGTACGTTTAAAAACTTCCAAAGTAAAAATTCATATATTGTTTCACCAGAGTATAATGATTTTCAATTAGTGCTAGATGCTTTTGCAAAGCAAGATATGCAGGTCTTGTTTGTGATTACTCCTGTGAACCAAGAGTGGGCTAAGTATACTGGCTTAAACATGGACAAGTATCAAGCAGCTGTTAAAAAAATCAAATATCAATTAGAATCACAGGGTTTTACAGATATTGCTGATTTATCAAAAAAAGGCGGCGAGCCTTACTTTATGCAAGATACGATTCATATTGGTTGGAACGGTTGGTTGGCTTTTGATGAGCATCTACAGGCTTTCTTAGCTAAGAAAACTGACAAACCCAACTATGACATACATCCCTACTTTTTTAGTAAAGAATGGGCCAATTTAAATAACCCACCTGTGAAAGAAAGCCCGAAACAATAATTTGTTTTTTCTGGCTCATTGTCAACTGTAGTGGGTGACTTATAACTTATAACTAAGCGCGAGAGGAGACGAAGTTCGTCTTCTCTTTTGCTATGTTCAAAGGCTCTATAATATCTGTAGTGGGTAAATCGACTTTGTATTATAGAGTTTTTGACTGTGTGAAAAAAGTCGCTCATTGTTACCACTACAGTTGACAACGAGCCAGAAAATCTAACTCTTAAGCGGCGGTAAACTTGTAGTAACACTTATAAAAAAACTTCTAAAGGAATAGCCCTTTAGAAGTTTTGAAAGCTTGCAAGTTTATTTGACAGAACCACCCGTAATACCTTCAACATAGTATTTTTGCATAAAGATAAATAAGAGCGTAATTGGAATGGCGATTAAGACCGAACCAGCGGCAAAGGCCATAAACCAGTTATTGATAGTGTCAACCTGTAGCATTGAAAAGAGTCCGATCGCTACGGTGTATTTGCTGGTAGCGTCTCCAAGGATAACTTGTGCAAAGATAAAGTCAATCCAAGGTCCCATAAAGGAAATAAGAGCTGTGTAAACAATGATTGGTTTTGACAGTGGTAGGGTGATTTTTAAAAAGATGTCTAGTCGGCTAGCCCCATCGATCATTGCTGACTCATCAAGTGAATAAGGAATGGTATCAAAGAATCCTTTAGCAATGTAGAAGCCTAAAGCGGCACCAGCAGAATAAACTAGCACCAAGGCCGTAAGTGTTTGGGTTAAGCCAAGGGCCTTAAGAATGTAGTAGACAGCAATCATGCTCATAAATCCTGGGAACATGTTGAGTATGAGTGCTAGTTTTAAAAAGCCATTGCGGTGTTTAAATTTAATCCGGCTTAAGGCATAAGCCATGGCTACAGTAATGAGGGTTGAGATGATACAGGTGAAGGTGGCAACCACAAAGGTATTCATAAACCAACGACCAAATGGGAAGGAATTGTTGGTAAAGAGCTTGATGTAGTTATCTAGTGTAAATGTTTTGGGAATGAAGTAGTTAACATAGGCTGTGCCTTCTGCCCGAAAACTTGTTAGGACCACCCAGACAATAGGGAAGAGCCAAATGATTGAGAGGATGATTAAAGTGGCATAAACTAAGCCAAGTTGAAATCGACGTTTGTTTTTCATTATTTAGCCGCTCCTTCCTTGTATGATGCTGTTCTAGTATAGGCAAGTAAGCTAAAGATAGCTGAAACGGTAAAGATTAAGATTCCGATTACCGAAGCCAAATTATAATCAGCAGCGGTAAAGGTTAATTTATAGAGCCAAGTAACGAGCAAGTCAGTGGTTCCTGCTTGGTAGTAGTGTGAATTAGTTGGGCCACCACCAGTTAGGAGGTAGATAACGTTGAAGTTATTGATGTTACCAATGAATTGTTGGATTAGATTAGGCGTCATGATGAGGAGAATCTGTGGAAATGTGATTGATTTGAAGACTTGGAATTTGCTTGCGCCATCAATCTCAGCGGCTTCGATTTGCTCACTAGGAAGATTCATGATAATACCTGTTGCAATCAACATGGTAAAAGGAATACCAATCCACATATTAACGAGGATAATCGAAAATTTTGCCCAGATTGGATCAGATAAAAATGGTAAGGAATGCGAAATGAGGCCTACTTTACTTAAGAGGGCATTAACCGGTCCTTGGTCGTTAAGCAAGTTTCGCATGATTAAAAGCGAGATGAATTGGGGAACAGCAATGGTAATAACAAAGATTGTTCGCCATAGCTTTTTGAGCTTAAGTCCTTTGGTATTAATCAATAAGGCTAAGATCACACCAAAGAAGAAGTTGGTCGCGGTGGCAAAGACAGCCCAAATCAGTGTCCAAGAAAAGACAGGAAAGAAGGTTCCGGCCATTCGTCCGGTAAAGACATTACCAAAATTGACCAAACCGACCCAATCAAATAGTGATTTGGGTGGTAAGTGGTTATGGTCATAGTTGGTAAAGGCCAAACAAATCATATAGACCAAGGGTAAAATCGTAAAGAGTAAGATGCCAATAAGTGGTACAATCATAAGTGTTATATGGAAGCGACCATTGGCTAAGGTTTTAAAATCCTCAATGAAAGTTGGAATCTTTTGGTTTGTTGTCTTTAAGACATAAATGTGGCGGGCGCTTTTTAAGTTACACCAATAGACATAGGCAAATAAGAGGCAGAAAATGAGGGAAGCCAAGCCGAAAATTAGCATGAGCATGGAGTTATCACCCTCCACAGAAACTTGGAGTTTGATACCATCAATAACCTTAGTCTCCATGCCCTGCGTGTGGGTTCCTAGGGTGATCAGTCCTTTAAGTGCAGGTATAATCTGAGAGAAGAAGGCGATCAAGAAGATAATTTCGCCTCCTAAAAAGAGTATCCCTTTGGTTAGTTGTTTATTTGCCAGGTTTGCAAAGCCCATAATTAATGTTGATAATTTAATATCAAGGCCTCCTTTTTGGAGAGCTTCTTTAACGGTAACCTGTTTGTGTGCTGAAGTGGCAGTCATAAGTTGGGTACCTTTCTAATTAAAAATAATTGAGGTGAGAAAGCGAAATGTTACGTAAACTTTTAATTTCTTAAAAATTTACGTAGCACCTGGCTAACTCATAAAATAAAGAATGGAACCAAGTTTCCAAATGGAGCCTAGTTCCACTCCTTAATGATGAGTGAAAGACTAAACCTCTATAGTAATTAAGCAGTCGAGGCACTAGTCACAGGATGTGTCTTATTTAGTCGCGGCAATGTCTTTGTCGAACTGTTGCAATTTAGTGAGGTAATCAGCTTCGCTAATTTTACCATTGTAGGTATCACTTAAGATAGCAGCACTTTCAGTCCAGAATGTTGCCATTTGGCTAAGTTTAGGCATAACAACTGTATAGTCTTTGGAACCACCCATTGTAATGACTGTTTTAGCGAGGACATTTGATTGCACTTCAGAGGAAGCTTGCACATCTTTGTTTACAGGAACGATGTTACGTGTTTTGAATTGATTTTTTTGGCTTTCTGCATTGGTGAGGTAAGAAGCAAGTTTGTAGCTTGCTGCGATCCGTTTGGTATCGCCTTTAGCTGGTGCTTGGTTAACGGCATAAAGTTTAACACCTAAGAAGGCTTTTTGTTGAACGATTTGTCCACCAATATTCATTTTTGGATAAACGGCTACACCAAGTTTGTCTTTGCCGATAGCTTTTTGGGCAGCGGCATAGTCCCATGGACCAGACTCAAAGGATGCTACAGCGCCATCACCGAATTTAGACATGATATTGTTAGCATCTAAGTTAACAAAGCCTTTGTTATTTTTTTGGTCTGCAATCCATTTAAGAACAGAGACGCCTTTGTCATTACCCCAGTTAGTTCCTTTAGGATCTTCACCGTTTTCGCCAAAGAGGGTATCTCCTACAGATAAGAACAATGGTCCAGTAATATAAGAGTTAGCTTGTTTGAAGGTACCACCAAAGGTTGCTTTACGGGTGATTGTTTCGTATGAAGCAATATCTTGTTCAGATAGTTTTTCTTTGTTATAGAAAAGAACCTGGGATTCGATTCCAAATGGGAAGGCATAGGTTTTACCTTTGTATTGTGCACCGACAATTGCTTGATCTGTTGCTGTTTTAGCAATTTCTTTCGTGTATTGTTCTGGTACTTCTTGGATAGTACCAGATTCTACAAGTTGTCCAAGTTGATCGTGAGGAAGTGAGAAAACGTCAGCAGCTGTACTAGCATCTTTTTTGATTTTTTCTTGTGCTTTTGGATCTTCAGATTCTATCACTTTAACTTTGTAGCCTGAATCTTTTTCAAATTTAGCTACAGTGTCAGCGTAAGATTCTTTAGCGCCAGTTGGCACCCATAATTTAATCGTTTTAGCATCAGTAGAAGCAGATTGGGATTTATCTTTTGAGTTGGATGAGCATCCTACTAATAATGTTCCAGCAAGTGTGAGACTTGCTCCGCTGACGATAATTTTTTGCCATGATTTCATAGCTATTTCCTCCTAAGAAATATTTGTTAATATTATTATGCAACCGTTTGCAGAAAAAGTCAAGCCTTTTTTAACATTTTTTAGGTTTTCTAAAAATCAACCAGCTTCTTTTTGGCTGAGCGTTAGCTTTAGCAGGATAAGCATTGCATTTTATATGATAAAATCCCGAGTTTATCAGTTAAAAAATAAAAAAATCTCTATAAACGCTGTCAAATCAACGTTATTGAAGCTTTTTTAAGTTGTAAATCGTGTTGTGTATGCAGTTTTTCCCTAACTTTTGAATATCTT
>NZ_WLZU01000042.1 GCF_009870755.1 Streptococcus halichoeri
AGGTTCAAATCCTGCTCCCGCAATATAGAGTATTAGAGATAATACTTATAGTTGGCTCGGTAGCTCAGTTGGTAGAGCAATGGATTGAAGCTCCATGTGTCGGCGGTTCGATTCCGTCTCGCGCCATAACAATTTAATAAGAGGAAAGATAGCGAAGAGGCTAAACGCGGCGGACTGTAAATCCGCTCCTTCGGGTTCGGGGGTTCGAATCCCTCTCTTTCCATCCTTAACGGGCATAGTTTAAAGGTAGAACTAAGGTCTCCAAAACCTTCAGTGTGGGTTCGATTCCTACTGCCCGTGTTAAAATATGGCGGGTGTGGTGAAGTGGTTAACACATCAGATTGTGGCTCTGACATTCGTGGGTTCGATTCCCATCACTCGCCTATTTTATTGGGGTATAGCCAAGCGGTAAGGCAAGGGACTTTGACTCCCTCATGCGTTGGTTCGAATCCAGCTACCCCAGTTTAAATTTTATATTTAAAGCCGGCGTGGCGGAATTGGCAGACGCGCTGGACTCAAAATCCAGTGTCCTCACGGACGTGCCGGTTCGACCCCGGCCGCCGGTATACAAAAAGACAAGGTTTCTAGACCTTGTCTTTTTGTATTTATTTGATTATATATCTCCTCAAGTTACTAAAAATTACTTATGAATATTTTTTTCTGTTTTTATTTCAAACTTTTAGTGAAGACTTTTATAACCTACTTATTTTTTATCTAAATGATAATAGGGTTTATTTTCAATAGTAGCACCTATACTTGAAGCGTATATCCAATTTTTCTCTTCAAGTTGTTTAAAGTTTTCAGCTTTACCCGTCACTATTATGCCTGAAAACTCGAGTTTATCTCCACTACTTGTATTCTCATATTTTTTAGAATAGTTTTTGAGATCTGATAAGATATTTACGTTCTTATAATATATTTCGGAATTCACTTTTAAGTTTTCCTTTATATTGTTTACGAATATTTGTGGAGTATTTAAAATTTCAGGGCTTGTACCAAATTGGTATTTAGTAGGCCAATAAGACGTATCTAGGGTTGTTTGTGTACCTATCCATAACCAATTTTGTTTTAGGTTATTTGGGATCATTGCTTTTATTTCTTTATAACTATAGGATTTATCAAAAGTTATTGCTACTTCAACGAGTTCATTATTTAAACTATTTATATATTTCAGTTCATTGTTAGGAGTTGATTTAACTTCTCCTTTATCGTATTTTACTTTTGTATTATAGAATTGAGGAACTTTTTGTCTAGTACCTCGGTCAAATAGATTATTATTTGCCGATGTTTCATCCGCACTTGTACCAAAAGTACCCGATATACTATAATTCTCTTCAAAACTTGAATATGGAATTTGTACACCATTAATATCTTTATACCTATCAGCATGTACTTTACCAGTGAATTGACCACTTGGATGATAATATAGGCTATCATAGGAAATATTTGGATATGCTACCTCAGAAAGCAGCTCAAAGCTACGATAAGCTTTTTGACCATTTTTAGAAGTGAAATATGTCAGTCCTTTAAAAGTTATTCCGAGAACTAATAGTACTGTTATCAAAGCAATTAGGACTGTTTTAACTAATGTAGCTCTTTTTCTTTTTTTTGCTAATTCTGCCAGCGGATCGCTAAACTTATTTTTTGTCATGTTTTAAATTATCCTTTTCTAAATATTTTTTTAAAGTTCTTCTAGTACGCATAAGTTTTACCTTAATGGTGCTTTGTAGTTGTCCATTTATTTGAGATATTTCTTTAATGGAAAATCCCTGAAAGTAATATAGGTCTATCAGATATTGGTCTTCTTTTTTCAAGTGTAACATTGCTTCGTGTAGTTCAAAAAAATTGTCTATTTCATTGTAATTGAGATTATTTTCAGTAAAAAATTCTTCTTGTAAAATTTCGTAATAGCGTTTATCTCTTCGATACAGATCAATATATCTTCTAATTGCAGTTCGATACATCCAAGCCTTTATTTTATTAAACGGAAGGGAAGGTTCAGATTCTAATATTTGTAAAAAGACGTCTTGAGTAATGTCCTGTGCTTGGTTAGGATCAACACCAGATTTAATAAGATAAGCTATTATTTGATGTGAAATGTCTAATAATTCTTTTTCATAGTCATCTAAAATTGACATTTGACCTCCTTTCATTATTTTATTAACCTTTCTTCATTAGTATAACGAATAAATAATGCCTTTGGTTACATAAAAACAATAATTTTATGGAAAAAATAGGAATAGTTTTTTGCTTTTGGGTTTCTAATTAAACAAAAAATTAAAGCAAGGAATTTCCTTACTTTAAATAAGATTATCTAATTTATCCGCCAAACTCTTCTGTTTAGACGGGTATAAATGTGAATAGGTGTCAATTGTAGTAGTGATAGAAGCATGCCCTAAGCGTTCTTTTGCTACGAAATAATCTTCACCTTGATTAATAAGTAAAGAGGCGTGTGAGTGACGGAAATCATGGATCCTAATTCTTTTAAGGTTAGGATCCCTTTTTAATACCTTTTTATAAAACTTCTCAGTAGTATTCTTAGTGATCACCATTGGGGAGTTCTGAAATATCTGTAATTCATTTATATCACCAGTAATAAAATTGTTAAGCTGTTTATATTGAGTCTTTTTCCAATCTATTAACTCGTCATTTAGTTTTTTTATGTATTGTGATACGTCTCATTCCTGCTTTGGTTTTAGTTGTTGATATATAACTAATACCTTTGCTAATATATATTGATTTTGTAATGTGAATTGTTTGTGTTGTGAAGTCAATATCATTCCACGTTAATGCTAAGGCTTCGCCAAGTCGCATTCCAGTAAAGAACAGGCAAGTAAATAATAATTGATAATTATATTCCTCTGGTTCAAACAAATTTAGAAACTCTTTAAATTCTTCGATTGACCAATAATTGAGTTGAGCTTTTGCAATTGGAAGTTTCTTTAACATTTTAACAGGGTTATTTGTGTAATAACCTTTTTTGATACCGATATCAAGTATCTTCTTGAGAAGTACCATTATTTTATTAATTGTATTTGGATTAAGTGGCTCATTACTATTTTGGGCAATTGTATTTCGTAAGTATTCTCTATACTTATAGACATCATCATAATCTAGTTTACTGACGTCTTTTACTTTTGAAAAGTAATCTTTTATATGTCGATTATGATTATTATCTTGAGTATTGATATAACTTTGCTTTTTATGATTGATAACATCTTCTTGTTTGAGTAATTGATATAACATGTCGATAGTGATTCGTCCATTTGAAACTTTTGATTTTAATTCCACACCACGAATATACTGTTCAGCCTCAATTGCTTCTTTTTTTGTTTTAAAGCCTTTTCTGACAATCCTTCGTTGACTTAAGGTAATGGGATCAACGCCATTACTGACGTCGACAATCCATCCACCATTCTTTGTTTTACGTATTGCCATAGCTTTATACCTTGGAAGTTAGTTTTAAATCTAATAATTCCTCCGCAATTGTTGCAGGTATAGTTCCAATAGGTTTATTATCATAAACATAGAAACCACGTTGAACGAGGAGGCGTTTTCCCTTACGTATAATGGAACGGGATGTTCCTTCTGAAAAACCTAAGGCTACTAAATCATCTTTTGTTACGGTTGCTATCATGTGTATTCTCCTTAATAACTATGGTATAATTAAGGACAGGTTGAGGAGTTCCAGCTCCTCGGCTTGTCCTAAGCGTTTCCTTTTTCTCTAGCGGGATTTTGGGGACGCTTTTTTATTTGTGGTAATATGCGAGGAAGAATATGCTCATCTAAAACACGATTAATAAAATCTGCTTTATTGTCAGTGCAATAGATATCTTCCTCGCCAAAGTGTAATTGAATCTCTTGATTATATCCTGTTTGGTAATAATCTCTATAGTTCAATTCTTTAATTTCTGATAGATTGTAAAATCTATCTGTTTCTTTGTCGTGATTCCCTTTTTTCTTTGAAATCTCTAGGACGTTATTAAACCGTCTGATATACTGGTTTAAATCCTTATTTTGAATCTTTCCAAAGAAAGACTTCAGGGACTGATAATTAGTAATCACAATTAGACGACCAATGACCAGTTTATTCTTATAACGTGCGGATAGGTAAGACTTGTTTAAAGGATCTAAGAGTTTTAACCAGTCTGCTGGCAATAAGCTATCAGACCTTGGGTCATCTAAGAGAATAACTTCTTCACCAAAATACTCATCAAAAATATTCTTAGCACCAGCACTGTACATTTTCCAGTTGAGACCCTCTTCTTTAGCTCTTTTAATAATCTCCTCAATCATTTCAAGTGCTAGAGTCGTTTTGCCAATGCCAGAAGATCCATGTATATAAATAATAGTAGGCTTAAAGCCTCCATTCTCTAACTCCCTTAAGGTTCGTTTAGAAGCAATCTTGCCATAAGCTCTAAAAGCTTCATCAAGTCTTGTTTGATTATAAGACCAAAGAAAAGTTAATTCTTTGTCCGCAAAGATATCATCTTCTGTCAGATTCCCATTAATGATTTCTTGAAAGACTTTATCTAGACTTTCGTCTGATTTTTCTCTTTTAGCAACGGCATAGCGTTTAGAAAAATCTGCTTTGTTATCTTCAATGAAAACTTCATAATCAAATGTTCCAAAAGTTTCCACTTCGTTAGGTGCATATGGTACTCATAGCATCGGCGCTAGATATGACATTGGATGAGATGGTTGGAAATAATAAAAAAATAGAGGATCGTCTTCTTGCAGGATATATTCTAGAAAAAGCTGAAACTAATCCATATTATTCTAATGCCATAAATAATGTAAATTTAATGGCACGTTTATATAAAATCGTTAGGTTTGAATTAGAGAAAGAATTTTTAAGCTCAGAAGATTTAAATTTCATACTAGGTGGTGAACTTGCTATCAGTGACAAGGAAAATCGCAATATCATAAAAATTAAACTAGATAATTATTTTAATAATAAGGTTAATGAGTTAAAAGAGAGTATTAGTGACAGTCTTGACGATTATGATCCAATATTTGGATATTCTTATCAAGAAGAGATAAAGCGAGTGTCTTTAAAAGAACTTCTATCTGATCAATAATTTTGAAAAGATTATTTAATGAGTGAAATGCTAGTAATTATTATAATATTAATAATTTGCGAACCACTTTTGCTAATATATACTCATTTAAAGTTTAAACATTCAATATTTAGAATAAATAAATTAAGATTATAATACATCAAATTTGAATCCGCTTACAAAACATGGTGATATAATATATTTGAAAAGTTGTTAATCTTAAGTAGAGAAAGGATAGTCTATGAAAAAATATTTTGTTAAGTTTTTATTAATTTTAACTCTACTTCCTACAGTAATATTGTCTGGAACTGCAATTTCAGCTGATACGAAAGTGTATGAACCTCAAACTGCTCAAGGAATTTCCTCACTTCCCGGAACTGTTTTTAGAGATAGAGGAAGTTGTATGGAATTAGTTAAAGTTGGGAAGCTATCTCCAAGAAATTGTGGTTACTCTCAAGGAAGACCAACTGGTGCTAATATTTGGTTAACCCCTAAACAATGGAACTGTGTTGTGAATGCTTATTCAATGCCATTCGTGGTAGCCACTGTACCTACCACATTGGGTGGTGGTGCTATTATTGGAATAAATGCATGGAGAACAATGCTTTCATGTAATAAACTGTAATATATATTAGTTTAGAATAGGGGGATTAGAATGTGGAAAAAAAATTTACCATTTTATTTAATATTTGCTATAGTAACAGTAATTAATATTATTTTAGTTGGAGTTCCTAAGTTAACTTTTTTGAGTTTCGGTGTTCCTTTATTATTAATAGTTATTTCATGGATAATCTTTAAATATATTGAATCTAGTATAGGTGGTTTTGAGAATCAGCGAAAAGCTTTTTACTACTGGTTCTTTGTCCTAGTCATACTGCTAGGATGTTTGTTCTTTGTTTTAAATTCTCAAAAACAGCTTGAAGTCAATAAAAAGGAAACTGAATATGAACTTACAAAAGTAAGTCAAGATAATTATGATAAGTTAATTAACTGTACAACTGAAATTGACTCAAAAAAAATTAAAGAACTTATTTCACAAAATAATAATAACATTATTTACATTGGTAGAAGAAGTTGATTGATGATATGACGACATCAAAGTAATTTGATAAATAGCATTACTCTCCTTCATTTGAATAGTCCCTTTAAAATCACTAAAATCTCAAAATTACGTAGTTTTTAACTTGATTTCCAAAACACAAACCTTATTAAATCAACATTTGTTAACTTAAAAAAGGGCTTGGTAGCACTCAAAATCCAGTGTCCTCACGGACGTGCCGGTTCGACCCCGGCCGCCGGTATACTAATAAAGACAAGGTTTTTCGGCCTTGCCTTTTTATTTGCCTTTGTTTTTAAAAGACATGTTAGTTTTCGGTTGATTTTTCTATAATGTCACCGGTTTTAGCATTTATCGTATAGTCGTATTCGTTGTTGTGTGCTGTGAATTTAATCTCATAAGTACTAGTAGTACCATCCATGTCTTTTTCAATAGACATCATTGAGGTATCTTTTTCTTTTATAGCAGCATCTTCTAAAGCGATACTTTTAGCCTTATCTTGCGAAATAGTATCCTTGGTCAGGTCTTTAGTTGCTGATAACCCTTTGTTATCGGTTGATTTCTCTAAAATTTTTCCAGTTTCAGCATCTACAGTATAATCATACTCTTTTTTGTCTGTGTCAAAATCAATCTCATAAGTTGCTTTACCGTCTTCTTTATCAGATTTTATTTGGAAATGAGATGCTTCTTTTTTGGTTAATTTGGCATCTTTTAAAGCAATATCAGTTGCTTTATCCTTAGAAATTTTTTTACTGGAACTACCATCAGAACAAGCTGTTAGGGTTACAGTTGATAGTAAAACGAGACTAGTTGTCATTAATTTTTTCATATGCTCACCTTTTCTAAATCGTAATTGTAATCTATTATATCAAGAAACCACACATATGTAAAAAGATGTGGTCTGTTTAGGGTGCATTTTTAAAAAATATTATTTTTAAAAGAATGACTCTAAAAATAGTTGTTCAAAAATCAATAGAAAAAGAAAGCATGATTAAGGTTCTAGTCATTCAGGTACTATCAAATCACTAAAACCCCCAAAGAAGTTGGCTTTTAACGTAATTGTCAAAACACAAACCTTCTTAAATCAAACGTTGTTACCTTTAAAAACTAAACGGTAGGATTAAAAGTCAGAGTTCTAGCGGACGTGCCAGTTTCGTTCTTTGCCCGCGGCCCGGCCCGCCGTTATACTTAAAACAGTAAGGTTTTTGAGGCCGTGCCTTAGATAGCAGATAGGGCTCTATCATCCCTGCGCTGGCTGCACCCACTACAGAAATTATAGAGCCCAAGTTGTATCATCTCTTTTTAGATGTCAGACGATGAAGTGTTTAGTTGTAAAGTTTTGGGGATCCAAACTGTTTTTTCTTGACTTATGTTCCATTTTTTATTGCATTTGACCTCCTGGTAATGCAAAATTAGTCCATAAATCAGTAACTTTTTATTGCTTAGGCATAGTAATAATGGTGTCAGCCATTTCCCAGATAGCAGGATTATGAGTAGCGATAATAATCAATCGGTTTTTATTTTTTAAAGATAAGAGTATTTCCATAATTAGTTTTGACGTTGCCGGGTCAATTGAAGCTGTCGGCTCATCAGCCAAGATAAAAGGTGGATTTTTCAAGATGACTTTAGCTAAGGCAACGCGCTGGGCCTCTCCACCAGACAACTCAAAGATGCGTTTTTTTAAATGAAGATAAGGCAGTCCGACACTTTCTAGAGCTGCTTTTTCTTTTTGCTGTTGTTCTGATTTGCTTAATTTTTGCCCTATCAAACCTAATTTTAAGTTGGCTTCAATCGTTTGATTTTCTATCAGACCAAAATGTTGAAAGAGATAGCCTAATTCATAACGGAAGAAATCACTTGATTTGTACTTGCTTAATTCTTTTTCGCGGTAGAAGATCTTTCCCTCGTAAGATTCTAATTTAGCCATGATATTCATCAGGGTCGTTTTACCGCTTCCACTTGGACCAATAAGGGCATAGACTTTGCCAGACTCAAGTGTCAGGGAAAGGTGTGAAAATAAGGGTTGCTCGCCAAACTGTTTACTGACATTTTCTAATTGAATCATTCTAGAATCATTCCCGTAGTTAATATTGTTGTCCAATTTGTTATAGTCCAAAGGGAGATAATAATGACTTTCCTTGTCTTAACAATTGGTCAACAATATTCACTGATGCCCTTTCTTCCAATTAAATGC
>NZ_WLZU01000043.1 GCF_009870755.1 Streptococcus halichoeri
CTAGAAAAATCAATTCCTAGAGCTTTGTCTTCAATCTGAAATCGCTACTTAACGTGGCGATTTTTCTTTTTTGAGGGTTTGAAAAGCTATGATGGCTATGGAATAACTAACTACGGGAATGATTCATTTAAAATACGTGTTGAAAATTATCAAAAAAATGTTACAATAAAACATACCTTACAGAACAATTGAATAATCAATTACTTATTTATACTGTGAATTGGCACAGTGTTTCTACAAGACACCGGAATGTCTAACAATAAGTAAGCTTTTAAGCTTGCTTGGTTTTTACCATTACAACTAAAGTGTTTAAGACCTTTACTTGTGGCAAGTTTTTTTGTTTTTTAGAAAAGAGGAAGTCATGGAACTATTGGAGAAACGTATTTTACAAGATGGTAATATCTTGGGCAAAGACATCTTAAAGGTTGATCAATTTTTAACCCACCAAGTGGATTACAAGTTGATGAAAGCTATCGGTGCAGTCTTTGCTGATCATTATGCACAAGCTGGCATTACAAAAGTCGTTACGATTGAAGCATCTGGTATCGCACCAGCCCTTTATGCTGCTGAAGCCCTTAATGTTCCCATGATCTTTGCAAAAAAGCATAAAAACATTACCATGACAGAAGGCATTTTGACAGCTGAAGTCTATTCATTTACCAAGCAGGTTACTAGTACCGTTTCGATTTCTAGTAAATTCCTCTCAAAAGAAGATAAGGTACTGATTATTGATGACTTTTTGGCAAATGGCCAAGCTGCAAAAGGCTTGATTGATATAATTGGCCAAGCTGGCGCCAGCGTGGTTGGTGTTGGCATTGTCATTGAAAAATCCTTCCAACCAGGTCGCTCATTGATTGAAGAAAGCGGCATCCCTGTGACCTCACTAGCACGAATTGCTAGCTTTGAAAATGGACAATTAAACTTTATGGAGGCTGATGCATAGCATGTCAGAACATTACGCTCATTCACATTCCCAATCAGCAATTTTGGGTATTCAACATCTCTTATCAATGTATGCTGGATCAATTTTAGTTCCCATTATGATTGCAGGGGCCCTGGGTTATTCCGCAAAAGAATTAACCTACTTGATTTCCACCGATATTTTTATGTGTGGCGTGGCAACCTTTTTACAATTGCAGCTCAACAAATACTTCGGTGTTGGCTTGCCTGTCGTCTTAGGGTGTGCCTTTCAGTCAGTTGCTCCCTTATCCATTATTGGAGCTCATCAGGGATCAGGTGCTATGTTTGGCGCTTTGATTGCCTCAGGGATTTACGTGATTCTTGTTGCTGGTATTTTTTCAAAAATCGCGCGCTTCTTTCCAGCTATCGTCACTGGTTCTGTGATTACCACTATTGGTTTATCACTCATTCCTGTGGCGGTGGGTAATATGGGGGACAACGCCGATCAACCAAGCGCTCAAAGCATGATTTTAGCTCTGGCCACCATTTTTATCATCTTGCTGGTACAAAAATGTGCTAGGGGTTTTCTCAAATCAATCGCCATTTTAATAGGCCTTGTTTCAGGGACCCTCTTAGCAGCCGGCATGGGACTAGTGGATACTTCTGCGGTGGCAAACGCACCATGGGTACATGTTCCAACGCCGTTTTATTTCGGGGCCCCAAAATTTGAGGTAACTTCCATTATCATGATGTGTATTATTGCCACCGTTTCGATGGTTGAATCTACCGGTGTTTATTTAGCCTTATCAGATATTACTCAAGAAAAGCTTGACAGTCAGCGGTTACGTAATGGCTACCGCGCTGAGGGACTGGCTGTATTGATGGGTGGTATTTTTAACACCTTTCCTTACACTGGTTTTTCACAAAACGTTGGCTTGGTCCGACTTTCTGGCATTAAGACACGACGTCCCATTTATTACACCGCATTGTTTCTTGTGATTATTGGTCTTTTGCCTAAATTTGGTGCCCTTGCTCAAATGATTCCTAGTCCCGTGCTTGGAGGAGCAATGTTAGTCTTGTTTGGTATGGTTGCCCTGCAAGGCATTCAGATGCTAAATCGTGTTGACTTTGAAAATAATGAGCATCATTTTATTATTGCGGCCGTCTCCATTGCCGCTGGCCTAGGCTTTAACGGCACGCATTTATTTGCTAGCTTACCTACCACTGTCAATATGTTTCTAACCAATGGCATTGTTGTTGCTACGGTAACAGCAGTGCTCTTAAACCTAATTTTCAATGGTAAAATTAAAGATAAGACCTCAGTTCTGGTGGATAGAGACTGATCGGCACTTTCTGACCAATCAGCTTCGCTCTTGGTTGTGATGATTTTCAGATTAAAAAAGGACACTCCAAGTAACTCGGTCTGATATGTACCCAGAATCCTGGACACATATCAGTCTTGAGCATGCTTGAGTGTCTTTTTGATTAAAATGACAGCCACCGTCCAAGTATTTGGACAGCTGAGATACTTGGGATGGCAGACCAGGTATGCCTATGTGAGTGAAAAGCAATGTTCCTTCGTCTAAGCCAAGCTGTCACTGGGCGACAGGGCTTGAGGCAAAAGGTTTTGAGGTAAGATTTACTGATAAACTGCGTAAAAACAGGAGCCCAAGCCATCAGAAAGCAGAAGCTTTCGGTCTTTTGTGATGATTAGTCCCTCAATACCAGGCGTTTGATTCAAAAGCTCAAGTGCTTGGTTGATGGGCAAGCCAAATAATCTTGTCGTCCAAATCTCGCAATCAATTGATGCATCAGCAACGACTGTCAAACTAGCCATTGGTGTCTGTATCGGATAGCCCGTAACTCGATCAAAAAGATGATGGTAGGACCGCCCCTGAACTACTAAACGGCGTTCGTAGATGCCCGAGGTGACAACGGATTGGTTTTTTAGTTTAATCCTTCCCACTATTTGACCACGTGGTTTGTCCGGATCTTGAATACCAATAAACCAAAAGCCATCGGCGCGTTTGGGATTATCACCATAGACAAGCACATTTCCACCAAGGTTAATGAAAGCAGTAGCAGCCTGCCGCGCTAAATAAGCGATCACCTGATCGGCGATATAGCCTTTGGCCAGTGCCCCTAAATCAATTTTCATACCTTTGTGACGCAGATAAACACTGTGTTTACTTGGATTAAGCAGAATATCTCTAGGATTAGTCAGAGGCATTTTAGCAGCTATAGTATCCTGCGCGGGCAATCGAGCATCGCTAAAGCCAATCCGCCACGTTTGCACCAAGGGTCCAATGGCTATATTAAGATTACTAGGCTGCGCTAAGCTATGGTATTTTCCTAGAGCAATCAGTTCATAAAGTTCCGAATTAACGACAACTTCCTTGATTCCTGCCTTGTCATTGATAACCATTAATTCAGAATCCCAATCATTGGCACTAAAACGCTTTTTATAGTGATGGAGCAGTTCTACAACGTGGGCAAGGTGTTTTTGAGGTTCTGTAGCGTCAACTGCAATGTCAATCTGGGTTCCCATCAGTTTGAGTTGATGTGTTAAATACAGATAATCACCTCCTAATCTTATTGTCATCTGCACTTGTCTGGTCTTATATATGATGGACTAAAAGCAAGCGATTACTTATTTGCTTGCTTGACTAGCTGGTCTAATATTGCCTTTTTCTATCTGACTAGCCGGGAAATAACTGCCTTTTGGTAAGGCAGAAATAAAAACATGGACGGGCGTCTTTGAAGTAATCAGCCAGGCAGACACTCACTCACCTCAATGGTTTCCTTGATGAGTTGCGTCTTTTGGTCTATGAGCGTCCTTTAAATAATCTAATGATCACAAATGGCATGAGTGGTTTTCGTTTATAAGTTGTAGATTATTTTAGCATGTTGCTCAAAAAAATGCGATACTTTTGGGCAATACTCTTTTTTATCATTCTTATTCTTTTAACCTAAACAACCATGCTATTTAGATAAGCTGGCTAACTTAATCTTTTTTTAAGCTTTCTTGTTTACAATCAGTGCGTTATTAGTAATGGCAATAAGCATAAGCTCAGTATTAACAATAGACTCTATAACAAATACGCGTAAGCCTTGATAAGCATCTGACAGCAAAAAAATCCTGAACCTTAGCTGTCACCCCTTTATTTTACTGCCTCTTTATGAAAAGCAATTCCTAAAACCAAAAGAAAACTGTTTCTATTTTGAAGCAGGGAGAACCTCAATATGGCTAAAATGACTCAAGGAAAAAAAGACAATGCCTTAATGCAGTTTGCTCAACTTACCCGTACAGAATTGTTTCAACGCTTCCAGACACAGTTTACAGGACTTACTAGTGAACAGGCACAGGATCGGCTTGACCAATATGGTCCTAATGTCATTGCAGCGCAACAAGAAATTGCCTGGTATATTATTTTGTGGCATGCTTTTTGCAATCCCTTTTCGCTTGTGCTGGCTTTTTTGGCTATTGTTTCGGTTGTGACCGGTGATATAGAACCAGCTGGTTATATGTGTGTGATGATTATTCTTTCAGCTATCGTTGCCTTTGTGCAGGAATATAAAAGCCAAAAGGCATCAACTGCCCTTCGTGAGATGATTGAAAACACAACAAATGTTAAACGAAATGGCATTTTTCATGAAATTCCTATGGATGAAGTGGTTCCTGGTGACATTATTCACCTCCAAACAGGTGACATGGTTCCAGCAGATAGCATCTTGTTAAATTCAAAAGATCTTTTTATCAATCAATCCAGTCTAACTGGCGAATCCTATCCTATAGAAAAATGCTTATTAGAGTATTTGGATGCAAAGGAGCAGATAGATTGGGAACATGTCTCTAGTATTGATGTCCCTAATATTTTGTTTATGGGCACAGATGTTTTATCAGGTACTGGCGATATTCTCATTGTAAAAACCGGTAGGCAAACGCTGTTTGGTGATATTGCTAGCAAATCATCAACCAACGCTAAGGTTCCCTCTGCATTTGACAAGGGACTCAATCGTATATCGCATTTATTACTGACCATGGTTGCCATCTTATTTCCCCTTGTGTTTATCATTAACTGGCTGACCAAATCGTCGCCGCTAGATGCCTTCTTTTTTGCCATCGCAGTGGCAGTTGGACTAACACCTGAAATGCTGCCTATGGTCGTTAATACCAACCTTGCCAAAGGAGCAGTTGCCCTTTCTAAGCAAAAAGTCATTGTTAAGCAATTATCAGCTATTCAAAATCTGGGTTCAATGACTATTTTATGTACCGATAAGACAGGTACGATAACAGAAGACCGCGTGGTGATGATGTCTTATGTCGGACCTCTAGGGGAAAAGAAACGCCATGTTTTACATGCTGCCTTTGTCAATTCTTATTTTCAAACTGGCTGGAAAAATCTCATGGATATTGCTGTTATCCAATATTTCAATAAGCATCCACGGGAATTTGATTACTCCCATATGCAAAAAGTTGATGAGATTCCTTTTGATTTTCAACGGAGGCGCTTATCTGTTGTTGTTCGAGAAGATAATAAGATTTTAATGGTCACCAAAGGTGCAGTAGAAGAAGTCGAAGCTATTTGTACCCATATGCGGCTTGAGGGCCGAGATGTCCCTATTACTCCAGAAAAACGAAAGGCCTTTCGGAACGTTTCCAAAGACATGAACAAAGAAGGGATGCGGGTGCTAACTGTTGCCCAACGTTTGTTAACAGAAGAAGAGCTAGCAAACTTTGATGAAGGTGCTGAAGAAAAGATGACCCTGATAGGCTTTCTGGGCTTTCTGGACCCCGCAAAAGCAAGTGCTAAGACAGCAATCGAGAGTCTGCACAAGCATGGAGTAGCCGTTAAGGTTCTAACCGGAGATAACGCCATTGTTGCCAAAAAAGTGTGTGCTGATGTCGGCATACCGGTGGCCACCTATTACTTAGGCGCAGATATTGATGCCATGTCTGATCAAGAATTGTTTGATGCCGCTATGCAAGCCCACCTATTTGCAAAGCTATCGCCCCTACAAAAAGCGCGGATTATTGATATATTGCGTCAGGCAAATACCGTTGGCTTTATGGGTGATGGTATCAATGATGCTCCGGCTTTAAGGGCAGCAGATGTGGGAATATCAGTTGATACAGCAGCAGATATTACGAAAGAAGCAAGTTCGATTATTCTCCTTGAAAAATCCTTGCAAGTTTTGGAGACAGCCGTGGTTGAGGGGCGCAGTATTTTCTCTAATATGATGAAATACCTCCGAATTACCCTATCCTCTAACTTTGGCAATGTTTTTTCGGTCCTAGTGGCCTCAGCCTTTCTTCCTTTTTTACCAATGCTATCAACCCAGTTGCTAACACTTAATTTGATTTATGATTTGTCCCAATTAGCAACGCCCTGGGATTGTGTTGATGAGCAAGAGATTGCTCATCCTGTAAAGTGGGATACCAAGGGTCTGGCCCAATTCGCCTTACGGATCGGTCCGATTTCTTCGCTTTTTGATGTGACGACTTTTGCTATTTTATGGTTTGTCATGCATTACCAAACACCCATTCAGGCTCCGTTCTTTCAGTCAGCTTGGTTTATCGAATCTTTGGCCACACAGGCGTTAGCCTTTCATATTTTACGAACAAAAAAGCTTCCTTTCATTAAGAGCAATGCCTCACTCCCTGTTTTTCTTGCAACATTTAGCGCATTAGCCGCGGGAGCCATTTTACTGTTAACGCCTTTAGGAAACATGATTCAATTGTATCGTATTCAGACTCCTTACTTGATGTGGTGGTTGATGATAGTTTTTGCTTATTGTTTCAGTCTGCAGATTGGCAAGTGGCTGTATTATAAAAACCTGTCTAAAAAAGCCAAAAACTAACTAAGCAAGATCTTTAAAAAAGGTAGCCTGGCTATCTTTTTTGCATTGGTGAGACTAGGTGGAAGGCTTTTGGTTTTTAGGCGTAATTGATTAGTAAAAAACTCCTCAGGCAAAGCCGATTAAATTATGATATAATCCCGAGTTTATCAGTTAATTGACTTCGCAGGGGTTGTTTTTGCGATAACAGCGGTATTTCTTTTGATTTTTTTATCTCTATTTGTTGTTGTGAACGGCAATGTATGTTATACTATAGTTAT
>NZ_WLZU01000044.1 GCF_009870755.1 Streptococcus halichoeri
ATAGGGGAAGCCAAGCTTTCCTCACTGCCCAGCTGAGTTAAAGTTCCAACCATGGGAGTTTAGCTCAGCTGGGAGAGCATCTGCCTTACAAGCAGAGGGTCAGCGGTTCGAACCCGTTAACTCCCATAGTATTGAAAAGATACAGGTCCCGTAGTGTAGCGGTTATCACGTCGCCCTGTCACGGCGAAGATCGCGGGTTCGATTCCCGTCGGGACCGTTTTATAAGTCCGTTGGACTTATAAAAGTTGCGGATTGAATAAGCGGAGCTTATGTCATTCGTTACTCAATTGAAGAAAATCAATTAAAAACATTAAATGATGAAAAGACTCGTTAGCTCAGTTGGTAGAGCAATTGACTTTTAATCAATGGGTCACTGGTTCGAGCCCAGTACGGGTCATGTCAGCGGGTTTGGCGGAATTGGCAGACGCACCAGATTTAGGATCTGGCGCTTAACGGCGTGGGGGTTCAAGTCCCTTAACCCGCATAATAGAGAGCCGGCTTAGCTCAGTTGGTAGAGCATCTGATTTGTAATCAGAGGGTCGCGTGTTCAAGTCATGTAGCCGGCATTAATAGAATGCGAACGTAGTTCAGTGGTAGAACATCACCTTGCCAAGGTGGGGGTCGCGGGTTCGAATCCCGTCGTTCGCTTGTGAGGAGCCGGGGTGGCGGAACTGGCAGACGCACAGGACTTAAAATCCTGCGATGGTTCACATCGTACCGGTTCGATTCCGGTCCTCGGCATAACATTTATAGAGCACCCTTAGCTCAACTGGATAGAGTACCTGACTACGAATCAGGCGGTTAGAGGTTCGACTCCTCTAGGGTGCATTTTTTTCGGGAAGTAGCTCAGCTTGGTAGAGTACTTGGTTTGGGACCAAGGTGTCGCAGGTTCGAATCCTGTCTTCCCGATTTATGGCGGTGTAGCTCAGCTGGCTAGAGCGTCCGGTTCATACCCGGGAGGTCGGGGGTTCGATCCCCTCCGCCGCTATAATTTAGTTATATGGATTGACTTTGGACCTTTAGCTCAACTGGTTAGAGCACTCGGCTCATAACCGAGCGGTCGTAGGTTCGAGTCCTACAAGGTCCATTAAACGGAGGATTACCCAAGTCCGGCTGAAGGGAACGGTCTTGAAAACCGTCAGGCGTGTAAAAGCGTGCGTGGGTTCGAATCCCACATCCTCCTTTTAAAAGATATCGCGGGATGGAGCAGCTAGGTAGCTCGTCGGGCTCATAACCCGAAGGTCGTAGGTTCAAATCCTGCTCCCGCAATATAGAGTATTAGAGATAATACTTATAGTTGGCTCGGTAGCTCAGTTGGTAGAGCAATGGATTGAAGCTCCATGTGTCGGCGGTTCGATTCCGTCTCGCGCCATTTTAGCGGGTGTAGTTTAGTGGTAAAACTACAGCCTTCCAAGCTGTTGTCGCGAGTTCGATTCTCGTCACCCGCTTTATAGTTTATTCCAAGACTATGGTTATTTTATTGTCTTGGGCGCGTAGCTCAGGTGGTTAGAGCGCACGCCTGATAAGCGTGAGGTCGGTGGTTCGAGTCCACTCGTGCCCATTATTATGGAGAATTACTCAAGAGGCTGAAGAGGACGGTTTGCTAAATCGTTAGGTCGGGAAACTGGCGCAAGGGTTCGAATCCCTTATTCTCCGTTTTGCAAATGTGAATATCGTTTCGATATTCCTTTTTTTATTTTTGAGGGTTTGATATGAATAAGTTTAAAATTTCACGCTTCTTTTTTATTTTAACCATATTATTTATCTGTTTATCATTTTTATTTTTATTGGTAAAAGAATCGTTCTCGCCTTATTTGTCATCTTTAACGCAAAGCTCTTTGTCACGAGTAGATCAGGTTATTTCACGCCCTATTATTACTTTGCAAGAAATTTCTGGTGAGGCAAAAAGTTTTATCAATACCTATAATGAGAATAAAGAATTAAAAGCAAGCTTAGCGACCTCAAAAAGAGATACAGTTAGTGTTAGACAATTAACCTCAGAAAACAGAGAATTAAAAGCTTTGTTGGGTATTGACTATAAGCAGTCTTTTCAGAAATCTGCCGAAGTCATTGTTAGAACTCCAAAAACATGGGGTAATACCATGCGAATAGCTTTAGGAAAGCGTCAAGGTGTGCAAAAAGGGATGCTTGTCTCAACTTCTAAGGGGTTAATTGGGGTAATTAATCAAGTTACACCTCATTTTTCGGATGTTGCCCTCTTAACAAGTGGTCAAACGTTTCATCTTCCAATAAAAATTAACGATGGAAAAAGAACAATATTTGGTAGCTTAAATAGCTATGATTCAGCTGCTAATCTCATCTCCTCTAGTGAATATAATTCTAATACTCCTATTTCTATTGGTACAACGGTATACTCAAGCGGTTTGGATGGTAAATCGCCTTCGGATATTCCTATTGGCAAAGTTGTGAGAACTGTCAATGATGATGATAAATTGAAAAGGAAAATTATGATTCAACTATTTGATGAGGCTTCTGACGTTAATTATGTGTCGGTAGTGGGGAAATAAGATGAAAGTATATCTCAAGAAAATATTTCAATTTTTCCTCATTATTTTATTGATGCTCATCGAAGGGCATTTAGCTGCCTTGGTTCATTTTTTTGTGACTGGTCATATTACAATTTTCCCTATGCTTTTTTTGGCAGCCTTTTATTACTTTTGTAAGCAGTTTAAAATGACGACTTCTTGTTTACTTGCTGTGTTCTTGGGAATGCTTTATGATTATCATTATTTTGCCTATTTAGGAATAATGGTCATTATACTACCAGTTATTACTTTATTTGCCCTTGCTATTTCTCGTTTGTTGGAGTATAGATGGCGATATTTTGAAGAGATACTAATTCTGCTTATCTATCTTTTCTTGGTTCAAGTAACTGCTTATTTTCTTCTGCGTTGTTACCACCGGATATTTGTGGATTGGACCTATTTTATTACCTTCCATTTATTGCCGTCGTTACTGGTTACCATTTTTGCAGCTGTCATTGGGAAAAAGCTACTTAATCAGCTATTTGTGTGATTATTACATATAAATGTAATAATAGCGTAATATTAAATCGTGAAAAATCTGATAAAATATAAGATGTCTTATCGAAAAGGAGTAGTTTTTTTAAAATGAAAAAGAGAATATTATCAGCCGTTCTTGTAAGTGGTGTTACCCTTGGAGCAGCTACAGTTGTTAGTGCAGATAACATTGATGTGAAGATTTCTGATGCTGACAAAAAAATCTCAAACCTTACTAGTCAACAGCAAGCAGCAAGTAAACAAGTTAATGCATTACAATCGCAAGTTAGTGCATTACAATCTGAACAAGATAGCTTAGCAGCACAAAACGCAGAGCTCAAAGAGCGTTCAAAACAATATGAACAAGAAATCCAAGCTCTGACTAATCAGATTGTTGCTCGTAACGAAAAATTAGAAAAACAAGCTCGCAGTGCACAGCGCGGAAATCAAAGCACAAATTACATTAATACGCTTTTGAATTCTAAATCTATTTCTGATGCTGTGACGCGTTTATTTGCGATTAATCGTGCTGTTTCAGCGAATGCTAAATTGCTAGAGCAACAAAAGGCTGATAAAGCAGCTCTTCTAGAAAAACAAGAAGCTAACCAAGAAGCAATTAATACAGTTGCTGCGAATGTAGCTAAGATTGAAGAAAATCAAAATGCTTTACAAACTCAAAAAGCTGATTTAGAAGCTGCCACTGTTAAATTAGCGCTTGAATTAGCATCTGCAAATGATGATAAAGCAAGCTTAGTAGCTCAAAAAGAAGCAGCTGAAAAAGCTGCCGCTGAAGCGGCTAAGGCAGAGGCAGCAGCTAAGGCTAAGGCAGAAGAACAAGCTAAAGCCCAAGCAGCATCAGTAGTTGCTGCACAAGAGCAATTAGCGAAACAGAGTTCAACTGCACCTACAGCAGCACCAAGTTCACTTGTGGCACCTGCAGCTCAAGCAGCAGCGGCGTCTACTGCAAGTGTACAACCACGGGCTCGTCGTTCTGCTCCAGTTGCAACACCAACTTCATATCAACCATCTATTTCCTATGGGTCAGCTGGTACTTATCCAGTAGGTCAATGTACTTGGGGAGTTAAATCAATGGCTCCTTGGGTTGGTGATTATTGGGGAAATGGTGCTCAATGGGCTAATAGCGCAAGGGCAGCAGGCTTTTCTGTAGGTTCAACGCCAAGAGTTGGAGCGGTTGCTGTTTGGGGCGGAGGCTTCGGACACGTAGCACTTGTTACATCTGTTGAAAGTGATTCAAATATTCAAGTGATGGAATCAAACTATAATGGTAACCAATCTATTGGAAATTATCGTGGTTGGTTTAATCCTACTAGTCAAGGTACTGTAGAATACATCTACCCACATTAATAAGAAATTAAATGATAGGGATTAGCTTTAAGCTAGTCCTTTTTGAATTTGCTTTGGTTGGCTGTTGATTCTAGTTTGGGATCAGTGTTATTTGCAGCGGATGATTGATCACTAAGTAGGATATTGCTTTGGTTTACTTTTACCCAACATTAATTAATGAATGTTATGGCATTACAAAGGTTTAAGGCTTGATTGGAAATGCTTTGAGGTAGCTGTTGTTGGGAAGTCATTGCGCTGTTTGCCTGGTCTTGTTGTAGGGGTAGATGGCTTTAAAAGTACTTTAAGCAGTTGTAGGCAGTGAGTTTTGCAGTGAAGGACTGATGTGGCTTTTGCTTATCATTGCAGGCTGAATGCTGAAAATTCCTGTGATTCAGGCGCTTGCAGGTATTTCTCCTTGTTGAATTACGTTTGAAAAAATACTAAAAAAGGGTTAAAATGGTAGAGGACTAAAACTTTGGAGGAAATCATGTCTTATTCTGATTTAAAATTGTTTGCCTTATCGTCAAACAAGGAATTGGCGGAAAAAGTGGCATCATCAATGGGTGTTCAGCTGGGGAAATCATCGGTTCGTCAATTTTCGGATGGTGAGATTCAAGTTAATATTGAAGAATCCATTCGTGGGCATCATGTTTTTATTTTGCAATCAACTAGTTCGCCTGTTAATGATCATTTAATGGAAATCTTAATTATGGTTGATGCATTAAAACGTGCTAGTGCTGAAAAAATTAGTGTGGTTATGCCCTATTATGGTTATGCACGACAAGATCGTAAAGCTCGTTCGAGAGAACCAATTACTTCTAAATTGGTTGCCAATATGTTAGAAGTGGCTGGGGTTGATCGTCTTTTGACAATTGATTTGCATGCGGCACAAATCCAAGGCTTCTTTGATATTCCTGTTGATCATTTAATGGGTGCACCTTTGATTGCTAATTACTTTGAACGTCAAGGTTTGGTTGGGGATGATGTGGTTGTTGTCAGTCCTGATCATGGCGGAGTCACACGCGCACGGAAATTAGCACAATTCCTCCAAACCCCCATTGCGATTATTGATAAACGCCGTAGTGTTAATAAGATGAATACGAGCGAAGTTATGCATATTATTGGTAAGGTCGCTGGTAAGAAATGTATTTTAATTGATGACATGATTGATACTGCTGGGACCATCTGTCATGCAGCAGATGCTTTAGCGCAAGCTGGTGCAACAGCTGTGTATGCTTCTTGTACGCATCCCGTTCTATCTGGTCCTGCTCTTGAAAATATTCAAAAATCGGCTATTGAAAAACTGATTGTTTTGGATACGATTTATTTGCCAGAGGAACGGTTAATTGATAAGATTGAGCAAATTTCCATTGCTGATTTGATTGCGGAAGCTATTATTAGAATTCATGAAAAACGTCCGTTGTCACCATTATTTGAGATCGGCCATTAAAAAGTAGTCCTTGGGCTACTTTTTTAATGGCTTTAAACGGTAGGATTTTCTTAAATTTTGTATAATAAAACTAGGCTTAAGAAGGCAGAAATTGAAATAGGAAGGAGACTTATGCGAAGCGTTCAATCCTTGGGTATTGTTCTTTTTAATCGTGATTATCGTGAAGATGATAAACTGGTTAAAATGTTTACAGAGACAGAGGGAAAGCGCATGTTTTTTGTTAAGCATGCTGGTAAATCTAAAGCAGCAGCTCTGGTTCAACCCTTGACGAGGGCAGATTTTATACTGAAAATCAACGATAAGGGTCTTTCTTATATTGATGATACGGGAGAAGTTGAGACCTATCCCAAAATCAATAGTGATATTTTTAAGTTGTCCTATGCTTCCTATTTATTAGCTTTAGTTGATGCTGCGCTACCTGATGGGGAGCCGGATCCTGCTTTATTTGTATTTTTAAGAAAAACATTAGATTTGATGGAAAGTGGTCTTGATTATGATATTTTAACCAACATTTTTGAAATTCAATTGCTTGATCGTTTTGGCATTCATTTAAATTTTCATGAATGTAGTGTTTGTCACCGGGTGGGATTGGCATTTGATTTTTCACATCAATTTTTAGGAGTGCTGTGCCCAGAACATTATCATCTGGACAAGCGGCGTCATCATCTCAATCCCAATGTGCTGTATTTGCTTGATCAGTTCCATTTGATGAGTATTGATCACTTAACGGCCATTAATTTAAACCCCTCTATAAAGAAGCAATTACGTGCTTTTATTGATGAGCTTTATGAGGACTATGTAGGTCTTCGTTTGAAGAGTAAAACCTTTATTGATCAATTAGATAGTTGGGCAGATATTATGCGCCCTTCGGCTGAGATTAAGGATCCTGCGAGTGATCTTGAGAGGAAGTCTTGATGACATGAGGCTGTTGCTGAAGGCTGCTTAGCTTTATGCTATAATCCCGAGTTTATCAGTTAAAAAATAAAAAAATCTCTATAAACGCTGTCAAATCAACGTTATTGAAGCTTTTTTAAGTTGTAAATCGTGTTGTGTATGCAGTTTTTCCCTAACTTTTGA
>NZ_WLZU01000045.1 GCF_009870755.1 Streptococcus halichoeri
AGATATTCAAAAGTTAGGGAAAAACTGCATACACAACACGATTTACAACTTAAAAAAGCTTCAATAACGTTGATTTGACAGCGTTTATAGAGATTTTTTTATTTTTTAACTGATAAACTCGGGAAAGATGACAACAAATCGGATTTCCTTAGCAAGGCAGCATTTTAATCTTTATTTTACGAACAAATATGCTATAATAGCATTATATAATTCGTATTTGAAAGGGATTAAAGCTAAGAGGAAAGCTTGGGTACTAGATGAATCAGCTTGTGTGCAGCATCCTGTCTTAGTTCCTAAATTGCTTTTGTTTTTCTGATTGCTTTTGGTATTTTTATTATGAAGCTTTTAGTAGTTGGCTCAGGTGGCCGCGAGCATGCCATTGCTAAGAAATTACTGGAATCTAAAGGAGTTGACCAGGTTTTTGTAGCCCCTGGTAATGCTGGGATGACGCTAGATGGCTTGGAACGTCTTAATATCAAAATACACGAACATTCCAAGCTAATTGCTTTTGCTAAAGAAAATGAGATTGCTTGGACTTTTATTGGACCAGATGATGCGCTAGCTGCAGGGATTGTGGATGATTTTGCCCAAGCGGGTCTAAAAGCCTTTGGACCAAGCCGTTTGGCTGCAGAGCTTGAGTGGTCAAAAGACTTTGCTAAACAAATCATGGTCAAATATCAGGTTCCCACAGCAGCCTCTGGCACATTTACAGATTTCAAAGAAGCTGAGGCCTATATCCAGAAAAAAGGGGCTCCGATTGTCGTTAAGGCCGATGGTTTAGCTCTTGGAAAGGGGGTAGTCGTTGCCGAAACAATCGATGAAGCTGTGGCTGCAGCGCATGCGATGTTACTTGAAAACAAGTTTGGTGATTCAGGTGCGCGTGTTGTTATTGAGGAATTTCTAGTTGGAGAAGAGTTCTCGCTCTTTGCTTTTGTTAACGGTGAGCAGTTTTACCTGATGCCAACGGCCCAAGACCATAAACGGGCCTACGATGGAGACCGGGGACCAAATACGGGTGGGATGGGAGCCTATGCACCAGTAGCCCACCTGCCCAAAGACGTGGTAGATAGGGCAGTAGAAACCATTCTAAAGCCGGTTCTTAAGGGCATGATTGAAGAGGGCCGCCCTTATCTGGGCATCCTTTATTGTGGTTTAATCCTTACAGCAGATGGGCCCAAGGTGATTGAATTCAATGCTCGTTTTGGTGATCCTGAAACCCAGGTTATCCTGCCCCGCTTGACCTCTGATTTTACCCAAAACCTAACTGATATTCTTGCAGGCAAAGAGCCTGAGTTGACGTGGCTTGAGGATGGTGTCACCCTAGGCGTCGTGGTTGCCTCAGAAGGCTACCCATTAGCCTATGACAAAGGCGTCCAGCTGCCAGCTAAAACCCAAGGCGACATTATCACCTATTACGCTGGTGCGCGTTTTGCAAAAAATAGCCAGGCTCTGCTTTCTGATGGTGGTCGGGTTTATATGCTAGTCACCACAGCTGATACCGTCCAAGCTGCGCAGAGCAGAATTTACAAAACCCTTGAAGGCCAAAAAATACAAGGACTATTCTATCGTTCGGATATTGGCGATAAAGCAAACTAAAGGCCAGCTTGCTTGCTGAATCCTTAGATTTGCCAAGCAAAGAGCCGGCCAGCTCTCAGCCCATAAAGCCATCGTCTTTTAGAAATAGTTGACCAAATGGCTTTATCAAGTAGGTTACTTCAAACGTCTTGCTGTTACAGAAAAAAAGCTAACCTTCAACAGTAAGCTTCTCTAAAAAAGGAGGAAAGCATGCCAACTGAAATTGCAATTATCATGGGCTCCCAGTCGGATTGGGCCACCATGCGTCAGACAGCAGAACTCTTGGACCGATTTAGAGTTCCATATGAAAAAAGGGTCATCTCAGCCCACCGCACCCCGGACCTCATGTTTACATATGCAGAAAAAGCAGGTGAACGAGGCATCAAAATCATCATTGCCGGGGCTGGCGGAGCTGCCCACTTACCAGGCATGGTCGCTGCCAAAACGAGCTTGCCTGTCATTGGTGTCCCAGTGAAATCACGTGCCCTCTCAGGTGTAGATTCTTTATATTCCATTGTCCAAATGCCTGGCGGTGTGCCGGTGGCGACTATGGCAATTGGAGAAGCGGGAGCTAAGAATGCTGCTCTCTTTGCCCTGCGGCTCTTAGCTCTGGAAAAGCAAGAGCTTGTCACTGCGCTAGCTGATTACACTGAGGAGCAAAGGAAAATAGCAGAGGAGTCGACAGATGAACTCATCTAAAACAATCGGTATTATTGGTGGTGGTCAATTGGGGCAAATGATGGCCATCTCCGCTATTTATCTGGGGCATAAAGTGATTACACTAGATCCGGTGGCTGATTGTCCGGCCTCGCGTGTCAGTGACGTGATTGTGGCACCTTATGACGATGTGGCTGCCCTGACTGACCTTGCACAGCGCTGTGATGTGCTGACTTATGAGTTTGAAAATGTGAATGCAGATAGCTTGGATGCTGTCATCAAAGAGGATCAACTGCCTCAGGGAACAGACTTGCTTCGGATTTCGCAGAATCGGATTTTTGAGAAGGCGTTTTTGGCTAATAAAGCCAAAGTCACTGTCGCACCTTACAAGGTGGTTAAGAGTGCTGCCGATTTGGACGACATTGATCTCAGTAAAAAATACGTTTTAAAAACGGCGACAGGTGGTTATGATGGGCACGGACAAATCGTGCTGACTTCTGAAGAAGACCTTGTAGCGGCTAGGAAAATGGCTAGCGCAGCCCCGTGTGTTTTGGAAGAGTTCCTTGCTTTTGATCTGGAAGTGTCTGTCATCGTCTCAGGTAACCAGACAGAATTTACAGTCTTTCCGGTACAAGAAAATAGTCACAGACAGAATATTTTAGCTAAGACCATTGTACCAGCTCGGATTTCTGATGAGCTGGCTAACAAGGCTAAAAAGATAGCCTTAGCGATTGCACAGCAATTAAAACTAGCTGGCACTTTGTGTGTAGAGATGTTTGTGACCTCAGATGACATTGTGGTTAATGAGATTGCCCCGCGTCCCCATAATTCGGGTCACTATTCGATTGAGGCTTGTGATTTTTCACAGTTTGACACCCACATTTTAGGGGTGCTTGGCTTGCCGCTACCAGCCATTCATTTGCACGCTCCGGCCGTTATGCTCAATATTTTAGGACAGCATATGGATCAGGCGCTAGCTTATTGCCGGAAAAACCCTAGCGCCCATCTTCATCTTTATGGTAAACTAGAAGCGAAACATAATCGCAAAATGGGCCATGTGACGGTGTTTGCAGAGGATGCAGATAAAGTCAAGGCATTTTGCTAATGCTTGCTCTTTGTGGCTGCTAAGGCGCAAGAAGTAGCTAGAAGATTAGATTTATCCTGGCTTTGATCGGCTTGATAGTTTAAAATAGGGATAAGTTTTAGAAGGAGAAAAGATGATCGAACGTTATTCACGCCCTGAAATGGCGGCTATTTGGAGTGAAGAAAATAAGTACCGTGCTTGGTTAGAGGTTGAGATTTTAGCGGATGAGGCTTGGGCTGAGTTGGGGGAAATTCCCAAAGAAGATGTGGCCAAAATCCGTGCCAATGCTGACTTTGACATTAATCGCATTCTTGAGATTGAAAAAGAGACGCGCCATGATGTGGTGGCTTTTACGCGTGCAGTATCTGAAACGCTTGGTGAGGAGCGCAAATGGGTCCACTACGGCTTGACCTCAACTGATGTTGTGGATACTGCCTATGGTTATCTCTACAAGCAGGCGAATGCTATTATTCGTCGCGATCTGGCAAACTTCCTTGAGATTATTGCTGATAAGGCGCGTGAGCACAAGCTGACGATTATGATGGGACGCACGCACGGTGTCCATGCTGAGCCAACCACCTTTGGCCTTAAATTAGCGACCTGGTACAGTGAAATGAAGCGTAATCAGGAACGTTTTGAGCATGCAGCGGCAGGTATTGAGGCGGGAAAAATGTCTGGCGCGGTAGGTAATTTCGCCAATATCCCACCATTTATAGAAGAATATGTGTGTGGTAAACTAGGCATTCGCCCGCAGGACATTTCGACCCAGGTCTTACCGCGGGATTTGCATGCGGAATATTTTGCGGTGCTTGCTAGCATTGCTACTTCAATTGAGCGCATGGCGACCGAGATTCGCGGTCTGCAAAAATCCGAACAGCGAGAAGTGGAAGAATTTTTTGCTAAGGGCCAAAAAGGGAGTTCGGCCATGCCTCACAAACGAAATCCAATCGGTTCAGAAAACATGACAGGGCTTGCGCGTGTGATTCGTGGTCATATGCTCACCGCCTATGAAAACGTTGCTCTCTGGCATGAGCGTGACATTTCACATTCTTCTGCTGAGCGGATTATTACACCTGACACGACAATTCTGATTAACTACATGCTTAACCGCTTTGGCACTATCGTCAAAAACTTAACTGTATTTCCTAACAATATGAAACGCAATATGGAATCAACCTTTGGTCTTATTTTTAGCCAGCGAGTGATGCTCAAGTTAATCGAAAAAGGGATGACGCGTGAACAAGCTTATGACTTGGTGCAACCCAAGACAGCTTACGCGTGGGACAACCAGGTTGCCTTCAAACCTCTTTTGGAAGCAGATGAAGAAGTGACGTCACGTCTCAGTCAAGACGACATTGATGAACTCTTCAATCCAATGTATTACACCAAACGCGTAGATCAAATCTTTGACCGTTTAGGACTTTAAAAAAACTAAGACAAGATTGAAGAAGTCGTTCACTAAGAATTGTTTCTTCAGTCTTTTTTTTTGTACCATTATGAGTTGATGAGAAATTATTAACCTATTACATAGGAGGGAAAATGGCTAAATAAGGGCAATTACACCGAAAATTCAATAGAATTCGCTGACATTATAAGTATATAATTGTTTTTATTTATCATTTCATTAACAAATTATTACAAAGGTGTTATAATAGAAAAAATGTATGGAGGAGGCAGATATGAAGCGATTTGGCAAATCATTGCGTAAGCTTCGAATTGAGAAGGGTTTGACCCGTGAAGAATTGTGTGGAGATGAATCAGAATTGTCAATTAGGCAATTAGCGCGAATTGAGTCAGGAGAATCAATTCCTAATTTAGCCAGGGCAGTATATATTGCCAGACAACTCCAGGTGACGATTGATGAAATTACAGGTGGTGAAAGCTTGGAGCTTCCAAAACGTTATCAAGAGTTAAAATATGTCATTCTGCGAATCCCAACATATGCTGATGAGGCTACACTAGATGTACGAGAAGCCCAATTTGATGAGATATTTGAAACTTACTATGATAATCTACCTGAAGAAGAACAAGTAGTTATTGATTGCTTACAATCAAAGTTTGAAGTATATAAAACAGGTGATATTAATTTTGGAATTGATATTCTGCAAGATTATATTGATCAGATAATGTTAAGGTCGATTTATCGTCTTAATGATTTAGTTATACTAGATTTATATTTGACATGTGCTGTTGTTTCGAAATTTGCCTATGCTCATTTTGATGAGTATCTATTTGAAACTGTGGCTTACCGGTTATTAACACAGCGAGAAAATTTACAATTATCAGATAAATTTTGGCTAAATCATGTGGTACTTAATGCAACGTATGTATGTTTACGTTTGAAAAAAGCTGAATATATTCAAAGTTTATTAAATCTTAGCCAACAAATTATGCGAGAAACTCAAGATTTTCAAAAAATGCCTCTTTACTATATGTATCGATGGAAATGCTGTTTATGGATTGATAAGAAACCTGATGAAGCTGTGCTATATTATCAACAAGCGATTCATTTTTCTGAATTAATTGATGCAAAGCACTTAACTCAACTGTTGCGAGAGGAGTGGGAAAAAGATTCTCATTGAAATGAGTGATTTCTTATAAACATGACATTAATGTCATGTCAGATTGAAGACAAAGCTCTAGGAATTGATTTTTCTAGGGCTTTTCTTTTTGCCAAGAGTTATAATAAAGATAAGAAGTTCTAGGAGGTCTCAGTATGTTCCACAAAGAAAATCCTAACTATAATC
>NZ_WLZU01000046.1 GCF_009870755.1 Streptococcus halichoeri
TGGCTAAGCAACTACCGTATCTAACAGGGGGCAACCCCCAACTACTTCAGGCGTTCTAGGGCTTAACTGCTGTGTTCGGCATGGAAACAGGTGTATCTCCTAGGCTATCGTCACTTAACTGCTTGGGTGAACTGTCTTCTAATCGTCCACTCAAAATTGAATACCTCTATCTTAACAAGAACTCTACCTCTATGTCAATAAACTTTTCTATTATCCTCGGATAAGTCCTCGAGCTATTAGTTTTAGTCCGCTTCATGTATCACTACACTTCCACTCCTAACCTATCTACCTGATCTTCTCTCAGGGCTCTTACTGATATAAAATCATGGGAAATCTCATCTTGAGGGGGGCTTCGCACTTAGATGCTTTCAGCGCTTATCCCTTCCCTACATAGCTACCCAGCGATGCCTTTGGCAAGACAACTGGTACACCAGCGGTAAGTCCACTCTGGTCCTCTCGTACTAGGAGCAGATCCTCTCAAATTTCCTTCGCCCGCGACGGATAGGGACCGAACTGTCTCACGACGTTCTGAACCCAGCTCGCGTGCCGCTTTAATGGGCGAACAGCCCAACCCTTGGGACCGACTACAGCCCCAGGATGCGACGAGCCGACATCGAGGTGCCAAACCTCCCCGTCGATGTGAACTCTTGGGGGAGATAAGCCTGTTATCCCCAGGGTAGCTTTTATCCGTTGAGCGATGGCCCTTCCATGCGGTACCACCGGATCACTAAGCCCGACTTTCGTCCCTGCTCGAGGTGTTGCTCTCGCAGTCAAGCTCCCTTATACCTTTACACTCTGCGACTGATTTCCAACCAGTCTGAGGGAACCTTTGGGCGCCTCCGTTACTCTTTAGGAGGCGACCGCCCCAGTCAAACTGCCCGTCAGACACTGTCTCCGATAGGGCTAACCTATCCGGGTTAGAGTAGCCATAACACAAGGGTAGTATCCCAACAACGCCTCCAACGAAACTGGCGTCCCGTTCTCTATGGCTCCTACCTATCCTGTACATGTCCTACAGATACTCAATATCAAACTGCAGTAAAGCTCCATGGGGTCTTTCCGTCCTGTCGCGGGTAACCTGCATCTTCACAGGTACTAAAATTTCACCGAGTCTCTCGTTGAGACAGTGCCCAAATCATTACGCCTTTCGTGCGGGTCGGAACTTACCCGACAAGGAATTTCGCTACCTTAGGACCGTTATAGTTACGGCCGCCGTTTACTGGGGCTTCAATTCAGATCGTCGCTTGCGCTAAACCCTCCTCTTAACCTTCCAGCACCGGGCAGGCGTCACCCCCTATACATCATCTTACGATTTAGCAGAGAGCTGTGTTTTTGATAAACAGTTGCTTGGGCCTATTCACTGCGGCTGATATCACTATCAGCACCCCTTCTCCCTAAGTTACGGGGTCATTTTGCCGAGTTCCTTAACGAGAGTTCTCTCGATCACCTGAGGCTACTCGCCTCGACTACCTGTGTCGGTTTGCGGTACGGGTAGTATGTAGTTAAACGCTAGAAGCTTTTCTTGGCAGTGTGACATCACTAACTTCGCTACTTATATTTCGCTCCCCATCACAGCTCAATGTTACAGAGATAAGCATTTAACTCATCTCACACCTCACTGCTTAGACGTGCTCTTCCACTCGCACGCTTTAGTTAGCCTGCTGCGTCCCTCCTTCACTATACATACTAGTACAGGAATATCAACCTGTTGCCCATCGGATACACCTTTCGGTCTCTCCTTAGGTCCCGACTAACCCAGGGCGGACGAGCCTTCCCCTGGAATCCTTAGTCTTACGGTGGACAGGATTCTCACCTGTCTTTCGCTACTCATACCGGCATTCTCACTTCTATGCGTTCCAGCACTCCTCACGGTATACCTTCTTCACACATAGAACGCTCTCCTACCATTACCTCTAAAGGTAATCCACAGCTTCGGTAAATTGTTTTAGCCCCGGTACATTTTCGGCGCAGGGTCACTCGACTAGTGAGCTATTACGCACTCTTTGAATGAATAGCTGCTTCTAAGCTAACATCCTAGTTGTCTGTGCAACCCCACATCCTTTTCCACTTAACAATTATTTGGGGACCTTAGCTGGTGGTCTGGGCTGTTTCCCTTTCGACTACGGATCTTAGCACTCGCAGTCTGACTGCCGAATATATCGTCTTGGCATTCGGAGTTTATCTGAGATTGGTAATCCGGGATGGACCCCTCACCCAAACAGTGCTCTACCTCCAAGAGACTTACTTCGACGCTAGCCCTAAAGCTATTTCGGAGAGAACCAGCTATCTCCAAGTTCGTTTGGAATTTCTCCGCTACCCACAAGTCATCCAAGCACTTTTCAACGTGCCCTGGTTCGGTCCTCCAGTGCGTTTTACCGCACCTTCAACCTGCTCATGGGTAGGTCACATGGTTTCGGGTCTACATCTACGTACTATTTCGCCCTATTAAGACTCGGTTTCCCTACGGCTCCGTCTCTTCAACTTAACCTCGCACGTAAACGTAACTCGCCGGTTCATTCTACAAAAGGCACGCTCTCACCCATTAACGGGCTCGAACTTCTTGTAGGCACACGGTTTCAGGTTCTCTTTCACTCCCCTCCCGGGGTGCTTTTCACCTTTCCCTCACGGTACTGGTTCACTATCGGTCACTAGAGAGTATTTAGGGTTGGGAGATGGTCCTCCCAGATTCCAACGAGATTTCGCGTGTCTCGCCGTACTCAGGATCCTGCTAGAGTCATCTACTATTTCAACTACGAGGCTGTTACTCCCTTTGGCTGACCTTCCCAGGTCATTCGTCTATAGTATCTGATCCCACGTCGCAGTCCTACAACCCCAAGGAGTAAACTCCTTGGTTTGCCCTCTTGCCCTTTCGCTCGCCGCTACTTTGGCAATCGCTTTTGCTTTCTCTTCCTGCAGCTACTTAGATGTTTCAGTTCACTGCGTCTTCCTTCTCATAACCTTAACAGTTATGGATACTAACCTTTAGTTAGTGGGTTCCCCCATTCGGACATCTCTGGATCAGCGCTTACTTACAGCTCCCCAAAGCATTTCGTCGTTTGTCACGTCCTTCTTCGGCTTCTAGTGCCAAGGCATCCACCGTGCGCCCTTATTAACTTAACCTTAGTTCCAGTCTTTCGACCTTCTTTATTTTTTTAATAGGTTCGCGTTTATCTTTTTTTCGGTTTCTTTCTTGTTACTTTTCTACAATCATTTTCATAATTGTGGAATTTGATATAGATATTCAATTTTCAATGGACTATTATGATATTAAGAACCGTTACGACTTGTCGTAAAACTTGCGTAAAATAAGGAACAAACCAGTGATGTGTCTTCAGACACCAGATGGTTTTGACTTATTTCTAGTAAGTTTAGGTTCGTATTCAAATATCATTTATCTAGTGGAACACGAGATTAATTTCTTAGGAAAAAAGATAAACTTCCTTGTGTGCAAGCACACAGCGCCTGTTTCCTATTTTTCTACAGAAATTTCGGCAAGCCGAACATCTCTTTGTATCCTAGATAATGGAGCCTAGCGGGATCGAACCGCTGACCTCCTGCGTGCAAAGCAGGCGCTCTCCCAGCTGAGCTAAGGCCCCCGACTAATAAACGGCTGGTTTCATTATTAGTGGTGTGTCTATTCTATTATAAGACCTCTCAAAACTAAATAAGACAAATCCCAAAAAGTTCCTTATCCTTAGAAAGGAGGTGATCCAGCCGCACCTTCCGATACGGCTACCTTGTTACGACTTCACCCCAATCATCTATCCCACCTTAGGCGGCTGGCTCCTAAACGGTTACCTCACCGACTTCGGGTGTTACAAACTCTCGTGGTGTGACGGGCGGTGTGTACAAGGCCCGGGAACGTATTCACCGCGGCGTGCTGATCCGCGATTACTAGCGATTCCGACTTCATGTAGGCGAGTTGCAGCCTACAATCCGAACTGAGATTGGCTTTCAGAGATTAGCTTGCCGTCACCGGCTTGCGACTCGTTGTACCAACCATTGTAGCACGTGTGTAGCCCAGGTCATAAGGGGCATGATGATTTGACGTCATCCCCACCTTCCTCCGGTTTATTACCGGCAGTCTCGCTAGAGTGCCCAACTTAATGATGGCAACTAACAATAAGGGTTGCGCTCGTTGCGGGACTTAACCCAACATCTCACGACACGAGCTGACGACAACCATGCACCACCTGTCACTTCTGCCCAAAAGGGAAAGCCTATCTCTAGGCCGGTCAGAAGGATGTCAAGACCTGGTAAGGTTCTTCGCGTTGCTTCGAATTAAACCACATGCTCCACCGCTTGTGCGGGCCCCCGTCAATTCCTTTGAGTTTCAACCTTGCGGTCGTACTCCCCAGGCGGAGTGCTTAATGCGTTAGCTCCGGCACTAAGCCCCGGAAAGGGCCTAACACCTAGCACTCATCGTTTACGGCGTGGACTACCAGGGTATCTAATCCTGTTTGCTCCCCACGCTTTCGAGCCTCAGCGTCAGTTACAGACCAGAGAGCCGCTTTCGCCACCGGTGTTCCTCCATATATCTACGCATTTCACCGCTACACATGGAATTCCACTCTCCCCTTCTGCACTCAAGTTCTCCAGTTTCCAAAGCATACAATGGTTAAGCCACTGCCTTTAACTTCAGACTTAAAAAACCGCCTGCGCTCGCTTTACGCCCAATAAATCCGGACAACGCTCGGGACCTACGTATTACCGCGGCTGCTGGCACGTAGTTAGCCGTCCCTTTCTGGTTAGTTACCGTCACGTAATGGATTTTCCACTCCCATTACCATTCTTCTCTAACAACAGAGCTTTACGATCCGAAAACCTTCTTCACTCACGCGGCGTTGCTCGGTCAGACTTGCGTCCATTGCCGAAGATTCCCTACTGCTGCCTCCCGTAGGAGTCTGGGCCGTGTCTCAGTCCCAGTGTGGCCGTTCACCCTCTCAGGTCGGCTATGTATCGTCGCCTTGGTGAGCCTTTACCTCACCAACTAGCTAATACAACGCAGGTCCATCTCATAGTGGAGCTGTTGCCCCTTTTAAGAGTTAAACATGTGTCTTACTCTATTATGCGGTATTAGCTATCGTTTCCAATAGTTATCCCCCGCTATCAGGTAGGTTACCTACGCGTTACTCACCCGTTCGCAACTCCTTGAACTAGTGCAAGCACCAGTCCAAAGCGTTCTACTTGCATGTATTAGGCACGCCGCCAGCGTTCGTCCTGAGCCAGGATCAAACTCTCATTTAGTTTGAACTTACTCGTTCTTTTCTGTCCGCTGACAGATTTATTTTTGCTTTGACGGAGTCTATACTGCTTATAAACCCCTCTTCACTTTTTGGTTCGTCTTATTCAGTTCTCAAAGGTCTT
>NZ_WLZU01000047.1 GCF_009870755.1 Streptococcus halichoeri
TGCATTTAATTGGAAGAAAGGGCATCAGTGAATATTGTTGACCAATTGTTAAGACAAGGAAAGTCATTATTATCTCCCTTTGGACTATAACAAATTGGACAACAATATTAACTACGGGAATGATTCATTCTAATGACGACACAACCCTCAAAAAAGAAGCTTCATGACAAGTCTACCACAAAATAGTCGCTATTGACCACCCTTTGGTCTCATATTATTGACAAAGGTACACATCTCCTAAAAGCCAAACAAGCCCAAAGCTAGCAGGCAGCAAAGACCAGCCCCTTTGTCGGCTACGATGAGTTTTGCTTTTGCCTGCGGCATTGGACAAGCCTCCCAAGAATGCTTAACCTAAAAGCTAACACCCCCTGCCTCAGACATCAAGCTCCTAGAGTCACTCTTTTCTAATGAGCAACTTCAAAAAAGAGGCCTAGGCCCCTTTTTTAGACTTTAACTGCCGCTTTAACACAACGACAATCACCGGTAGTACCGAAACAACAATAATGGCCAACATGATGAGTTCGAAATGCTTTTGCACAAAAGCAATACTCCCAAAGAAGAAACCAGAAAGCAAGCCTACTAAAACCCAAGCCAGCCCGCCAATACAATTAAAGGTGAAGAATTTTTTGCGATCCATCTTGCCTAAACCGGAGATAAAGGGAATAAAGGTTCGAACAATGGGCACAAAACGGCCAAGAGAAATGGCAAGATTACCATATTTGGCAAAGAAATGCTCCGTCTCAGCCAAGTGGCTGTCTTTAATGAATTTTCCTAAATAGGGAACCTTACGAAGGCCTAAGCCATACTTGTGGCCTAAACTATAGTTGAGATAATCACCTAAAACCGCCGCCACTGTCAGCAAAAGGATAAAAGGGATTGGTTGATAACCGCTCTTTGCTAAAAAAGCGCCCGTCATAAAAAGCAAGGAATCCCCTGGCAAGAAAGGGAAAAAGACCAAGCCCGTTTCAACAAAAATAATCACAAAAATAATCAAAAAGGCATATAAGCCATATTGGGTCAAAATAGCATTAATAAACTGTGTAAACATGACTTTCCTTTATCACTAGGTCCTTTTTAAAATGCGCCCGCTTAGAGGGCAAAATATTTAGCTGCTCTGCCTATAAACAGCCAGCCTAACCAACCAGAGCCTTAAATGTACTTGAACTTTGGGAGTAGAGCCATTCAACCCTTACAAAGAGGTTTTAGCTTTTATTTCCCAAGAATCTCTACCTATTATAACCTATTTCTAGCAAATCCGTCAGGAAAACATTCTCACTAAGCCAGATGCGCTTTTAAAGGCAACAATGTCAGACTAGCAAGCTAGTAAGAGCAGCGACAAGCATGTAATAGTTTACTCCTTAATTAAAAGTCCAATTTTTGCACCCAATACAGAAATAAAACTGGTTTCATCGTTTGCATCAGTAGTAGACCTTCTTTTTAAGAACTTTTTCAAATCCTGCTAGACCAAGACACAGTGTCTGGAAAACGCTTGAAATCAAGGGAGTTTTACCTTTTCTTCCTTTGGAGTTTCACTACAGCCTCGGTCCTGGCTGTATGCGGGAACATATCAACTGACTGGATATAGTCCACCTGATAGTACTTGGCTAAGGTCACCAGGTCTTGCGCTAGGGTAGAGGTGTTACAAGAGACATAGACCATTTTACGTGGGCGATAAGCCACAATCATTTCCAACAGCTTACGGTCTAAGCCAGTACGAGGAGGATCAACAATAATGGCATCAGCACGGTAACCCTCTTGATACCAGCGCGGAATCACTTCTTCAGCTTTTCCTGCTTCGTAGTAGGTATTTGTAAAGCCCATATTCTGTGCATTGGCTCTTGCATCTGCAATAGCTTCAGGGATAATATCCATCCCCCGTACACTGGCTACCTTATCAGCAAAGGCAAAACCAATTGTCCCCACCCCACAATAGGCATCAATGATATGGTCTGTCTCTTCTACCTCCAAGGCCCGGACAACTTCTTGATAGAGCACCTGCGTTTGTTTGGGATTGAGTTGGTAAAAAGCCCGTGGCGATAAGGCAAAGTGGTAATGCAAGACCTCTTCTTCAATCGTGTCTGCACCCCAGACCACTTCTGTTTTAAGGCCGTAAATGTCACTCGTCTTGGCCCGATTATAGTTGATAGCAATTGTCTTGAGTTGGGGAAAGGCTTGCGCTAATTCGGCAGCAAGCAAGCCCAGGCGAACTTCTTTGCTGGTTACAAAAATCACCTGTAATTGGTTTGTAGCCTTTGCCTTTCTGACCATCACCGTTCGGATGCCCTCAGATTTACCTTCTTGATAAATCGGTAATTTATAGTTCTCCAGTAAACGCGTAATCGCATTGATTAGCTCTTGTGTTTGGCTGTCTTGGACCAGACAATCTTCAATCGGAATTAACTTGTGAGAGTTTTGGGCATAGAGTCCCGCATGCACCTTTTGTCGCCACTTACGAATTTGAAATTGTAATTTTGCCCGGTAATGTGTTGGTTCTTCCATACCTAAGGTTCTACGAATTTCATAAGCTTCATAGCCAGCTGGCCGATATTTCTTAAGAGCCTGGCGAATGACGTCCGTTTTAAAATCTAGCTGCTGCTCATAAGCTAGATGCATGATTTGGCAGCCACCACATTGCTCATAAATGCCACAAGCCGGCTGCACCCGAGCTTTTGAGGCCTTCTCAATGGAGAGTAGCTTTGCTTGGACAAAGTTTTTCTTAACACTAACAATTTGGCAAAAAACAGTTTCACCCTTAAGGGCGCCCGGTACAAATACTAGCGTTTTTTTATAAAACCCGATACCTTCTCCGTTAATACCCATGCGTTTGATTTTTAAGGGAATGCGCTGGCGCTCCTGTAGTAGTGGCATTATCTTTAGCTCCTTTTTATGTTAACCAGTGTTGGTTTCCTTTTATTTTACCATTTTTTGATATAATACTTAGTATGAAAATCAGTAAAATCGAGAAGAAAAAACGTCTCTATAAAATAGAAATGAGCGATCAATCCACCTACTACGTGACAGAGGACACAATTGTCCGCTTTATGCTTAGTAAAGACAAGGAAATAAGCCTTAAAGAACTGGACCAAATTCAAAACTTTGCACAATTCTCACATGGCAAGAATTTAGCTCTGTACTTTCTTTCCTTTCAAAATCGCACCAGTGCCCAAGTTAAGGACTATTTGACAAAACATGCTATTGAAGCAGCTATTATCCCTGACATTATCGCCAACCTAGAAGCAGACAATTGGCTCAATGACGAGCAATACATTGCAAACTATTTGCGGCAAAATACTAGCAGTGGTGATAAGGGGCCACTTGTTATCAAACAAAAATTACAACAAAAAGGACTTAACAAAGAACAAATCGAAGCACAGCTTTCAGCAATTGACTTTGAACCCATCGCCAAAAAGCTAGCGCAACACTTGCAAAGCAAATATGCTAATAAGTATCCTGTTCAGGCTCAACTGACAAAAATAAAGCAACAGCTTCGCAACAAAGGTTTCTCCTACGCTTTAATCCAAGAGGTCACTGATTCTCTAGCTTTTGCCAGTGATGATGAACAAACAGCACAGCTATTAGCCAAGGACTTTGAAAAACTCTATCGAAACTACCGTAAAAAATACGAGGATTTTGCTTTACACCAAAAACTTTTTCAGGGCTTATACCGCAAAGGCTATGATAGTGATGATATTAAGGCCTATCTGCGTCAAGTACTCTAGGCGTCAAATGGGTGCTTTTGCAGTGAATTTATGGTAAACTATAGAGGATAAGTTTAATTGTAGAAAGTTGGAAAGGGCATGAAATTACCTAAAGAAGGCGACTTTATTACAATTCAAAGTTATAAGCATGACGGCAAATTACATCGTACTTGGCGTGATACAATGGTACTAAAGACAACTGAAAATGCTTTAATCGGCGTTAACGACCATACATTAGTGACTGAGAGTGATGGGCGACGATGGATCACACGTGAGCCTGCCATTGTCTACTTTCACAAAAAATATTGGTTCAATATCATCGCAATGATCCGTGAAAATGGTACTTCTTATTACTGTAATCTAGCTAGTCCTTATCTCATTGATGAGGAAGCCTTAAAATATATTGATTATGACTTGGATGTTAAAGTCTTTGCCGATGGAGAAAAGCGGCTGCTTGATGTTGACGAATATGAGTTGCACAAGAAAAAGATGCATTACCCAAAAGACATTGACGACATCCTAAAAGAGCATGTCAAGATACTTGTGGACTGGATTAACAATAAGAAGGGACCCTTTTCCAAGGCATACATTCATATTTGGTACAAACGTTATCTTGAACTGAAGAATCGTTAATAGTTGTCAAGCACTCCAATACGGAGTGCTTTCACACTTAACCTATGGAGGTTTCACAATGGCATTTCAAAATACAAAAGAACGCTATGCAAGTTTTGGGGTTGCCACCACAGTTCCACCCGAACTCATTGATACAATCTGGGATATTATTGATCGGCAATTAAAAGGTTTACTGCCGCTTGATCGCCTTTTAGTTTTTCAAACTCAAAAACAACATCAATTTCTCTCAATTGCCTATATTAACCAAAAGGCAAAATTAAAAATCGTCTTTGACTATCACTACCCCTATGATCCATTTCTCCCTAAGACATTATATGCTGTTGATAATCACGGGATTGAGACAATTTTACTACCACATGAACTCTAAAGAGGCTCACTAAAGGCTACTTTTTGAGGTTAATCAATAAGACCAAACTGTTTTTTTATTTACTACCTTGCTCGACCAGATATAAATAGGTAACTATATTTAAAAACACCAGATAGATAAAGACTACTCTATCATAGAGCTCTATCATTTCTGTAGTGGGTAAATCCACTCTGGAGATGATGGGCTTTTTTCATGCAGACAAAAAGCCCCATATGACTTATAATGAGAAGCAACAAAACAACTCATTAGAAAGCATCATATGGAACACCTTAAGAATACCACAGAATTAATCTGAATGAAAGACAAAAATATAGCTTTAGACAACGTTTTTCAACATAAGACGCACATTGAACTCTATGCAAGGCTGGATTATGAGCCTAAAGGGTGTCCGACTTGTGGTGGAAAACAGATAAAATACGACTTCC
>NZ_WLZU01000048.1 GCF_009870755.1 Streptococcus halichoeri
AACCTAGCGGTGTGGCTTTGGTTGGGCTAATCCCTTTTAGTCAGTTTAGAGTTAGTAGGGCGAGACGCATAAAGGCATTTTCTCTATAATCCCGATTTTTGTCCCGCCTTCTTTTTATTGTTATAATAGATATATGAGTAGAAAACAGTTTTTATTTTTCGCCTTTATTTGTGGTTTTGAAACCTATTTTTTCAACGATGCTTTTATGAATGGTGATTATTTATTTGCCGGTTTTTGGGGATTTTTGTTGCTGCGTGACCTACGTAAGGTTCGAGCAATCACTAGGTTTTCCAAGTCTCTGCTTGAAGCAGCTAAAGCGTCCAAGAAGAAAGACTAATTTCACCACTGTGTAAGGTTTCAAGAGAGCCATCCTTTTTTTGGACAATGAGGTAGCCCTGATTAGTTATGTCAATAGCTTTGGCTTGGATTTCTTGCCCCTGTTGCATATAGTTCACTTGTCTATTTAAGACAAGTGATTTTTCTTTATAAACTTTGATATGATCTTCAACTGGAATAGTGAAAAATAAGTTCCAAATGTCGCTAATCAGGTCATTTCGCGAGATGCTTGCCTCTTGTGTAAAGAGTGAAGTGGCACGATCTTTAAGGTTTTCTGGAAAGTCAGTGACTAAAAAGTTTAGACCAACACCAATAATCACATCCGTGATGAGACCTGTTTCAACGGATGTAATAGCTTCTGTCAAAATTCCAGCTAGTTTTTTTTGTCCGATATAAATATCATTGACCCATTTGATTTGAGCATCAATACCTGTTAAACGTGAAATTGCTTTGACGATACTTGAAGCGACCATCATAGTATAAGGAGGCATTTGGGCATAGGGTATATTTGGGCTTAAATGCAAGGACATGTAGATACCGCCATGTTGAGAAGCAAAGAATTCTCTATTGAGACGTCCTTTAGCACCTAATTGGGTAGGTGCTAGATAAAGGCGAGGGCTTGATAGTTTGCTTTCGATTCCTTTTTTAGCGTCAATCTGAGTAGACTGGCTTTTTTCGTGGTAAGAGACAGGAAGTTGCAAGTCTTGGCTAATCTTATCTGGGAGTAGTAAATCACCTTTTGTAATGCGATAACCTTTATGCTTTAAAGATTGAATTTCAATGCCCTGGTTTTCGAGACTTTTTATGGATTTCCAAACAGATGTACGTGAAATAGCTAATTGTTCTGCTAAGTATTCACCGCTGACGTAATCATTTGCTTCAGCTAATAAGAGATAGATTTTTTCAGAAGTTTTCATACCTCTAGTATAGTACAAACTATCTAGATTTCAAGTCTAAATAAAAATGCTAAATTCAGATTAATCTAATTTAAATAAGTGATATGAAGGTGAAAAAAAGATTGCAAGAAGAAAAAGCTTCTGTTATAATTAACTAGTTAACTTTGTAATTAACTGGTTAACTTATGGAGGAATTAATGAAAAGTAAAAAACTAATCTTATTAGCAGGTCTGGTTTTGACTTGCCAATTAACCTTGTCAGCTTGTCAAACTGATAAAAATAATGCAACTAGTCAACCAAAGACTAAGCAAGTTACTAAAAAAGAAGATAGTAAGAAAAAACAAAGCTCTAAAAAAATGGTCGCAACTAAAAAAGACCGTAAGGGCGTGGCTGGGGTTGATTTTCCAACAGATGATGGGTTCATTTTAACAAAAGATTCTAAAATTTTATCTAAAACTGACAATGGTATTGTCGTTGAACACGATGGTCATTCTCATTTTATCTTTTATGCAGACCTTAAAGGGAGTCAGTTTGACTACTTGATTCCAAAAGGTGCTAACATGAGAAAACCTCAAATGGTAGCTGCTTCATCTCAAACATCAGTACCAGGGGCTAATGATCCTCACCATCATTATGTCTTTAATCCGGCAGATATTGTGGCTGAAGACGCTTTAGGTTATACGGTTCGTCATGGCGATCATTTCCATTATATCTTGAAGAGTTTACTTGGTGGAGCTGTGAACTACAAACCACAAGCACAATTAGTGACGATTTCTAATCCAAATCAGCGTTATTCAGGTGTTCATTTTGCAACAAGTGATGGCTTTTTATTTGATGGAACTGGAATCGTAGGTCGCACAGCTCAAGGCTTGTTGGTTAATCATGATGGTCATACCCATGTGGTGACTTATGATAGTATTCGTCATAGTAAATGGGCTCACTTAATTGAAGAAAAACAAGAAGCTCCTGCTAAGAAAGAGCGTTCTGCTGAGTTAAGCAAAGAAATTGAATTGAAGAAAGCTCATTTAGCGAAATCAGTTGGTATTTCAGTGGATAGCATCCAAGTGGAAGAAAGTGAAGAAGTTATTGTCTTGATTTACCCACATGGTGATCACTCCCACTCAACTGCCTTGGATGAAATTTCGTTAGATAAACCTTTTGATCCTCATGCTCATTCTCATGCTCAAGATCGAATTGGGATGGCTACATTGAAACGTATTGGTTTTGATGATGAAGTGATTATGGATATCTTACATGCTGATGCTGAAACACCTTTCCCATCTAAAGAAAGAGATGAAGCTAAGATGCGTGAGTGGTTGAAAACAGTGACCAAGTTAAATATTGGTCAACGTCAAAATCCATTAAAACGTTTTGGATTGAACTTAATGCCAAACTTAGAAGTTTTAGGAATCGGTTTTACTCCAATTGATGATATCACTCCTGTTTTCCAGTTTAAAAATCTAAAACAACTTTGGATGACTCAAACAGGTATAACGGATTACTCATTCTTAGAAAAAATGCCTCTACTTGAAGGACTAGATATTTCTCAAAATAATTTGAAAGATCTTAGTTTCTTAAGCAAATACAAACAGTTAACGCTTGTAGCAGCGGCTGACAATGAAGTGGAAGATATTACTGTCTTAGGTGAATTACCAAACCTTAAATTCTTAGTTTTGAGTAATAATAAGATTTCAGACCTTAAACCTTTAGAGAAACTAGCGCAGATTGAAGAATTGCACCTTGATAATAATATGGTGACAGATCTTACTCCTGTGTCAAACAAAGAAAGTCTGAAAGTTATTGACCTTTCTAAAAATAAAACAGTAGACATGTCTAGCTTGAAAGCTCCTAAACTAGAAACTTTGATGTTAAACGAAACGAATGTGACTAGTTTAGAATTCTTAGCCAATAATCCAAGTTTAGAAAACTTAACGATTAACCAATCAAAACTAGCAAGCCTATCTGGTATTGAGACATCTCAAGCCATTGATCGACTTGAAGCCAAAGAAAATCAAATCAAGTCTCTTGCCTTAGCGAATAAGCAAACGACCTTACGCTCATTAGACTTAAGTGGTAACCAAGTTTCAAACTTGGAAGGAATCAATCAATTGACAGCTTTAGAAAATCTTAGCTTGTCTAAAAACCAATTGACTAATCTTAACCTGTCTGAGAAAAATACAAGTGTGACTAGTCTTGATGTTAGTCATAATCAGATTCCACTAAAAGATCTTGAGTTAAATGAGAATAAGATTCCAGTGGCAATCGCAGACAATTTTGTTTCAGTTAATGAAGGTTCTATTGTTGGAAATGGTACGGATCAAGAAAAAGCTGAACTAGCAGAGAAAACAAAACATCAAGTAGCAGAAGAAGCACAAGCGCATGACGACCATGACCATGAACATGAACATGAACACGATGATGAGCATGACCACAATCATGACCACCATCACGCTCATTAATGTAAGGATTAAGTGCACATAGGCTTCTTGCCGACTAAGACCTTCAATTGTTATTGAGGGTCTCAGATTGAAGACAAAGCTCTAGGAATTGATTTTTCTAGGGCTTTTCTTTTTGCCAAGAGTTATAATAAAGATAAGAAGTTCTAGGAGGTCTCAGTATGTTCCACAAAGAAAATCCTAACTATAA
>NZ_WLZU01000049.1 GCF_009870755.1 Streptococcus halichoeri
TTATGGGAAGAACGAAGAAAATAGTACTTTCAGTAGTTCGACTATACCAGATATTCCTAATACTTGGTGTTACGTTAGATTTGGTAGCTTAGTTCTATTTAATATTGGAAAGACACCACCAAGGAGTGAACCGACTTTTTGGGGAAATGATATTTCTTGGGTATCAATTTCAGATATGCCAAACAGTGGTCTAGTCGCAAAAACAAAGGAATATTTATCAGATATTGCTATAAAAAATAAAAATATAAAGATAGCTCCAGCAGGCACTTTGCTGATGAGTTTTAAGTTATCTATTGGTAAAGTTGCAATACTAGATATACCAGCTAGTCATAATGAGGCAATTATCTCAATATTTCCATATTGCGACGAGGAAAATATTATAAGAGATTATTTAATGCGATTTTTACCACTTATTTCTACAGCAGGCAATTCAAAGGATGCCATTAAAGGAAAAACGTTAAATAGCACCAGTATTTCTGAGTTATTGATACCTGTCTCAAATTTTAGAGAGATGAAAGATATTATCACTAAAGTTGATTTACTTTTTGAAAAAGTTGCTCAACTTTTGCACTAATACGCTCTTGTTCTTGTTTGGGAACGAGAGGGATTATAATATTTCCTAAATTTTTTAGGCTAACTCCTCCTATAATGCCTGATTTATTGTCTTGAAAAGCATTTTGGAATTGCGGGCTTTGTAGGAAATAATATAAAAAGGTGTTGTTTCCTGCATAAAACGACAGGTTGCAGAGTTTATTTCCAAAGCAGACAATCTGGTTTAATAAGCCAATTTTACGCCCAGCACTTCCACCTTCTAAACAAAGTAAGATAGAATGAGGCTGGCTTAACTTAAAGCCATCTAAATAAGCATCTGGGATTTTAATACCATTATCGTAGCTGATACTGCCATCGAGCGCAACATCTTTTGTTGCAATATAGTTCGTCCCAATACCCGTTGAAAAGTGTAATTGCTTTTGACTTGCATTGATACTGTTACCAGTGTAAAGATTAGCGACTTGACCTAATGTTGAGGCCCTCCAAGTTGTCATCTTCCCATAAGGAGAGCTTCTAGTACAAAAATAGCAGAAAGTCCATTTGACTTTCTGCTATTTTGCTACCAATTTACCACTTTATCAATAATAGCTTGTTGTTCGGTAGCTGTTTTTCTGAGATAGATGCGTGTTGTCTCAATGCTTTCGTGTCCCATCAAGTCCGCTAAAAGTGCGATGTCGTTGTACTTGGCGAGAAAGTTTTTCGCAAAGAGATGTCTGAAAGAATGAGGGTAAACCACTTTTGTATTGAGCTGATATTTGACGGCGTAGTTTTTCAACTGCTGGGCGATACCCCTAGCCGTAATGGGCTGACCAAATTTGTTTAGAAAAAGATAGCCGCTCCGACGATTTTCAGCTTCAAGCCATTTTTGACAACTGTTCCGTAATCTTTTGGGGATATACAGCCTTCGCATCTTCCCTCCTTTTGAGTAAATGTCAAAATATCCTACCTCTACATGTTCTATTTTCAGCTTTATCAGCTCGCTAACACGGGCACCAGTCGCCCCTAAGAACCAAACCACAAAATGCCATTTGAGATTGTCGTCCTTTTTCAAGCTCCGCTTCAGAAAGAGGTAGTCTGCATGGCTGATAACATCCTCTAAAAAGGGCTTTTGCTGGATTTTGATAAATTTCAGGGTCAAGTCCTTTTGACCAATAAAGATGAGGTATTTGTTAATGCCCTGAAGTCGCAGGTTGACCGTCTTGGGCTTGAAATTATCCAATAAATAACTCTTATACTCCAGTAAATCCTCCATACTCAGCTCATAATGGGCCAAGAAAAAGCGAACACCGTACAGGTAAGATCGTACGGTATTTTCAGCTAAACCAGCTTTTTTCAAATATAATTCAAAGTCTTTCACCTAAAACTCCTATCTGTTTGTGATAGAAATTCCACCGCACCAAACTATTATACTAAAGTTTCGATAACTGCAAAGACCTGGGAAATTTTCGCAACAATCCGCTTTTGCTCGGCAAGGGGTGGGAGGGGGAATAGAGTATTGATAATTTTTTCTTTAGAAATATTAGGCTGAGCACCACCCTCGGCACGAGATGTAAAATTCTTTCTTTCCGACATCAAAAAGTAGAACAAAAAGAGTTTCTCAACTTGAAATAGGGTATTGCAAGCACAACAAGCTTGATTGGTTGTAGCAGGAAAAGTGAGTATTCCTAATTTACCAATCGTGGCACCATACATTGCAATGAGTACAGAGCCTGCAGGGTTGAGTTTGACTGATGTTTTTTCAAGAGCTAAGTCGGAAATTTTATTTGGGATATGGGTTATATATCCGTCGGTCAAATCACCTGTCAATAACCAAGGAATAGATTGAGGTTCATAATATTTTAGATTAGATTTAGAGGGTGTCGCTCCTGAACCCCAGTTTCCAATATTACCCAATCTCACCCACTCCCAAGTTTCTGGTATCTCATAGGGCACATCCTGATAG
>NZ_WLZU01000004.1 GCF_009870755.1 Streptococcus halichoeri
TTGCATTTAATTGGAAGAAAGGGCATCAGTGAATATTGTTGACCAATTGTTAAGACAAGGAAAGTCATTATTATCTCCCTTTGGACTATAACAAATTGGACAACAATATTAACTACGGGAATGATTCGTATTTAATGTGTGTGGCAAGTAGCGAACATTTTGTGGTATACTAGTCATGAGAAGACTCCTTTTTGATGGTTGGGTTCAAAACTTATCATATCAGGTTTCTTCTTTTTTTATACAATGGTCTCACATCTATTGTAACGTTACAGAAAAAGACTGCAAACCAATCTAAAAGTTAGTGCTTTTTTCTTTTCAAAATGGTATAATGAAAGCGTTTAATAATACAAAGGAGAACCGAAATGACTTATAAAGACAATTATGACAAGTGGGTCAACCATCCAGGCTTACCAATTTATCTGCATGATGAACTAAAAGCTATGGATGAAAAAACAAAAGAAGATGCCTTTTACACTAATCTAGAATTTGGCACAGCTGGCATGCGGGGCTACATCGGCGCAGGGACTAATCGTATCAATATTTACGTTGTTCGCCAAGCAACCAAAGGCCTAGCCAAATTGGTTGAAACCAAGGGAGACCTTGCCAAAAAAGCTGGTGTCGCCATTGCATATGATTCACGTCATTTTTCCCAAGAATTTGCCTTTGAATCAGCCCAAGTCCTAGCTGCGCATGGCATCAAGGCCTATGTCTTTGAAAGTTTACGACCAACCCCAGAATTATCTTTTGCAGTGCGCCATCTCAAGACATTTGCTGGGATTATGATTACAGCAAGCCATAATCCCGCTCCCTTTAATGGCTACAAAGTTTATGGTGCCGATGGCGGACAAATGCCACCCGTTGATGCTGATGCCTTAACCACTTATATTCGTTCCATTGATAATCCTTTTGCCATTGAGCTAGCCGATCTAGAAGTCGCTAAAGAAAATGGACTCATTGAAGTTATTGGCGAAGCTGTAGATGCAGCATACCTAAAAGAAGTCAAGGAAGTCACTATTAATCACGACTTAATTGAGCAATTTGGCAAGGATATGAAAATTGTTTATACTCCACTACATGGTACAGGAGAAATGCTAACACGCAGAGCCTTAGCGCAAGCTGGCTTTGATTCTGTCCAAGTTGTTGAAGCCCAAGCTAAACCTGACCCTGAGTTTTCAACCGTTGATTCACCTAATCCCGAAAACCAAGCTGCTTTTGCCTTAGCTGAAGAATTAGGCCGAGCTGTTAATGCCGACGTCCTAGTTGCCACCGATCCAGATGCTGACCGTCTGGGTGTGGAAATTCGTCAAGAAGACGGGTCCTACCGCAACTTATCAGGAAACCAAATTGGTGCTATTATCGCCAAGTACATCTTAGAAGCACATAAAACTGCTGGTACCCTTCCAGCAAATGCAGCCTTAGCAAAATCAATTGTCTCAACTGAATTAGTCACTAAGATTGCTGAGAGTTATGGTGCAACCATGTTTAATGTGCTAACTGGTTTCAAATTCATCGCAGAGAAAATCCAGGAATTTGAAGAAAAGCACAATTATACCTATATGTTTGGCTTTGAAGAAAGCTTTGGTTATCTGCTTAAACCTTTTGTGCGTGACAAAGACGCCATTCAAGCTGTCTTAATTGTAGCTGAAATTGCTGCTTATTACCGCTCGCGTGGTCTAACCTTGGCCGATGGTATTGATGAGATTTATAAAGAATACGGCTATTTTGCCGAAAAAACCATTTCTGTGACCTTATCTGGTATGGATGGGGCTGCTGAAATTCAAAAAATTATGACTAAGTTCCGTGAAAAGGCACCAAAACAATTTAACAGCACGGCTGTTCAACTTTTAGAAGATTTCCAAGCCCAAACAGCAACAGCGGCTGATGGGACCGTCTCACCTCTCACAACGCCACCAAGCAATGTTTTGAAGTATTCCTTAAGTGATGATTCTTGGTTTGCTGTTCGTCCTTCAGGTACTGAACCTAAAATTAAATTTTACATTGCTACGGTAGGGCATTCTTTTGCTGATGCAGAACAAAAAATCGCCGCTATTGAAACGGAAATCAATACCTTTATTGATAATTAACATAAGACACCATCCTTACTTGTAATTATCAATTTAAACATAGTCTTCTAGACACTTCAACAGTTTATCTAACAGCTTTTCCAAGGCTAGCAGATAGACTGTTTTTTCTACTAATTTTGCTAATAAGACAGGTCAAGCACAGCTGATTATAAGTCCTCAAAAAAATGACTTCTAATCATTAGATGAAAATCTAATGATTAGAAGTCGGTAAATTTTTTAAACAAGTGAGGACTGTCAGCTGGGGTAAAGAGTGACTTTCTGCCTCCCACCGCTGGGATTTGGACCAACGATAACCGTTACTAAACAGTGTTTGCCACTGCCTATTTTGTTTTAATGTAGTTAATCCCATCCGCCTTAGGCGCAACCGCTTGGCCAAAGAAGGCTGCTAAGATAATGATGGTTAGCAAGTAAGGGGCAATTTGGAGATAAACCTTTGGGATGCTTTCTAATAATGGTAATTGGCTGCCAATAACGGCCAAACTTTGTGATAAACCAAAGAACAGACTGGATAACATCGCCCCAATTGGATTCCATTTCCCAAAAATCATTGCCGCTAAGGAAATAAAGCCCGGTCCTAAGATCGTGGTTACGGCAAAGTTAACCGAGATAGATTGCGCATAGACTGCTCCTCCAACACCACCAAGAAAACCAGAAATCATTACACCATAATATTTCATTAGGTAAACATTAATACCTAAAGTATCAGCTGCTTGTGGATGTTCTCCCACAGATCTTAGACGTAAACCAAAACGTGTATTATACAAAACAAACCAAGCTAAAATCGAAAAGAGAATAGCAAGATAACCTATCAAAGTCGTATTTGAAAAGAAAATGTCACCAATTACCGGTATTTTCGATAGAATCGGAAAATCAAACTTCCCAAATGAACGTTGAATATTATCTGTTTGTCCTTTGTTGTACATGACCTTAACCAAAAAGATCGCTAAAGAAGGTGCCAATAAGTTCAAGACGGTACCAGATACAATATGATCAGCATGAAAGTTAACCGTTGCTACTGCATGAAGCAAGGAAAAGACCAAACCAACAAGTCCACCGACTAAAACAGCTAGCCAAGGAGTAGCTTTGCCAAATGTTTCTGCAAATTCAAGGTTAAAGACAATTCCTGAAAAAGCCCCCATAACCATGATTCCCTCTAAGCCAACGTTAACCACGCCAGCACGCTCAGAGTAGGTTCCACCAATACTTGTAAATATGAGCGGTGTTGCGTAGATAAGCATGGATGATACAAGGAGCGATAAGATAGTGATAACTGACATCTTAATTGCCTCCCTTTACAGATTTTTTAGATTTAGACATATATTTTTCAATTAAATAATGAGAACCAACAAAGAAGATAATGGAAGCTGTCACAACTTTCACCAATTCAGGTGGAATCCCTGCAATATTCATCCCTGGTGCCCCAACATTTAAAACGGCAAACAAGAATGCTGAAAAGGCAATGCCAACTGGTGAATTGGCAGCTAGTAAACTAACAGCCATTCCATCAAAACCAACGGCTAATGAAGCTCCTTGAACAAAGACATTTTGGAAAGTTCCAAGACCCTCAACAACACCACCAAGTCCAGCTAGAGCTCCTGAAATAACCATAGATAAGATGATTGTTCGCTTAGCAGACATTCCAGCATATTCGCTAGCATGAGGATTAAGTCCGACTGAGCGAATCTCAAAACCTAGTGTCGTTTTGTTCAGTAAGAACCAAATCAGACCAATGGCAATAATAGCAAAGAAAATTCCGATATTCATCCGTGAGTGATTGGTTAAAGCTGAAAGCCATTCTGTTTGGTAACTAGCATTTTTACTAACCTGGATGGTCGAGTCAATACTTTGTTTATAAGCTTGCGGTAAGCCTTTTTGGACGATAAAATTTGCAACGTATAAAATAATGTAGTTCATCATAATCGTTACAATAACTTCACTAGTTCCAAGAAAGGCACGAAGAATCCCTGGAATAGCGCCAGCAATTCCTCCTGCAATCATCCCAATAAGCACTGTAATTAGAATAAGCAAGGGACGAGACATCTGAGGATGCGCCAAGGCAAACCAGGTCGAAGCTAACCAACCCGCTAATGCTTGACCTGATAAACCAATATTGAAAAACCCAGCACGACTAGCAACTGTAAAGCCAAGCGCAATCAGAATTAGTGGCCCCATTGCCCGGAAAATTTCACCAATATTCCTCACACTGCCAAAGGCAATGTGAAACAAGCCTTCATAACCCCAAACGGGATCATAACCAAATATAAACATAATAATAGCACCAAGTAGAAATCCTAGCAAAACAGAAATCACTGGAACTGCTATTTTTTGTGCTTTTTTAGGCATGCTTTTCCTCCTTGTCAATTGAGCCACCAGCCATTAAGATACCCAATTCTTTCTTATTTGTGTGCTCAGGTGAGACAATCCCTTGAATTTTACCATCGTGAATAACAGCAATGCGATCAGATAGATTCAAAATCTCGTCTAGTTCAAAACTAACCACCAGTACGGCTTTGCCTTTATCACGTTCTTCAATCAAACGACGGTGAATGTATTCAATAGCGCCGACATCAAGACCACGTGTTGGTTGGCTAACAATCAATAAATCCGGATCGCGATCTATTTCACGGGCAATAATTGCTTTTTGTTGATTCCCTCCCGAAAAGCCACGGGCTGGCACAAGTTCACTAGCTCCGCGCACGTCAAACTCTTTCATCAAGTAACGTGCATACTCATTAATTTTACGGTAATTTAAAATACCATTTTTACTTAAAGGTTCTTTGTAGTAGGTCTGGATAGCTATATTTTCTGCCATAGACATGTCAAGGATTAAGCCATCACGGTGCCGGTCTTCTGGAACATGACCAACGGATAGTTCAGTGATTTTTCGAGAGGTTAAATGTGTCACCTCTTTACCCTTAATAGTAATAGAACCGTTTTTGGCTTTGCGTAAACCTGTAATAGCTTGGATTAATTCGCTTTGTCCATTACCATCAATACCAGCAATACCAACTATTTCACCTGCTTTAACAGCTAATGACAGGCCTTTAACAGCTAAAACGCCACGATTCTCATCAACCTCTAAATCTTTAATTGACAGTACAACTTCTTTAGGCTGGGCACTGATTTTATTTGTCGTAAAGGATACTGACCGACCGACCATCATTTCTGCAAGATCATGTGAGGTTGTACCAGCAACATCAACCGTTTGGATACTTTTACCACGCCGAATGACGGTCACTCGGTCTGCCACTGCACGAATTTCATCTAATTTATGCGTAATAAGAATAATGGATTTGCCTTCTTTAACCAGATTTTTCATGATAATCATCAATTCTTTGATTTCTGCTGGTGTAAGAACTGCAGTCGGTTCATCAAAAATCAAAATATCAGCACCACGGTAGAGGGTTTTTAAGATTTCAACACGTTGTTGTGCTCCGACTGAGATATCGGCAATTTTTGCATTTGGATCAACAGAAAGGCCATACTTATTTGAAAGTTCTTTAATTTCTTTGCTTGCTTCTTTCAAATCAATGATGCCATTTTTGACCACTTCATTTCCTAAAATAATGTTTTCAGCAACCGTAAAAGCTTCTACCAACATAAAATGTTGATGAACCATCCCGATTCCCAGATTGGAAGATTTTGATGGTGAATCAATAACTTCTGTTTTTCCATTAATAACAATCTCACCATCTGTTGGCTCTAACAAACCAGCCAGCATATTCATCAAAGTTGATTTTCCAGCTCCATTTTCTCCTAAAAGAGCATGAATTTCGCCTTTGCGAACAGACAGGTTGATGTGATCATTGGCAACAAAATCACCAAAGGTCTTCGTGATTTCCTTCATTTCAATGACATGTTCCGTCATAAAAGTATTCCTTTCAATGCAATCTTTTATTTCAATAAAGCTTGCCACAAACCTTAAGCTTTACTGAGATAAAAGTAATCTCAGTTGAAAAAGGGAGTGATACGAAAACTCGATAAGACTAAAGAGTTCGTCGTACCACTCCGGCAGCGGCACATACCAAGCAAGTTATCAGATAATCTCTTGGCTGATATGAGACGGCTGCGTTATTAAGAGTAAGACTAACTAGCAGAAGCAAAACTAGGTTTGCCCTAGTTTGTTTTCAAATAGCTTTTATTTTTCTGGGACCTTAATGTCGCCGGCAATAATTTTAGCTTTTGCTTCTTTGATTGCAGCAACAGCATCTTCAGAAAGGTTTGTAGTGGCAATATCAACCCCACCATCTTTCAAGCCATAAACCGTTGTTTTACCACCTGGGAATTTGCCATCAACAACTTTTTTGTTGATCAATTGAACCGCATGGCCAACTTTTTTAATAGAAGAGGCTAAGACAAAGTTTGATTTTTTACCATCTTTTGATGTATAGTTTCCTTCGTCTTTTTGGTCACGGTCAACACCAAGTACCCAAACTTTATCGGCTTCATTTTTTCTTTCGTTTTCAGCTTTTGCTTCATTGAAGACACCAGCTCCTGTTCCGCCTGCTGCTTGGTAAATAATATCGGCACCGGCAGCATATTGGGCTGCGGCAATGGTTTTTCCTTTAGCGGCATCCCCAAAGGAACCAGCATAGTCGACTTTAATCTTGATGTCTTTATCAACAGATTTAACGCCTTCTTCAAAGCCCTTTTCAAAACGTGTGATAACAGTGCCTTCCATACCACCGACAAAACCAACTACTTTGGTTTTTGTTGTTTTAGCGGCAGCAATTCCTGCCAAATAAGCCGCTTCGTTATCAGCAAATGTAACACTAGCAACATTGTTCTTGCCTTTGATAACATCATCAATAATAACGAAGTTGACCTCTGAGTTATCACCTGCTGCTTTGACAATGGCATCTTTAAGTGCAAAACCAATACCATAGATAAGTTTGTAACCACTTGATACAGCAGTATCTAGGTTGGTAGCATATTCGGATTCACTAGTAGATTGGAAGTAATCAAAGCCAGCGCCCTTTTTGAGGTCGTTTTCTTTACCCCAAGCTTTCAAGCCTTCCCAAGCTGATTGGTTAAAGGACTTGTCATCCACACCACCCGTATCAGTCACGATAGCAGCTTTCAAATCTGTCTTTCCTTTTTCACCAGATTTAGAAGCACCACGGTTGCCACATGCAGCTAAACTTAGAAGAGCAACAGATGCTAATCCAAGGCCAATAAATTTTTTGTTCATGAAGATGAACCCTCCTAAAAAACATCTAGCAATTGCTTGCTGAAAACTTATTTTGCCATTATGGCTCAATAACATAATAAAGCAGATTTAATGTAAATCTGTAAAGGAATAGGGAAGTAACTCACCAATCGTTGTCTCAAGTGTTGACTGATCTTTAGCAATTAAAGTAACCTTAGCGTCTTTTGGAAAAAACTCCGTTATCACTTGACGACAAGCACCACAGGGGGAAACAGGTTTTTCTGTCTGAGCGTATATGGCAATTTCTGAAAATTCTTTGTGACCTTCAGACACCGCTTTAAAGATAGCTGTACGTTCAGCACAATTGGTTAACCCAAAGCTAGCATTTTCAATATTACAGCCAGTATATACTGTCCCATCTGCGGTTACAATTGCAGCTCCTACGGGAAAATGCGAGTAAGGAACATAGGCCTGCTTGCTTGCTGTAACTGCCAAATCTACAAGATTAGTATCCGCCATTTGCAATGTCACCTTTCATAATTGCAACGCCAGCAGAGGTACCAATCCGCGTTGCCCCAGCCTCAATAAATGCTTTGGCATCCTCAAACGAGCGAGCTCCTCCTGATGCCTTGACTCCAAAATCAGGTCCGACCGTTTCGCGCATCAACTTAACATCAGCAAACGTTGCACCTCCTGTTGAAAAACCGGTTGAAGTCTTAACAAAATCTGCTCCTGCTTTGACAGCTAATTGGCAGGCTCTGACCTTCTCCTCATCAGTCAATAGACAGGTTTCAATGATAACTTTGACCAATTTGTCGCCGCTAGCTTTGACCACTCCTCTAATGTCCTTTTCAACGGCCTGGTTGTCGCCATCTTTTAGGGCACCGATATTGATCACCATATCAATTTCATCTGCTCCATCAGCAAGAGCTGTTTGAGTTTCAAAAGCTTTTGTTGCTGAGCTTGTTGCGCCTAAGGGGAAGCCAACAACGGTACAAACTTTTACATCGCTATCTTTTAAGGCTTTAGCAGCATAAGCAACCCATGTGGGATTAATACAGACACTTGCAAAATGATAGTCTTTTGCTTCTGCAATGAGTTGGTCAATTTGCACTTTAACACTGTCAGCCTTTAAAAGAGTATGGTCAATATACTGATTAATTTCCACTGTTTTCCTCCTTAGGAAATACTTTTTTTCCAATTTTTTAGGGGTAAATTGTTCATCCCCTATTTTACCATTTTTTCAGATTCTGTAAGCCTGTTTTTCAGTGATTTCTTCTTGTGAAAAAAATCAGTTTACACCACATGGTTTGTGGCAAGTTTTTTTGTTTTTTGTCAGCTCTAAGGCTATTTTTCCCATCAAACAGCGCTGTTTTGACCTCTTTAATCCTACCGAGTCTTCCCAAGATAGGCTCTAGAATGCTGCTTAGGACACCAGGTGAAGCAGTCAGACTTTCAAAAACACTTTTTACTTTATGGGTTAGCACATTCTGAGACTAATCCTTTTTTCAAGGGAGCTTGTTTAGCTATCAGCTCGCCTGAGTTAGTAAAATCTATAAGCCCTAACTGGCACTTGTGACGGCTCATCAGAGGCGTTTAGATAAGGCCAGATGATACTAATGATATACGTTAAGCAAGTTATTCCCATAGGCAATCAGCTTAAAGCTGTGCTATTTTTAAGAAGGAATGACCGTTAACTTTTTGCAGTTTTGATACTTCTTAAAATATAATAGCCTTTATCTTTTTTTAGAGTGGTAACATTGCCAAAGACCGACTGCATTTTTTCTTTAGCACTCGGTGCACCCTGTTTTTTTTGAATAACAATAGTCAAGTCACCTTGGTCTTCTAAATATTTCAAGCTATCTTCAATTATCGCATGGACAACCTGCTTTCCAGCGCGAATAGGTGGATTGCTGATAATATGTTGAAAACTACCCTCCACGGAATCATAAATATTTGACTGAAAAATAGTCACATCAACGTGATTGGCTCTTGCATTCTCCTTAGCTAAAGCAAGAGCGCGATTGTTAATATCAACTAAGGTGGCTTTGACTTGGTAGGCCTTTGCTAATGCAATCCCCATGGGACCATAGCCACACCCTACATCTAAGACGGTGCTGCCTTTTGAAAAGTCAAGCGTATGTAACAACACTTGACTCCCATAGTCGATCATTTTTTTTGAAAAAACCCCGGCATCTGTCTTAAAACACAAGGGTTGCTCTAATAAACGGACCTGTAAGGTATGCAAATCATGCTTACTTTCAGGGTTTTCATCATAATACATGTTTGTCATTGAATTTCCTATCGTTACCAGATTATTATACATTCTATCACACTTTGTAACGGTTTACAAGGCGCTTGTTGGCAAAGGGAACACGAGATAATGTTCGTTTTTTTGCTCTGCTATTTCCCCTTGGCCACATCCATTTTAGGTTATTTTCGTTTATTTTCATTTGTTTTCATTTATTTTCATTAACTCCTATCAAGAGTAACTGCTTTTCTTTCTTTTGTCATTTGCAAATACCACTTTTAACCTCTTTTGCTACTTTAATGTTATAATAAAAACAGTGTTCAGCTAGGAGAGAATTATGACAAGTGAATTTGTAAACTTTGAACGATTAACCCGCTCTGCGTGGAAAAATCTCCACAAAGAAACGAAATTACCTTTAACACCTGATGAACTTCAAACAATTACTAGTCTTAATGATAAAATTGATTTAAATGACGTTATCGAAGTTTACCTGCCTCTAATCAATTTAATTCAAATATACCAGATTAACCAAGAAAATCTGACATTTTCTAAAAGCCTATTTCTCAAAAAAGAAGCGCATAAGCGTCCTTTTATTATCGGAATCTCAGGCTCTGTTGCTGTCGGTAAATCAACGACGAGCCGCTTACTACAACTCCTACTCACCAGAACCTATCCTAATAGCCACGTTCAGCTCGTCACAACAGATGGCTTTATCTACCCAAACCAGGAGCTAATGGCTAAAAACATTCTCAATCGTAAAGGTTTTCCTGAGTCTTATAATATGGAGCAGCTATTAAACTTTTTAGATACTATGAAAAATGGCCAGAAGGCAGCTATCCCGGTCTATTCCCATGAAATCTACGATATTGTGCCCAACAAGTGGCAAACTATCGCTGCGCCTGACTTTCTCATTGTAGAGGGGATTAATGTTTTCCAGAACCAACAAAATAACCGTCTCTATATGAGTGATTATTTTGATTTTTCTATTTATATTGATGCCGATCGGCGTCACATTGAAAATTGGTACTTAGAACGCTTTGCCAGTTTACTTGATTTGGCAAGGCATGATCACAACAACTATTATGCCCGCTTTACCTCTCTTTCTCAGACTGAGGCGATGAGCTTTGCAAAGGAAGTTTGGACAACTATTAACTTGGTCAATCTTGAAAAATACATTGAGCCAACTCGCAACCGAGCCGAATTAATTCTCCATAAAGCAAAAGATCACAAAATCGATGAAATTTATTTGAAAAAATGATAAAGGCTTGCCAAACAGGGACAAATTCTATATAATAGTGTAGTTAGATTAATTTGGAGGTGAAAACATTGGCAAATATTAAATCAGCTATCAAACGCGCTGAACTTAACGTTAAAGCAAACGAAAAAAATTCAGCACAAAAGTCAGCTATGCGTACGGCTATCAAAGCATTCGAAGCTAACCCATCTGAAGAGCTTTTCCGTGCTGCTTCTTCAAGCATCGATAAAGCACAATCAAAAGGTTTGATTCATGCAAATAAAGCAAGCCGCGATAAAGCACGCCTTGCTGCTAAACTTGGCTAATAATAAACCAATGAAAACTCCTCTAGGAGTTTTTTCTTTTAGTCACTAGTACTGATGGCATTCGCGAACCTACGTCATGACTTTTAATCAGGAAGTTAGTAGAGTATACCTTGAGTCAGTTTTATTTTGCCGGTTGTTAAATCTACCTACCCTTCTAAAAAAATATCAGCTAGGCAAGCAGATAACATGCAAAAGGCTATCACGCATTTTTCAACTCACCTCATCTACACAAACTCTTGTCCCTTATCTTAAAGGCTGTGCCTATAGTGGAGCTAGCTAATCCTTATGTTGCGACTATTTAGGGTCACATTGGTAAATTGCACAGCTTTTTTGTTAAAGTAGTCACTGAAAATTAAGCATAAAAAACAAGCTAAATTGAACAGCATTCCAATGGGAGGCAGCTCAGTGATAGCTTGGTTTTTTAATCTGCTTGCTGTTTGGGCGCCTAAGCCTAACAAAAGTTAGTTAAACTCTTACATCAAATACCGTGCCTTGGGGCTGGTTGTCTCGAACCTTAATGCTACCTTTTAAGGCGGTGACAATCTGTTTTGCTAGAGCCAAGCCAAGGCCAAAGCCTCCTTTTTGCCGGGTCCTTGCCTTATCAACACGATAAAACCGATCAAAAATCTTTTCCTTATCCTCATCGCGAATGCCTGGACCATTATCAGCTACCTGGATAAAAAGATTTTTTTCACTACTGCGTATGCTAATCATCACCTGCCCGTCTTTATCAGTGTATTTCATCGCATTGTCAAACAAAATAGTCACTAGCTGCTTCAAAAGTGCCTTATCTCCTTTAAAAGGGTGCAACATTTCCACTTTAGCAGAGAAGGTCTTGCCATATTCTTCTGCTATCAAGTGGTAATTATTAAAAATAGTCTCAAAGTAGGCTTGGTCAATTGGCTCATAGCGAGGTGCAATCCCATCATCTCGCCGTGCTAGATTTAATAAGTTTGTGGTCAATATGCGCATATTGCGAACTTCTTCAAGGCTAGAAGCAATGGCTTCACTATTAGCAAGAATGCTTTCATTTGGCTTTCGAAATAAGGTTTCAAGCCGGTTTTGCAAGACAGCAAGTGGTGTCCGTAATTCATGACTAGCATTTTCAACAAACATTTTTTGTTTTTCATAGCTTTCCAAGATTGGCTTGCGCGACCAATTAGCCAGATAGATACTAGCAAACACTGAAATAGTCCAAAAGAGAACCATCACAATAATAATGATTTGCTCATAACGTTCATTAGCAATTTCCAATTGCTGAACATTGGCTACTGCCATCATGTAAGCCACAGCTGGATAATTTTTAGAATGGACTGGAACTGTAATGGTATGGAATTTTTCCTGTCGCCCATAAAAATTTTCTAGATTTTTCGTTACAATTTCATTGAGTTGGCTTTTATCCAAGGTAAAGTGATGGAAATTAGAAAAAGTATCCATAGCATTAATTACCGTCCCATTACTACTAAAAAGGATAATATCTGTATTTGTCACGGGTTGGTTAGCTAATTTTGCCTTAAATTCACTAGGATTGATTAGGGCACTATCATTATAAAAATAAAAGGAAGTAATCCGTTCCATGGTACGACTGGCATAGAGATTGGACTGCTTTGAAACGGTCTCTAGGCTACTATCTACTGATGAATAGACACCAAAACGCATGATTTGCAGGATAATAATCGTCATAACCACAAAAATACCCGTGAATACAGCAAAAAAATGAAAAAAATGGTTAAAGTGGTCTGATTGGTAAAACTTTTTTAATTTAATCATCGGCCTTTAAAATATATCCTACACTCCGTAACGTTTGTAAATTAGTCGAAAAATCTGTGCCCTTGAGCTTCTTTCTGACCTTGGAGACATATACTTCAACAACTGATAAAGTTGTATCACTATCAAACCCCCAAAGGCGATCAAAAATCTGTGATTTTGGCAAGATAACATTTTGATTTTGTAAAAAATACACTAGTAAATCAAATTCTTTTCCCAGTAATTCGACCTCTTGGCCTTTTGCTTCGACATGATTTCGCTCTAAATCAACCACAATATCACCATAGGTCATATGATTATCACTCATTTTACCCGAGCGTTTTAACAAGGCCTGGATGCGCATTTTTAATTCTTCCAAGTAAAAAGGCTTGGTCAGATAATCATCGGCCCCAAGTTCAAAGCCGTGTCCCTTATCATCAAGGCTTTCTTTAGCCGTCATAATCAAAACTGGTGTATTAATGCCGTGCTCTCGTAGTTCTTTTAATACCTGAAAACCATTTTTTCCAGGTAACATTAAATCAAGCAAAATCAGATCATAAACACCACTTTCAGCTTCAAAAATACCTTCTTCTCCATCAAAAACCTGCATGACATCGGCAAAATCATCTAAAAAATCAAAAATGGAATTTGATAAACTCAAGTCATCTTCTACCAGTAAGAGCTTAATCATTACATACCTCGTCTCATTTAGCACAGTGCTATATTATTAAGAGTTAGCTTAACATAGTTTTCTTAAGCAATTCTAAAGCACCTTGCAAAAGAAGGCTGGAACACTGTCCCAACCTCCTCTTAGTAAAACAATGTTCATCACTGTTTTATTGTTTCATTAAACCTTCTCAAATAGCTGTGCAAGGCAACTTTGCTAGCATAAAATGGGTAACAAAAGGGTACTGGTACTAGCACCCTTTCATCAACTGCTTAGGCTTTTAATTGAGCCAAAACAGCTGGTTTTTGCGCTTCAATCAAGGTTAGACGCGCTTGAATTTCATTAATTCCCATTGCAATATTGCGACTAATCGCCATATCAGTTAATTGCGGTTCAAAGAATGCCTTATATTCTTGTAGCAGTTGTGATGTGCGGAATTCATTTGCTGGATAGATAACAAATTTATCAAAACTCATATCACCACCAAGCGCTCCTTTAATCCAAGACCAATTGTCACGCGCCCAGGCCCAAACAGCTGTTTGAGTAAAAGGACGAGCAAGCAAGAAACGGTACCACATCGAAAGGTCTTGCGGTTTGATAATATCTTTGTTTGTGAAACTATCAAAAATGCGTGCGAGCGTATCTTCTTGGGTCGTATGCGACAAGGCAAAGGCCAGCTCAGAGCGTAAATTGTTATCGCGTGTATGAATATAAGTCTCAAAGAAGAGCTCAACCAATTCTTGAGATTCAAAATACATCATCTCATTCAAGAGGATCGAGCGGCGAATCGCTGCAGGAAGCCCTGAAATATCAGATCGATGATTTTGGAAAATCGCATGCGCTTGTTCGATGACATCTGAACTACCCATAGTAATCAACTGCGTCAGAGCAATTTGCCGCACCATTTCATCTTGGTCCGTTTCAAAAGCAGTTTTTTCAAAACCAAGGTGGCTAAAGTCTTCATGGAAAATAGCAATCACACTACGCTTAAAGGCTGCATTCTCAGGAGATTCTTCCTCCACAAAGCGCTTCAAGCCCATAACGATTTGGCGAATCGCCTCAGCAACCATGAATGATTTTTTACCAGTAAACTTGCTGATCAATGGTAGTAATTCAGCGTAGGCAAGCTGGCCGCTTTCTGCCAGAAGGCGACGTTCTTGGAGGAGCTGCAAGAGCGATGTGTTATCAAGCTCTTGGACTTGCGCTACCAAATCAGCGAACAACTGGTCGTCATAGAAGGTAATGTAGTGAGCCGTATTTTCGGTATTAAACCGCAGAGCCCCTTCATTAGCTTGAGCAAGTTGTGAATAATGCTCAATAACGAGTTCTTTTTCATTTAAAATCTCAGGCAGACCTGACCAATTAGCATTTAAAGGAATTGGCCAAAGGCGTTCTTTATCACTTGCTTCTCCAATAAAGAATTGCTCTTGACTAAGAATTAACTGGTCATCCACTAAACGCGCATGCAAAACAGGATAACCGGGCTGTTCTAACCAAGCATCCATAAAGCCAGCTACATCCTTACCAGATGCCTCTGAAAGAGCGTCCCATAAATCACGTCCGACGGTATTGGAATATTGATGTTTCTCAAAGTAAGCTCTAAGGCCTTCTCTGAAAGCTTCATCACCTAGCCAACGACGCAACATATGCATTAAACGGCTACCTTTTGCATACACAATGGCTGGATCAAATAAGGTGTTAATTTCATCTGGATGATTCACCTCAACATGCACAGATTGGACGCCATCTGTAGCATCACGTTTAAGCGCATTTGGTACACCGACTGTTTGGAAATCTTCAAAGATATTCCACTCAGGCTCAAGGGCATCAACACAGACATATTCCATCATATTGGCAAAGCTTTCATTGAGCCATAGGTCATCCCACCATTTCATGGTGACCAAGTTACCAAACCATTGGTGAGCTAACTCGTGAGCAATAACCAGTGCAACCTGTTGGCGACTCTCTGCTGTAGAGTTTTGGTCAACTAACAAATAAATCTCGCGGTAGGTCACCAGTCCCCAGTTTTCCATTGCGCCACTTGAAAAATCAGGTAGACCAATATGGTAAGATTGCGGAATTGGGTATTTGACGCCAAAGTAATTCTCATAAAATTCAATTGCGCGCACAGCAATATCCAAAGCAAATTCTAATGAAGAACTTGGATGTGCTTTAGTGGCAAAAATACCAACTTCAGTTCCATTAGCGGTTTTTGCTGTTAAGCCGTGCAAATCACCTAAGGCAAAAGCAAGCAAGTAAGAGGACATTCTCGGTGTCGTATCAAAAGTCCAAATCCCTGTTTCTTGTCGCAAATCAATATTAATCTCTGGCATGTTTGACAAAACGATTTCATCGGACTCTTGATCAAACTTAATACTTAAATCAAAAGTTGCTTTTGCTTCGGGTTCATCAATACATGGAAAAGCTTCACGTGCAAAGTGACTCTCAAACTGTGTGGAAATGACTTCTTTTTTGAGGCCTTCGCGGGTGTAGTAAGATGGGTAGATTCCCGTCATGTTATCTGTAATCTGACCGGAAAACTCAATAACTAAAGTCATCACACCAGTGATAGGTAACTCAATGCGTACTGTCTCATTATCTGCATCAACTTGGTAAGGGACAGCTTCGTTATCTAACAAAATTGAGTGAATAGCTAAATCTTTTTGGTGCAACAAAATAACATTATCCAAGGCTTCGCCAGTAATGGCAACATTTCCGGAAAATGTCTTTTCCTTACGATTAATATCTAAAAAGATATTATAGTTTTCTGGAACAAATTTTTTAATCAAATGTTCTACTGCTTTCATAAATCTCCTTATGATAACTAAAAATAGTGATTAGATAATACTTAATCACTATTATAGCACATTTTGTTATAATTCAATAATTTTACCGGTTTTAAGGTAAACTACCCACTCACAAATATTGCGAGCATAATCTCCAATGCGCTCTAAAAACATCAAAACTTGAAAATATTCTTTACCAGCAAAGACTGCATCTGGCGTTTTACGAACCTCTTCAACCGCTAAGGCTTGAATATCTCGGAAATAGTTGTCAATGATTTCATCATGAGCTGCAATTTCGTAAGCCTTTTTGTCATCGGAATTGATATAGGCATTCAAAGCATCCTCAACCATATACTTAACTTCTTTTCCCATCTGGTTAATTTTTTCTTCAACAATCGGGATACGTTCCTCACCCTTCATCCGGATAGTAGCCTTCGCAATGGAAGCAGCGTGGTCACCGATTCGTTCAATATCACTAGAAGCCTTTAAAACCGTAATAACTGTTCGTAAATCATTGGAAACGGGTTGTTGCAAAGCAATAATCTCCAACGATTTCTTTTCGAGTTTTGCTTCAAATTCATTGATAAGTTCATCATCCTCAATGACTTCTTTTGCTAAGTCGCGGTCATGACTCACAAAAGCACGAACTGTTTTGTTAAGCTGTGCTAGCACTTCAGTCCCCATTGAGTAGAATTGATTATGTAATTTATCTAATTCTTCTTCAAATTTTGTTCTTAACATACATTTGTTTTCCTTCTTTTCTAACAAATCCTAATTAGCCAAATTTACCAGAAATATAGTCTTCTGTTTCTTTTCGTTTAGGATTCATAAACATGGCTTTGGTATTACCAAATTCAAGTAAATCACCCGCTAAGAAGAAACCAGTTCGATCAGATAGACGCGAAGCTTGCTGCATTGAGCGTGTAACAATAACTAGGGTGTATTCTTTTTTCAAGGCAAATAAGGTTTCTTCGATTTTTCCAGCGGATATAGGGTCCAAGGCTGAAGTTGGCTCATCCAATAAAATGATTTTAGGGCTAGTTGCTAAAACACGCGCAACGCAAACACGCTGTTGCTGGCCGCCTGATAAGCCTAAGGCTGAATCGTGTAAGCGATCTTTTACTTCATCCCAGATAGATGCCCCCTTTAAAGCGGATTCAACAACTTGGTCAAGCATCTGCTTATCACGTATGCCTTTTAAGCGCAGCCCATACACGACATTTTCATAAATAGACATAGGAAAAGGATTGGGTTGTTGGAAAACCATGCCAATTTCTTTACGCAAATCAACAGTATCCGTGCGTGGACTATAAATGTTATGCCCATTATAGACGATAGAACCGGTCACTGTTACTTCCGGATTTAAATCACTCATCCGGTTGATAGCTCGTAGTAAGGTAGACTTTCCAGAGCCTGACGGGCCAATAAAAGCGGTAATTTCATTTGGATAGAGTTCAAGACTAACATTGTTTAAGGTTTTCTTTTTGTTATAGTAAACCGATAAATCATTGACGGTTAATATAGGTTCTGCCATCATATTCCTTTCTATCCAAAATGACCTGATACATAATCATTGGTCGATTGACATTTTGCATTTTGGAAGATATTTCGTGTTTTATCGTATTCGATAACATCCCCCAAATAAAAGAAAGCGGTATAATCACTAGCACGCGCTGCTTGCTGCATATTGTGGGTAACGATGATAATCGTATAATCTTTCTTCAATTCAAACATGGTCTCTTCTAATTGCATGGTGGCAATTGGATCTAAAGCTGATGCTGGCTCATCCATGAGCAAAATATCTGGTTTAACAGAAATCGCCCGAGCAATACAGAGGCGTTGTTGCTGACCACCTGATAAGGTAAAGGCAGACTTATGCAAATCATCCTTGACCTGCTCCCAAAGGGCAGCTTGTTTCAAGGAAGTTTCGACAATTTCATCTAGGACTTGTTTGTCTTTAACACCAGCACGCTCATGGGCAAAAGTAATATTACGATAAATGGATTTAGCAAAGGGATTCGGGCGCTGGAAAACCATACCAATATGTTTGCGTATTTCATACACATTCATGTCCTTACGATTGACATCTATTCCTTGATATAGGATTTCGCCAGTAACCTTAGCTATATCAATGGTGTCATTCATGCGATTTAAGCTACGCAAATAAGTTGATTTACCACAACCAGATGGACCAATCAAAGCGGTGATTTTATTTTTTTCAAACTGCATATCAATGCCTTTGATAGCTTCTTTATTGCCATAATATACATGTAAGTCCTTTGTGGATAGGGCGATTGATTCTTCAGGGAACGTAACGATATGGCGTTCGTTCCAATTATATTCAGTCATCTTTTCTCCTTCTGACTTATTTTGCTGCTGTTAATCGAGAATGCAGTCTCTTACCAATAAAACGAGCTGATAGATTAAATAATAGTATAAAGACTAGTAAGACTGCTGCGCTACCAGCAGAAACTAAGGTGGCATCTGGAATAGTCCCTTCACTATTAACCTTCCAAATATGCACAGCTAAGGTTTCTGATTGACGAAAGATAGAGATGGGGCTCGTGACGCTTAGAGGGTTCCAATTATGCCAATCAAGCGCTGGTGCAGATTGACCAGCTGTATAAATGAGGGCTGCTGCTTCACCAAAAATACGGCCTGAAGCAAGCACAATACCCGTTACGATACTAGGTAGTGCCTCTGGTACGACAACATAAAAGACTGTCTCCCAACGAGAAAGGCCTAAAGCAAGCCCTGCTTCCCGCTGCGTATGGTGTACGTGCAGTAAACTGTCCTCAACATTTCGGGTCATCTGGGGTAAATTAAATACTGTAAGAGCTAAGGCACCAGAAATAATGGAAAAACCATATTGAAATTGGACCACAAAAATCAAGTAACCAAATAAACCAACAACCACTGATGGTAAGGAAGACAAAATTTCAATACAAGTGCGAATAAAATTAGTCAATGGGCCTTTTTTAGCATATTCTGCTAAATATATTCCAGCACCTGTTGACAAGGGAATGGAAATTAATAAGGTAATAACTAATAGAAAAAAGGAGTTATACAATTGAATCCCAATCCCACCGCCAGCTTCGTAAGAGGAAGATTGTCCTGTCAGAAAATGCCAGCTAATGTGTGGTAAACCACGCAGTAAGATAAAGAGAATTAGTGAAGCCAAGATAGCTACAATAATTCCAGCAATACTATAAAGAATACCTGTTGCTAATTTATCGAGCTTTTTAGCGTTCATAGTTTCTCTTTCTCTCTTTCGTAATTAATTTGACTAAGGTATTAAAGGCAAGACTCATTAATAAAAGCACAAGGGCCAAGGACCATAGAACATTGTTTTGAACCGTACCCATTACAGTATTACCAATTCCCATTGTAAGTACAGACGTTAGAGTGGCCGCTGGTGTAGTCAAAGAAGTTGGCATGACAGCTGAGTTGCCGACAACCATTTGAATCGCTAGCGCCTCACCAAAAGCTCTAGCCATCCCAAAGATAATCGCCGTAAAGATACCCGGGCGAGCAGCATTTAAGACAACACGCCAAATAGTCTGCCAGCGAGTAGCTCCCATTGCCATACTCGCTTCGCGATAATGCCTAGGCACTGCTCGTAAGCTATCTGTTGTCATAAATGTAACGGTTGGTAAAATCATAACAAAGAGGACAAATACACCTGAGAGGATCCCAAAGCCGGTACCACCAAAAATGGAACGGACAAATGGGACAACAATCTGCAAACCAATAAACCCATACACAACCGAAGGAATGCCAACCAGTAATTCTACTGCTGGTTGTAGCAATTTAGCACCGTACTTTGGTGAAATTTCCGTCATAAAAACAGCTGCGCCAATGGCAAAAGGTGTGGCAATCAAAGCCGATAATATGGTCACCAAAAAGGAACCAGAAATCATTGGTAAAGCTCCCAAATAAGGAAGACCCCTGCTATCTTTTACACTGGGTTGCCATTCTTTACCAAACAGGAAATCAAATAAGTTAATATGATTAACAAAAAATGTTGACAGGCCTTTTTGGGCCACAAAGATTAAAATCATTGCCACGATAAAAACAATTAATGCTAAACATAAAAAGGTAATTGTGCGACCAAATTTTTCTAAGCGCGAATTTTTTGAAGGTGATGCTAATGTCTTAGCCAAATCCTGATTTTTCATAATTCCCCCACTACTTTTTAGATACTGTGCCGTCATAGCTTTTAACGACTTTCATATCTGAGATAGAGATATATCCCATGTGCTTCACAATCTTTGTTTGAACTTCTTCTGAGCGCATGAAGTCAAGAAATTCTTTGGTAAGCCCCTCTGCTTGACCATTGGTATACATATGTTCGTAAGACCAGAGTGGCCAGTCATTGGTTGCAACATTTTTTGCATTGGGTTCAAAACCGTTCAATGTTAAGGATTTAACAGAATCATCAACATAGGAGAAAGCTAGATAGGAGATGGCTCCAGGCGTTTGAGAAACAATGGATTTAACCATGCCATTGGAATCTTGTTCTTGTGCTTGTTTGGCATGGGTATTGCCCATGATCACCGTATCAAAAGTCGCACGTGAACCTGAACTTGCTGCGCGGTTGATTACAGAAATCTCTAAATTCTGGCCACCAACTTGCTTCCAGTTGGTATACTCACCAGCAAAAATCTTGCGCAACTGCTCAGTAGTTAAATTAGAGACCTTGACTTTGGAGTTGGCAATCACAGCTAAGCCTGCTACAGCCACTTGATGATCAACTAGTTTTGTTGCATTAATCCCTTCTTTTTCTTCAGCAAACAAATCACTGTTCCCAATCTGGACTGACTTTGACTGAACTTGTGACAGTCCGGTACCAGAGCCGCCCCCTTGGACATTGATCGTCTTTCCTAAGTGGTGATGACCAAATTCGTCTGCAACCGCCTCTACCAAGGGTTGGAGCGCTGTTGAGCCCACCGCCGTAATGGACTCGCCTTTTTGAATCCAGCTAGAACAAGCTGTTAACAAGAAACTTGATACTGCTAACAAGCTGACTAAAAAGAATTTCTTTTTCATATGCATGATTATTTTCCTAACGTTAGACTAAAAAATGAGATAATATGCTAATTTTAGCTCAAAAACTATAGTACCATATCTATTAAACCTTTAAAAGTCATTTCGACTTAAAATTAATGTCGCAAAAGTAAGGTTACTAAAAACGTAACCCCTTTGGAAAACTGTTTTTTAAGGTATCTCCGACTACCTTTGAAAAACCAATTCCTAGCCCCTGGACAGTCACTAAATACCAGTCAGTAGGCAAAGTCTGGCTTAGTTTTAGGGAATGCCCGGCAACATATTTTCTAAAAGCCTCTTCATCAATAGCTAGGCTTAGGTTGACGTCCTTGGGGCCAAGTGCTAAGCCCAAAGCAAAGGACGGCTCAAAGCGTTTTTTCTTAAAAGTGCCAAGTTCTAGGCCGTTTCTAGCGATACGAATGCCACGTAGGTCAGGTAAATCACTAGGTAGCAAGTAGAGGTGATCACCAAAGGTCTGCAAAATACCATCTAAAGAAGTGGTCAAGTGGTGCTTTGCAAATGCATGCCAGAGCTGCTTTTGCTCTTGTGTCAGGTTGCTTCTCGAGCTTTTACGCCTTGGTTCTTTACCAATTGGCCTCGTATCACGCAATCTCGCGACAAACTGGCCTTCACCCACAAAGTGATGGGGATACATGCGCGCCACCTGAGAAAGGCCTAGGCCAGGAGTCATTCCATTAAGTAGTGGCAGTTCCTCAAGTTCTAGTGGGTAATCGTCTAACAACCACTGGACAACTTCTTCATTTTCTTCAGGCGACCAGGTACACGTTGAGTAAACCAAAACACCACCTGGTTTTAACATTTTTAAAGCATCCTGTAGGATTTCTTTTTGCAGTTCAGCACATTCCTTAGGATAATTCGGGTGCCAATAAGCCATCGCTGCTGGATCTTTACGAAACATTCCTTCGCCAGAACAAGGCGCATCTAAAACAATCATATCAAAATAGTCTCGAAAAACGTTCGCAAGCCGCTGAGCAGATTCATTAGTGACAATCACATTACGAGCACCGAAACGTTCGATATTCTCAACCAGAGTCTGACTTCGCTTTTTGGAAATGTCATTACTGACAAGCAAACCTGTATTATTCAAGTAAGCAAGTAAATGAGTTGATTTGCCGCCTGGTGCTGCTGCTAAATCTAATACTTTCATCCCAGGTGAGGGCTGAGCGACTTGGCCGACCATTTGCGCTGCCGGTTCTTGTGAGTAGACCAGACCAGTCACATGATCAATACTTCTCCCTGAAATCTTTCCATAATACCCCCATGGTGTCTTGGGAATTGGGTTTTCATAGGTTTTAACAACTGGCTTTAGTGGGTTAACTCGAAAAGCACTAACTGCACTTTCATCAAAAGAAGAAAAGAATACTTCAGCTTCTAAGCCAAGTATTGCTTTGTATTTATTCATAAAATCAGTCGGTAGATTCATATTGCTTACTGTTCACCCTTTTGTGTAATTGCTAAGATGGCCGGTACGAGTGATTTCGGCACAAACATAATTTTCTGGGGACTCATAAAATCTGGTTCCTGTCCATCAATAGTTAGAGTCTGATAACCCAAGGCTTCGCCTAAAATCTTAGCAGCTGCATAGTCCCATGGTTGGATATAGGAAAAATAGGCAAGCAATTGCTGGCGCATAACCCGCATCATCGAAATGCCCGCGCTACCATATATTCGGACTCCTAAGGTCTGATTGATAAACGCTTGAATATTATGGTCATTAGCCAATAAAAGTCCTGCATTACAGGCAACAAGTGAGCGCTCCAAGTTGACCTCTTGAAGTGGTTCGACACTGCGGTCATTCACAGTGATCGGAAATTGACCGCCACCAGCTAATAATAAGTCTTGTACCACATCATAGATTAAGCCAAACTGACCATGACCATTCTCATAATAGGCAACCATGATGGCATAGTTATCCTTTTGAACAACAAAATTCAGCGTGCCATCAATGGGATCTAAAACCCAAACAGAACCATCTGTTATATCATGGCGAACATTGTCTTCTTCTGCTAGAATGTGATCATCTGGATAGCGCTCGTGAATGGCCTCAATAAGAAAGTTCTGAATTTCCTTGTCTAGATTTGTAACCAAATCATCGGCCTTAGACTTGACGTGGACATCTAGTTGTCCTTGCTGATGGACTTTGAGATAGTCAGCAGCCTGATTAATCATTGTTTTTGCAAATTCAAACTTATTTTTCAACTGTAAAAAATCCTTTTTTAAGTTCCTTAGCCTTTTGGACTGTTTTATAGGTAGAATAGCCACTGCTTTTACCAAATTGCTTATCAATTTGTTTTTCTTGCGCCTTGCTTTTAACAACTTGTTTAAAGGCATGATATGCTTGTAGTACTGTCGTTGCATCAGCTTTTGACTCATAGGCTAATTCGACCTGATTCAAAAAATGAAGCACTGAGACAATTTCATCAGTGCTCCAACTTGCATCGAGAGGATAGTGATAATTGGTAGTCATCTTATCCCTCGATTTCTGCACGAATTGTGGCTTCGCGTAGTTCTTGTTTGCGATAGTCTCTAGGAAGAAAGGCACGAATTTCATCTTCATTGAAACCTATCTGCATCCGCTTATCATCCATGATGATTGGCCGGCGCAGCAAACTTGGATTGGTAGCAATCAATTCAATCAAATCCGAAATCGACAAATCTTCAACATCAATGTCCAGTTTCTGAAAGACTTTAGACCGTGTAGAGATAATATCTTCTGTTCCATTTTCTGTAAACGACAAAATGGTCATCAATTCATCGTGATTCAAGGGGCTTGTTATAATATTATGTTCTTCAAAATCAACTTCATGCTTTAAGAGCCATGTTCTTGCTTTACGACAAGAAGTACAACTTGGTGATAAAAATAAGGTAACCATATCATTCCTCAATTGTTTTTGCTTACCTCATTATACAAAAATTTAATTAAATTGGCTATCTTTTTTCCAATTTAATGCAATTTCTTTATCATGGTTAAGTTGGTCCACTAGTTCTTCAATGCCCTCAAATTTTTCCATATTACGAATCTTATCAAGCCAGATAATTTCTAAAGACTCACCATAAAGTTCACCATCAAAACCAAAAATATTAACTTCTAAGCGCATCTCTTTTCCACCAAAAGTGACATTCTTACCAATACTGGTCATAGAGCGGTAGCGATTCCCCCGGACCACGACATCAGTCACATAGACCCCATCGGCTGGGATAAAAGTGCGGTCAATCGGTGCTAAATTTGCTGTAGGAAAACCAATGGTCCGACCACGAGCATCACCATGAACAACCATACCTCGTGTAGAAAATTGATAACCTAGCAAGCGATTAGCCTGGGCAACTTCGCCAGCATAGATAGCCTCTCGTATCCAGGTGGAGGAAATTTTCCGACCAGCTTCTTGCAATTTTGGCATGGTATAGACAGTACCTGCAAAATTACGTCGCAAATAATCACTATCGGTGCGATTATGACCAAATTTATAATCAAAGCCCACCACGATATACTTAGGGTTAAGTTTTCCGATAAACGATTCAATAAAGTCATCCGAGGAAATTTTTGAAAAGGTTGTGGTAAAATCTGTTAAATACAAACGCTTAACACCATATTCGGCAAATTTTTGGTAACGTAAATCAGGGCGTGTAATATGTAAGAGAAGATCTGGTTGATATTTAACAAAAGCAAGCTTGGGACTTTCATTAAAGGTGAAACTAACCACATCAAGTCCTTCTGCCTGGGCTAGAGTCTGCGCTTTATCAAACAAGGACTTATGTCCTCGGTGTAAGCCATCAAAGTAGCCTAAAACAAGCACTGTCGGCTTGGATTCATGAATGTCTTGATAGGTTTCAATCTGTTGAATGTCCATAATATTCCTATTTATTCTATTAATACTTTTTTGGGTTTGTAAGCTTTTGATCTACGCTCTAAAATGGCAACCAATTTTTGTTTATAAAAAGCAGCCACTAATGGCGCCTCTACGGCTAAGATGACCTGTCGACCAAAGCTAATATCAGTATAGGCAGCTTGACTAAGTTGAACCTGTGGCAAATCTGCTACTCCTGCTTCGATGGGCAATAAGAAGGACCAATCGTTGGCTTTTAGCTTAGACGAAATTTCTTCTAGGCTAAGTGCTGAATCAATAGCTAAGCCGGCAGCAGCCGTTCGTTGTAAATAAGACATATGGCTGGCGTAACCTAGTTTTTGCCCCAAATCTACAGCCAGTGTTCGCACATAAGTCCCTTTGCCACAGGTGACCTTAAAACCAAAACGGCATAAGTCTTTTTCAAAGACAAGCGGCGTTGTGCGTTCAAAGCTTTTAATCTGAACCTGGCGCTTCGGACGCTCTACTGATTGGCCAGCACGGGCATATTCGTACAGCTTACGTCCCTTGACTTTTACTGCAGAATACATCGGAGGAATTTGTTCAATTTCACCTAAAAAACTAGTCATAGCCTGATCAACCATTGCTTCGGTCAGATCAGAAGACACTGGCGTCCTCTGAACAATCTCACCACTAGCATCTTCTGTTGATGTGGCATAACCCAGGGTGATTTGACCTTGGTAGCTCTTACCAGCATCGCTCATGTATTCAATGACCCGCGTTGCTCGTCCAACTGCAATCGGTAATACTCCCACTACATCCGGGTCCAGGGTCCCTCCATGTCCAATTTTTTTCTCATGAAGCATCCGTCGCAGCTTAAATACAACATCATGCGAAGTCATACCTGCGTCTTTTTTGACATTGATAATTCCCGATTTCATCTACTTTATTCTTTCTTATAACTTATTTATTATAACGCCATTGAAAGAACTTTGACAAGCAATCAGTCTTAGTCGTCACCAACTTGCAATGTCAAAGTATCAAGCGTACACTGAGTGTTCTTATCCGATTATCTAGAGCTCATCAAATTTGGCTCGCATCGTTGGATTGTGTCGCGTTAATTTTTTCACAGACACATCCTCTAGTTTATTGTTAGCTAGACGCAACTGGTTTTCGCTGGTCGTTAAGAAACGCTTGACTTCCTCCATGCGTTTGATTGATTTGTCAATTTCGTCAATCGCCTTTTTAAAGTTTTGGCTGGCAGAATTATAGTTTTTAGCAAAAGCAGTCTTGAAGTGATCCAGATCTTCTTCAAAATGGGTAATGTCAATATGCTGTTCCCTTACAAGAGCTAGTTCCTGCTTGTAGTGAAGAGCATTTAAAGCGGCATTACGCAATAAGCCAATCAACTGGATGAATAATTGCGGACGAACAACATACATCTTGGGGAATTCATGACTAACATCAACAATCCCTGTATTATAATAGTCATTGTCTGCCTCAAGCATGGACACAAGTACAGCATATTCACATTCTTTTTCAGTGCGATCTTTATCCAATTCCTTGAAAAAATCACTGTTTTTATGCTTGGTTTTGGTCGTATCAGCTTCGTTTTTCATCTCAAACATAATCGAAAGCAGCTCGACGCCATTTTCATCTGTTTCGCGGTAAATAAAGTCTCCCTTGGATCCACGTGCTGATAGGGTATTATCCTTGGTGAAAGTTGCATTGGGAAAAGCATAGCTACGCACCTTATTAAATTCGGTTTCAGCATAGTTTTCCAGACTCTCGCCAATGGCTTTAGTGGATTGCTGCGCTTTAAAATTTTTATAAAAAGCAACTTGTTCATTTGCAGCGGTTAATTGAGCATCATAGTAAGATTTCAATGCATTAACTGATAATTGACTTTCTTTTTCTTGCAGAGCCAGCTGGCTTTGCGCCTGATCCCGTTCTTTTTCGATTTTCACTAATTGCTCCTGGTAAGCACGCGCTTGCTCAAGTGAGAGTTTATCTAGTTGATGTTGTAACTGGGAGACTTCTTTTTCTTTAGCTGCTAAGCCTTTGGCCAAGTCCAATGCGTTTTGGGAGCTGAGCTGAGATAGCTTACTCTCTAGTGTCAAGATCTCTTTTTCTTTGTCAGCCAAAAGCTGGTTTTGTTTAAAGTTTTGCTCTTTTGCAAGCTGCTCAAGCTGACTTTGTAATCCTAAAATCTCTTGTTCCTTTTCTGAGATAGCTTTTTGCAGTTGCGACTGCGAACGTTCCTCAAGGAGCTGGACCTCTTTGTGTAAGCGATCAGTCAGCTCGTTGTCAAACGCCTCTCCTCGTACTTGAGCCAGGAGTTGACTGTACTCAGACTCATCAATCGTAAAAACAGTCTGGCAATGCGGACATTTTATTTCTTTCATTTTCTTTCTCTTTTTAATGGAATTATGTTAATTAAGATGGCGTTCAATTTCAGCACGAAGGTGATCCCACTCCTGCTTGGCCCGCAGCATCTTGCGTTGGTAATCATTATAGCCTCTAAGATAACGGCTAATGAGATAATCTTGTTTGACTAGAGGTAATTCTGGAATCGGAATTTCCAGTAATTCTTTTGTTGAGAGGTTCATCACATTTTTACCATGGTCAACTGCCTCCAAAAATGCCTGGCCAATCATCGAATCTAGGAAAAATTTAATGTAGTAACCACGCACATGTGATGTGGGACGTAGCACCGTTATATTGGAAGAAGCAAGCGTTTCATGGTCTTGTTGATGGAAGACACAGACCTTTTTGACGGTACCCTTAGAAGCAATCAGCACATCACCATCTTCTAGAATATAGCGCAGGAGTTGCCTGCGATCCTGTTGAAAAGAGCGCAGGCTCTCATAATGAATGCCTTCATTGCCCATATCTGATAAATTAATAAGGCGAAAGTCACCTGGTGGCAGCTGCTTAGCGATCGCTTTCCCTTTAAAGCATTCTGTCACCTCAGCTAAACGAATCTTAGGACGGCCATCTTCCAAATAAGCCCTAATCTGCTCTTGCATTACTCTAGTATCCTTCTATTAAAATATAGTATTTAAATACTACTACATTTCTCCTAATTCCTCAAGTGAAAAATGAAAAACAAGGGCTGATATATCCCACTACTGCCTTTTTTCTGACTTTAGTCAACCGACTTCAAGGCTTCAAGCATATCCATGCGCTTAAGCTGATAATGAACCCAAAAAGCTAAGCTGGCAACGACCAAACAAATGGTAAAAATAGGTAGAGCCAGCACATAGCACGCAATAGCATGGCCAAATTGCATGGACTCCGTTACTAACTGTGCCATGATCAATCGGTGAAGGCCCCATCCCCCAAGCAAACCAAGTAAGATACCAAGCCCTGTCAAAACAAGCGTTTCACGATAGATATAAAAGGTAACTTCTCCATCATAAAAACCTAAGACTTTTAGGGTTGAGAGTTCTCGTGCCCGCTCAGCCATGTTGATAGCTGTTAAATTATACAGAATCACCAAAGCTAAAACCGTAGCTAAAACCACCAAAAGAATCATGATATGACGTAAGGAGCGAACAGTAGCTTCTACAGAATGGCGCAGTGTCAATTGTTGACTGACATGGCTAACTGCTGGCTCCTTTAAAATGGTACTTGCTGCTGCTTTAATCGCACTTGCTCGCCTAGACTGTAATTGAAGAAAATAGCCATCTTCTACAGGAAGCTGAGCAAAGACATGTTGATAATAACCCTGTGAAACCACTATGTAATGCCCAACCTTCATATCAATAATACCCGCAACGCGTGCTTGATAGGTTTGACCTTGATCGTCTGTAATCGTTAGCATCTGCCCCTCTTTGACCTGATAGGCTTTGGCTAAAAGATCGGATAAAAGGATTCCTCGCTCAGGCACCCGAAGGCGCTGGCCAAAACGAGCGTCATATAGCCCAATAAAAGGGTGTAGGCTGGCATTTGGGCTCACTAAGATCGTAACAGCTTGCTTATTCGTCTGGCCGTCAATAGTGACCTGCAGCTGACTAATCCGGACCTCTTGCTTATCAGCAATAGCAGAGCTTTCCAAAGTATGCTCTAACCGTTTAAAATCTCTTGTTTGCCTTTGCTTTTTCACAAAAACCAGTAAATCATAAGGCGTCAATTGATGAAACTGTTGTTTTACCATAGACGACAAAGAAGCTTGAAGCCCAAGGCCAGCATACATTAAAGTCACAGAACCTGCCACCCCAAGCAAGGTCATCATCATCCTTTTTTTGGAGCGTAACATATTACGGGTAGTGACCTTTTGCGTAAACGATAGCTTACCCCAAAGCCAAGGCCAATATTCTAAAAATACCTTTGCCCCCTTAGTGGGTGGTTTTGGCACCAATAGCTGCGCTGGACGAGCCAAAAGGGTCTGTCGAACGACCAAAAAGGCTGGTAAAACTGCCGCAACCATAGCAAAAACAAGGGCCAAGGCTGCAGATGATACATCAAAAACAAGACTAACTTGTCCAAGGCCCAGTGGCTTAACAATAATACCTGCAATCAAATCAGCTAGATAATAGGTTCCACCAATAATTCCCAATAAGCTGCCCCAAAAGCTAGCCAAAAAGCCATAGGTTATTACCGTCATTCCAGTGGCCTGTTTAGAGTAGCCCATAGCTAACAATAAACCTAAATTGAGCCGCTCTTCATCAACATAGCGTGAAATCGTAGTAAAGGTCACTAGGGCAGCCACTATGTATAAAACAAGGGGGAAGATTTGACCAATCATCTGAATGGACCTAATAGCAGTATCATACGACTGATAACCTTCTGACCCAGCTAGAGTCATCCGATTAAAGCTTGTAAACCTAGGTGACTCTAGAAACCTTTCTTTCCCTATCTTTTTGTTGTCCTTGGTCTGTTGGAGGACTTTTTGCTGGCGCTGCTTAGCTTCTTGTGTCAGCGTTTTTAGTTTTTGATCAAGGGCTGCTTGATACTTTTGAAGTTGCATTTTATAGGCCTTAGTAAAGCCACCAAGAGGAGCTAAATCCTGATAAAAGATGCGGGCCATATTCTCAGGCATTTGAAAAGCTTCTTTTGAGAGTACCGCATAGGCCTTAAGATTCCCATCACCTTGTGTAGAAGCACCAAGGTTGGTCTTTGACCAAATTTCTGAAGAATAGGCAAAGCCTACCACCTTATAATCTCTATATCTTAAAGTGCCGTGATTTTGCGGCTTTAAGCTAATCGAGCTACCTAAAGGATATTGCTTTTCTAACCAGGGAGCTAGTGCAACCTCGGTCTTCATTTGAGGCAAGCGCCCTGCTGTAAGCTGAAATAAGGACTGCTGGCTCGGTTTTTGAAACAAACGGATAGCCTGCTTTCCTTTGTGACCCATAGTTGCTTCTAACACTCGGCTATAACTCATATCAACCTTGTCTAGGTGAGCCAATCGCTCTTTTTCCCGCTCTGAAAAGCCTTGATTTGCTAGTACCATCACATCAGCCACCCGGTGGCGTCTAATAAAGGCATTTCCTGTTTGCTCTAAGTCAGGTCCTGCTGCTTTTAAACCAACTAAAGCAAACGAACCCAAAGTCATTAATAAAAAGAGTGAGATAAAACGTGCCTTGGTTTCCCTAATCAATCGAAAAAGCGATTTCCATAGCGTATGCATTTACTGCTCCTTTTAATAGTCAATATTAGCGATAGGAACTGGCTGGGCGTTAACCGTGATAGACTCGACTTTAGCATCATGCAAACGAATCACTCGATCAGCCATCGAAGCTAAAGCACTATTGTGCGTAACAATAATGACCGTGGTAGCTTGGGTGTGTGCGAGGTCTTGCAATAATGTCAAAACTTGCTTACCAGTTTGATAATCTAAAGCTCCCGTAGGTTCATCACAAAGCAATAGCTTAGGCGACTTAGCCAAGGCGCGAGCAATCGAAACGCGCTGCTGCTCCCCGCCTGATAACTGACTGGGAAAATGATTTTGCCTTTCCTTAAGGCCAACATCCGCCAATGCCTCACTAGGATCACGATGATGCCGGACAAGCTCAACTGCCAATTCAACATTTTCCTTAGCAGTAAGATTGGGAACTAAATTATAAAATTGAAATACAAAGCCGACATTCTCACGGCGGTAAGCCGTCAATTGCTTGCTATTAAAATGGGTAATATCTTGCCCATCAATCAGAACCTGCCCCTGATCAGCTTGATCCATTCCACCTAAAATATTTAATAAAGTAGATTTTCCTGCACCAGAAGCACCTAGGATAACCACTAGCTCGCCTTTTTCTATTGTAAAGGTGATGTCTTTATTCGCATAAATCGTATGATCCCCCATCTTATAAAACCGTGATACTTCATCTAATGAGATATAGGACAAAATCAGCCTCCCCTGTTACCTGTGCCATAAAGCTTTGTCAAAAAAGCTTTTTTATGTTCTAAGTCTATTATATGATTATGAAAGAGCTTTCACAAGTGTTTAAAGAAGCGCGAACCATTTTTCAAGAAACCTGGCACGTGTTTTTAATCATAAAGTAAACAGAAGTTGATTTAGTCTAAAACCAAAACTGTGAAGGCATTCAAGGATGACAAAAAACGAATGAAGTTAGTGCCCAATCTTTTTGACTGGCACTTGATTTCCCTCATTCGTTTTAGAATAGTCTTCTGGCTTTGCATTTCTAGCAGTCTGACCTCGCAGCTTTTAGTTTAAGGGGGCATTTGCTAAATTGCTTGACATCAGGTACAACATCACCAACTTACAACAGTAGTGGTGGCCCAGCTAAGTCTACAGCTTTGTCCTTTAACTAATGGCATTTGATTGTCCTCCCTATTCTGCTTGCTCTCTTCTATAGCAGAGCGATGGATTTCTTTCTAAAAATAAAAAGCTAGAAACACTCTAGCTCACAATAGCAATAACGTTGCCAACCACCATCAAAAGAAAAACCGTGAAATGGTAACATTTCCTTGCGTTTTTTGACTAAGCAGCGCTGCTACTTTTTGAGTATGGTTTTGCTTTAAAAAAAGATTGAAGAAAATTGTTGGTAATGACCCTTTTCTTCAATCTAAACGATATCAGGTAAGGATGCTATAATCCCATAGAAAGATTGAAGAAATTTTTCATTCGAGAATAAACCGTATCATCTCCAACAAAGTAGATATGATCACCTTTTTCAATAACTGCATACGGGCCTGGCGAGATTAGAAACTTGCCATCATGCTCTATTGCAACTACTGTTGCACCTGTTTGATGCCAAAGATTAAGCACACCAATCGATTTACCAAAGTGTTCTGTATCACGGCTTACTATAATTTCATAAGGTGCCAAAGGATATTGCTTACTAATCGACTGACTTTGCATTAAAAAGTCATTTACTAACACATTCAGCTGATCCATATCATTTTGCTGAGCAGCAATATTTTGCCGAATCTTTTCTTTGATAACAGCAATAGAATGGGTCGTTTCATACTGCTTTATAAATTCAATCGCCTTCTCCTTTGATAAGACAATGGCCCCGCTACCGTGTTTGAGAGTTAAAATTTTCAAATCCGCTAAGATATTCAAACCCTTACGTGCTGTCTCTGGCGATACATTAAAGGTTGAAGCTATAGTAGTCCGTGATTTTAGCTTTTCCCCAACTTCATATTCTCCATTGGCAATTCGCCCGGCCACAGAGATGGCGATTTGTTGATATTTTGAGCTGGTCAGCTCCTTTTGATTCGCTTTCGTCATTTTCCACTCCTTTCTTTTGAATATCGCAGTGTTTATTACATTTTACTATCTTTTTTATCACATTGCAATTTCAATCTTAACTCATTTTAATCCAGTTTAAAATAAAGGCTGGTTAGTCAACCAGCCCTTTGTCTTATCAAAATGAGTATTTAAAACAAATCTAGTTAGTTGATGAATGGGTATTAGACTTTTCAGCAACTGATGTTTTGATTTGATCAGTTTTTTCACTGACATAATTGGAAGTTGAGCTTGCAGCACTTGATACACGATCTTGAACAGTTACTTCAGCTTCTTTTTGCTCTTCCTTGGTCCGAATATCCACCACATTGACATTAACTTCAACAACTTTTAAGTGTGTCATAACATCAACATTTTGGGCAACGATTTGTTTTAAGCCTTCAACGACTTTTGGAATATCCTTACCGTACTCAACAATAGCATCCAAATCAACAGCTACTTCTTTGCTACCTACCTCAACATTCACCCCATCGGTGACAGAGTCAGAATTGACCATGTTGTTTTTAATGTTAGAGAAAAAGCCACCACTAACAGCTAGTAAGCCATCAACATTTTCAAGGGCATGACCCACAATTTTTTCAATAACCTTATCATCATAAGTTAGTTTTGTTTTAATTGTATTTTCTGCCATCTTATTTCCTTTCTTCATCTTTGTCTTTTTTCAACCCTTTAGAAAGACCTTCTAATGTATCTTTAGCATTAGCCACAAATTCATCAAATTTACCAGAAACTTTTTCAACTTTTCCTTCTGATTCTAATGATTTGTCACCGGTCACTTTTCCTAGACCTTCTTTGATTTTACCACCTGCTTGATCAACTTTTGCATTCCATTTTTCTTCAGACATGATAGGCCACCTTTCTTAAATTAAATCTCAAAAATCAGTTATTATTGCACACGAGGTTCCGTTTGCATATTATCAACTCCATTATTGACAGAAGATTTGACGTTATTTACTTGTTTACTGGTAAATTGGCTAGTAGCTTGGGCAGCATCGCTCATTTTATCTTGGAGTGATACTTGATCAGCTTCGTATTGGGCACGTGTTTTAATGTCAGTAACATTGACATTTACTTCAATAACATCAAGATCAGTCATTTTTTTAACTTCTTGTTCAACCACTTCTTTAATTTGCTTGAAGATAGTTGGCACATGCTTTTGATATTCAGCAATAATATCTAAGTCAACTGCGACTTGTTTTTTACCAACCTCGACATTAACACCATCTCTTACGGAATCAGAGTTAACTAATTTTCCTTTAAGATTTGAGAAAAAGCCACCATTAACAGCTAGTAAACCATCAATATTTTCAAGGGCTAGCCCAACAATCTTTTCGATAACTTTATCTTCATAAGTGAGTTGGCCGCGGATACCAGAAGCATCCAAATGAGTGTTTGTTTTTGTTGTGTTTTTAATGTAAGTTTCAGTCATGGTAATTCTCCTTTTTGATATGATTGGGACTAATTTTTGCTTAATTATCTGCGGTTACGAAATTGTTCCAACAAGCCTGTTTTCTTTAAATACAATCCTAAATAGGCACCTAGGGCAGTAAACACTAATGCAAGAATGGTTTTCCAAAACCCAAAGGAAATAAATGAGATAGCTAAAATTAGTCCAATTCCAGCACCAATGATGGGATATTTATATTTTTCAAAAAATGTCATCTGAATGCTCCTATTCTACACGATCATGGTCAACCGTTCTGAGGTCAGTAGATTTAATATCTTTGACACGGACAGTAAAGTTTACTGGGCGATTAAGGCCAAGAAATTGACTTAAACCAGTCTCAATGCCTTTTTTAAGTCCGCTGATTTGCTCTGCTGCTCCTACTCGTGAGGCTAACTGACCAGCAACATCCACTTTAAACTTACGCTTATACATTGAGATGTTCACATTGGGACGTTTCATTAAGCCAGTTTCTTGCACAGCCGAGCGAACATAACCTTCAATAGCCGTTTTCTTCAACATTAAGGTGCCATTATCTTTAGCAAGCTTAATTTCGGTATAGGTACGTGGATAGAAAATCACCACTAACAATCCGATTACAACCACTATTGCCAACACAACAGCAGCCCAGAAGAAATAATAGTACAAACCAGGATTTAGATAATAGGGGACTTGGTTAGTATCCCAACTGAGCCAATCATAACTAGCTGGTAAATTCACATATCCCGCTGTAGCTGTAATCACCAGCAGCAAAATAGATAAGAGTACCAGACTAATAAGACTGAAAATAATTTTCAAAGACTTTGCCATATTTACCTCTTTTCTCTATGGAAGAACTTCCACTAACTAGGCTATGACCTATTAGCGAAGCTTACTAAGAACAAACGAAGTAACGGCAACAACAATGACTGCACCAATAATAGAGGGAATCAGTGCCATCCCAGCAAGTGATGGTCCCCAAGAACCCAACAATGCTTGGCCAACATAGGCTCCAACAAGACCAGCTACAATGTTAGCAATCCAGCCCATAGAGCCACCTTTTTTAGTAATCGCACCAGCAACAAGGCCGATGATTCCGCCAACGATTAATGTCCAAATAACTCCCATGATGTTTCTCCTTTTTCTTACAATTTGAGTCAGCCCGAAAATGTGACTACTCAAATTCATTTTAGTGTTGTTATTTTAAAATGTAAAATTTTTTAAGCCCTATCTCTAGGAAATTATTGCTTAAAACTTAAACTTTATTAAGTGACCACACTATTTATTGTTTATATTGTTATTATACACCCTCAGAAAATAATAGCAAGTAATATGACTTGATTTTGCAAAGTTTTTTTCACTACGCCTATTTAGGCATCCGATTAAGAATCAGCGAAGTAACGATAACAACAATAACGGCACCGATAATAGAGGGAATCAGTGCCATCCCCGCAAGTGATGGTCCCCACGTACCTAATAATGCTTGACCAACATAAGCCCCAACAAGTCCACCTACAATGTTGGCAATCCAGCCCATAGAGCCACCTTTTTTAGTAATCGCACCAGCAACAAGGCCGATGAGTCCACCTACAATTAGCGACCAAATAGTTCCCATAACCATTCTCCTTTATGTAAGTTATCTTTTAAGAATATTATTATTCTTAAAAGTGACTATATGAATTAAATCAATAAGTGTCATTTAGCAAATAGCTAGAATAAACCTTTTATCACTAATGTTAAAAAGCTTATATTTAAAGCTTTCTAAAAAGTGACCACTCTTTATTTAATTTATATTGTAATTATACAACTTCGAAGTGAGATGGCAAGCATTATGCTCAGCTTTTTTCACAAAAAACCTAGGCCAAAGACCTAGGTTAAACATGTTTAGGAACGTTTTTCAAGCGGGGCTACACTGGCTAAGAGTTTCTTTAAACCCACTTGGGGAAATTTTATCTTTAATTCCATCGTTGGGCCACTTCCTGAGACCTCAAGAACTGTACCATCTCCCCATTTTTTATGGTGGGCAATATCGCCAATCTCCCACGCCGGAACAAGCCCTTGTGAGGTTTGCTTTTGGGAAATAGCTGACGCTTGCAAGCGAGCTTGTTCTTGAGCTTTGCGCGCTTGAATAGCTTGGGATAAGCTCATCCCTTGACCAAATTGCTGGATCTGCGCTTGGCTATAGCGAACACCAAAGGAACTATTTGCTGGACGAGCTAAGCCTTGATAAGCTAACAAATCTTCGGATATTTCATGCAAAAAGCGTGTCGGGCGGTTATAACTAGTCTTACCAAAAAGAGTTCTCGTATTTGCATTGGTTAAAAAGAGGTGTTGTTCTGCACGTGTGATGCCAACATAGGCTAAGCGCCGCTCTTCTTCTAATTCATCAGGATCTTCACTGGCACGCGACAAGGGAAAGACACCTTCTTCCATTCCGATTAAAAAGACCACTGGAAACTCTAGTCCCTTAGCAGCATGTAGCGTCATTAACGTTACTTGGGCTGCTTCAGTTTGACCATCATCAGTATCAGCGATTAAAGCCAAATCATTTAGAAAACGTCCTAATCGATCAAGACCGCTCTCATCTGCTTCGAGCTTTTCTTGTTCATCAAAATGCTTGGTAACAGTTAAGAATTCCTCAATGTTTTCAATGCGGGCATGACTCTCTAAGGTGTTTTCGACCTTTAATGCTTCTAAATAATGGGTCTTCTCTAATAACTGCTCAGTCAATTCGGTGACGCTCAAGCGGTCCATCGTTCCTCGCAACTCATATAATATAGAAGAAAGTTCCATCATTGCTTGGGCAGCTTTGCCCTTTAAAGGCGACATGAGCAGATTAGATGAGGCTTCTAGTAATGATAATTGACTGCCTTGGGCAAACTGCCGTAATTTTTCCAAGGTACCTGGTCCTACACCTCGTTTGGGTTGATTGACAATTCGCTCAAATGATAGATTATCTGCTGGGTTGGCGATGACTGTCAAATAGGCAATAACATCACGAATTTCTTTGCGGCTATAGAATTTCGTTCCTCCAACCATTGTATAAGGAATATTTGACTTTAACAAAGCTTCTTCAATCGTTCGAGATTGTGCATTGGTCCTGTACAAAACTGCAAATTCTTTAAAGGCTTTGCCCAGTTCTTGTGCCATGTTACTGATAGTCGAGGCTACAAAGACAGCTTCGTCTTGCTCATCATGGGCCCGGTAATAAACGAGCTGTTCACCTTCGGGATTTTGCGTCCATAATTCCTTGGGCCTGCGATTGGCATTATTAGCAATCACATCATTAGCAGCCTTTAGAATTTTTTTAGAAGAGCGATAGTTTTCTTCTAATAGGACAACCTTTGCATCGGGATAATCTTTTTCAAAATCAAGTATATTTTGCATATCCGCGCCGCGCCAGCCATAAATAGACTGATCGGCGTCACCTACAACACAGATATTTTTAAAACGAGAGGCCAGTAATTTGACTAATTGATATTGAGCGTGGTTTGTATCTTGGTACTCATCAACGTGGATATACTGATAGCGTTGTTGATAGTAAGCCAACACGTCCTGATGGTGATCAAAAAGACGTAGGGTCATCATAATCAAATCATCAAAGTCCATCGCTTCGCTGCGCTGCAACTCTTCTTGATATAAGCGATAGCACTTGGCCACAATCTGGCTATAAAGATCACTAGCTTGCGCTTCATAAGCAACTTCGTCTAATAAATCATTTTTTGCATTGGAAATAGTGGCCAAGATGGTGCGCTCATTCCATTTTTTGGGATCAATATTGAGCTGTTTAAGGATACGCTTCATCAATGTGCGCTGCTCACCCGGATCAACAATCGTAAAATTGCGATTATAGCCAATCCGGTCTGCCTCACGCCGTAAAATGCGAACACACATGCTATGAAAAGTAGCAATTAAGGTATCTTGTGTAGCGGGATTAAGGACCAAAGCCCGCTCTTTCATCTCACGCGCCGCTTTATTGGTAAAAGTGATAGCTAAAATATTCCAGGGGTTAACACATTTTTCATCAATCAAATAAGCAATGCGATGGGTCAAGACCCGTGTCTTACCAGAACCTGCACCAGCCATAATTAAGAGGGGACCTTCTGTGGTCTGCACAGCCAAGGCCTGTTTGTCATTCATTCCATTCAATAAAGGATTCATCATATCTCCCAAAATTATCCTAACTTGGTCTGTCAATGGCAGACCTATAACGTTACAATTATAACATGAGACAGCTAAAAACTAAACCATTTGACAGATTTGCCCCCGCCATAGGCATGAAAAAACATGTACGCTTTTTAGCTCCATGCCTTGTTTTAATACCTTTTTAAGGCATTGCTATTTGATATAAACTGCTGCTGACATTTTGCTTGAAGATAATAGAAACTATCATCCAAAAGACGGCCTGTAAGGCTTGATAGCTTACTGCTTGCCCAGGACCCAGACCAGGTAATACGTGATAAAAGGACGCTTGCTAGTGAGCATTAAGTAGCACCTGATGAGTCAGGTATAAGATTTGACTTTCTTTGTCGCTTTTTGTAAAATAGATGTAAATTTCATAATATCGAATGATGTCAAGCAGGAGAAGAAAAGCATTTCGCCGAAGGATTAATACTCTCAGGTGTTCTCTTGTAGAACGGGACTGCTTGATGGACGAACTTCTGGAGAGACCAGTCAATGGCGCCGAAGGGGCAAGGCAATCCTGCTCAATCTCTCAGGCAAAAGGACAGAAGATAAACAAGCATGCAAAACATCTCTATTTTTGTATCTTTTTGTCTTTACATACCAGAAGTTATCCTTGGATAACTTCTTTTTTTGATGTTATGGGCATTTTGACAAAGGAGAAGAGGATGACATCTTTAGCAAACCAACTTGACAATCTCGTCTGGGGACCGCCCTTACTGATTTTGCTAGTGGGTACAGGGCTTTATTATAGTATCCGCTTGGGTTTCTTACAAATCAAAAAATTAGGCTTTGCCTTGACACTGATTCTTAGAAAAAGCGACGGCAAGGGGGACATTTCGAGTTTTGCTGCTTTAGCAACGGCGCTTGCAGCCACCGTAGGTACCGGTAACATGGTCGGGGTGGCGACAGCCATTAAAACCGGTGGACCAGGTGCCCTTTTTTGGATGTGGGTTGCGGCGTTTCTGGGAATGGCCACTAAATATGCCGAAGGCGTATTAGCTATCAAATACCGTACGCTTGATAACAAGGGGCAGGTGGCTGGAGGCCCGATGTATTACATCACCCAAGGCATGGGCAAAAAATGGCGGCCACTGGCCACTTGCTTTGCCTTTTTTGGCACTCTGGTTGCCCTATTTGGGATTGGAACATTCGCCCAAGTCAATGCCATCACTTCAGCAGTCAATCATAGCTTTGGCTTATCACCAAAATGGCTGAGCATCCTCCTAGCTCTTCTGGTAGCTCTCATCATTTTTGGAGGTATCCAGAGTATTTCCAAAGTCGCAGAAAAATTAGTACCCTTCATGGCTATTACCTATATCCTAGCAACATTAATGGTTATTTGTAGCCACTACACCCAATTACTGCCAATGTTAGGACTGGTCTTTAAATCAGCTTTCACTCCCCTTGCTGCCATGGGCGGCTTTGGCGGAGCCCTAGTCAAAGAAGCTATCCAAAAAGGAATTGCTCGAGGGGTCTTTTCCAATGAAGCCGGACTTGGGTCAGCTCCGATTGCAGCTGCTGCTGCTAAAACAAAACAACCTGTCGAGCAAGGTTTAGTCTCTATGACAGGAACATTTATTGACAGCATCATTATCTGTACCTTAACAGGCTTAGCTATTTTAGTTTCTGGCCAATGGACCTCTTCTCTTGAAGGGGCACCTTTGACGCAAGCTGCTTTTGCCTCTATTTTTGGCCATTTAGGTCAGATTGCCTTTATGATTTCCTTGATTTTATTTGCCTTTACCACCATCCTTGGTTGGAGCTACTATGGTGAAAGGTGCTTCGCCTTTTTAGCGGGTTCTGCCCACCTGAATTATTTTCGGCTGCTATTTGTCACTATGGTCGCACTTGGTGGCTATCTAAAGTTAGACTTTGTTTGGATACTGGCTGATATTGTCAATGGCCTCATGGCGATTCCTAATCTAATTGCTTTGTTGGCCCTTGCTCCAGTAGTCATCCAAGAAACACAAGCTTATTTTCATAATCACAGCCAGTGACAGCTGACAAACCTCGTTTGTTATATTCTTACCAGGCGTAAGACCTACTAGTCAGCTGAAAAAAACGAACGCCATATGATATAATGGGGATTGTATAGAGGAGATAAGATGAAGCAAGATCCAATTGATAATGTAAAAATGGCTAAACGTGGTCCCCTTGTTAGTATTTGTGCATACTTAGTGATTAGTATTGCAAAACTCGTCATGGGGACCCTGTGGCACTCCAACTCTCTGATAGCTGATGGTTTTAATAACTTATCCGATATTGTCGGAAATGTAGCCCTCTTGATTGGTCTTCATTTAGCTAGCCAGCCTGCTGATAACAATCACCGCTTTGGCCATTGGAAGTTTGAAGACATCTCCAGTTTGATAACTTCTTTTATGATGTTTTTTGTCGGATTTCAAGTGCTCACTCAAACGATTGAGGCGATTATCGCAAATGATCAAACTGCTGTTGACCCCCTTGGAGCCATTGTTGGGCTGGTATCCGCCCTAATAATGTTTTTTGTCTATACCTACAATAAGCGCTTATCTAAGCGCGTCAAATCCAGTGCATTGGTCGCCGCTTCTAAAGATAACTTATCAGATGCGGTCACTTCGATCGGCACAGCGGTTGCTATTTTGGCTGCTTCGCTGCATTTAACCATTATTGATAGAATTGCCGCGATTATCATTACCTTCTTCATTTTAAAGACAGCCTTTGATATTTTTATGCAAAGTGCCTTTAGTTTGTCGGACGGTTTTGATAACCGGCATTTAAAAAAATATGAGCAAGCTATTTTAGAAATTCCCAAGGTTAATGCCGTTAAATCGCAACGCGGACGGACTTATGGCAGTAATGTTTATCTGGATATTGTCTTAGAAATGCATCCTGATTTATCTGTTTATGAAAGCCATGCTATTACCGAACAAGTTGAGCAAATGCTCAGCGAACGCTTTGCTGTTTATGATATTGATATTCATGTTGAGCCTTCTCGCATCCCTGAAGATGAGATTCCAGCAAATGTGCAAGCAAAGCTCCTGCGTCAGGAAAAAATGATCTTGGCAAAAATTCCCCAGTACCAAGAGCTGCTCTCAGACGACTTTTTGCTTATTGATTCTAGTGGCAAAAGTTTAACCAAGGAGCAACTAGATAGCCACGTTTACTCCCAACGAACCGAGATTAAAAACATCTCTTTTGTTTCACTCAGTCAAAAAACAAAGCTGCTTTCTTATGAGTTAGATGGCTACCTGCACACCAGTCTCTGGCGGCGAAAGGAGACGTGGTACTTACGTCATCACCAAGTAACCCCCATTCAAAAGAAAATCGCGTCAGTTAAACACAAACACTATCACATTAGCAAAATAACCTAAATCAAAAGCAAGAACTAACATATCTGATTGTTATGCAACCATATGTGTTAGTTCTTACTTTTTTTACAAGACTTTCTGAGGTCATTAGACACGTTAGTGCGAGACTGTAGTCATAGATAATATCAACTAATCCATGATTCATGACTAGCACTCCCGAAACAACGGTCTTAAGACCAAGTTCTCATGCTTTTTAAGTCTCAGTGCCAACCCGATTTTTACAGTGTCTATCTTCAGCAAGCTAGTAGTCAGCAAGCTTGTCTAAGGACAGTTTGCTTAAGCTCTAACCTGCTCAATAGCAGCCACAATTTCAGCAATTAAGTCCTGGTCTTCTAAGCCGGTAACCTCTCTCACCACTTGTGGTAGGTCAGTTTCAGAAAGCATCTGTTGCAATTGCTGACTTTGTTCGTCATTGTCATCACGATAAGTAAAGACGTAAGCTACCGTTTTAAGGAGATTATCATAAGGTAAGCTGCGCTCTTTCAATTCTCTGATTGGACGAATAAAGCGTTCATCGTAGCCTAATTTGCGAAGCGGCGTCCGCGCCACCCGACTAACATCATCAACTATGTAAGGGTTTTTAAATCGACTGATAATAACAGCATGATAAGCCTTCAAGGCATCCTCAGTAAAATCCCATTTGGCAATCAGGAGTTGTCTCATTTCCCCAAAAACAGCAGCTAATTGAGTTTTGACCTCGGGGATGCTAAGTGCTTGCAAGATGGTTTTGACACCCGCATGTGCCCCGCTGTATGCTGCTGTTGCGTGACCAGAATTCACCGAGAACAATTTTCGTTCAATAAAAGGCTCCAGGTTTTCTTCATAGTGAACACCGGCTAGTTTGAGGCTTGCATTTTTCATTTTGCTAGTCTCTACGACCCACTCTTTAAAAGGCTCAACGACCACAAATAAGGGATCCTCATGCGATTGGGCAGGTACAATGCGATCAACCGCAGCATTGGGAAAGCCGACATATTGTTCAACATAGGCTTGATCTGCAGGTTCTAAGTATTTTGCGACCTCACTCAACAAAAACTGTGACCCACCAATCATATTTTCACAGGCTAAAACATCAATTGGTTCTGTCACACCAGCGAGACGGCGTTTTTGGATACCTTGGGCAATCAGCTGCGCAATAAAGGGCAAAATATTGGGCCCTATAGCTGTTGTGATGATTGTTGCTTCTACAATCGCGTTCACAACGGCTTCTGGATGGAGACGGCTATTTATACCAGACACATTATTCACACATACCTGACGTTTGCCATCTTCTGCAATTTCAATTGTATAAGAATGGTGCTGATTTAAAGCCTCAATAATGGTTTCATTAACATCAACAAACTCAATAGCAAAGCCATTTGCTGCTAAAACCTCTCCAACAAAACCACGGCCAATATTACCTGCTCCAAAGTGTACTGCTTTTTTCATGTTTAGCTCCTTTTTTTGCTTTGGTTACTCATCAACAGTGGTTAATAAATGAATGACTTGCTCGACTGATTGGGCATCTGCCAACTTAACCACATTATCGACATCAGCACAAAAAATCGAAATTTTTTGAATCAAGGCCAAATGGTCATCACCAATGCCAGCAATACCAAAGAGAACCGTCGCAATTTGCGGAGCTGCTTGTGTCCCAAAATTCACACCGCCAGGTACTTGCACCACAGCTAATCCAGACTTGTGGACACTCTTTTTAGCTGCATCCGTCCCATGCGGAATGGCAATAAAATTGCCCATATACACTGATAATTCCTTATCACGATCAAGCATAGCTTGAATGTAATCTTGATCAACATAGCCATTTTCGTAAAGCAGGTTTCCACAATAACGAATCGCTTCTTCTTTGCTTGCAAAGCTTTGATTTAAGGCAATCAACTGCTTTTGAAATTCCATATTAGTTCTCCATTTTCTTAATTTTATCGGTAAAAATGTGATTTAACAGATGATAAATGATGTCAGCATTGCCCTTTTTATAAATCTCCGTATAAAGATGATTTTCAATAATTGATTGACTGATAGCCGTCATTAGTTCTCGGACTTCATCAACCTCATCATGCTTGGTTAACATCACCAAAATACGTGAGACCATCTCGTCTTCGCCATTCATTGATTTAGCCTTAACAGGATGCTCTAGCTCAAAAATCATAAAAATGGATTGCTTGACCTGATGCGACTGAGTGTGAATCAAGGCTAGGTTAGTTTCTGGAATTGCCAGCGGACTCTCTTGAAAACGCCGAATGAGCTTATCAGCCAAGTAAGGCTGATCATCAACCACAGACAATTGAGCAACCAAATCATAAATCGTTTGCTGAAAGGAAGCTTGATTATGCAATTGTTTTAAAGTAAACGTTTGTAAAATCGCTTGGCTGGCAGTCAAATAAGACTGCAAATTCAGATGCATGGGAAACACAGTATCTTCGCGAAACTTGACCTCGCGGTTAATCTGTATCTCCTGTAAAAACTGCTCTAAAGATACCATTTCATTAGCAGCGGGAAAGGTTGATACGATGCGAATGCGCTGGTCAGCCATGGGCTTTGTCGCCAAGATGGCATCATACTCTTTAAAGTCATTTTCACCTAACTGACGCGTGCTTTTAGTCCTGATAGAAGCAATAAAGGGAGCGATATTTTTCATCCGTGAAACTAATAATTCAGTGGCCAGTGGTCGTTCATCCGTCAGTAATAAAACCTGAACCGGATAAATGTGGGGGCTGCGCCGAAGACTCGAGGCAAAATGTAGGGTAACCAACTCCCATTCTGACTCTGTTTGAATGTATAAGGGAAAGATTTCCATCATTAACAATTTGATAACACGGTGCAAATACTCATTTTGCTCAAATGCATCATGTGCCAAGCTAGCAACACTGGTCTTGGCAAAGAGAATCGGCACTGCTAAGGTCAAACGCAGATGATTGAACAAGAATTTAAACAAGGTCTGATCCTTGGTAAAGGCAATTTTTGTGTAAAGGGCTACCTTATCAATTAAATTAGATACACTATAGAAAAATTCGCTATCAAAATTTTCCTGGTATAGAGGAGTTTCCTGCCGCTTTAAAAGAGCCGTATCTAAGAGCGCAGCAAATGTTAATATTTCCTGAATGGGATAAAAGGTCTGAGTTTGTGCTGAAAAATCAGCATAGACTTTCTTAGCAAAATCAAGTGCTGTCTTACTCACCGCCTGTGGTTGATCTTCCACCGCGTACCAATTGCTTAAGACCAGATTAAAGACAAAATACTGGACCAGTTTAGCATCCATCTCAGGTAGTTGCTGCTGATAGCGCTGAAAAATATCCAGGGCAATCAGTAAATGCTCTGTTTGCATGGGCTTGAAATATCCCATTTGCCCCTGCCAAAAATCTGATAGACTAATATTATTAGATAGTAAAACGGCTAACAAGCGACGACGCATAAGGGCTGAGCCTGTCAAGGCGTAGCCCTTTAATCGCTTTAGTGTCATGCCAAAACTAGCTAAACGTTCTTCTACTTCTGCAACATCTTGTATGATCGTCACATTACTAACACCTAATAGGCTTTGAAGTTCATCATTCGTTATTTCTTGATCGGCTATAAGCAAGTGATAAGTAATACGATTAAGACGCTCCATTTTTGAAAAGCTAGCTTGACTCCTGTAATCTGCAATACGAGATAATTGTCCTGTCAGCAAATACTTGTGGTTTTCTTTAACAATGCCAACAGCTAGAGGGTTCAAACTAACCGTCAAGTCATTAAGGACACGATAGGCTGTCCGCTTGGACACTTTCAAAATAGCAGCAATATTATCCATTGAAAGCTTCCCATAACGAAGAAATGCTTGCAATAATTGTTCTTCTCGTTTTGTTAATAGCATCCTTTTATCATGTATTTCCTTGTTTTATTTGTGCATACGAGCAACCATTTTATCATACTCAGCAGTTGTCACCAAACTATCAACAACTAAGAATTGCGCATTGGGTGCCATAGATTGTGCTAAGGATTGATTGGCTATGGTGGTTATAATCAGAATATTTTTGGCATCAAAGCGCTGCAACTCTCCATTAGTAGCCTTTGAAACGGGAATATCAATCTGCTGATGCTTAAAAATCGCTGCCAGAGTTGCCTGTCCCATCGTTGCAGAACCTTGCCCCTTGTCATAAGCAAAAACAACTTCATCAATGTAATCCAGATCAATCACTGTTTCTGTCTGCTCTTTTGCTGTTTTTGATGCCTTTTGCTCTTGGTTTGCTATCGGGGTTGCGCTAAGCTGCGCGACAATCTCATCATATTTTGGCGTTGCTAAAAAATTATCAACAGAAATATGAACAGCACGAGGCGTCTTTTGAGCAGCACGCGCCGCTAGTTCTTGCTGCGTGACAATCAAGGTATTGGTAACATCTGTTAAATTTGAAATAGCTTTATTACTAACAGGAATTGTCAAACCAGCTTTTTTTACTTTGTCTCGTAGAATTGAAGCCCCCATAGCTGAGCTTCCCATTCCAGCATCACAAGCAAAGATAATATGCTCAATAGTATCAGCAGAAAAATCAGCTTCCTTACTGTCAGTAGCTATGAGCTGCCCTTTTGATTGTGCTTTGGCAGCTTGCGAAGCGATTTGTGCTTGCTCAAGGGCACTTTCATCTTCTACTGATTTATCAGCTTTTAGGATTAAGCTAGCAATTAGGAAGGAAATAGCTGCACCAGCTAAGACACCTAGTAAAACATTCACATGTGGCCAGAGACCTTTGGGGGCCATGAGCTCAATAGCGATAATTGATCCAGGCGATGCAGCTCCTGTAAGCCCTGAACCTAAAAGAACATTTGTAAAGGTCCCTGTTACACCACCGCCAATAACAGCAAGGAAAAGGGCTGGTTTCATCATCACATAGGGGAAATAAATCTCATGAATTCCACCAAAGAAATGAATAATCATTGCTCCCCAAGATGAGGCCTTAGCAGAGCCTTTGCCAAATAAAGCATAAGCTACCAAAATCCCCAAACCAGGACCAGGGTTGGCTTCTAACAAGAAAAGCACTGATTTCCCAACCTTAAGCACTTGTTCTGTCCCAAGTGGCGTAAAAATACCATGATTCAGAGCATTGTTTAAAAAGAGAATCTTTGCTGGCTCAATCAAAATATTTGCTAGTGGCAAAAGGTGCATGTCTACCAAAGCTTGGACACCTTTACCAATTGTTTCAGTCAAAGTTGCCACAATTGGCCCAATAATTTTGAAAGACAGCAACAACAAGGCAAAGCCAATAAGCCCCGCAGAAAAGTTATTGACCAACATTTCAAAACCAGGCCGAATCTTTTCTTGGTAGCGTCGATCAAATGTTTTGATGCACCACGCTCCTAGCGGCCCCATCACCATTGCACCGATAAACATGGGCGAACTTGTACCAGCAATGGCACCAAAAGTGGCAATTGCTCCTACAACTGCTCCTCGTTGACCATAAACAGCATGACCTCCTGTGTAACCAATTAAAGTAGGCAACAAGTAGGAAATCATTGGCCCCACCGCCATGGCAAACTGCTTATTAGGCAGCCAACCCGTGGGAATAAAGAGGGCTGTCAGTACTCCCCAAGCAATAAAAGCCCCTATATTGGGCATAACCATGTTAGATAAAGCTGTACCAAGCTTTTGTACTCTAACTTTTAATGAAGATTTTTGTTCCATTAGAAAACCCTCCTAGTGATATTACTCTTTAATGGTAACATCAGGCTATAAGCCAGAAAACTCAAACTTTGGCACAGTATTTGTGACAAAAAAGATGGCAAATAAGAGAGCTACTCCCCTTAGCAATTTCTTTATGCAATAAGCTGCTTGGTTAAGATTTTCAATAACTATCTTTCATATCGCGGCAGTGAGCCGCACTGTAATGACAACACCCCAATCTATCCCTAAAACAAAACCAAAGAACCTGACTCAGAACACTCAAAGCCAACTATCTAAAAACCATCAAAAAGACCATCAAAAAAAGGAATGAAACGATGAAAACAAACCGCCATCGTAAACCATTCCCTTTAAAAGGATGAAGTGATAATTGTTATCTTTTTTGGAGACCACTATGCAATCCCACCATAATCCTGATTTTACAGAAGTTAGCAAGTACATCACCCTTTTTTGCCGAAAAAATGGGCACAAAACAAAAAAGACAATCGCAGATGACTCTAACAAAGCCACATCCGATTATCTCTAGACATCATCACATCAAAACGTACCCTATCTCGCTACGCATAACAAACCATACAACTATCCTTTAGCCAAATGTCAATGACGTTTGATAATATCCCATTACCCTAGATAATACCTTATGCCAAAAAAAACGAGATAAGGTGGCACCCCATTCTCCAAAAAAGGAGTTTTTTCACCAGCCTTAACTAAGATGAGAGGGCCTTTTAATGAAAACACTATTCAACAGTCACTGCTTTAGCTAGATTACGTGGCTTGTCAACATCAAGTCCACGCTGTAATGAAGCATAATAGGCAATCAACTGTGTTGGAATAACCATTGCAATAGTCGCAAGGAATGGGTGCACCTTATTGACAATAATATCATCACCCTCACGTTCTAGTCCTTCTTCAACCACTGTTAAGACATGTGCCCCTCGTGCTGCCACTTCTTGAATATTACCACGCGTGTGAGCCGCCACTAACTCACTAGAAGAAATCAGGCCAATCACTGGTGTTCCTTCTTCAATTAGTGAAATAGTTCCATGTTTTAATTCACCCGCAGCAAAACCTTCACATTGAATGTAAGAAGTTTCTTTTAATTTAAGCGAAGCTTCCATTGCAACATAGTAATCATTTCCCCGACCAATATAGAATGCATTACGCGTTGTCGCCAAAAGATTTTCAACTTTTTCTGCGATGAGGTCTTTTTCAGAGAGGGTTGCCTCAATGGATTGTGCCACTAGTGACAATTCATGCACAAGGTCAAATGCAAGTGCTTCTTTTTTACCATTTGCCTCACCAACAGCTTTTGATAAGAAAGCTAAGGCTGCAACTTGCGCAGTATAGGCTTTCGTTGACGCTACAGCAATTTCAGGTCCAGCATGCAATAACATGGTATAGCTTGCTTCTCGAGAAAGCGTTGAACCAGGTACATTCGTAATGGTCAAGCTTGGAATCCCCATTTGATTAGCTTTAACCAAAACTTGACGGCTATCTGCTGTTTCACCTGATTGACTAAGTAAGATGAACATTGGTTTTTTGCTCAATAATGGCATATGGTAACCCCATTCTGAAGCCACTCCCATCTCAACTGGTGTGTCCGTCAATTGTTCAATCATCGCCTTTGATGCAAAACCAGCGTTGTAGGAGGTTCCTGCAGCAAGGATGTAAATACGATCTGCTTCTTGCACAGACTTAACAATTGCCGGGTCAATGACCATCCGTCCTTGAGCATCAGAATAGGTAGATATTAATTGTCGCATCACCGTTGGTTGTTCATCAATTTCTTTCAACATGTAAAAAGGATAAGTCCCCTTACCAATATCAGAAAGGTCCAGTTCAGCCGTATAAGATTGACGCTCCATCACCTTGCCATCATAATCTGTCACAGTTACCGCATCTTTAGTTAACATAACCAATTCTTTATCATGAATTTCCATGAATTCACTTGTTTCACGGATCATGGCCATAGCATCAGAACAGACCATGTTGTAACCCTCACCAAGACCGATTAACAATGGGGATTTATTTTTAGCCACATAAATAGTATCAGGATCTAAACTATCAATTAAGGCAAAAGCATAGGAGCCTTCAATCACTGCCAAGGCCTTTTTGAAAGCATCTAGTACTGATAGCTTCTCATCCTCTGCAAATTTGCCTATCAAATGAGCCGCAATCTCAGTGTCTGTTTGCCCTTTAAAGTGATCGCCTGCTAGGTAAGTTTCCTTGATATGGAGGTAATTTTCAATAACACCATTATGCACCAAGACAAAGCGACCTGATGCTGATGTATGCGGGTGAGCGTTTTCTTCTGTGGCTTGTCCATGGGTAGCCCACCGTGTATGGCCGATACCTGTGCTGCCAGCTACATCCATACCGATTTTTTCATGTAAATCAGCAATGCGGCCAATTGATTTTACCAGATGCCCTTTTTGATCATTCAAAACAAAAATACCGGCTGAATCATAGCCACGGTACTCCAGCTTTTCCAAACCTTGCATCAAAATATCGGTAGCATTTCGATTACCTACAACGCCAACAATTCCACACATAATGTAAACCTTCGCAAGAGAGCTTGCGACTTTCTATTTATATTAAATTGGTATAGTCTATAAAAACTAACAAAAAAACTATGTTTAAAGTATATAATTTTGATTTTTTCTTGTCAATAATTAAATTGGTATAGTCCTGAACGAAGGGAACACTTCCTTTAGCAGCAAGAAGAATCTAACTGCCCGCCTAAGTGTTCTTAAAAATCGATACCTTCTCTTGTCAATTACGACAGTTCATCTTCTTATTGCTCATTTTTTACCATCTTTTACTACAAAAATAGTAAACCTTGCCTAGAGCATTTGCGTTTCTTTTATTATTTTTTGAGCTGCAATCTTGTACAACCAGGTTAACTAAATGCATCCTTAGTGAAAAAAGCCAAGCAAAGCAGGAAACATTTTCTAGAAAAAGGAGACTTTATAAAGAAAACATCAAACCCTTTTTCAAGAGTACATGATCAGGGTTGCTTTTTCGTCTCACCCTGCTCAAATAAAAATGGTCGCGATAAGCGCTATAGCGGATCAGATCGCTGTAGCAATTATCGAAACCAAAAATTTAGCTAAAAAGTTTTTTAAACAGCCTAGCTGCATCATCTGCCCTAACAAATAAACACTTGCCATTTGCACGGCTCAAAAAAGCCCAACATTTAAGCCCATTGGAGCCCATTGGGCTTTGAATGAGCGGTGTAGATTGATCTACCACCAATATAGTTAGAGTTGCTCGTGTCCTACTCGACTTCTATAAAGCCAAAGTTGCTCAGTGGTAAAACCCTAAAGGTCGCTACACCTTTAATCTGACTGCGCTTGATGAGTCCAAAACTTCGGCTGTCCTTCCTATTGAGACGATTATCATTTAAAACTAAAAAATAGTCTTTAGGAATTTTTTGCGCCTTCCCACGGGTTAAGGTATCAATGGTAAAATCATCCGTATAAAGACTCCCCATCGGAGCTGTACTTAGATACTTGTGCTTCATCGCATTGATATATGCTTGATTCTCAACTTTACCATTAAGATAGAAAATATCATCCATATAAGTCACCGCTTCACCCTCTGTAGCAATAACACGGCTAATATAGGTTTTTTTATGAAACTTGTAAACAACAAAATCCTTATATTTGGGTTCAATCGTCCGTTTTAAAACAATCAGATCCCCTTTGTGTAAATAGCTATTGGCTGTATCTTGCTTAACACGATAGCACGAAAACACAAATATGCGCAAAAGGATCAGTATAATAATCACTAGCAAAGCCAGCAAGATATTCCGTATAAAATCTCTTTTTACCATAAGTACTCCTAATCTTAGCTCTATTATAGCATGATATAAAAAATAACAAAAGGTAAGAAGATTTCAAAAATAGTGGGTTTAATCTGAGCTTAGCACTAGACAGCCTATACATCAAGAAATCATACCCAAGATCAAACAAGGACTTGACACTTCTCCTTGCTTACAGCTTACAGAGTAAGCAGGTAGTTGTTTACCTCTACCACCAAGCTTCTCTTTAGCTTAGAAAAGGTTAAGTGGCTATTGTTAGCCTCTAATGCTTTCACCTGCTATTAGAAGTGAGAATATGCTAAAAAGTGGGTAAAGGTGCTATATAGCATAGTAACTTTACCCACTTTGATATTTTTAGTAAGAAGCTAAGTCCATTCAATGCATAAACTCACACTGCTGCCACATCACCGCTAGTATTTCTATAACTCATAAACAACAGAATCTCTAAAAACAAGAGGCCAATTTTCCCCCTCAATCCTTGTCTGAAAAGGATCTACCAAGGACAAAGCTGCCAAATGCTGCCATTAGCTGACTCTTGAGTCAATAGGCGAAAAACTAGCATTTCGCATCTTATTTAACAGTGCGAATACGCATGGTGTTAGTACCACCTGAACCAACTGGGACACCTGCAACAATAACAATATTATCACCAGATTGCACAAGTCCAGATTCCAAAGCAACTTTTTCAGCAACTTCGAACATGTCATCTGTTGAAGATGGTTTTTCAGCAACAACTGGAATAACACCCCAAGTAACCATCAATGATTTTTGAACTTTTTCATCAAAGGTTACAGCTAAAATATCAGCATCTGGACGGAATTTAGAAATGGCACGAGCTGTATGACCAGTTTCAGTAATTGTTACAACCAGTTTGATGTCCATTGAATGCGTAGCGTCAGTCACAGCAGAAGCCACAACGTCTGTTTTGCTATCACGGGACAATTTAGAAGAGTCTAAACGACCATATTCTGATAGCAATGTTTGCGCATTCTTGTCAATGGTTGCCATAGTGCGAACTGCTTCGACTGGGTATTTACCATTAGCTGATTCCCCAGAAAGCATGGTGGCATCGGTTCCGTCAATAACAGCGTTGAAGACATCAGAAACTTCAGAGCGAGTAGCACGAGGTTTTTCAGTCATGGTTTCTAACATGTTTGTGGCTGTAATAACTTGTTTTCCAGCAGCATTTACTTTGGTAATAATCATTTTTTGGAAAACTGGTACCATTTCAAATGGTACTTCGATTCCCATATCACCACGGGCAATCATGATACCATCTGCCGCTTCGATGATTTCATCAAGATTATCAATCCCTTGTTGATTTTCAATCTTAGCAAACAACTGGACATGTTCATTGCCTGTTTCACGACAAATAGCACGGACTTCTTCAACGTCTTTTGCTGTACGTACAAAAGAAATAGCAATGAAGTTCAAACCTTGTTTCAAACCAAAGCGAATATCATCGTTGTCACGTTCTGCAAGTGCTGGGAAAGGAATCTTAGTATTAGGAATATTGACACCTTTTTGTTTGGCGATGATGCCATCATTTTCCACTTTTACGACAAATTCACGATTAGAAATGTCTTTTTCAATCACTGTCAAGCCGAGTTTCCCATCGTCAATGAGAATCGTTTGACCAACAGCAACTTCATCATAAATATCAAGTGCTCCAGCAACGTTCAAAGCAATGACGTCACGAGTTGATTGAATACCTTGCTTGGTGGCAACACGGATGACTTCATCAGTAACATAGCTATATTCTTTAGCATCATCGCTAAAGAGTTCTGTACGCATTTCTGGGCCTTTGGTATCCAAAAGGAAGCCAACTTTTTGACGTGCCATTTCTTCTGCAAGACGAACGGTTGCCATACGTTCTCCTTGTTCTTGATGATCACCATGTGAGAAGTTAAAACGAAAGACATTAGCACCAGCTTCGATTAGTTCAGCAATTTTCTTTGCAGATGCTTCAACATCTAATTTGCCAGCCCAATAGCCGTCTTCACCATATTTTTTACCCCCACGGATCTCAACCGCAGGACCAAGTGTAGCAACGATTTTTACGCGTTTATTCATAGATAAATGACACTCCCTTATTAATAGTCAATTGTTATAAGTTTTCAACAAAGATAACTGCTCTTAGCGTGATAGTGAACGATTTAATGCTGCAAAATCCAATCGGGCATTGTGAGGATTATTCACAATGATTTTGCCATCTTCAGCTAAGGAGAACAAGGCTCCTTCTTCAGCTGTTCCAAGGATTGGGCTTTCAACCAACTCTTCATTATGAATACCAACGGCTAAACCGCCACGACCTTCTTTAAGAAGTTCCACAGCATGGGCACCCATCCATGAAGCAATCACACGATCACGTGCAGTTGGAGAACCACCACGTAAGATATGTCCCAAGTTTGTTACACGAAGATCGCTTGTGTCGCCAGCTTCTTTTAGTTGCTTAGCAAATTGGTCGCCACTCATGACACCTTCAGCAAGCACAATAATATGATGGTTTTTACCTTTATTAGTAAAGTCATCATTAATCGTTGCCACTACTTTATGAATGTCAAATTCTTCTTCTGGGACAATGATTTGGTCGGCTCCGCTAGCAATTCCTGACCAAAGTGCAATATCACCAGCATTACGCCCCATAACTTCAATAACGAAGGTCCGACCATGACTTGAAGACGTATCGCGAAGTTTATCAATTGCTTCAACGGCAGTATTAACTGCAGTATCAAAACCAATAGTGTAGTCTGTTCCAGCAATATCATTATCAATAGTGCCTGGAATACCGATTGCTGGGAACCCATGTTCAGTTAATCTCATCGCTCCGTGATAAGACCCGTCTCCCCCAATGACAACAACACCTTCAATTCCATGTTTTTTCAACTGATCAATACCAGCTAATTGACCTTCAAGTGTAGCAAATTCAGGATAGCGTGCAGAGTAAAGGAAAGTTCCCCCGCGAGAAATCTTATCACCTACACCTTTTGAACCAATTGGAAAAATATCGCCATCAACCATGCCAGCATAGCCACGATTGATACCATAAACTTCCATTCCTTCTGAAATTGCTTTTCGAACAACTGCACGAATAGCAGCGTTCATACCAGGGGCATCACCACCACTGGTTAAAACAGCAATACGTTTCATTTTTGGTACTCCTTCTATTAATTTAACGTTCTTATTATAGCATAATAGTTTGCAAATAGCTTCACTAATCGGCCATTTTTATTGATAAACCGTTTTCACTGCTAGCTTTTGGAGGGCCTGCTCAACCTCTGGAGTGAGGGCCAAACCCTGCCCTGATAATTGAAGGGTTTCTTTTGTTTTTTTATAGTGCAAGATGACAGGAACATTTCCTTTGTGTAAGGCAAGTAGTTGAGAAATAGCCGTATCGTTTGAGTGATCTTCTAGCAAAATCCACAATGCTTTTTCCTGTACAACTTCTATTCCTTGTAAGACAAGCTGCAGTTTTTGGTCCCGTTCTTTAACACGACCGCTTAAATAATAGAATCCCCCTTCTTTAAGAAGGTCCTTGACCTGCATATAGGTATCAGGAAAAACGGTCACATCCATCTTGTGTTGGGTATCAAAGACTCGTAGAAATGCCATTTGTTGGCCGCTTGATTTTGTGCGAATAATCCGAATGAATTCGATCTGGACCAAAAGGGTAGCTTGCTGGTCTTTGCTCAACTGGCCAATCATTTGAAATGGCTTGTTGCTACGCTTTGCAATTGCTAATAAAGGATGATCACTTAAGCCAATCCCAATCACTTCTTGTTCCATCTGATATTTTTCTGTTGCCGAATAATCCTCAGTCTCAGTCCAGCTAAAGGAAGAATCCGCAAACAATGAGCCCAATTCATTTATAAAAATTAACAGTCCATCTAAATTACTTAACATTTTATGGCGATTGGCTTCAAAGCAATCAAAAAGTCCTGCTTTAATCAAAGGCTCCAAGATAGAGCGAACACGGTAATGCTCTGGCAAAGCAGACAAAAACGACTCAAGCGAGTCAAAAGGTCTGTGCTCAATAATCCAATAAGTTAAATCACGCGGAATAGCTTTGATATGTTTCATTCCTAAAAGGATCGTATCTTGCTTGAACATATCATGATAAGGAATAGTATTAATTGACAGACGACCAACCTTAAATCCATTCTCTAAAGCATCAGCAATATAATCACTATTAGAATAGTTCATCATCACATCATAAAAAACGGCTGGATAATGAGCCTTAAAATAAGCCATCTGAAAGGCTAAAGCTGAATAGGCAAAGGCATGGCTTCGATTAAAGCCATATCCGGCAAACTTTACCATCCGGTCAAACAAAAAATGTGCCGTTTGTTCTGAGTGGCCCAATTGCAGAGCTCCTTGAACAAAAGCCTCTTGCATCTTTTGCATCTCCACCACATTTTTTTTAGACATGGCCCTGCGTAACAAATCCGCGTGACCCAAGGTAAAGCCAGCAAAGACTTGAGCAATCTGCATGACCTGCTCCTGATAGAGCATGATCCCATAAGTCGGCTCTAAAATAGCCGCGACAGCAGGATCAATCAAATCAACTGCTTCTTGTCCATTTCGCCGCTTAATGAAATTGGAAGTGTAATCACTTGCTCCTGGTCGATTCAGACTGGTAGTAGCGACAACATCCTCAAAACGATGAGGTTTAATTCTGCGCAATAAATGAATCGCTCCTGTTTGTTCAAACTGAAAGATTCCCTTGGTATCTCCTCGTGCAAACAAAGCCAGAGTCTTTTGATCCTCCAGATCAATCGCTTCAATCTTAAGCTCTTGACCGTAGTCTTTGGCAACCTTTTCTTGCATCCGCTGGACAAAGGTCAAATTGCGCAGACCCAAAAAATCCATTTTTAAGAGGCCGTTTGCTTCCACCGCAGCTGCATCATACTGGGTAATCATCATATCTTCGCCACGCTTAAGTGGAATATAATCTGTTAGAAGTTGATCACTCATCACAATACCAGCTGCATGAATTGAAGTCTGACGCGGATTACCTTCAATTCGCTTGGCAATCGCAAAAGCTTTTTGATATTCTAGCTTACTATTAATGACCTGTCGAAAACTAATATTGCTCTCAAACACAGAAGCTAGACTTTCTTTAAACCCTATTTTTTTCGTTAATTGGGTAAGTTCATATTCAGGCACACCAAAGCGTTTAAACACATCGCGAATTGCTTGCTTGGGGCCAAAGGTTGAAAAGGTCACAATTTGTGCTGAATGCTCCATACCATAACGATTGCGCACATAATGAAGAAACTCGGCGCGATAAACATCTGGTAAATCAATATCAATATCTGGCATGCTAAAACGTTCTTTATTTAAAAAACGCTCAAAGAGCAGATTATTTTTAACCGGATCAATTCCTGTAATGTCAAGCGCATAGGCTACCAAACTCCCTGCGGCAGAACCACGCCCCATCCCCATATAATAGCCCTTGCTACGACCAAAGCGAAGCAAATCCCAGACAATTAAGAAATAGTCATCAAATCCCATTTCTGAAATCACCTGCAGTTCGTTAGTTAAACGGTCTTGATAAGGTTTTGTCCACAGTTTTTTGTCTTGCAAGCCTTGCGTAGTCAGCTCCAGTAATTCCTGCTGGGCTGGTTTTTCCATATTAAACCGCGGCAGTTTCAATTGCTGGTCAAATTCATAATGAATATCTGACACTAATGCTTCTAGATTGGCCAAAGCCTCTGGATAAGTTGCCGCAAAGGCTGCTGTCATATCGTGGCAACTTTTCAACTCAAGTCCTTGCTCAATCAAAGGCACATCCTTTAAGGAAATGTTTTCTTTGATTGCTTGCAAAACCTGCAAGGTTTCTCGCTCTTCCTCTTGAAAATAACGGACCTCTTGGAGGGCAATGAGTGGCCCTTGATAGTCATCTACCACTGTTTTGGGGGTAACACCCAGATAATAAGGCAAAGGAAAGGCTGACGCCTGTTGATACTGGTTAGCCGAAATAATGAAAGCGAGACCCTCTTGATAATTAACAACATCTGCTACTGACAAACGATCAGATAGCCGCAAAGTTGAAAGCTTCAGTAAATTTTTATAACCACGACTATTCTTAGCAATCATTTGCAAATTAAAAGAAGCATCCTGCTCAACCAAGGTTACTTCTAGCCCGAGAACAGGGCGCAGCTGAGCTTTTAGACAGGCCTGAATGAAGTGGTAAGCACCATAAAGATTGTCTTTGTCCATAATGCCAAGTGTTTGATAGCCTAAGGCCTTTGCCTGCAAAATATAAGTACGTAGGTCAATCAAACTATCCATAAACGTATAGACGGTTTTTGTATTTAGTTGTGCAAACACTAGATGCTCCTCCCACTAAAAAAACTGTTTTCTCTATTATACTATGAAATGCTTTGACCTGGGCGTTTTTTATGCTCTTCCAAAATGGAGTCAAAAACTTATCAGCCTTTTTCTTGACAATTAGACTTTTGTTCTGTATCATTTACATAGTACAATCAAATCTTTTTGAAAGGAGTCCAGATGGCTTGGAAATTTGATGAAAAATCTCCCATTTATGCGCAAATTGCAAACCACATTTTAATGCAAATTGTTAGCCAGGAAATTCAAAGTGGAGATCAACTGCCAACTGTTCGCGAATATGCAGAAACAGCCGGTGTCAATCCTAATACCATGCAACGTGCTTTCACCGAACTTGAACGCCAAGGCATTGTCTATTCTCAGCGCACCGCCGGGCGCTTTGTAACAGATAACCAAGATCTTATTGCTAGTAAGCGCCGAGAGCTAGCCCATCAAGAATTGGAAACTTTTACAAAGAACATGATCCGCATGGGCTACGAAAAAATGCAAATACTACCAGTTCTTGAATCCTATTTAAAGGAGGTTAACTAAATGTCAAACTTATTGCAGCTCCACCACATTTCCAAAACGTATCATAAAAAACCGGTGATTGATGACCTGACTCTGACGATTCCTTCAGGAAAGATTATCGGTTTATTAGGCCCAAACGGAAGTGGTAAAACAACCCTCATCAAAATGATTAACGGCCTCCTCCAACCTAATAAAGGAGACATTGTCATTGATGGTTTTCGTCCTTCCATTGATACCAAAAAAATCGTCTCTTATTTACCTGATACCAGTTACTTGCGTGAAGAAATGAAGCTTTCAGATATTATTGAATTTTTCGATGATTTTTATGAAGATTTCGACCGCACCCGTGCTCATAGTTTACTGCGTGACTTAAATCTTGATTTAAACGACTATCTAAAGAATCTCTCAAAAGGTAACAAAGAAAAGGTACAACTCATCTTAGTAATGAGTCGTAAAGCTAAACTTTATGTCCTTGATGAGCCAATCGGTGGGGTTGATCCAGCCGCACGTGATTATATTTTACGAACAATTATTAATAATTACTGTGAGGAATCTTCTGTTTTAATTTCCACCCACTTGATCACTGATATTGAACCCATCTTAGATGAAGTTATTTTCCTAAAAGATGGCAAAATTCTCCTTCAAGGCGGTACAGATGATTTACGCCAAGAATATCATTTATCCATTGATGCCTTATTTAGAGAAAAATGTCGGATTTAGGAGGAAGTTATGTTTGGAAAATTATTAAAGTATGAATTTAAGTCAATTGGTAAATGGTACTTTGCCTTAAACGCCGGAGTGATTGCTATTGCGGCTATCTTATCTTTCACCATTAAAATCTCAGCTGCTTCAACCTTCTCAGGTGACAATATTTTTACTAAAATTATTCCTTTCACGCTGATTTTAACCTTTGGTGCCTTAATTGCTGGCTCATTACTGGCTACCTTATTAATCATTATCAATCGCTTCAATAAAAATCTCTTTGGTCGTGAAGGGTATTTGACCATGACCCTACCGGTATCTGAGCATCAATTAATTCTCTCAAAATTCATCACATCTTTTGTATGCAGTCTGTTTAACAGCATCGTCTTATGCTTAGCAATCTTTATCCTGATCATTCCTCAAGTCAGCTGGAACAGCTTTCTCAAACAGTTCAACCAGCTGATGTCTCAGGTTGCCAGTCATTATGATGTCGTCCTTGGTTTATTGCTCTACTTCCTAATTGGTAGTATCTATGCGATTTTGTTAATTTACTTAGCCATTTCCATCGGGCAACTTTTTGCTAATCACAGAGGACTCAAAGGCATTATCGCTTATGCCGCCATCAGCATTGCTACTAGTGCTTTGTTGTCTTATTTAAATACCAACGTTTTCCACTTTAATGGTCATGAAGTTGATTATCTCTTGGAAAGCAATTTCTATTGGATTACCATTATTGAGCAAGCGATTTTAATAGGGATTGTCTATTTCAGTACCCACTTCATCCTTAAAAATAAACTTAATTTGCAATAATTTAAAAAGCTTGGACAATGTGCCAAGCTTTTTAATGATGTAGCCATTTAAGTAAGTCCCCACCAAAAATCAGTAGGTAACTATAACTAATAATTGAAATTGGTTTTGAAAGTAAAATAATAATCAAAAAACGCTTAAAGCTCATTCGCGTCAAACCTGTCAACATGACCATCAAATCGGCCGGTGATACGGGCGAAGCCATACAAAATATGAAGAATCTTTCATAACCCTTAGTGTCAAGCCTTTGTTCGTATTTCTGAAACGTCTTTTGATCAACAAATAATAGAATAAACTTGACTCCGTAGACACGAACAAGTTCAAATAGAATAATACTACCTACAATAATCCCCACATAATTGTAAATAAACCCTTCAACTGGGCCAAAGATAACAAAACCAGCGACCGTGGTCAGGCCACCAGGTATAACAGGGAAGATGATTTGAAAAATTTGGACAACAATAAAAATAAATGGTCCCCAGAAATGGTAGCGAAGAATAAAGTGCTTTAAAGCATTCGTATCACTCAGTAAGCCTTTTTTATAAAGCCAAAAAGCTGTAATAAAAGAAGCAATCAGGGCAAGAATGCCTAGAAGTTTGAAAGTTTTCTGAAAGAAAACATAGTATCTTGAATTGTCATTATTCATACTGTTATCATAGCACAAGAAAGCTTTTTTTGCTATTTAAAATAAAAACTGGTATAATTACAGATGGAGAGAGAACTCTTTATTTTATGGGGTTGTTACGGATTCGACAGGCATTATGAGACATATTTTGCGACTCATCGGCAGATGTAAAAGTGCCAGTTAAATATAACTGCAAAAAATACAAACACTTACGCATTAGCTGCCTAAAAACCAGCTAGCGTGACGCTTACAAAATTGCTTGTGTTTTGCTAAGCGTCTTAAATCAGCAAGCTACGGTTAAGGAATTGTCTAGTTTCTTAACAAGAGATTGATAGACTCGCACGTGGTTGATTTGAGTTATGTGTCCACCTCGTTGTTAAACTAAGACATAACCTATGGTTGTAGACAAATATGTTGGCAGATGTTTGGACGTGGGTTCGACTCCCACCAGCTCCATCAATACTTACCGTAACTTTCTATAAGTTCTTAAAACCTTGTTAAATCAAGGTTTTTTCTTTTTGGCTTGTTCATGAGTTACCGTAACTTTCTATATTATTGAGACCCAAATTGAGACCCAAAAACTATTTTTAAAACTTTTTAAAATCTTTTTTCATTTAATACAGCTCAATTCTCTCAAAACCTCTTCCACAACTTCCATTGACTGTATCATAATAAAGTAAAACACAAAAAACGCCCAGAAATTAATCTGAGCGGTTTTGTTTTATCTCGGAGCTTTACCTCCTATTTTCTGTAAAGAAAAAAGTTTCTAGGAAAAAGTTTCATTAAATTTAATCTTATCATCTCATAGCACCCATAAGAATAGGAATACGCTAATAATAAAAGGGTATAATTGGAATTAAGTGTGGTATATTTTAACTTATACTTAATTATTAATTGACAGCTATGTCTTTCTGATATATAATTAACACGATTAAAATTAGAAAGGTTAACTTTATGTTAAAAAAATTACTAGCGCCGCCAGAAAAACGGCCACGTTTATCTGAAGCCGAAATCAAACGTAAGTATCCTCGGTATCGTATTCAAGTTCTCATTTCTATATTCATTGGATATATGGGATACTATTTCGTGCGCAATACAACTTCAATTCTATCAGGCATTCTTAATATGTCTGCAACGGAAATCGGAATTATCACGTGTGCTAGTTATATTGCCTACGGTCTCTCTAAATTTATCTCAGGTTTAATCTCAGATGAATCAAATTCTAAGGTCTTTTTGCCCATTGGCCTTTTCCTTACAGGTTTGGTCAATGTCTTGATTGGGGTTATTCCTTCTGTCATTACTAGTATCTGGCTTTTCACCATCATGTATCTGATTAATGGATGGTTACAAGGTATGGGCTACCCGCCTGGAGCACGTACGCTAGTTTACTGGTACGATAATAAAGAGAGGATCAAATTTGCGACCATCTGGAACTTATCCCATAATGTTGGGGGAGCGATCGCACCAATCTTAACTGGTATTGGTTTAGCACTTGCTGGAAACAACGCTCTTGACCAAGCCCGTGCAGCCTACTGGTTCCCAGGTGCTATTGCCTGTCTCTTAGCAGTTGTCGTTTATTTTCTTCAAGAAGATACACCCGAATCTGTTGGTCTACCTCCAATTGAAGAATACCACAATCAATACCCTAATGACGAAGCCACTGAATCTTCCCAAGCAACCACTGAAGATTTAAGCATGGGTAAAATTATTAAAAACTATATTTTGCCCAATACTAAACTAATGTGGGCTTCCTTATATTCCATCTTTGTGTATATTCTACGCTATGGTATTGTTTCTTGGACACCTAAATTCCTAGCTACAAGTGTTGAACAAGGTGGTAAGGGAATTACTGCTACTGCGGGTATGGGCGGCTTCTCACTTTTTGAAATCGGTGGTATCATCGGAATGTTAACAGCAGGCTATCTGTCAGCTAAGCTATTTAAAAATTCTAAACCATTGACTAACGTTGCCTTTTTAATTATTGCCATCTTATTACTAATTGCTTATTGGTTTGTTCCAGCAGGTCCACAATACATGATGTTAGACTTTATCATTTTAATCGGTCTAGGTGCCGCAATCTATGGCCCTGTCATGATGGTTGGTTTATATGCAATGGAGCTGGTGCCTAAAGTAGCAGCCGGCGCCGCTTCAGGTCTCACTGGTACCTTTAGTTATGTTGGAGGGGCAACTATTGCAACCTTAGCCATTGGTATTATCATTGATAACTTTGGTTGGGGCGTTGCCTTTGTCATCTTTGGCATTTCTGGAGTTGCTGCCATTATCTGTACTCTGCTCTCTCGTGATAAGAGTTTGGAATACTGGGAAGAAAAGGGCTAACAACAGATAAGTTAAAGGCTTAACAAGCCAGCTAGCTAGAGGAGGAGAAAACTAATCTCCTCCTCTTTTAACGTGTCAAAAATGAGTCTGTTACTGTTTACCCTACTTCTTATCAAACAAAACAGTTAAATGAACAAAAGACTCAAAAGATTCTTCATAAGTCATCAAAAAACCGGAGACTTAACTATTTAGGACGCCGGTTCTTTTTATTGTGGCTCTCTAATCGTAGACATGAGTACCTCATTATTTAGCATTTAGCTACTGCCTAAAAGTAATGCAAATTAACTTTGCTCTTAAGCTCATTGTTTGGCCTCTCCATTACAGCTAACTTGGTGCCTTTATTAACTTTTAGCATTGCCACTCCGGATAGGTTAAGGCATGAACTTCTATTTCCCTATCACCAATCTGATAGGATAAACGGTTGATAAAAAGGTTTCAGCATTTATATGCCCCTAAAAATGACCAGCACTGTGCCATGGTACCGAGGTTGTCCGCAGCCGACCAGATATTTCCTCTAAGACATCTTTTACCTTAGCAACAGTATGCTTAAATGAACTAGAGTTTCGCACTGAGGCAGTCATAAAAGGTTCATCTTGAGGCATATCATTTTGGTGCCACCCTAAATGCTCATCCACAAGTTGATTTAACATATTTTTATACAAATTACCATTCTCAGCTTTGTCACCTATAAAAAGGGCATGTACATTCATCTCATTATTGGTTACTATCATTCTCCTTCTTTCTTTGCTTAAAGCTTTTACTTCTTTCGTTGAAATAAATTGTAAATAAAGAAATACCGCTGTTATCGCAAAAACAACGTGTGCGAAGTCAATTAACTGATAAAGTCGGGAAACAAGCCCATGCTAAATTTCTTCTTGCTCATATCATGCTTACATTATGATATAATAAAAAGAATCAATAATTTCTAAGGATCTGTCATGACATTCAACAAATACATACAACTGGGCATGTTATTTCTAGTGGGTTTTAGCTTAGCAGCCTGTGGCCATTCCCCTAAGCAAGTCGAAAATACCCCTCGTTCTTCAGAAAAAAAAGAAGCCCGACCTGCAGAACAACAAGACAAGCGAGCAGCTTTTGAAAATATTAAGGTTGCCAGTGCCACTACCGAATTCAAAGGTGGTAGTTCATTAGCTGATTTAACCCAACTTTATGGACAGCCTAGCAGTCATGAAACCAAGACTGCCGGGAATGCCAAGCTAGATGTTTATAGCTGGAAATTTGGTCAAGTGACTATCCAAGCTAACTTATTTGAGGACTCGACCATTGTCAAATCCATCGCTAATTTTTATTTTAATCGTGAAAAAACGATTGACCATGCAAAAGTCAGTCAACTCAAAAAAGGCATGACCTATGCTGAAGTTGTTAAGCGGTTGACCGAACCAGATGACTATACTCTAGCAAGTTCTAGTAATCACACCCAATTACAAGCAATTTGGGTTAGCGGGCTTAAGGCTAAAGAGGCTCAAGCACACCTTACTTTATTTTTTGAAAATGATCATTTAGTCGACATTTCAGAAATGGGCTTAAAAGACAGGTAAGCACGCGCACCTGTCAGCTTTTTTGACCATTGTACCATTCTTTTTCTAACGTTTTTTGTCCAGACTCTTTCTGGTGTCTACATCCACTGACCAGATCAATACATTTCTACTGCGCTTAATTTAAGTGTATCATTATATTTCATGCAAAAACCCTTTCACCTGATTAAACCAGTAAAAGGGGAGCATAGTTTTTTGGACAAATTTTGGACAAGTAACAAAAAAGCCTTATTTACCAGGCTTTTTTATCTACTTTCTATCCACCTTGAGGGAATCGAACCCCCATCTCAAGAACCGGAATCTTACGTGATATCCATTACACTAAAGGTGGGCTACCCTTCTAATATACCATAAAAAGGATAGGTTGACAATGAAAAAAAGAAGAATCCGCACGTAGGCAGAAAGAAAAAGCAGGTAATAAGGTGGTAATGACATGCCTTTTCACAAATATGTCCCTAGATTTGCATTTTGGGATCTCTTTTCTCACCTCTGCGGCCACTATCACTATAGACCACCATTTGTTTTTTCCAGAAACACTTAGGAAAATACTGGTTTACTGGTGCGTATTTAAAAAATGCTTTACGGCACCGACACGACCGGCTTCATTGCCTAGGGATGCTGCAATAATGTGCCTTGGTAAAAAGCGTGCATTCTTTACTTTTTGAGCTAAGGAAGCGCGTATTTTTGATAATAGCAAAGCTGATTCAGAAAAAATCCCTCCTCCGATAATAATGACTTCTGGATTCAGGAGATAAGAAATGGTCAAAATGCCTTCTGTAAAATGGTCAATAAAGGTAGCTAAGGTTTCTTGTGCAATCGGATTGTCTGCTTTTATATCTGCAAAAAACTCAGGACCAGTAGGGTCAGCGATTCCACTTTTTTCCTTATACAACTCCATCAAGGCTTTTGCTGAGGCAAGATTTTGCCAATCTTGACCCTTAACCGGTAAATAACCCACTTCACCCGCTGTAAACTGATGACCATTTAGAATCTGATTGTTGATAATAACACTCCCGCCGATACCAGTGCCCACTGTAAGCATAACAAGATTTGATAAGCCTCTGGCATTGCCAAGCCAGGCTTCGCCTAAAGCAGCACAGTTCACGTCATTTTCGACTGCAACGGGCAATTGAAATCGCTCTAGGATTGTTTGCTTAAAATTTGTACCACAATAGCCAGGAATCGTATAACCGGCATAAACGACTTCTCCCGTTTGACTATTCACAACTCCAGCTGTAGCAATTCCCACACCATAAATCGTGTTATCTTGGTTATATTCCTCAATTAAACAACAAACCTGCTCTAAAATATGATTAGACTGACGTTCATAGTCAATGGAAGTGCTAACTTCTTTGTAGTGTTTTAAACTGCGTCCTTCTAAATCATAGAGATCAGCCTTTATTGTTGTCCCACCAATATCAATTCCAATAATTTTTTTCATCGTTTTTCTCTCTCCCTTTACAACTTCTCCCTTTTTGTTAGTACTGACATCTGAGCACAAATTTCAAAAGCTCCGCCCTCTGCTATAGCGTGTGGCTGATTGGTAAACACGAAAAGACATCCTATCAATTCTCTCAAGCTCAGCCATTTACCTACAACATTACCATTAGCAATACCTCATTAAAAACAGGATTTGGGAATGCCTTCACTCCCAAATCCTTATCTTTTTTGTACTGAGGCTTATTCACTACTACACACTTAAGTATTAGCCTAGCTTTTCCCTTTAGATTAGGCATTTAGCCATTAGTAATTTCAGAGAGAAATACCTTGCGATCTTCTGTGACAGATAAGGTGCAAGCATCAGCTGTAGCAATGGATTCCAAGGCAGCAACGCCATTCAACAGTTTAGCATATTCATCTGTGATCTCACCGCCCTTAAGAATATGATGCAAGTAAGCCATTTCTTTATCAATACATGTTTGCAGCCACAATGGCGACCGCACACCCGGCTTACCATAGGCAATAGCACCATCCATCCCTCTTCCAGTGTAAATAGCTGTTCGATCATCATCTTCTGCTTGGCTTTCATGGATTAAGAAATGGGATTCGCCTTCTCCTTTAACACGGAGGGTTCCGCCGGTATGATATAAATCAAGCTTAATGGCCCCTTTTGTGCCTTCAATCAGAACATAGTGTTCTCCCCAACGAAAGGCATTGCCGTATTCTAGTAGAGCATAACGATCATCAGAATATTCTAGGTTAATAAGGAGCATGTCATCTTCATCGCCAAAATGCTCGCCCTTATGATACACATTCCCACCTACCATTGTTGCTTTTTCGGGTAAGCCGCCCATAATAAATTGAATACAATCAAGCTCGTGAATGTGGTGATACAAGTGTCCGCCTGATTGGGAACGTTGCTTTTTCCAAGAAACGGTTGCTTGTTGTTCCTCCCAGCCGGTGCGTGTAGCATGGCAATAAAGCACCTTACCAATTTTTCCTTGTGTAATCAACTCCTTAGCATGATGAACTCCATTAAAGAAATTCATAATGTGCCCTGCCATAAAGATAACCTGATGCTCTTTGCAAGCAGTAACCATGGCTTTACAATCCTCATAGTTCAAAGCAATTGGTTTTTCACAAAAAACATGTTTGCCATGCTCAGCTGCTTTGACAACAGGTTCACGATGCAAATAGCTCGGCGAAGCTACAATGACACAATCAACATCAGCGCGTTCGACCAATGCATCCAGGCTCAAGCAAACAGCTGCGCCTAATTCTTCAGCTATTTCTTGGCCATGATTGGGATCAAAAATCGCTACAACTTTTGCATCTGCAATGTTATTTAGTGAGCGAGCTAAATCAGCACCGAAATAGCCTACTCCGACAATTCCATAATTAATCATAATACTCCTTTGCTTGCTTTTTATGACCTATTGATGCGTCTTAAGGTCATCGATGGTCAAACTGACATAGGGAACCACATTTTTCATGTGAAGCTCATTGCGTGACCAGGAATCAAACTTTTCAAACATAAGGCCAATGTCATGGTTGGGTAATTCTGTTAAACTTGAGTAAGAAAAACCATATTGTGCAAAATCAATGTCGTGATGATACCGCCATTCAATGCTATGATCATCATTGATTAAACCAATCGACACTTGTCCATGCCTTCTTCCGTTTGGAGAATTAGGCGTACTTAAAATCAGAGCCTTCTTGCCATCAATTTTTTGACTATAATTTATAATCGACAGTTCAGTGCCGTACTTAGGATTAGTGACAAAATCCAGGTACTGCGGGGCTCCCCAGGTATTACCAGAATCCTTACTAGTGAGATAAGCAATCTTGCCGTTGTTGGTACGCATATAGGCCTGAAGCACACCGGGACTTAATTCCACCACCTGCGCTTCGGCAGACCAGTTATCCGGTAGCGGCACAGTCTTAGCTTGCCAGCTCGCCCCATTATCATCACTGTAGATAACGACTGATTCTTTACCTGTATAAGCCGTAAGGAGGATTCGTCCCGTCTTAGAATCAACGATACCACGACCTGGACTCAGATAAGGTGCATTTCTTTTTAATCCCATAAGCGGTGAAAGGAGACTAGGATGGGACCAGGTTTTTCCCGAATCATCACTGGTAGCATAAGCGATGTAGTTTGTTGGAACGACAGTAAACAAGGAATCTTTATAGAAAACTGTCATATTTACCTGTTTGCCGTTGCGGTACTCCGACTTTTTATTGTTGTCAAAAGCGACCGAGTATTGTTCCACGGTTAAAGTCTTTCCATTTTCCATTAGAGAAAAATCCTTAGCAAGACTATAGGCAGTTGGCTGGTTTGTCCGATCATCAAAAATCCGCCCCTGCTCGCGGACAGTGTAATCATAGCCTGACTCACCCCTTTTTTTCAATTTGAGGTAAACTTTGCCATTAATGTCTTTATAGCCAGAATCGTCTCGCTGTGCTTCACGAAAACTAACGCCCGCAGGCATGACATCAGCAAACAGGACTACTTGATGATTGGGTTTTTCTACCATAACAGAATCAATGTAAGTGGCACCGCCACTAATTTGTAGATCGCGCAAGCCAGGCTCACGCGGCCACTCCAAGGGAGCATTAGCAAAGTCATCAAATGCAAGTGCTAATTGGGGCTTTTGCCATGTCGCTCCATTATCATCACTGTAACTAGTCGCAATATTGATTTTATTTAAAAAATCATGGGTTCCACCATATCGGGCATCAATACTTGAGAGGATGCGACCATTGCTTAGAGTGTAGAGCACAGGAATCCTGAAGTAATTGGAACCTGTGGTATCATTTGCAGTGTAAATAAGATGGTCTGTGATCTGATTTGTTGTTATGTTTTCTAGGCTAGTCGCATCAAGTGCCTGATCATAAACTTTAGCACTTTCAATAGTCCCTTTAAAACCATAAGCCATCTTTTGGGCACGTTTAACCCCACCTAGGACAAAAGCACTAAGTCCTTGTATGTTTTTTGGCCCCAAATAATGTGCAACCTTGGTTTCTACTAGTTTTGTCCCATTTGCATATAGAGTATAAGTGCTATGCGTGGAATCCCCGACCAGTGCCACATCATTTGTGACCGGCTTATGCTTAAACCGTCCCCAGACAGCAGCTGGACGAGCCACTAAATGATTAGTCTGAGTAGAGGTATCACGGGCTTCCATACCCAATTCCCCATTTTCTCGGATAAAAAGATCAATGTAGCTATTTTGGTTACCAGGTGCTGGATTAGACATGCCAAATAAGGCTTGATCCCCTTTATTTTCTGTTTGAGAATAGGAAATGATAAGAGTAAAATCATTTCCTTTGAGCTTATCACCGATTTGCTCGCTAAATTCTGCTGCTTGACCATTCAAGGTCAGCTGAGATGCTTCAAAAATAGGTACTAGGGAAGCTTTGGATGCGGCTGAAATAACATTCGTCAAAGTAAAGGCCAATAAGCTTGCAACCAGGCAACCGATCAAAGATTTGTTAAGCTTCATGGTTTACCTCTTGGTTCAATACTTTAATAACTAATTTCTTAACAGGTTGATCATTGATGCGGATTTTTGGTTGATGAAAATCTGCTGCAAATGCTACCAATAAATTGCTGGTTGTCAATTCAAGCAGCTGGTACTGTTCGCTTTCATACAAGGCAAAATCTTGCGCGTCATCAAATGCTACTTTCAGTTGTGAGCTGGCTGGGGCAGCCACTGCTATTTTCTCCGTATTTGTCAACACCAGATGAATGTCTAAGTATTGCTTATGGGTTTCAAACACTTGACCTGCAGTGCCATCTGCGACATAAGTCATACAATTCGCAAAAACGTTCGCACCATCAATGTCGATTTTACCATCTTCTAAGGTGGTCAAATCTGTTTTAGTAAGAAAATCCCAGACAGTTGCAAAGTGGGGATTTAGTGGAATGTAGGTTTTAAAGTCGGATCGTTCTGCAATAATCATAAGATTGCCCTCTTTTCTATTAATGACGTTGTTCCCAGCTACTATCAGCTAAAATTTCTGAAATATCATAGATGGTTGTGTATTTAGGAGCCACTGCTTTATTACCTGTTAATAGAGAAACGATGTAGCCACTGACCAAGGACACCGTAATTGAAATGAGGGAATAAGCCCAGTAGTTAACCGCTTCTGGTGGCAAGATATATTTAATACAAACCATAACAATGGTTGAAACAATAAGGGCAGCGTAGGCTCCATATTTATTAGCTTTTTTTGATACAAAACCAAGCACAAACACCCCACCTAAAAGCCCAAGTACAAGCCCCATAAATCCATTGAACCACTCATAGGCTGATTTAATATCAGAATGAGCCATGATGATAGAAACCACAATAGAGAAAATTCCCACTAGCAGTGAGACCATTTGAGCAAAGCGCGTCCGGTGTTTATCAGACATATTTTTTGAAAACACTTCTTGAATATCAAGTGTCCAGGACGTTGCTACCGAATTAAGCCCAGTGGAGATGGTGGATTGGGCAGCAGCATAAATAGCTGCTAAAATAATCCCAGTAATGCCTACTGGCAATTGATAGGCAATAAAATACATAAAAATTTGATCCTGCGCAATAGCATCTACTGAGCCACTATGTTGAACTTTATAAAAGACATATAGTCCTGTCCCAATCAAATAAAAGACCGTTGCAACCCCAAGTGATAAGGCACCATTAGTGAACATCATTTTATTTAATTTCTTAATATTTTGCGTGGTTGTAAACCGCTGCACCAAGTCCTGCGAAGACGCATAGGACGAAAAAATGGTCAAGCCTGATCCAACCACAATCAAAAAGACTGAGCTTGCTAAAATATTGGGGTCAAACAATTTTTCAGTCGGACTTAGAAATTTACCATGAGCTAAATGGTGCATAATTGTTTCTAGCCCACCATTAATATCTCTTAGCAGGACAAATAATGCAATTACTACCCCACCAATGAGCACCACACCCTGTATAAAGTCAGTCCATAATACGGATTTTATCCCCCCTGTATAAGAGTAGATAATGGCGATAACGCCCATTAATATTATTAGGATATTAATATCAATCCCAGTCAAGGCTGCTAAACCAAACGATGGTAAATACATAATAATTGACATCCGACCTAATTGATAAACAATAAATAAAACTGCTGAGATAACCCGTAGGGATTTCGTCTCAAAGCGGCGTTCCAAATAATCGTAGGCCGTATCAATATCCATACGAGCAAAAATGGGGAGCACAAATTTGATAGCTAAAGGAATAGCAATGAGCATTCCCAATTGAGCAAACCATAAAATCCAGCTTCCTGCATAAGAATTACCTGCTAAGCCTAGGAAAGAAATCGGACTTAACATCGTTGCAAACAGTGAAACCGATGTCACATACCAAGGCACTGAGCCATCACCCTTAAAAAATTCCTTGCCCTTCATCTCTTTCTTTGAGAAATACAGGCCAGCTAAAAGCACGATAGCCAAGTAGGCAATCAAAATAATGAGGTCAATTGAGGTAAACCCTGTTTTATTCATATTAACCCTCCATTCGTTAATGAATGTATACCACACAGTGACCTAACATTATAAGAATGCTTTTCTAACTTGATTAATCTGCTCTGCTGCTGCCTGAGCAATCGATTGATCTTCATCACCTAAAGCTTCAAGCGGCGCACGCACTGAACCTAGATCCAGATTTTCATTTAGCCGTAGGATTTCTTTGGCAATGGCATACATATTAGCTCGACCAGAGACCATTTTGGCAATAATTTCATTAATAGCATATTGCAGCTCTTTAGCCCTTGCAAGTTTCTTTTCTTCAAATAATTGGTTCAGCTTCAAATAAAGGTCGGGCATCACACCATATGTTCCACCAATACCAGCTCTTGCTCCCATGATTCGCCCACCTAAGAATTGTTCGTCCGGCCCATTAAACACAATATAATCATCGCCCGCAGCTGCCACAAAAGTTTGAATATCCTGAACAGGCATTGAGGAATTCTTCACACCAATAACCCGCGGATTTTGGCGCATTTGGCTATACAATGCTTCTGTCAAGGCTACTCCTGCTAACTGTGGAATATTGTAAATAATAAAATCAGTCTTAGGTGCTGCTTGACTCATAGCATTCCAGTAAGCAGCTATTGAATAGTCAGGAAGCTTAAAGTAAATAGGAGGAATGGCTGCAATCGCATCTACTCCAACTGCTTCAGAGTGCTGTGCCAATACGATACTATCTTTAGTATTATTACAAGCCACATGGTTAATCACGGTGAGTTGTCCTTTTGCCACTTCCATCACGGCTTCAATAATCTGTTTACGATCCTCAACACTTTGGTAGATACATTCACCTGAGGATCCATTGACATAGATTCCCTTTACGCCTTTTTTAATATAGTAGCGAACAAGATCTTGGACCCGTTCTTTACTCACCTCACCCTTATCATCATAACAAGCATAAAATGCTGGAATAATTCCTTCATATTTAGATAAATCTCTCATTATTACACCTCTCCTTTATTGTGATTGAGTACCTTAATAAACCGCTCGGCAATTTCTTTTGGTCGTGTTATTGCCCCGCCAATAACTGCACTGGTGACTCCCAATGCATAAACTTTTTGTAATTGTTGAGGAGTATGGATTCTTCCCTCAGCAATGACCGTTAAGTTGGCTTCAACTAATTCTTGAATCAAATTAAAATCAGGTCCGTCTAATTTTGGACTGTCTGAAGTGTAACCTGATAAGGTTGTTCCAACAAAATCAGCACCAGCTGCGCTAGCTATCAGTCCTTCTTGTAAGGTACTAATATCGGCCATCAGTAACTGATTCGGATAGTTTGTCTTAATCTTTTGGATGAAATCTGCTACTTCAAGACCATCATAGCGTGGACGTTGGGTGGCATCAAAGGCAATAACTGTTGTATTACAGGCAACAAGCTCATCAACTTCTCTCATTGTTGGTGTGATATAAGGAGCCTGTGGAGGATAATTTCGCTTAATCAAACCAATAATTGGTAAATCCGTGACTTGTTGAATAGCTGTAATATCTCGAACAGAATTAGCACGAATGCCCACTGCCCCAGCCTCTTTGGCTGCTTTGGCCATATAGGGCATGAGGCTGAATGCCTGCTCATATAAAGGCTCACCAGGCAGCGCTTGACAAGAAACAATCATCCCGCCCTGGATTTGTTTTAAAAATGTATCCCTTGTCCAACCTTGTCGCATATTATATTATTCCTCCTTATGAATGATGGTTTGGTCGTAATAAGATCTTCTTTCCTTGCTATCTAAAAAATAAGAGAATAAGCAATCAGTCATCAGTAAGATGGGAAATTGTGGTGATATTCTATTGCCATAGGAAAGATTTTGCGTGGAAGCTAACAGCAATAACTCATCGCAAAAATCATAATCATCAAAATTTCGTGTTGTCATCAATACAGTCCTTGCACCATTTCTTTTAGCAGTTGCTAATGCTTCAATAATGGTTTTGGTTTTGCCCGATATTGAAGCAGCAATCACTAAGCAAGACTCATCAACCAAAAGACTATTCCATAAAATCATGTCGTCGTCATCCATAACTTCTCCCATGATTCCCATTCTCATGAAACGAACTTTCATTTCATTTAAAGCAAAGGCTGAACTCCCCTTAGCATAAAAATAAATGCGAGAAGAGGACTCTATTAACTGTTGAATCCTCTCTAATCTTGCTTCATCTAGGACAGAATAATTTTTTCGCAGCATTTCTTCATAGTCAGACAAGACATTTTGCGTCCAATTTTTATAAATAGTGACTTCAGCTTGTCCCTTAATCATTTCCTTATATTGGAAAAGGAATTCTCTAAAGCCACTGTAGCCACATTTTTGAGAAAAACGTGTCAAGGTTGCTTTAGAGACATGCAGTTGCTTACAAAAATATTCCGTTGTTAAATAATCCATTTTCCTATTTTTCAAAAAATAACTGGCTACATCCTTCTCTGTGGCTGTCATTTTATTAAGATTAGATTCAATGATTGGAACTAGTTCTTTTTGTAATACCATGGAGCTCCTCCTATGTAAAGTAAACGTTTACAGTGTCATTTTATTACTTTTTGTTTTTTATTTCAATCACTTGCTAAAAATAGAAACGCGTTTCAACAAAGCTAACAGCAAGTGAAGCCTAACTGTTGAGGCATTTAGTTTTACTTTGCTTCCCCAAAAGTATCAAATTAGGCAAGAGATTCAGCAAATCTGAGATTAAAAATTCGGATAACCGCATTTTAATTGCACAATCTCCCAACTTGATTTTTGTTCCTTATTTCCAACATTTCTGTCTTTTTTAGTTGACGACACTAGTTAGGTACAAAAAATTATCCATGAACAACCTCACCTCAAAAAAGCTCTATAAGCTGTGGTAGGGACTTAGCCACTACAGCTTATAGAGCCTTTTACAAGCAAGCAAAAAGCAACGATTTTTAGGTCGTTGCTTTTTGCTCTTCTCAGACCTGCTATAAAGTCTGATTGTTTATAATTCAATATCGCCGAATAAATCTGCCATTGAGAAACCAGTTTGTGTTTCTGGCAATTCGTAATCACGTTTAGCTTCGCGTTTTGGACGACGCGGACGTGATTGACGTTTTTCTTCTTTGTCACCTTCGCTATGTGCAGGGCGTTCTTCAAGTGCCTTGATAGAAAGCGAGACACGTTCGTCTGCTGCATTAACTTCAAGTACTTTTACAGTGACATCTTGACCAACTGAAAGAACATCTTTTGGATTTTCCACACGTTTATGTGAAATTTGTGAAATGTGAACCAAACCATCAATACCTGGTAATACTTCGACAAAAGCACCAAAATCAGCTAAACGTTTTACCTTGCCTTCAATAACATCACCAGCTGCTAGTTTTTGCTCAACACCATCCCATGGTCCAGGTTGAGTCGCCTTAATTGATAAGGATACTCGGCCAGCTTCTTCATCAATGGAGAGTACTTTAACTTCAACTTCTTCACCAACTGAGACAACAGATTTTGGTGAAACATTGCGTTCATGTGATAGTTCAGTAACGTGAACAAGTCCATCTACTCCACCAAGGTCTACAAAGGCACCAAAGCTAGTTAAACGAGCAACTGTCCCAGTCACAATTGAACCTTCTGTCAATTTAGAGAAAACTTCTTTGCGTGCTTCTGCAGCAGCTTCTTCGATGACATCGCGGCGTGATAAGATAAAGCGGTTTTCTGATGGATCAACTTCTTTAATTTTAGCATCAAATTCTTGACCAACAAATTTTTCAGTGTTGCGGACAAAACGTGTGTCAATCATTGAAGCGGGGATAAAACCACGTAACCCTTCAAATTCTACTGAAAGTCCGCCTTTAACAGCGCGTGTACCTTTAACGGTAACAACTTCACCTTCACGACCAATAAGTTTGTCCCATGCTTTGCGAGCTTCTAAACGTTTTTTAGATACAAGGAAAGTTACAGTATCAGTATCTTTACCTACTACTTGACGAAGAACAAGCACTTCAACTGTGTCGCCAGCTTTAACATAGTCGTTGATGTCAGCATCACGGTCGTTAGTCAATTCACGAAGAGTTAATACGCCTTCAACACCTGTGCCTTCGATAACAACGTTTGCTTGACCGTTATCAACAGTTAAAACTTCCGCAGTGACTACATCACCGGGATTTACTTCGCTAACACTGTTTAGCAAATCTTCAAATTCATTCATTCTAAAAAATCCTCCAACAAAAGCTAGCTCCTGCTAGCTTTTGATAACAATATATTTTCTCAAGGTAACCCGCAACGACAACAACTTTTATCTTTGACGGTCTCAAATAAAAATCTGATACCTCTGACTGGGGTAGCTGGATTCGAACCAACGCATGAGGGAGTCAAAGTCCCTTGCCTTACCGCTTGGCTATACCCCAAGATAGGTTTACTTCAGGATGCCTACTAAGCTAAGCATGGACCAAAATCCTAGTGAAAGAGTCAAACTTCCTAGTGTCCTGGGACACTGCAGCAGCTTCTCCATTTCATATAGACTGTCAAGGCCCTATATCCTGAACATGGAAAGAGAGGGATTCGAACCCCCGAACCCGAAGGAGCGGATTTACAGTCCGCCGCGTTTAGCCTCTTCGCTATCTTTCCGTAACAACAAAAACTATTCTATCATAGTTTTTGGTCACTGGCAAGTCTTTTTGCCTATTTTTAATGATTCAAATTGTAGTTTTCAATAACTTTTTCAACTGCTTGTTCCAAATTTTTATAAAAAGCTTCTACCGTTCCATTTGAGATAATAGCAAATTTGTCGTCAAGCTCGGCAACTTCACCAACTAAGCGCTTGCCAATCAACAATTGATAACCATCAACCTGTGCCTTTGCCACAGTAACTGTATGGTCCACAAGTTGGATCTCAATTTTTTTATCTTTTTTACTCATTTCCTACCTCACTTTCATCATTTTACACAAAATCAAGGCAGCTGGCAAGAGCAAGCTAATGATTTAGTCAACTTTCACAATCCAGCCCTCAGGGGCTTTAATATCTCCAAACTGAATGCCAACTAGCTCATCATACAAGCGCCTCGTCACAGGCCCAACCTCGGTTTGACTGTAAAAAACATGGAGATTATTTTTGTACTGAATACCACCAATAGGCGAGATGACGGCAGCCGTTCCACATGCACCCGCTTCGACAAAGCGCTCTAATTGATCAATGAAGACATCGCCTTCAATAACTTTCATTCCCAGGCGTGTTTCTGCGAGTTCAAGTAAAGAGTATTTAGTAATAGATGGTAAAATAGAGGGGCTTAAAGGTGTAATAAATTCATTATCAGCTGTAATGCCAAAAAAGTTAGCCGCTCCGACTTCTTCGATTTTGGTGTGCGTTGCCGGGTCCAAATAAATAACATCTGAATAGCCATGGGTCTTAGCATATTTGCCAGGCAACAAACTACCAGCATAGTTACCACCAACCTTGGCCGCACCTGTGCCGTAAGGTGCTGCTCGGTCAAATTCTTCTGACACTAAAAAATTAGTTGGAGCCAGTCCACCTTTAAAGTAATTGCCTACTGGCATGGCAAAAACCGTAAAAATATATTCTGTTGCTGGTCTAACACCAATGACGTCCCCAACGCCAATTAGCAATGGCCGAAGGTACAGAGTTGCTCCAGTCCCGTAAGGTGGAACATAGTCCTTGTTTGCCACTACAACTTGCTTAACAGCATCAATGAATTTGTTTGTGGGAACTTGGGGCATCAATAGACGATCAGCTGTAGCTTGGAACCGCGCAGCATTTCGATCTGGCCGAAATAATTGAATGGTGCCTTCCTTTGTCCGATAGGCTTTTAAGCCTTCAAAGGCCTGCTGGCCATAATGCAAAGCTGTTGAGCTTTCTGAAATGTGGAGAGTGGCGTCTTTTGTTAAACAACCCTCATCCCATTGACCGTCTTTATAATATGAAATAAACCGAAATGGAAGTTTCATATAATCAAAGCCTAAGTTTTCCCACTGAATAGATACAGACATAATCATTCACTTTCTTTTATATGGTAATGGTCCTACTGGTTCTGCTTCTCTAACAAATCCATCAACACGCCTGTTTTATTATTTAAAATAGGCAGCAAAGACTTCTTGTTCTGAAATTGTTTCTGAGAGGAAAGAACCATTGCTTGTGCGATCAGATAAGCCAAGCTCTGTTAAATCTTGTTCATAGTGTTGTCCAGTCTTACTGATGACCTGCAAGATTTGGCTGGTGGCTTGCGGTTTGTCCTCAACTGGTTGGAACAAATCAATGGCCCCTGGCTCTTTTGCAGCAAAAACAGGGCCGGCAGTAAAGACACGGTGAGGTTTTGTTTTTAGCTCTCGTAACACTTGCAAACCTCGATTGGCGCGGCTAGTTACAGGGATGGCTGTTTGAGCTGTCCGCTTGAGGCTACCACGTTGGGTTAAGAGATAAAAGCTATCCGTTGTTGTTTTGAAAGCTGCCCTGATGACATCTTCTTTTTTTAGATTCATAGCCTTGACTCCTGCAGACTTCAGACCTTGAATCGGCACTTCATCAATACTAAAACGAAGGGCATACCCCAGATAAGACACAAGCATCAGTGCCTCGCCAGCACTTGGTTGGATGGTGATAACAGCATCTTGGTCACCTTTTAATTTGGCATATTTTGTTGATTTAGAGCGATAGGTGCGCCATGGTTGCAGTTCTGTGCGCTCAAAACGTTTGACTTGTCCAAGTTTTGTGACACAATAATAAATCCCTGCATCAAAATGATCAACTATCTCAGCATATACGATAACTTCATTATTAGCAAAGTTCGTAAGGGTCTGCGACAGATGTTCTCCAATGTCTTTCCACTTGATGTCTTGCAATTCATGGACCGGCCGGTAAATGACATTGCCCAGATTGGTAAAAAGTAACAAGTGTTGTGTGGTCTTAGCTGCTTGCACTAACACAATACAATCATCTTCACGTTTACCAATTTCTTCCAGCGTTGAGGCGTTAAAAGAACGCGGACTCGTCCGCTTAAGATAGCCATCTTTAGTAACACTGACAAAGGTTTCTTCCTCAACAATTAAGCTAGCTGTATCAATTTCGATCGTTTGTGCTTCTTTTTGCAATTCGGAGCGCCGCGGATTGGCAAAGCGCTTTTTGACTTCGCGCAGCTCTTTTTTCATGACGTGATACATGGTCGTTTCATCGGCAATAATAGCAGCTAAAGTGGTAATGAGCTCGCGCAGCTCTTTTTCTTCATCTTGCAAGGTAACAATGTCGGTGTTCGTTAAACGATACAATTGCAAGGTAACAATGGCTTCTGCTTGTTCTTCTGAGAAGTCATAGCTGACCTTTAAGTTTTCTTTAGCATCAGCCTTATTATCAGAAGCCCGAATTAACGCAATGACCTCATCCAAAATTGAGAGAACACGAATCAGCCCGTCAACAATATGTAAGCGTTTTTCAGCTTTGTCTTTATCATATTTAGACCGTTGAATGATAATCGATCTACGGTGGGCAATGTAGCTGGTGAGCATCTTGATCAAGCCGACTTGCTTGGGTGTATAATGATCAATGGCTACCATGTTGAAATTATAATTGATTTGGAGATCGGTATACTTTAAAAGATAATTCAAGACAGTTTGACAATCGGCGTCTTTTTTCAGTTCGATTGCAATCCGTAAGCCTGTTCGGTCTGATTCATCTCGCACTTCCGCAATGCCTGGGACCTTATTGTTGACTCTGACATCATCAATCTTTTTCACTAAAACAGATTTATTGATTTCATAGGGGATTTCAGTAACAATAATTTGTTGCCTTCCACCTTTTAGTGTTTCGATTTCCGTTTTCGAGCGCACCACAACACGGCCCTTACCTGTTTCGTAGGCTTTTTGAATATCAGCAGTGCCTTGAATGATAGCGCCAGTTGGAAAATCAGGACCCGGTAAGAAAGTCATCAATTTATCAACCGTGGCTTTAGGATGATCGATCAAATAAACCACTGCATCAATAACCTCAGCCAGATTATGTGGCGGAATGTCTGTAGCGTAGCCGGCTGAGATACCAGTTGCCCCATTAACTAGTAAGTTGGGAAAGGCTGCCGGAAGAACAGTAGGTTCTTTTTCCGTATCATCAAAGTTCCAAGCAAAGGGAACGGTGTTTTTTTGAATATCTTGTAGCAAATAATCGGCAATTTCTGAAAGACGGGCTTCAGTATACCGCATTGCTGCTGGTGGATCGCCATCCATTGAACCATTATTTCCGTGCATTTCCACCAGGATTTCCCGATTTTTCCAATCCTGCGACATCCGCACCATGGCATCATAAATAGACGAATCCCCATGAGGATGGAAATTCCCCATGATATTACCAACAGACTTGGCTGATTTGCGATAGCCCTTATCAAAGGTATTCCCATCTTTATTCATGGAATAAAGAATTCGCCGCTGAACTGGTTTTAAACCATCACGAATATCAGGCAAGGCCCGCTCTTGGATGATGTACTTGGAATAACGTCCAAAACGTTCTCCCATAATGTCTTCAAGCGACATGTTTTGAATGTTTGACATAAGTTTAAGAGGCAAAGGATTTTGAAAAAGCGTCTAAAACTAGAAAAATCGGTGACAGCCTTATTTTATTATCAGCCGATTTGTTTTTGACTAACTTTTCCACCTATGCTCAAATCCTTTCTTAAAGTTAACGTAAGAAAAAACTAGGAAATCACTAGAAAACCGAGACTCCCTAAAAAGGCAATTCCCCCTAAAATGATGTAGAAAAAAGCAATAAGTCACCTAAATTCGCACTAAAAAGCGATAGACTGTTTCACTCCATCCTACTAATCCCTCTTTGTTATAAGGTAAGTAAAAGCATCTTGTTTTAAATGTTTCAGGAATAATTCCCTCAAACAAGGAGGCCTGCTCTTGAGGAATAATACACGCTTTTAAATAAGTCAATGGCAGCTCATCTTTCACTTTTGCAGGATGATAGCCATCAAAAAGGTAATGATCTAATGATGTCACCTCCTCATAATCAAAGTGAAAGCTCACACCTGGAATAAAGGCTTCGTTTAGCTCTCTATCATTGGGTAAATGACCAAGCAATCTTTCCATAGCTAAACGATAACCAGAACTAGTATTTGACCAGCCTAACATCACGTATTCAAAATAATCTGCAGGATCACCAGCAGCATTTCGTGGGTCGCAAACCAACTCCTTAGCAGTAAGTTGGAAGGCCTTGACTGCTGATAGTAGTTTTCCTGATTTAAAGATTGCTACGGCTGTATCTACTGTACACACATGACTAAGCCAATTACTATAGACTGCCTGACCAGAAATAGCATAGGTAGATGCTACCTTTGGCTGGCTAGGAGTGAAAGGAAACTGGCCTGAATAATCTTGTAGGTACTGATTGATTGCTCTTAAAATCACCTTATCTTGACAGATTATTTGAGTTTGCCTGTGATGCATTTTTTCATAAGCACAAAAAGCAGCTATCTTTTCTAACTCCCAGGCTTGGATGAAAGGATAGGTCTCTAAGGCCAAATAATAGGTTCCTTCCCATTGAAGGCTATAATTGTTTTGCCAAATAACTAACTTCACAAAGCCCTCCTTTCCTAAGGAAATCATTGCTAGTGGGCAGCTGATGAAGAATAAGCGATTCTCTCACCAAAAATTAATCTTACACTGATGACTTGTATCTGCAAAAATAAAACTGGTACTACTTTTAAACTTAGATAGGAAGAGCCTGGCAGATTTCAAAAAGTATCAAGTCAGCCTTCATTATTAAAAAACAGTATTTTCTTCTAGGGTAAAGGTGACATTATCTTCAATCCATTGGCGTCTAGGAGCTGGTTTGTCACCCATCAAAATGGAGACGCGGCGCTCTGCTCGGGCCAAATCATCAATCGTTACACGAATCAGTGTGCGACTATCAGGATCCATAGTGGTTTCCCATAATTGATCAGCATTCATCTCTCCAAGCCCTTTGTACCGCTGCAGACTGGCTCCTTTGCCAAATGACTTGCGCAGATCTTCCAATTCCCCATCCGTCCAAGCATAAGCCACTTTCGCCGTTTTTCCCTTACCTTTAGACATTTTATAGAGTGGTGGCAGGGCAATATACACATGGCCTTCTTCAACTAAGGGGCGCATATAGCGGTAAAAAAAGGTCAACAGCAAAGTTTGAATGTGGGCCCCATCTGTATCAGCATCGGTCATGATGATGATCTTGTCATAATTGATGTCCTCAATGGTGAAGTCAGCCCCAACACCTGCACCAATCGTATAGACCATGGTGTTGATTTCTTCGTTTTTGAGAATATCAGCCATCTTAGCCTTCTCAGTATTGAGGACCTTACCACGTAAAGGTAAGATTGCCTGAAATTTGCGGTCGCGGCCTTGTTTGGCTGAGCCACCCGCGGAATCCCCTTCGACCAGGTATAATTCATTTTTCCTAGGATTTTTCGACTGAGCAGGGGTGAGTTTGCCCGATAAGAGCCCCTTATCTTTCTTAGACTTCTTACCATTGCGGGAGTCATCACGGGCCTTACGCGCAGCCTCACGTGCATCACGCGCCTTGATCGCCTTACGAATCAAATTAGTCGCCAATTCACCATTTTCTAAGAGAAAATAGGTTAGCTTTTCCGATACAATCCCATCAACTACTGGACGCGCAAGGGGGCTTCCAAGCTTGTCCTTGGTTTGGCCTTCAAATTGTAAATGTTGTTCAGGAACTAAGATGGAAAGGACTGCTGATAAGCCTTCACGGTAGTCAGAACCTTCTAAGTTTTTATCTTTTTCTTTAAGCAGGTTGGTCTTTCGGGCATAGTCGTTCATGACTTTTGTTATCGCTGATTTGAGACCTGTTTCATGGGTCCCACCATCTCGTGTGCGAACATTATTCACAAAGGAGAGAATATTATCAGAAAAACCATCATTATATTGAATGGCTACTTGGACCTGAAAGTCTTGCTCTTGCCCCTCAATATAAATAACTGGGGTCAGGGTTTCTTTATCTTCATTTAAATATTCGACAAAATCTTGCACACCATTTTCATAGTGAAATTCTTGCACTAGTGGCTCAGCCCCTCGCAAATCAGTCAATGTCATTTTGACATTTTTTAACAAGAAGGCGGACTCTTTTAAGCGCTCAGCAATCGTGTTGGTCTTAAAATCAGTAGTTGAAAAAATGGTATCATCTGGCAAGAAGGTGACTTTTGTCCCTGTTTTAGTTTTGGGCGCACTCGCAATTTTTTTTAAAGTGGTTACCGGTTTGCCACCATTTTCAAACCGCTGACGATACACAGCACCATCGCGAGTAATTTCAACTTCTAGCCATTTAGAAAGCGCATTCACTACCGATGAGCCAACCCCATGCAGACCTCCAGAGGTCTTATAGCCCCCTTGTCCGAACTTTCCTCCGGCATGGAGAACGGTGAAAATGACTTGTACTGTGGGAATACCCATTTTGTGGGTTCCAGTAGGCATCCCCCGCCCACAGTCAGCAACACTCACCGAGCCATCTTTATTTAAGGTCACATCAATCGCATCACCAAAACCTGATAGGGCTTCATCAACAGCATTATCCACGATTTCCCAAATCAAATGATGAAGACCCGTGGCGTCTGTTGAGCCAATATACATGCCGGGACGTTTGCGGACCGCATCCAACCCTTCTAGTACCTGAATGGCATCATCATTATAATTATTAATTGTTATTTCTTCTTTAGCCAAGAGTGACCTCCAGTTTTTTCATCCTTTTTATCTTACAAGTTTTTTAAGAAATTTGCAAAATCTTTTCTATCATTTATCCAGAAAATCGGTTTAGCACTCTAGTCGGTTCATTTAAAGATGTGCTATAATACTAACTATGAAAATAACCTTACTCATCATTTTTTCTTATTTGCTAGGTTCCATACCAACGGGACTATGGATCGGTCAAGGCTTTTATCAGACCAACTTACGCGAACATGGTTCTGGTAATACTGGCACCACCAATACCTTTCGTATCTTAGGCTTTAAGGCCGGCTTAGCTACACTTTTTATTGATATACTTAAGGGTACTATTCCAACTATCTTACCTGGTATTTTAGGCGTTATTGGCCTTTCTCCGATTGTTTTTGGTTTTTTTGCGGTCATTGGCCATACTTTTCCCATTTTTGCAAATTTCAAAGGGGGCAAGGCCGTAGCGACCAGTGCTGGGGTGGTCCTAGGCTATTCTCCCTTATATTTCTTACTGTTAGCCCTGTTGTTTGTTGTCATCCTCTATCTTTATAGCATGATTTCCTTGGCCAGCATCAGTTTAGCTATTTTTGCAGTAATAAGTGTCTGTGTTTTTCCGGGATTTTCCTTTATTTTAGTTCGCTATGATTTATTTTTGATTAGCATCGTTGGAATCCTGGCTAGTCTGATTGTTTATCGGCACAAGGACAACATCACACGCATTCGTGAGCACCGAGAAAATGTCGTTCCCTGGGGGCTCAATCTTAGTAAGCAAAAACCCACTCAGCAATAGCAGGTTTTTTGCATAAACACATTTTCCATCATAAAAAGGAGTTTAGACTGTTTAGCAGTCCAGCTCCTTTTTCTTTGAGATTATGCTTCAAACACAATTTGCCCACGGCAAATGGTATAATGGACCTTGCCTTTTAAGCGTTCACCAATAAAGGGGGAATTAGCAGCCTTAGAGGCAAATGTCGAACTTACGATCCGATCGGCATCAGGATCAAAAATCAGGACATCAGCAGGTCCACCAACTTGGAGATAACCTGCATCAAATTGGTACAAACGTGCAGGATTAATGGTCATTTTAGCCAACAAGTCGCTTAAAGTCAAATGACCTGGTTCAACTAAGGCTGTAAGTCCAAGTGACAGGGCCGTCTCTAGACCAGTCATACCAGAAGGAGCCTGACAAATATCTGTAACCTGTTTTTCCTCTCTGTGGTGGGGAGCATGGTCAGTCGCAATAATGGAAATGGTGTTAGCCTTTAAACCTTCAATGACGGCTAAGCGATCAGCCTCTGTTCGTAATGGAGGATTCATCTTGGCATTAGCGCCAGCCATCAGCAGCAAGTCTTCTGTTTTTGAGAAATGCTGAGGCGTTGCCTCAGCGGTTACCTGAGCCCCCAATTCTTGCGCGAAAGCCACTAGTTTAACGGCTTGGGCAGTGGATAAGTGCTGAATATGGAGATGAGCTTGGCTGCCATAGGCAATCATCACGTCCCGGGCAACCATGCTATATTCTGCCATCGCTGTGGCGCCTTGGCAATGGAAATGCTGGACGGCAATATGCTCATTGAGCCCTAAGACACCATTGAGTGTGGGGTCTTCTTCATGTACTGCAACAAAGGTTCCACAAGCCTTGGCCGCTTTCAAAGCGTCCCGAAGAAGGCCAGCATCTGTCAATGGCATGCCATCGTCTGAAAAGCTGACTGCCCCAGCTTGCTTAAGTGTAGCAAAATCCGTTAAGGTTTGCCCATCAAAGTTGTGTGTGACACTGGCGTTGGTATAAATGTTAATGGGTTCTTTACGGGCGCTAGTCAAAACAGCTTCAAGGGTTGCACGAGTAGAGATGGTGGGCTGAGTATTAGCCATCATAACTACTGATGTGAAGCCGCCAGCCGCTGCTGCTAAAGCTCCTGTATGGATGTCTTCTTTGTGCGTTTGACCTGGCTCACGAAAGTGCACATGAATATCAACCAAACCTGGTGCAAGGACCAGCCCTGTTGCATCAATCACCTGTGCTGCGGGTTCTTCAATCTTGGCAGACATGGCACGAATCCGGCCCTCATTGATTAACACATCTAATTTTTGATCCAGACCCGAAGCAGGATCAAGCACACGCCCATTTTTTATTAGTAACATAGAAACCTCTGCTTGTGTATCTTATTGTGGTATCTGTTCAACAATCAAAGCAGTTTCACTTTGATCATAGTAGCTGCATGTCATCGCCTGTAGATCACTAACCCATTTATAAATACCAGCGGCTGCCATGTCTTGACAAAAGGCTTCAAAGTTACTTTGACCAGCCTGGTGGCGCGCCAAATCAGCCTGAGCTGCCGCAAGATTACTCCTAGCAGCAATTTCCGACCTGACCTGATAGCCATTAGTGATCAGCACTTGATCCGCACTCTGGTAACTAACTTCTCCTCGATCAATGAAAACTGTATAGCGCAACATGCCCATAGCTTTAAAGGCCTGGATTAATTTTGGAAAATCTGGTCCAGTAAATTGCTGATGAGCTGCTTGAATGTCTGCTTTGTTTAGCACCTTGTCTCCTTTTTTCTTAGTAAAAGCACTGCATAGCATAGCAATGGCTAGCGCATTTTTTGAGATGATTCCTGGCTCATCGCAACCAATCAATTTGGGATAGCCCAGCTTGTTGCAAAAAAGTATTGGTCCGCGAAAATGGCTTACTGCCAAAAAAACCACGGTGGGCGGACAGCGGACTTGGATGGGGACTTTCAATAATATAGTGGTGCGGCTGGGTAATCAGAGCCTTTTTTTTGCGGGCATAACCACCCCATAAGATAAACACAACAGGACTCGTTTTATCATTGGCAAGCTTAATAACCGCATCCGTAAAAGGCTCCCAAATCCTATTGGCATGGCCATTGGCCTGATGCTCAGGCACAGTTAAGCAGGCGTTTAACAAAAGAACTCCTTGCTCTGCCCAAGGACGCAAATCATGGTGCTTACGTTGACCAATATCGCTTGCTAATTCCTTAAGAATATTTTGTAAGGAAGGCGGTGCTGGGATGTGATCTGGAACCGAAAATGACAAGCCTTGTGCCTGACCAGGACCATGGTAAGGATCCTGACCAAGGAGAATGACCTTAGTTTCTTCGTAGGGTGTTGCCTTAAGCGCCGCAAAAACTTTCTCTCGTGGCGGATAAACCACTCCTGCTTGATAGACCTGGTCGAGAAAATGGTTAATCCTAGCAAAATAAGCCTGTGGCAGTGCTGCTTTTAATTTGTCATGCCAGGTAGAGTGAATCATTAAATATCATCCTTTCATTGCTAAAATGCGACCCCAATCAGTCAATTATTATTTATTTTATCATAATTACCCCTAAAAAAGCCCACTTTTCTTAAAAAGTGAGTCTTTTTGTGACCTTTTTATGGTCATAAGTCAACTGCGCTTCCAGCCAGTACTGCGCCTTCTCCAAACCAACTGAAATGAGCCAATAAATCACAGCCACAAGGATATACATGGACATGTAGTCCCACTCCCTGCCACCAATAATTTTGGCATTTTGGAATATGTCAGGGACTGTAATCATAGCAGCCAGTGAGGAGGATTTGACCATATCAATCACCACATTCCCCAACGGTGGAACAGCAATGCGTAAGGCCTGTGGTACAATAATTTTGCTGACAATAATTCGCTGAGGTAAGCCCAAGGCTTGCGCAGCTTCCCATTGTCCATGAGAAATAGCGGCCATAGCTGAACGCAGAATTTCAGCAATAAAAGCTGCACTAACCAAGGAAAAACCAAAATAAGCACAAAGCAAAGCTGGCCACTGCAAACCATAATAAGGTAGCCCAAAATACAGCACAAAGAGGACCACAATCATCGGAACACCACGAAAAAAAGAAATATAAGCCTTGGTCAGTTTTGGCAGCAACCAATTGGAACTTTGCCGCATCAAAGCAAAGCCAAAACCAAGAATTAATCCCGTGGCAAAGCTAGCAGCTGAAATGCCTAAAGTATAGGGCAAGCCTCTTAACACAAAGGGAAAGCTTTTGAGAATAAGGGCAACATTAATCATAAAAGGTCCTTACTCTACATCGTTGGTCTTAATAACAGGAATCTTTGCCCCTTTATCAAAAGGCTTGGTTAGATCTTGACCAGCATAGTATTTCTCAGAAATGGCTTTTAAGCTACCATCTGACATCATCGCTTTGATCACAGGATTGATTTTTTGTAAAAGCGATTGGTCTTTTTTACTCATCACAATACCTTGTTTGGTTGGATTATAGAGCACATCACTCATCTTGACATTGATTGAGGGATTTTGCCGCTTCATAAAATCAACAAAAAGCTTTTGTGCAGGATAATCATTAGGAATAAAATCAGTACGCCCCAAAGCCACGTCCTTAAGGTAGACATCATTAGCCACATTGTCATAGGATACTAGTGTAGCGCCTTGTTTCTTGGCTACTTTCATATATTCTGTACCTTCAGCACCGGCAGCTTTCTTTCCTTTCCAATCGCTGAGGTCTTTTTTAACAAGACGAGAAGAGCCATCTGCACGGACAATCATCCCACCAACACCATATTTGTAAGGAATGGACATATTATACTTGGCTTTGCGCTTATTTGTAATGTCAAAATTATTGATAGAAAGGTCAGCTCGACCACTATCTATGGACGTAAAAGCCTGATCAAAACCTGTTTCTACAAATTTTACCTTGACACCGAGGCGTTTTCCGATCTCCTTCATCATATCCACTTCATAGCCAACCAGCTGATTCTTATCATTATAATAGGATGTTGGTTGATAGGTTGTTGGAGTGGCGACCGTCAAGACACCCTTTTTCTCAATCTTCGACCAGCTTGTCACCTGCTTTTGCTGAGTGGTTGCACAAGCAGTTAAGCTCAAAGCACTTAGGCTTACTAACAGCCATTTTACGGATTTATGCATGTTACTCTTCTCCTTTTATTACTAAAAACAAGTATACCATTCACACTAGTAGCTGGCATGTAAAACGCTTACGTCCTTGCAAAGTCTCCCCTTCTTATAACCACCTTCCTCGCTTTTTTAACCCTACCGAGCCAGGACTTGCCGAAATTGCCCAGCTTCTTCAAATTGCTGAGCAAGCTCTAACAAGCGTCCTTCTTGACCTTTGGCTGCTAAAAGTTGGATGCCAAGTGGTAGCCCAGCTGTCGTCATGTGAGTGGGCAGGCTGATGGCCGTGGCTCCCGTCAAATTAGCTATCGACATATTAGGATTGAGCGCCAACCCCTTCTCAAACATCTGCTCCACCAATTCCAGCTGCTCTTTATTACTATACTCTGCAGCATGAGCCAATCGCACAAGCAAATCGGGCGAGGGATCTAACTGCCCATGTTTAGGAGCAATATCATGTGTTGAAGGCAGCAAAAGCACATCATAATCTTGGAAAAAAGCATGTAACTGGGCACTATAATCGTCCCACTCATAGAGCAAGCGAGCATAGTCTTGAGCTAATACACGCCGACCACTTTGATAAATAGCCCAGGTCATTATTTCCATATCATCTTTGGTCAAAGCCCGGCCCATGGCCTCAGCCAGCTGGCTAAACATATTGGCTGTCTCTGCCCCATTCATAATGTAATAGCTACGTGTCATTTGGGCCATATCAATTGGCAATTGGTTAATTTCTTCAATCTGGTGACCTTGACTTGCTAAGAAGCGGCTGGCATTAAGGAGTGCCTGATTTGCTTCTTGGCCCAAAGCCTGGCCATCTGGCTGCTTTTGAAACAAAGCAATGCGCCATTTCTTCTGAGGAGTAGCAAATACCGTTTGTTCACTTAATAAAGGTAGGGGAAAGGGACTTTCCATCTGCAAGGTTTGCAGATAATATAAGAGCCGCTTGGTGTCTCGAACCGTTTTAGTGACAGCAAAATGAACGGCGGCCCCTTGCCAAGAACGAAAAACGGTTGGGCCGACTGGCGTTCGGCCACGACTAGGTTTTAGGCCAATCAAGCCATTAAAAGAAGCAGGAATGCGAATGGAACCTCCTCCATCGCTTGCTGGTGACAAACTGGTTACGCCGGAAGAAACCAATGCTGCAGCACCGCCAGATGAGCCACCAGCGTTACGCGACACATCCATTGGCAGGTTAACAGCACCGTTAGCTTGGCTATCACTAATATTCTTAAAACCATACTCAGGTGTATTTGATGTGCCAAGAATAATAAAGCCCAAGGCCTCCAACCTTTGCACATATGCCGTATCTTGTCTGGGGTAGTGCTTTTGTAAAAGTTTTGCGCCAGAGGTCGCACGCAGGCCAACCTTATCTTGCCCCAAATCCTTGAGAAAAATCGGTACCCCTGCAAAGGGCAACCCCTTAAACGATCGGCTTTGCGCTTCTGCCAAGGCTGCTTCATAACGCTGATCCACGATGGCATTAATCTTGGGATTCATAGCTAGCGCTTGCTCAATGGTCCAAGTCACCAATTCTTTGGGAGAAATGTGCTTAGCCTGAATGGCTAAGGCCATCGCAGTTGCATCATTAAAATCGGTCAATGTCATGCTTATCTCCTCCTTCGTTAGGGCATGCTTTTTTCTGGTTACTTATTTGCTCAGCACCTTGCTTACTTTCTTTAGCACGATACCATCTTTTAGGATAAAAAAGAAAACAGAAAAATTCCTGCTCTACTTTTTTAGTTTTCTTTTTTTAAGGCATCATCCTTGCCAACGGTTAGGATCTTTTTGAAAGGCTTGCATCAAAGCCAGCCCCTGTTCTGTGATAATGCCTTCTTCTTGTGCAACCCTAATCAATTGACTGTAGCTGGTTAGGGTATGCAGGTTTAATCCCGCCGCTTGAAAATTGCTCTGAGCGCTTGGCAATTCATAAGTGAAGATGGCTACAATCCCTAACACCTCTATACCTGCTTGACGTGCTGCCGCTGCCGCTGCTAGCACAGAGCCACCCGTAGAAACCAAATCTTCAATTAAAACCATTTTCTGGCCGGCAAAGACGCGGCCTTCAATCTGATTACCTGCTCCGTGGTCCTTAGGTTTACTACGAATATAGGCAAAAGGTAAATTCATCTTATCTGCAACAATCGCTCCGTGCGCAATGCCTGCTGTTGCTGTCCCAGCGATGACCTCAACTTCAGGATAATACCTGCAAATCACTGATACAAAGCCGTCCTCAATCAAAGTACGAGTCTTAGGATAAGACAAAGTCACTCGATTGTCAGTATAAATCGGGGATTTTATCCCTGAAGCCCAGGTAAAAGGTGCCTCAGGTTTTACATAAACTGCTTCAATGGCTAACAAATCAGCAGCAATCGTTTTGGCTAAAGTCATGTTTTTCTCCTTTTTGGCTAAATTGCTGAGCTGGCTTTAAGCATTCCATTCAGCTCTGATCATTTCATAAGCAGCTAGCGGATCACTAGCCTGGGTAATTGGTCGGCCCACCACGATAAAATGTGAGCCAATAGCTCTTGCCTGAGCTGGTGTCATCACCCGTTTTTGATCTCCAATAGCCACCCCTTGGGGCCTAATCCCTGGTGTTAAACACAAGAATCCCTCAGGTGTCACCTCTTTGATGAGTCCAACTTCTTGAGCCGAACAGACCACACCATCTAAGCCTGCTTGCTGCGTCAGTTGTGCATAATGCTGCACTGATTCTCCCAGGCTAGCCTGAATCAATTGTTCCTTTTGCATTTGCTGCTCAGAAGTAGAGGTCAACTGAGTCACCGCCATGAGCTTTGGTCCAAAGCCTAATCCTTTGCGAGCTGCGGCCATCATCTCCAGTCCGCCGGCTGCATGGACGGTCGTCATATCGACCCCTAATTTGGCTAGCACCGCCATGGTTGCTTGAACAGTATTTGGAATATCATGAAGTTTCAGATCTAAAAAAACACTGTGCCCTTGGGATTTTACATAAGAAACCACTTGGGGTCCGTGGGCATAATAGAGCTCCATACCAATTTTAAGATAGAGCATTTCCGCTTTTGGAAAGTGATTTAAAAAATCCTTAACCTCTTCAAAAGTAGCAAAATCTAAAGCAATAATCGGACGTTCTTCTTGCATATCTTCCTTTCTTTGGCCTGCTATATTGGCAGTTAAAAACCTTGCCTCCAGCAGGAAACAAGGTGACAGAAAATGAGAGTATGTCAAATACATCTGTTTTTACTGATAAACCTTGTAAGCCTCTCTGGACCTGATTAAAGGTAATTTTTCTAACATTATATCGTATTTTACAGAAGCTGTCAAAAAAGGAAGCACAAAAAGAGGCGCAAATAAAAATCCAAGCCCAGATATAAAAACAACCAAGGTAGAGGTCTTATTGATAGAACTCTACCCTGGTTGTTTATTATTAATGTTTTCATCCTATGGTAAAAGCTAATCATTTACACCATTACAGTATTAGGTTCATGAGCTGACTTGGGGCTTTGATAGTGTTTAAGAAAGGCCTCTTCCTCAAGGTGCACCATCTTGATGTGCTCATAGTCCACTGGAGCAACCGGAGCTTCTTTTAAGGACAAGGCAATGATTTTAAGTGATGAGAACACGTCAATTAAAACACCGAAAACCCGGACCCGTTTGTCGCCCAAAATAGCCTGAAAGACCTCTTTAGACTGGCAGAGGGTAACTAAATGGTCCAAGCCATTAACCCAATTATCCACAATATCTAAAGTCTTATTCATTAATTTGAAAGCGGACTCTTCATACCAAAAAGTAGACTCAATCAAGCGTTGCTTTTTGTCCAAATCATTAATCGCTCTAACAATATCACCTAACTCACTCTGAACAGCACTAGATGAAAATTCGCCCCCCAAAATAGATGGCGTTCGCTCTACCAGGAGGAGTTCATCCTTAAAGAGGGTCAAATAATGAATACTAACCAATAATTTTTGAATTAACACCTTATGGTTTGTTTGTTCACTCGTACTCATCTGATCCCCACCTTTACTCAACACGCGATTCCTTCAATACTATTAATATAACACATGGGTTATAAAAGAGCAATCGCTGGCCCTTGTATCTCTTAAAACTTTTTTGCTTAGCGCCGCGCTGGTTTAGGCTGACTCTCCAAGGAGGAAGCTTAATCTGGCTTGTTCGTTAAAAAGCCTAAAAAGAGTAAGATAGTCAAAACAATACAGAACGTTTGTTCAAGCATATTGAGAGTATCACTAATGCAAACACGGAAATAAGAATGCGCAATATTGTCGACTAACATCATCACTAATGAGATGAGAGCAATCCAAAATGACTGACGTGAAAGACGCTGTTGTAATTGAGACATTATTTCTTCTCCTTTTATTAAGATATCTTAATTATATAATAATCATCCCCTAAAGAAAACAAAAAATTAAAATAATCTAGTATTTGTCCGTATTTTCCGAATGTTTTGAATTATCAAACCATAAAAAACTCTATACTATTCCCAGCGGCCTCACCCACTCTAGAAAAAAAGACAGAGTTTATTTGTGCTTTTAAATGCGCTTAAGAGAAAAGCCCGCACTATCAGCGCAGGCTTGCGGGTCCCTTCCTACAATAGTCAGCCGTTTATGACAGATAGCGCTCCAAGTTGTCGTTATTTAGGAGTGCTTGAGGGTTATTGTGGAATAAATCTTCAGCTCGCGCTTGTCCGTAAGTCTTAGCAATTATCCGGTAGGCCTCCTGCATACAGGGGGGACGTTTACTAAGATGATGCATATCACTAGCCACACAATGAACTAAATCTTCCTCTAAAAGATACTGTGTTCGTTTTTTGAATTCTCTAAGTTTATCTCCCAAGAGCTTTGGCTTTCGTACATGCGAACTATTAATTTGAGTATAGCACCCCATTGCAATCAACTCTTGCACACGGTTTTTTTGAAAAGCGAGCTCATCATAGCATTCAATATGAGCAATAATTGGGCTTATACCGAGCCTTAGCACCTGTTGCAAAGCCCAGCGCATCTCTGGCCAAGTGGTGTTTATACTAAAAGCAATCAAGGCAAAGCGAGTGTTGTTCATGCGAGGCAACTGATGGTGTTCTAATTTATAAAGCATATCCTTTGTGTAAAATAGCTCACCTCCATACAAGATGGTTAAATCCGCAAATCTTCCTTCTGCTTCACGCTTAACCTGTAAAAAATGATTATAAATATCACGCTCTGGTGTTTCATACTTGCCCTTACGTCGGTGGGAGGTTGAGACAATTGTTCGCACTCCTTGACGATAGCTTTCAGCAATTAAAGCTAAGCTTTCATTGATCGTTAGCGGTCCATCGTCCACATCAAATACGATATGTGAATGAATATCGATCATTTAATTTTCCTCCAAGACAGCATTAAGGGCCTTGTTAGCTTTTTAACACTATCATTATCTATTTTATCTGTAAACTGGCAGCAGCAAAATACCAGATCACTCAAGTACCGCCTGACAAGACGCTAGCCCACCTGCCTGCGACTGCTCTATCTGCACATAAGTAGCTAAGCCAAGCACGCAGAGCTGGTGAAAGCACCAAAACAGCCTGCATGTAAAAAGCAGTGCTTCTTCTCAAAAACGACGTGACTCATTAACCAGCCACATGATTGCCCAAGACTTGCTTTGACTCCTTTGGCTCCTCAAAAATAAAATAAAACCCAATACTAGGTTTAAAACAGTGCCAACAAACAAGATCAGTAATGTCCGGCGCTTAGCAATAGCACATGCAAGCCATAAAACAAGAAGTTAAATCATCTCCCAAATGGTAGAACCTGGAATCACACTCTTACAGTAAAGAGCCTAGATGGTTATGAAAAATACCCTGTCAGACGTAAATATAGTTTACAAGGCTTAAATCAGTCAAGCACTCGTAATCCTAAAAAGCCCGAACATTTCTTGTCTTACACACTACTGGTTAATCGCATTTATCTTAGCTTAGCAGCATATTAGTCAAATTTGCCTTTCCAATTATAGCATGTTTACAACCCCATTTCAATTTATATCCTATTTAATAGTGAGTCCATTACTTGGGCGTTTCAAGCAAATCAGTCTCCGCAATGCTTAAACTTCTATCATTAGCTAAATCCAACTTAACCTGCAGATCAGCAATGCCACACTTCTTTTTTAAATGAACATGCTAGCAAAAATGACCACAAAGCAAATCAGAAAAAGAGGAGAGACTTGAAGAATCGGACTTAATAAGATAAACTGGGCTTATGAGATTACAACAATTGCGCTACATTATCAAAATCGTCGAGTCTGGCTCCATCAACGTGGCAGCCAAGCAACTCTTTATCACCCAGCCTAGCTTATCAAATGCTGTTAAGGACCTAGAAAATGAAATGGGCATCCAAATCTTCAATCGGCATCCCAAAGGAATTACCTTAACCAAGGATGGTATGGAGTTTTTATCCTATGCACGGCAGGTCATTGAGCAAACTAGCCTACTTGAGGAACGTTACAAAGCACCAAACACCCAGCGGGAGCTTTTTAGTGTCTCCTCACAGCACTATGCTTTTGTTGTCAATGCCTTTGTCGCGCTATTTGAAGATACGGACATGACGCAATACGAACTCTTTCTTCGAGAGACAAGGACCTGGGAAATTATTGATGATGTCAAAAACTTCCGATCAGAAATCGGTGTCCTTTTTATCAATGACTACAATCGTGATGTCTTGACCAAACTCTTGGATGAAAATCATCTGCAAGCCACCCCCCTCTTTACTACCAAACCACATGTCTTTATCAGTAAAGACCATCCATTAGCAAAAGAGTCTGTGCTTGAGCTCAAGGACTTAGAAGCTTTTCCTTATCTTAGTTATGATCAGGGTCTCCATAATTCCTTTTATTTTTCTGAAGAAATGCTGGCGCAGGTACATCACCCCAAATCAATTGTTGTCAGTGACCGAGCGACCCTCTTTAACCTGATGATTGGCCTAAATGGCTATACCGTTGCTACAGGGGTGTTAAACGCTAAACTAAATGATGCCCATATTGTGGCCATCCCACTAAAGACTGAGGATACCATCAAAATCGTCTACCTCAAGCATGAAAAAGCCAACCTCTCTAAAATGGGCGAAGCATTCATCGGTTACCTCAAAAAAGAAGTCCAATTTAAGGCTTAAAGGCAGGAACACCCCAATCGTTAGGAATAATGTCTAACCGTTGGAGTAAGCCAAAGCTTAAATTGGGCTTCTTTTTTTATACGATTTGCTTAATAACAGCATCAATCTGATCAAAATAAAAGGGGCTACTAGGATACTGAACACTCAAAAACTGGGCCAAGGCAATGATCTGTTCTAAGAAAAGCTCCGAAGAAAAGCGTGTTGTTCGATACAGCTCTTCTTCATCAAATGCTTTAATGAGGTGAGCAATGGGATTGCAGACTGATTTTTCAAATTGTCGCAATTGGCGGATACTTGCTTTGATGTCTTGCAGCCACAAGGTCAGCTCAAGAAACTCAACTAAACTACTTGTTATCACATTCTTTGCACGCGGCGATGATAAAAACGCTTTAACTAGGGACTCAGAGCTAGCTTGCATGGCTAGAAAATTCCAACTATCATACTGATCATTTTTAGCATTAGTGATAAAATGATCCAGCTGCGGCAATTGTTCTCGCATGAGCCGTGTATATAGATGATAGAGAATTGGCGACACAGCTCTCACAAAATCAATCATTTCAGCATTCTTAACCTTCACTTGCAAATCAAGGATATCATTCGCCAACTGCTCAGCCCTCTCCTCTTGGTGCATTAGCAGGGCTAGACCGTATTTAGTCTCAATCTGCTGACACTCCCGTGCATGCTCAAATAGGAATGCCACATTTAACTCTTCTACCTTCCTTCATTGCCTCAATAAGAAAAATAGCATCCGCAGGCATCTTATGCTGCTTGGGCTTAGCTATTTTCAAGGCATGATTAGAAACATAGACATCCAAAAGGATGTCTATTGTTTTCTGGCGCATTAATCATTTGCAAGCAATGTTTCAAGGCCAACTGTCATCATGTCAGTAAACGTTGTCTGACGCTCCTGAGCGCTGGTATCTTCGCTAGGATCATTAAGATTATCAGAAATCGTCATAATTCCTAAAGCTTTAACCTTATGCTGAGCAGCCAAATAATAAAGGGCTGCCGCCTCCATTTCAATGGCTTTCACACCAAGTTTGCCCAGAGCCATATTCCGTTCTGGCATATTGGAATAAAAGACATCAGAAGATAAGACACTACCGACATGTGTTGTCATGCCAAGCTCTTTAGCAATATGGTAGGCCTTATCTAACAAACCAAAGTCGGCAATTTGAGGAAAATCAAACTCTGGGAAATCATTGCGGATAATATTAGAATTGGTTGCTGCAGCTTGGGCCAATACCAAGTCACGCACATGAACATTAGGGTCAATTGCTCCTGCAGTGCCAACCCGGATGAGTGTTTTGACGCCGTAATCAACAATCAACTCGCGAGCATAGATGGAGAGCGATGGCATTCCCATACCTGTTCCCATGACAGAAACGCGTTGGCCCTTATAAGTTCCAGTGTAACCCAACATATTGCGAATATCATTAAAACAGCTGGCACCTTCTAAGAAATGCTCCGCAATGAATTTTGCACGCAAGGGATCGCCCGGAAGTAAAATTTTATCAGCTATATCACCCTTAGCGGCGGAAATATGAATAGACATTAGTTAAGATACAAAGGGTACAAAGAACAAAGTAAAAAGAGGAAACTGATGACGCATCTCAGATGTTAGACAGTTTATCTTTTTTACACAGTTCTTTGCCTGTATTCAATTCAAAATACAGTTAACCCTCCCTTTCGTTTTGTTTTGAAGAAAATGAGAGAGCGACCAGAAAAACAACTGAAAAATAGGAAATTAACAAGAAATCCTGATTTCTTAGACAATTCCTCGTTTTGCCAAGTTTTTCGTTCAAGTTCCCATCAAAAAGAACCAACTCTCTTCCTTTCCTTTGATTACGTTAGTGTTGAAAAGCCAGAGTCCCAGTTCAAATCATCAGAACTCTCACTCCTAACCTTGCTATGAGATTAAGTTAAGCATTAGGTGACAAAGAGGCACAGAAAAAAATCCCTTTAACCTAATTTTTTAGACAATATTTCTTATTTTTTCGAATAATAATATAAGGAAAACTAGGGTAGTTCAGCCAAAATAGCCTTAACCAAGCCTTTAAAGTTCTCTTTGATGCGTTCTGTAACTTCAACTACTTCTGCATGATTGAGCTCAGATTGAAAACCAGCAGCAAAGTTAGTAATCGCTGAGATTCCTAGCACCTTCATCCCAGAATGCGCAGCGACAATCACTTCTGGTACTGTTGACATCCCAACTGCATCTGCTCCCATGGTTTTAAATGCCCGAATCTCTGCTGGCGTTTCATAGGTAGGACCAGTTACCCCTAGATAAACACCACCTTCAAGCTTAATCCCCAATGATGTTGCTACCCTATTAGCGATTTGACGGTAATCTGCAGTATAGGCATCCGACATGTCTGGAAAACGCGGACCAAAGTCTTCTAGATTTTCGCCAATTAATGGATTTTGGCCCGTTAGATTGATATGGTCCGTAATCGCCATCAAGGTACCTGGACCATAACCGATTCCTCCTGCTGCATTGGTTACAATAACCCCTTTACAACCAAGGGCTCGCATCACTCGAACTGGAAAGGTCACAACCTCCATTGGATTGCCTTCGTAAAAATGAAAGCGGCCCTGTAATGCCATCACTTTACGGCCTGCTAAATCACCATATACTAATTTACCGGCATGCCCAACAACTGTCGAGCGACCCCAGTTTGGGATTTCTGCATAGTCCACTACAACAGCATTTTCAATTTCACTTGCTAATTCTCCCAACCCTGAACCCAAAATTAATCCAAAATCAGGTTCTGTAATTCCTTTGGTATTTAAAAAGGCTTGAGTTTCCTTTATTTTTGACATCAATGACATCCACGCACTCCTTTATATTCCAGTGGCTTAACCACTTCGCCAACCTCTTTGACAAAAGGTTTTGGAAGCGGCACAGGCCAAATCATAAGAACTCTCTCCACAAGGCGACAAAGAGCCAAGCTTTTAGGTATTTTCATATAACGACGATGAATTAAAATGATACCAACCCTCATCGCTTCGTTAATCTCCTCAACCATGTCCTCAACCGTTTTCGTTAGATTTTCTAAACCGGGCTGCGCATAGTCCTAGTACATTTTTTGATTACTATTGTATAGCATAGCCATTTCTGCTAGCAGTTGAAGTAGACTTGTTTTACTTGGAGAAGCTTTAAATATTCACTAACATTTATAGTAAGTCCTGCATCTCGCAAAAAGGGTAAAAACAGTTTACCATGTCTCATGATTGAGATGATAAATCGTAACCGTCTCCATTATGAAAACACCTTACAGACATTAGTTTAAGTCAGCTAAGAATGACTGGCCAATCATGGCAGTCTCCACACCAAAGTTCTCAGCAATGGTCGCAGAAATATCAGCAAAATGACCAACTGGCAATACCCCATTGCCCTTAAATGCTGGACTGTAAGCCAACAAAGGGATGTACTCACGGGTATGATCCGTACCAACAT
>NZ_WLZU01000050.1 GCF_009870755.1 Streptococcus halichoeri
CCCGAGTTTATCAGTTAAAAAATAAAAAAATCTCTATAAACGCTGTCAAATCAACGTTATTGAAGCTTTTTTAAGTTGTAAATCGTGTTGTGTATGCAGTTTTTCCCTAACTTTTGAATATCTTCGTGTCTGACTGTTCCACGGTCCCAAGTAATACCTAATAAACGAAGGAATTCACTTGCTTCATGATTTTGCTGGACTCTATATATCCCTTGTCCCATAGTTGAAGCTAACATACTGTTTAAGCTGTCAATCATTCTAGCAGGACTCATCTTCTTATCGCTAATGTAATACAATAAGCGAATCATTACTAAACTGATAAAGCAGATTAGGAAATGGCCTTCAATATGTTCCTTTTTCCTTACGTAAACAGGTCTAGTTTCAAACTCTGTTTTGGTTATTCGAAAACAACTTTCAATAGAGGATAGTTCTTTGTAGGCCGCTAATATAGCATCATCCTCCATCTCAATTTCACTCGTTACAAGGACATGAACTCCATCAAATTGAGCATCATATTCCACCTGTTCTTGATCAAGTCGGATAAGTGGTGAAAATGGTTTAACCTCTCCAGTTTCCGTATCCAAGTAGCTCAATTCAAGGTATTTCTTCCCTCCCTTCTTACTCGTTTGTCGAAATAGTTCTGCATTGGTTAACTTATTGGCATAGTCGAGAGCTCCTTCACGTCGAATCCGTTCTCTATCTTCATATTTTTTAGACCATGTCATCAGCACTTTTTCTTTAACAGTTGGGGAATCCTTCTTTGTCCCAAGTTTTCTCTCTCGAATGTAAGACTTTTTAGCAAAAGTGAGATTTTGATTAAACTGCCAACCAGATTCTTCCAATATGTTTTCTTGAATATCCTTTGGAGCGCCACGTTTCCCACGGTGCTTTTGAGAGAAAAGCCAACCGTCATTGTTCTTTATAGTAGCTTGTAGGTTATTTGTGCTGTTCATGGCCTTGTCTGCGACCACTACCAACCGTTCAATCCCAAATTGTTTCTTTACTTGCTCAATTGCAGGGATGTAGGTGATAGGGTCTGTAACGTTACCTCTAAAAAGTCTATAAGCTATGGGAATACCATTCATATCCATGAATAATCCCATTTGGATAATGGGGTCTCTCCTGTATTCTTTACTGGCTCCTCTTCGACGAAGGCCCTCTACAAGGATGTCTCCATTTTCATCGTGTCTATCCTCATCCGGAACATCAATTTCAAAAAAGTAGTTGGTAACATCGTAAAACACTAACGTTCCTGTTCGATTCGTTAATTGACTGACCTCTTGATGGAGGTGGTATTGAAGTTCTGATTGAAGATTGTTCAAGACATCTAGTGACCGATATACTGAATTATATGGAACATTCCAATCTCCAAATAGGGAAGTTTGATGGTAGAAAGTTCTATATTTGCTTCCTGGGTTCAGAATTCGTTGAAAGAGCAGAAGCTTAACCGTTTGATCTAAGTCAATCGTCATTTTTGACGGTTTATTTTTTTTAAAGAATCTATTTAGCTTGAGGGTTGTGTAAAGGTCTTCTAAAATCTTCCAACCAATGTTTTCATCAGGTGCGTTCATTGGGTCTTTTAGAGAAAGCTTAATCAGAAATTCTTCAGATTTAGCGTGTGATTCCTCCTTTGCCTCACGTTTTAATCGCTCAAGAATACCTGGCTCTTTCGCTTCTAATTCATCCAACAAACCATATTTATGAAGAATCCGTTGTTTTGACTTTCCGTTCTCACGATATCCTTCAACAAGATAAACATGCTTACGACCTTCTCTGTTTTTTGTAATTCGAATAAATGCCATAACTATAGTATA
>NZ_WLZU01000051.1 GCF_009870755.1 Streptococcus halichoeri
GCGATTTTTCCCTTTTGTGAGCCTCAATGAAACGTCAAAGCGTTATAATAGTTTTAAGCAAAAATCTCTATTAACGAGGTCTCACTATGAAAATTATAACACAGCTTAACCTTTTTGAAGATCAGGAACTGGGTGATTTGGAAAAAATTTTGATGGTATTAGATGGTCTTCCAGAAACGGATTTCTTTGACAAGTTAGAAGCCAAACGAAAACATGGTCGAAAAGATTACACCATCCAGTCCTATTTCATTGCCTATATTGCTAAAATAGTTCTTCAATTGGAAACCGATCAACAGTTGATTCGTCAGCTTAATATGAATAGTCAACTACGTCAAATCTGTGGCTTTGAAACCCACGGGGTTAAATTGAAAAATGGGACGATAAAACTAGTCCATGCCCCCTCTAAATCTGCTTATTCCCGTTTCATCCAGGACTTGGAAGAGGTCTGCCCTGATATTGAGGACTGGGTATTATCTGGCATATCTGAACTATATGACCTTCTTCCTAATTTCGGTGTTAACTTGGCCTTAGATGGTAAATTCATAGATAGCTATGCTAGTCCTTATGGTAAATATAAGAAAAAGAAAGATAAGCGTGCCGATTTAGATGCCGATAGTGGAATCAAACAGTGCCCTCATAAAAATGGGATGGTAACTAAAGAAAACCATTATGGCTATCGTTGTCATCTTATCGTTGATACGACCTATGAATTACCTGTGGCTTGGAGAGTAACACCAGCCTCAAAAGGGGAACCAACGGTTGCGAAAGAGCTCATCAGGAACCTCAGTCCAATGACGCTTGAAAAAGGGAAGTACCTAATGGCAGACAAAGGCTACAGTGGCAGCCCTCTTCAAGCTCTTTTGGAGGAGGCTCATATCGTCACAATCATTGATAACCCACATAAGTGGAAAGAGAATGGCACTAGGCAATATTTGGATACCGATTTGATTTATAACCAATCAGGAGAAGTGTTTTGGGTAGATGATAGAGGCCAAGCGATTCAGCTCATGTACAAGGGCTATGATTCTTCTAGTGATAGTTTACGATATGGTTTTCACCCTAAGTATCAAGATAACTGTATTTTTCGTTTAAAACGATGTGTTGAACCGATTATCTTTAATCAAGTAGCGCGAGATAGTAAGAAGTTCAAGAGGCTATACAGGAAGCGAATAGCTGTGGAGCGAGTGAATGGACGATTAGACAGAGACTTTAGGTTTGAGACCCATACTATTCGAGGGTTAAAGAAGATGAGTTTAGCTGTTGCCATGAGCTTTTTAGTTATGCTCGGCTTTGCCTTAAGGAAAGCCAAGTCAGGGACAAGGACTCACCTTGCGAGCTGGGTAGTTTAACTGGTTCAAAAAAATCACCACATAAACAAGGGGTTATTTCGCCCTTTTTTGCATTTAATTGGAAGAAAGGGCATCAGTGAATATTGTTGACCAATTGTTAAGACAAGGAAAGTCATTATTATCTCCCTTTGGACTATAACAAATTGGACAACAATATTAACTACGGGAATGATTC
>NZ_WLZU01000052.1 GCF_009870755.1 Streptococcus halichoeri
TGGACTTGGTATAATAAAGTAGACACAAAATTAAGTGGAAACGAGGAAAAGTCATTATGCCAAGAAAAACCTTTGATAAAGCCTTCAAACTCTCTGCTGTAAAACTCATCCTTGAGGAAGAGCAGTCTGTAAAAATGGTTAGTTCAACTTTAGAAATTCATCCCAATAGTCTTTATCGATGGATTCAAGAATATGAAAAATATGGAGAAAGTGCGTTCCCAGGACATGGGAGCGCACTACGTCATGCTCAATTTGAGATAAAAAAACTTGAAAAAGAGAACAAACTGCTACAGGAGGAATTAGCTCTTCTAAAAAAGTTCCAGGTCTTCTTGAAGCCAAACCGGAAATAAAATTTCGGTTTCTGAAGGAAAATAGTGTTAGCTTGAATATTCATCACGCCTGTCAAACTCTTCAAGTCTCCCGTTCAGGTTTCTATGCTTATTTAAAACGTCGTCCATCTTCAAGGCATGTTGAGAATGAAGCTTTGAAAGAAATGATTAAAGCCATTTTCTATGAACATAAAGAGCGTTACGGAAGTGTACGAATTACCCAAGAACTTTGTAGACGTGGCATCCATGTCAATTATAAACGTGTTGGTAGACTCCTTCATCAGCTAGGTCTCTATGCTAAAGGAAGTCGATATAAATATAAATACTATAACCGTCGACGTTCTTCATTAACTCGTCCCAATCTTGTTAATCAATGTTTCCAAGCGACTGGTAAGAATAAATTATGGCTAGGAGACTTAACCTACATTCCTACACAAGAAGGAATACTTTATTTGTCTGTCTTTATAGACGTTTATAGTAGAAAGATTGTTGGTTGGGCAATGGGCCGACGTATGCAAGACAAGTTGGTAACAGAGGCTTTCAATCAAGCTTATAATAGAGAAAAGCCTAAAGAAGGGGTAATAGTCCATACAGATCAGGGTTCTCAATATACCGGAGCACGATTTCAGGACCTACTTAGACGGAAAAAATGTAAGTCCAGTATGAGTCGAAAAGGTAATCCATACGATAATGCACTCATGGAATCCTTTTATAAAACATTAAAAAGAGAGCTTGTCAATGATGCTCATTTCGCAACTATTGAGCAAGCTCAGCTTGAGATTTTTAAATATATTGAGACTTACTATAACCCTAAACGTCTGCATTCAGCTTTAGGGTATCTCTCACCTGTAGAATTTGAAAAAATAGTTACTAATTAGCTTAACTTTATGTCTATTTTTTCTTGACAAGTCCA
>NZ_WLZU01000053.1 GCF_009870755.1 Streptococcus halichoeri
CAATGAGCGCCCAAGACGACTTCTTCAATATCAATCCTCAAAATTCCTGTTTGAGCTATCCCGAACAGCTTAACCTCTGGAACTCTAGTTATCTATGAACTGGTTGCACTTGACTTGACAACTTGCGCAAAACAAAAAAAGCGAAAATAATGCTTGCACCACCTGGCAAGTTATAGTATTATAGAAAGGTAGCCGCTATAGTTAAATGGTATAATAAAGCAATGGTAATGCTTCGTTCCGAGTTCGATTCTCGGTGGTGGCAGAAAATATATTAATGAAACCTTATTGTTATAGGGTTTCTTTTGTTTTTGTTCTTAATTTGTTCTTGATAGTCATTTTATAACCTACCTTTATTATTAAGAATTTTTAAAAGCTGATTATTTTCCTTTTCTTCCACTTCTAAAAGCAAATGACCATATGTTTCTATCAGCTGTTTAATGTCTTTAGGACCCATTAATTTTGAAACTAGCCAAATAGCTACTCCGTTAGCCAACAAATAACTTCCATAAGTATGCCTAGCACTAGTTGAAGTCATTTTAGAATCACCGCCTAATCTTCAATACATTGTTCAAACTGTTATTAATGGCACTATTTGACGAAACACCGTACCTTTAAGCCAGCCCCATGCCTTTCCAACGCCATAACAAGCACCAATATAAATTGGTACTTTAAGCAAAAAAGAAATATGCTATAATGAAAAGGCAGAAAAGTTATGACGGTGGCTCTGATTTCTGAAAGGTGGTGGTGCTTATGTGTGTAAGTGCTAAAATCCAAAGAGAAAGGAGCAGATTATTGTCAACTTACGAGATAATGCATCTCATGATTGAGTTTGGTAGCTTTCTACTCTCACTCATCGGTCTGATGATTGTTATCGTAAAAGTAAGCAATAAAAAATAACCGTCTCAACTTTGGCGAGTTAACGGTTATTTTTTAACAATTACATTTGCCACCGTCTTAAACGGTTCTGCTAAGCAGTTGTTACTAGCAACTGCTTTTTTGTTTACACTTATATTATACATTAGCTTAGAAATCGTGTCAATGACTATGTTAATGGAATCATTCCCGTAGTTAGTTATTCCATAGCCATCATAGCTTTTCAAACCCTCAAAAAAGAAAAATCGCCACGTTAAGTAGCGATTTCAGATTGAAGACAAACTGGTCTAAACCTCCAGTTTGTCTT
>NZ_WLZU01000054.1 GCF_009870755.1 Streptococcus halichoeri
TGTCAAAATTTGAACGTATTCATTTGGTAGTTCTTGATTCTGTAGGAATTGGGGCAGCGCCCGATGCTAATCATTTCCAAAATGCCGGTGTGCCTGATGGTGCGGCAGATACCTTAGGGCACATTGCCAAAACAGTGGGGCTAGATGTGCCGCATATGGCCAAAATTGGTCTGGGTAATATCCCACGTCCGCAGGCGCTGGCTACAGTAGCTGCAGAAGCAAATGCTAGTGGTTATGCGACCAAGTTAGAGGAAGTCTCTCTTGGAAAAGATACCCTGACGGGCCACTGGGAAATGATGGGGCTTAAGATTACCGAGCCGTTTGATACTTTCTGGAATGGCTTTCCAGAAGAAATCATTACTAGAATCGAAGACTTCTCTGGCCGCAAGGTCATCCGTGAAGCTAATAAGCCCTACTCAGGGACAGCCGTTATTGCTGACTTTGGTCCAAGGCAGATGGAAACGGGTGAGTTGATTATCTATACTTCAGCTGATCCGGTCTTACAGATCGCAGCCCACGAAGATGTAATCCCAGTAGAGGAGTTGTATCGGATTTGTGAATTTGCACGGTCTATTACCTTAGAGCGTCCCGCCTTGCTTGGTCGGATTATTGCCAGACCTTATGTCGGGGAACCAGGAAACTTTACCCGAACAGCAAATCGTCATGACTATGCCTTATCACCGTTTGCAGATACTGTGTTGAATAAACTAGATCAGGCGGGCATAGATACCTATGCTGTTGGAAAGATCAATGACATCTTTAACGGCTCGGGTCTTAACCATGATATGGGGCATAACCAATCGAACAGTCATGGGATTGATACCTTGGTTAAAACCATTGGTCTGAGTGAGTTTACAAGGGGCTTATCCTTTACGAATTTGGTTGATTTTGATGCCATGTATGGTCATCGTCGCAATCCGGCAGGTTACAGGGATTGCTTGCAAGAATTTGATGGGCGTTTGCCAGACATTATGGCTGCGATGCGTGAGAAAGACTTGCTTTTAATCACAGCAGACCATGGTAATGATCCGATCTATGTTGGTACGGATCATACCCGTGAGTACATCCCTTTGTTGGCTTACAGTCCAGCATTTAAGGGCAATGGGGTATTGCCAGTTGGTCATTTTGCTGATATTTCTGCGACCATTGCTGAGAACTTTGG
>NZ_WLZU01000005.1 GCF_009870755.1 Streptococcus halichoeri
ATAGTAAGATAATGGCTAGGATAGCCTTTTTAGTTTGCCTGAAATTTGTCAAAGTTATTCCAATCAGCATAATGAAAGTAAAAGAAAAGACAAACTGGAGGTTTAGACCAGTTTGTCTTCAATCTGAAATCGCTACTTAACGTGGCGATTTTTCTTTTTTGAGGGTTTGAAAAGCTATGATGGCTATGGAATAACTAACTACGGGAATGATTCTCCAGGATTTTATGAAAAATGGTTATTGCTTTCCATTCAAGGCACAGCGACTACTTCTACTTTTTCACCGCCCAGTAAGATAAGATAGGCATCAATCTGTTCAATACGGTAGGCTTGGCGTAGGGCCTGTGCGTAAAGTTGCATTTGGTGCTGGTAGCGATCGATCAGTTGCTTAGGGTCTTGGTAGCGATCTGTCTTATAATCAAAGACAACAATACGATCAGCCAACAAGATATAACCATCTATAATGCCGCGTAGGACAAAGTCTTCCTGGCTAGCAGGATCTGTTTTTAAGCTGGCAAAGGCAGCTTCGCGATGTAAAGTTACCTTGTGGTCCTGGATAAACTGGCCTAGTTCTGTCTGGTTAAAGAACTCATAGACTTTTTGAGTATCAAGGGCTTCTTTGACTGCTGTATCGGCATTGACCGCTTGACGGGCTGCTTCGATAACAGTATGGCTTATCGGTACTTCTAGCGGGATACGCTGCATGAGCTCGTGCATCGCTGAGCCGATTTGACGTGCTTCTACCTGTTTTGCTTGGTCAAAATCAGGTAAAGTAAAATCCCCTGCTCTAGCGGCTTGACTATCCATGATTTGCACGCCATCCAAATCCATAATCGGCTGGTAAAATGCTTTTAATTGACTTGGGGTTCGGACGGTTGGTAGATTGATCGCTGCTGCGTACGTTTGATTTAAGGCATTGACTTCTTCTACCATTGCTATGGCTTTTGCGATTTGCGGACTCTGTCTAAGATCTTTTAGGTCAGTCAGATCAAGCCTTGATCTTGGCTGGAGTGTACCGATTGCCTCGTCAGTCAGTTCAGACGCGCTAACATAGGCCACCTGATAGTCTAAGTCCTTAGCTGAAAAGGCGCTAGCGATTGCCAAAAGCCACTCTTGAAAAGACAGTAACTTTTCACGAAGGTCTGTGGGTAGCACCTTGCCTGGACTGCTTGTGGGGTACTTATCCTGCAGCTTACTTTGGCTGCCTTTTCCGACAAAGTACAGGCCTTTTTCAGCCCGAGTCATCGCTACATAGAGGAGCCGCATTTGTTCAGATAACGTGGCATGGCGCAATTCTTGTTTATTAAGCTGATAGGCCACTGTTTCAATAGCTACCTTAACACTTGCTAGCTGCTTTTCGTGCAGCTCTTTTTTTAAGTCGGTCAGCCATTTAATCCCAACACCCTGGTTACGGTTCAAAATCACAGGTGCATGAACATCTGTAAAACTAAAGCGCTGATCACAATTCATGATAAAAACATAGGGAAACTCAAGGCCCTTAGATTTATGTATCGTCATCACTGATACAGCATCTTTAGGCTGCTCAATAGGGACATCAGCCAGGTCATTGTCAGTTTCTAGGATGCGGTCAATCATTCGAATAAATCGCGATAATCCCTTAAAACCTGACTGCTCGAATTGTCCAGCACGAATGGCTAGCGCATACAGATTAGCTTGTGCTTGTTCGGCTTTAGCGCTTGTTCCTACATAGTCAAAATAGAAGCGGTCATTGTAAATTTGCCAGATTAAGGCATACAAAGAGTGACTCAGCGCATACTGACGCCAGGCTAAGAGCTGGTAGTGAAACCGTTCAATCTGCTGGTAGAGCTCCTCTGTGATCAAGTCAGGATGACTGCCTAAGCGGCTCAGGCTGTTTTTTAATTTGCCATAAAAGCTCTCAGCAACCTGATCTGGCTGAGACTGTAAGGCTATCCGAGCCAGCTGGTCTTCTGTAAATTGGAACATGGGTGATTTGAGCAAGGCGACTAAAGCATAGTCGTTGAGAGGGTTATTAATGGTGCGCAAGGTATCTAGCATGACCATGACTTCTACTGATTTGAGGTAATTAGCCTGACCACCATCGCCTACTACAGGAATACCATAGGCAGCAAATGTTTGAAAAATCTGTTCATTGCGGGTCCTTGAGCGGACCAACAAGGTTATATCAGAAAATGCAACCCCTTCTTCTTGATGGAGACGACTAATTTCTTTTACAACTAACTTGACCTCAAAAGCAGATAATTGTCCCGTTTCTTGATCAGGGGGCTCTTGGCCATCTGCTGCTTGTTCCTCGCTAGCCTCTTTTGTATCAGTATCATAAATCAGTAATTGAGGCACTATCCCACCAAGTTCTTGTGTTTGAGTGTCACTGCCTGCAAGCAGCTCATGCTCTTTTTCATAAGTCACATCACCAATTGTCTCATCCATGAGATGCCTAAAAACACTATTAGTTGCTGCTAGGACTTTGCTGTGACTGCGGAAATTCTCTTTTAACACAATGAGCTTGCCTTTTGTGGGATCCTGTTTAAACGTTTTGAATTGATGATTAAAAATCTGAGGATCAGCCTGGCGAAAACGATAGATGGATTGCTTAATATCGCCGACCATAAAGCGATTATGGCCATTTGCTAATAATTCCAAGAGGCACTCTTGCATATGATTATTATCTTGGTATTCATCGACCATGACCTCATGGTATTTGCTTTGAAAAGCCCTTTGTAGGTCCTGATTTTGCCGAAGAATATGAATAGCTAAATGAGCAATATCAGCAAATTCATAGCTATTTTCCCGTTTTTTGAGTTTGAAATAATGCGCTGAGAAATCACCCACAAACCTTTGTAAAATATTTAAAGCTGGTAAACTCTCTGGCTGATGGGCTATGATAAGCTCCAAATGGCGGAGCGTTTTTATCTGGTCCTGAAGGCTTCTAAAAACAGGATATTTGATACCTGAAACGGTTACCTGGTCCGAAGAAGGCAGCAGGGCGGTCAGATCCTGCGCCAGCTGACCTAGATGAGATTTACTATAGTAAAAATCAAAATGATTGGCCCACTCTTGCAAACTTTCAATAATAGCTAGATGCTTGGTATATTTGGCTGTTGGTTTACCCGTTTTTGTCGTTTGGCTATAATCAGGCAAATCTGTCACATCCTGTAAGGCATTCGCCGTTTGCAACATCACCTCAGTTAATTGTTGAATTAGCGTGTCTGGCAAGGCAGCATAGTCCTGATAGGTTTTTGCCCCGCGTAAAAAGACCTCCTCCAGCCAATAGCTGGGGTCAGCCGTTGACTGGGCAAACTGATAAGAGGCAAATACAACTTGCTTAAAACCAGCCGAATCTTTGCGCTGTCCTGAAAAATTTTTCACCAATTGGATAAAGGTGGACTGATCAGGACCTGCCATGTATTCTTCAAAGAGCTCTTGGTAGACCTGATTTTTCAAAATATCTTGCTCAGACTGGTCTTGGAGGATACGATAACGCGGAGCAATTCCAATGGTATAGCCGTATTCTGAAACTAACTTTTGAGTGAAGCTGTCCATGGTTCCAATATCTGCTCGTTCTATGGCTTCGATTTGTTCATTTAAGTAGTTTTTCCAAGCTGGATCTTGCTGTTTTTTAAGTTCTGTGACTAATTTTTGGTGCAGCCGTTCTTTTAGTTCAGTGGCTGCTTTGACGGTAAAAGTTGCGATAAACAGGGAGTCAATCGGTATTCCGCGCAGGATTTTATCAACGATACGCTCAACCATAACAAAGGTTTTACCTGAACCAGCCGAAGCAGAGACAAGTATATTTTGGCCACTGCTATAGATGGCTTCGATTTGTTCTGGTGTCCGTTTTTGAACCTTATCAGAATGCAGCTCCTCTTCTTGGAGCTGTTTGATTTTGGCAGCTGTTAAAAAGGGTTCAAACCTCATCATGACTTTCTCCTTCTTGCATTAAGGCCAAAAAGCCCTCTTTTTTATTCTTAGCAGGCAATTTCACCAGATGTCTGGCTTGAGCCAAATCAAGGTCTGCTTCAAACCCGGTGATCGCCTTTAATTGATCGCCTTGGACGGTTTTACCATCTTGTGTATAAGGATTAATCAGAAAATGTCCCTTGGTGATTAGCTGTTTTGCCCGCTCAAATAAAGCCTGGTTATAGGTTAGCATTAACTCAATTTCCGCCTGACTATAAAGGCTATTGCGAAGGTAATAGCGACCATTGGCTAGATGTTCTTTTGCCTCTTCCATAAAAATGCCGCGATAAGTCAGTTCCTGATAGACTGCCTCAACTAACTTACCACCGATTTCTTTAAACTGATTGAGTTCCAGTTTTGGTTCATGCATATGAAGATACATAGCACCGTAAAAAGGGCGCTGAGCTTGCTCACTTGCTTGCAAGGCTGATAAATAAGTAACCAATTGTGAATTGAGGCCATTGTAGAATTTACCAATATCAAAATTAGTCTGACTAGATTTATAATCCACCACTCCTAACTGACCATCTGCTAATTGGTCAAGCCGATCAATTGTCCCACTAATCTGGAGGTGATCTGATAAGGGTAAGATAAAGTGTTTCTCACGTTCTAAGACCTGTAAATCAGTTTGCTGCTCCAAAATCGTAGCTGTTGACCAAATAATGTCTTTTAAAATTTCAAAGTCATAGCGACCTTCAGCCGTTGTTTGGTAATAAGTAGCAATATCTCGGTAGTGATTAGCTTGTTCAATAGCTGCCGCAACCTTTTGGTCAAATGGTACCGCACTGTGATCTGATAAAATCAATTCAAACACTTTATGTAGATAAGTACCATGATTATTGGCCTTTGCTTTAGAAGTTTCAAGCTGGTGTAAACCTAGTACATATTGGAGGAAATACTTGTATTGGTTGTTATAAAAGCTCGTTAAGGCAGAAGCAGAAAGCTTTAGCGGTTGTTCTGGCGGGAATATAAGAGCTAAAACCTCTGGTGAGAGCGGCTGTGTTTGTAAACGTTTAGAAGCACTAGGCCAGCTAAAATGCTCCCTCTCTAAACGACGTTTGACATAACGCAGCATGACTGTCCAAAATTGGCGTTCCCCATCATTTAGTTCTTCCGTCACATCTCCTTGATTAATCGCAACCACGCTGGATAAGAGGGACTTGAAATTGCCAATATCAGTTGCTTCCATTGAGAAGCGATTTTTCCCGATAGTAGTCAAAGGAATGCCTAATGACAGCAATTCTTTCAGATAGGGTGATAGCTCTTGGCTGACATCATTTAAAAGCGTTGGAAAGCTAATCACCAGCTCTTGGGTCGCTGACTGATACAAAGACATAGCAGTAAAATGATTCTTTTGGCTATTATCATAACTTGGTATTGGCATTTGATGCAGGGCATCCTGGTGCTCATTGCTAGCAAGGCGTTCTTGATCTGAAATCAGAGTAGTGTTAAGAGCTGGTTTTGGAAAATACGACCGAGACATTCCAATAGCATACACAAATTTATTTGTATGTGGCTCAATGAGGTCATAAGATTTGATGGTCACCACATCAACAGTGGCAGGTACAACCCGGTAAGTTGCCGCCTGCATGCCAGCTCTAAGCACGGCCAAGCAATGCGACAGCGTCATTTTTTCTTGTGCAAATAAGGAGAAAAATTGCTCAAGCAAAGCTGTAAAAGCCTTCCAAACTTCCAAATCTTTGTCCTGCTCAAGTGCTGGTTTAGTTAATGATATAGCCTGAAATTGCTGGGGCAACTGGATAGCTACTAAAAAATCTCGGACCTGTCTGACCAATGCAGCTGCCGATTGAGCTCTTTGACTTAACAGAGTTTGGAGCGGTTGTACCACTTTTTTTCTAATCTCATTTAAGAACGCCAAATCAAAAGTAGCACGACCTTGCTGGTCATAGCTCGTTTTAGTAAAAGGCTTGGCAAAATCCCCTAGACCATTTAGGTCTGCATAATTGAGATAGTATTCCAGCTGGTCACTTTCTGGTTGCGTTATCCCTCCAAAGAGGCCCGATTTCAACAGATGACACAAGTCATCAGCGCGCCAATGATATTTTTTGAGGCGATAAAGGGACTCAACAAATTGGACCAGTGGATGATTGGTCATGCTTTCAGCTTTTCCTAAATAATAAGGAATCTCATACTTATCAAAAATCGGACCGATTTGCTGATAATATGTCTCCACATCACCCAATAAAACCAAGTGATCCTTGTAACGGTAGCCTTGATTGAGCTTTGCACGGATGGCTTTGGCGATGTGTTCAATTTCTTCTTTTTGGTTAATGGATTCCCACAGGGCGACCCTACTTAAATCAGCAGCGGAAAAATCAACTGATGTCTCCGTGAAATCATGCTGCGCTTCGACAGCTTTTCCTAATTTCTGAAAGGTTTGAGGATAAGTATCTGTATCGGCTAAATACTGTGGCTGCACCTGATAGCGACCGGCCAGCTTAAGGAGAAACTCTAGACTGGCCTCATAGACATTACCTTTTGTATAACTAGCACGAAAAGCCTTCTGGCTACAGTAAGCACCTATAATGACTTGCTGGCAGTAGCGATGAAACAAGTCAACCAAGGCTTCTTCTTCAGCTGAAAAACGGGTGAAACCATCAATCACAATTACTGTTTTAGCCAGTCTATCATTCAATTGACCTGTCAAAATACTTTTAGCAAACAGGCTTAAAGGACTACTTGCTGTCAAAGCATTCGCCTGCATAAGGTCCGTGACCCGCGCAAAAATGGTGCTTAATTCGCTGGTCTTTCTGGGGTTATCCAAAATCAGATCGCTAATAGATAAATGTGACTGTCGTAGCTCTTTAAATAAATCAACCAGCTGGTCAATAAAGCCAAAATCTTCTTTGAGAGCATAAAACATCGGAAGGTCTTCTTGATCTAATTGCAATAAGGCTCGATAAAACAGCATGGTCAGGCCACTATCATCCACTGGCTCTGACTCAGTCACCTGATCTAGTAAAAAATAACGAGACATCTGGGCAAAACGGGTGATCACAATATCAAAAGATGCCTGCTCTGGTAACAATTCTAAGACTGTTCGTTCTTTTTCAAAAGATAACGAATTGGGGGCAATATAAAAAACCCGGTAGCCTTTTTTAGCAAAGGCGTCCGCTTCTTTTACGAGCAATCGGGTTAAATCGTGGTGCATTTCTGTGTATAAAAGTTTCATAATGCTCCTTTATCAGTTCGACGAATCAATACTCTTATTATAGCAAAATGCGAACAGGAATGCTCAGTCAAAATGCATAAGAACAGCCAGACAGCACGACCACGCAACGTTTCTAGTAAAAGAGTCCCTCACAAAAAGCAAGTAACACAGCTAAGCCAGGGAATAAGAAAGAAACGGCACCGCCCCTTTGTTTTATCCAAGGAGTCGGAGCCTCAAGCCTAGCTGACAAGCTGTTTCTACACCAAGAATCACAAAAACAGCCACCTGTGGTTGAGCTAGGTCTCCGTAACAAGCTCAAATCAACTAAGTCCTCGCAAAAAATCCAACCCCACTACAATCAGCTAAAGGTCTAACTAAAATCGGCTAAAAATCCTAACCAGTCCAAACCAGCTCAAAATCCTGAACCTGCCAGCAAAAAACAGCAGGAAACACAAGCCACAAAGGCTGAGGCTACTCTGCTGCTAGTTGTTGTAAGAGTGACGCAAAAGGCTTAGATCAAAAAGGCTTTTTGCTTAGAGTTATACTTGCTTGCCTGTCTCTTAGATTCGCTAGCTAGGAAATGGTAGAGGCCATACCTAAACGTCGTTATTGGTGAGTAAGTTTATCTAACTCACTGACTAAAAGGTCTTGGCGCTGCTGAGTGCGCCTTGTCGCACCTAAAAAGATAAGCAATAAGACCATAAGTACAATGGCTGCAATAAATGAGGCGATATAGATGGGTTCAATTTGTAGAGCATCAGCAACAACCATGGCATTTCCATTTTCATTTGGCACACGGTGTCCTCGCACGAGCAGCCGATGCGTATTAACACCGTAGGGCGTACAAGTTACCAAAGTTTGATAGTCCTTGCCCTTAACAATCTGTAAATCTCTTAAATCATTTGGCCTAACAATTCGAATTTGATCAACTTCATAGCTATAGGAGTGATTTAAAATACTGACTGTCCATCGGTCGCCTATTTTTAACTTATCAAGATCTGAAAATAAGCGTGAAGAAGGCAAACCGCGGTGACCTGATAAGATTGCATGGGTTGATTGACCACCGATTGGGAGACTACTGCCTTCAATATGCCCGATAGAGGTTTGTAAAACCTTGTCATTGGTCCCATGATAGAGCGGTAACTTGACATTGATCTTTGGAATCGTGATATACCCCATGTTGCCGGTTTGATCAATAGACAATTGTGAATTATAGGCTTCGCGTTCTTTGGCTGTTAAGTGCCAATGAATACCACTGCTTTCAAATTGGCTATTATATTGCTTAGCACGCTGTAAAATGCTCTCATACGCTTTTGTATCCATGTGTGTCACACGTTCTTGGTAAGTCATGATTGCTCTTGATTGGTGAAAGGAATTCCAATAATTAGCAAGTAAAGGATAGACCAACAAGCCTACCCCCACAAGCAATATAGCGACAAGCACAATGGTGCTAAGATGTTGTCGGATTTTTTTCATTGATGTTATCGTTGTCCTGTCTGACTTAGTGCAATAAGTTTAAGATTGGAGGCGACGTTTGGCGACAAAGATGACACCCACTGTAATAACTAGAATCCCTCCAATTGCGTAGAATAAGATTGTACCAATACCACCTGTTGATGGAAGTTCCGAGCCTTTATTATTTTTCACTGTAGGCGTGACCAAAAGGTTATCTGAGTTAGTCGCGTCACTCGCCCCACTACCAAGAGTAATGGCTTGTGGCTCAGACAATAAATTATAACCGGCGGGAGCTTTTTTCTCTACTAAATAGTAGGTCCCTTCCTTTAGGCCTGTGATGGTCACTAAGCCATCTGCGTCAGTTTTGTACTCAGTCGCTTGATCTTGACTACCCCAGGCCACATCGTCAGGATTACTGAAATCCAAAAATTGCCCAGCAGCATTTTTCAAGATAAAGACCGCACCAGAAAGAGCAGCATTACTTGAGCCATCAACTTTTTTAATGGTGATTTGACCCTCTCTGACAGTAACCGACTTACTTGGCGCGTCTGTTTTGTCATTGGGATTTATCGTAGCCGTATTCGTATTACTAGGTAGATCGCCTGAACCTGGCTTAGCCGCCTTTTTCAATACACCTGTATAGGTAACTGTAATGGTGTTAATGCCTTTATAGAAAAAATCATCAGCTGCGCCATTTTGGTTGTTTTCTGTCGGTGTATTTGTGCTTGCCCAAGGAATCGTCAGCGTGAAGGCATCATTAGTTTCAGTGAGGGAGTAATGACCTTTTGACTTGTCCGTTCCTTGTGTCAAGGTGGTGATTTGGCCAGCCGCATCAGTCACCGTTACAGTATAATCTTTATTTAAAGCAATTGCTGCCGCATCAGGTATCTTGTCTTTGAGGACATATTGATAAACTTTTTGAGCGCCATCATAATTAACAGCATTCTTATAAGTGATTGTGTACTTAATGGTGTCACCAACAGAATAAGAGGTTTGATCAACCGTTTTGCCACCGCCATCACCCCAACTGGCATTGGTATTTTTTTCATGAATGGTGGCATTTGGTGAAACAGAGGTGACCATGACCACCGCACCATTATTGACATCACTTGCAACATAATAATAACCATAATCACTGACTGTCAACACTTCTGAACCATCTGCATCATTTTCAGTGGCTGTTTTGACAGGTGTCTCTTTTGCCGAAATTGCCTTAGCCCAGTTAGCAATATCAGTTGCTGAAGCATTGTCTTTTTTACTCACATAAGTGCGTCCGCCGTTGACTGTGGTGGCAAATAGAGTATCAAACTTGTCAGAGGCTTTATAGGCTTCTTCTTTTCCTGCTGGAATCATGTATGCGACGCCATCTTTATTGGCATCACTTGCACTTGAATCTGCAATGTCAGCATCAAAGATTTTATAAGCACTGTAGGTAGCACCTTTTTGAGTATCGGTAACAGTGATGGTTCCTGTCATTGCAGCGATAACTGGGACAAGCAAGGGTGAGGTAGTTGTCCCTAAGGCGAGAGCTACTACTAAAAGTAATTTTATTAATCTCTTTTTCATTTCTAATTCCTCTATATCTTTTTACGAACGTAAATGCTGCTTGACTACTTTTTTATAATATAAAAGTAAGCCAGCGGGTAAGGCCAGCAAAAGCCCAACCACTAGATAAATGTAGGTGCCAATACCACCTGTACTTGGCAACTCAGTGCCTTTACTATTTGTTATTTTAAAGGTAAAGACTGTTGAGCCATCTGGGAGGGCAACCCTACTTGGGCTTATACTGTTGCCATCTTGATCCAAACTCACATCTGTAGCAATCACTAAGGTTGCCAGATCTTTCTTTGGCAAGAGGTAACCCGGCGGAGCCTGAGTTTCTGTAAAATAGTATTTCCCCAAAGGTAATTCCACATAATTTTCATTACCAATAATTAAGAAACCTTCCTTGTTGGTTACGACATGGGTATAAAGCGGGGTACTTTCCTTATGTCCTGCTGCGTCGGCAGCATAAATATCAAAAACAGCGCCAGCTAAAGGTTCATCCATCTTTTCGGCATTGACTTTTTCTAGTCGAACCTTTTGTTTAATGCGCGTGTTAGTAAAGGTAATAGCCACATCACCTTTTACTGTAAGCGCAACTTCCCCATCAAGATCATAAGCCTTATCACTTGCACCATTGGCCAGATTTGTTTCAACCACATGCTCAGTCGCTTTAAATTCATCCGTTACTTGTTCATTAATGCGGATTGCCGTCCCATAAGGAACATTAACAAAGGTCTTGGTTTGCCCATCTTTAAGTGCCAAGTTGGCCTGTTGAAGAGAGTTACTGGTTTCAAAGATAAATCGGCGTGCCTTGTCTTCTTCAAGCCCAACAACCGTCTTTGAAACACTAACAGTGTATGTCTTTGGCTGCCAAACAGCGTAAAGGATATTTGAAGCATCTGGCTCATTGTCAATTCCAATGACTTGGCCAGCCTTAAATTCAACATGACCTGTGTTGGCTAAATCTTTATCATGATTCCAGCCAATTAGATTGTAGCCTTCTCTTGCAAAATAGTCATTTTCTGGTATTGTTGTGGTACTGTTCAAATCCATTGACGGCAAGGTAACCTGATTGACCACACTACCATCAGCCAAGGTTTTTGTACCGCCATTACCATCGTATTTAATCGATGTATCCCCTAATTTAATATCACCTATAGGAATAATCACGGGGTTGATGGTAATATTCTTAGCAGCATCTGCTAAGTGCGCATCAATGACGATGGAATCATAGGGATTGTACAGTTTTCCATTGTACCACCAGCCACGAAAACGGTAACCATCTGGCATGGTCGGGCGTCTTAAGAGCGCAGAGTGAGAAGCATCATCATAGGAATCAGCATCGATTGGTTCATTACTTGTTTTAACCTGATTACCTAAAGAGTCTGTAACAGGTTTTCCATCAAAACCAACCGCATTATTGCTATAAATAAGGTGATAGTCTCCTACTTTGCGCCAAATGGCTTTGATGGTTATGTCCTGAGTAACCGCACCAGAAAAATTATAGGGACGCATGGTTCCATCGGGATTCACATAATACCAGCCAATGAGTTTGTAGGCATCTTTTTCATACTTGTAGCTTGGACTTGTCCTAACATTAGGCAGTTCAGTATTTTTAGTGTAGTAAGCTGTTTTTGTCTTAGCAGGGTCGGATTCTCTGGTATCGTATTTATAGTAGTAAGTGCCGGTAGAATCTTCAAGGTAATCACGTGAAATATCTTTATAGTCCGGGATATGTTCACCATAATAAAGGTCCAGATAAGTTTCGTCTGCTGGTGATAGTTGCCCACCATTTGGATCAATGTTAACCTTGTATTTAATTTTTTTCCAACCCGCGTAGACTTTCACGTCATGGGCAGGCATAGCCGTATTAAAATTAAATTCCTGGGTTTGCGCCTGATCCTTATACCACTTCCCATCCCAGACATAGCCTGGTAAACTTGGTTTTGGCTGATTGACGGTTGTAACTGGTTTAAATGTAGATAAATTTTCTTCGTATAAGACATCTTTAGCCTCAAAATTAGGCAAAGCTGTATTATCTAAAGGATCAAGATAGTGAATTTTATATTGCTTGCGCTCATACCAAACCTTCAAATTAAGGTATTCTCTATAATAACTGCCATAATTATCATAATAGGAATCGGATACCGGAATAGTTGTATTCACACTGGTTTGTTGTCTAGCTGCATCAAAAAGGCTATTGTCTTGATAGAGACGTTGGTAAAATTTTACATTAAAACCAGTGTACTTTTCTGTAAAGGTAAAGACATCTGCTCCTGCTCCCCCACCTGTATCAGACAAGACATAGCTACCATCCAAGGCCTGTTTGTAAAACAAATAGGTTTGGACTCGCTGCCCTGCTGGGTATAGTCTAATGTCATAAGGATTTGCGCCGCGAACATTCCCAGGGGCAATAAATTCACCCAAATAGCTCATACCAGTATAACCAGAAGTGGTTAAATAGCGCCAAGAGCCGGTTTTCCATTGATAGCCATTTGCAGCCAAGGTTGTCCCATAAAGACCGGTATAGGTTTCTGCATAGGATGAATTGGTCCAAGGATAGTTGTTATTTAAGTAATCCCTTTCAGCATAGCCTCCTTTTGCAAAGCGTATGGTTACCAGCTGACGATCATAATAGACATTTATCACACTGGAACCATCATCTTTAATCATGACACTGGTCTGAGTAAAGGTATCATTGACTTTGAAACCTTTTGGCAAGTTAGCATTTATATCTGCCAACGATAAGGTCTCACGGCTCAGTGCTAAGCCTGAACGTGTTACCTGGCCAGCATATTCATAGTTTTTTTGCGCATCTGTTGCTGTCTTACTATCAGTAATGGATTGCTGCCAGTAATTAATGGTATAGGTTGTTTGGGCAGGAGCCCAATGAGCATATAAAACGGTATCGCTCGTTAGGTATTGATTAAAGTCAAATAAACTACCACCATTTTCAGCCGTATACCAGCCAGTGAACGTATAACCCTTTCTGGTCGGATCAGTTGGTTTTACGGTAGAAGCCAGCTGATCAGTCGTCAAACGTCTAGGAGCCACGTAGGTAACCCCAGTTGATAGGTCTCCTGTATCAAAATCCATTTTATGGGATTCTTTAAAAACGGGATATAAATCAAGATCTCCAGAAACAGCCAAGGCTTTGATTTCAGAATCCGTTAAGGGACTACCATCTGCTGTTTTTGACCAGCCAACAAACAAAAGGGTTGAGCTTGGTGGGGTTACCTTGTAGGTACTCAAGTCAGCCGTTCCTTTTCCACTACTGTCTAGAGGCACCTCATAACGTTCGTAGATATTTTTACCCGCACTATCATCAAATAAGGTAACGGTGGCAATCTTATTCATAAAGGGTCTAACGATGATTTCTTTCGTTTGAGTTACCGTAACAGGTTGCCCAAAAACAATAGGATCACCATATTTTCCTGTTGCTAAGTCATAAGTGTACCAACCATTAAAATGTTCCCCTGGCTTAATAATTGGAATTCCCACTTCACCAAGTGATTCTCCGTTTTTAAGGATTTGCTGATGCGTTTGCAAGCCAGAATCCGTTAAAAAATGATAGTCAGTTCCATCGTTATTTTGAAAATGATACGTGAATCGAGGAACGATGCTATTATCTGCTTGCACGATGGCATAAATAGAGAAAGAATTGGTTTTAAAAGCGACATCGCTTCGACTTTGTTGGGACTCTGCGCTAGCTTTTGATGCTAAAACTTCAGTTTGCCCATCATCTTTAAAGTGGACAATTTGCAGCTCATCATCTTTGGCATCCAAGGCGTGATCATAAGTGACGTCAACCTTGACAGCTTCAGCTGGCTCTATTTCTTTACCGTCTGATAAAATGCTTATGTCATAAAGCTTAAACGTTTTGATCTCTTTATCTTGCTTTTCTACCTGAGCCAGCGCTTTTGCTTTATAGCTTTCAAAGGCATGATCTTGTCGCTTTAATTCTGTCACTTTTAACTCTGCATTGTTTGGGATATTGGCTGCTTTGGTGAAACTAACCGTGACCAAATAATCAGCTCCGCGATAAGACAGGGGCGGTTGCTGCTCCTGCTCTTTAGCCCTATCACCTGCTTTTTCTTGGTTAGCAATCGAGCTGTTTGCTTTTACTGGAGCATCCGATGACTGCTGTGCTATAGAACGTGCTGAGCTTTCTGGCTGATTAGGCCGCAAGCTTAGCCCAACCTCACTAGTCTTGCTACTATCAACTGTAATAGCAGGTAATAGTAACAAGTAAGTGGTCAAAAAAATTGTTAAAGGTACCAATACCCACAAACCAATCTTCCATCGCCGCTGACTTTGTCTATTCCCTAGTGAGTCTATAATCAAAGCATGGAACTTTTTTAGCATCTACTATTTTCCCTCCAAATCTAATGAATAAAACCAAGTTTATCTAAAGGCCAAATTCTAAAAGCTACCTTTCCAACCAGCTGCTCTTTAGCAATATCGCCAACAGCGGTGTTACGCGAATCAATGGATGCTTGGCGATTATCACCCATGACAAAAATTTTCTTATCTGGTACTTGATAAGGGTACTTAATATTATTCTTTCCTAAAGCTTTATTAAGGACATAGGGTTCTTTGAGCTGCTTTTGATTGACATAGACATTACCTCTAGTGTCGACATTCACCCAATCTCCTGATTGGGCAATGACTCGCTTAACCAAAACCTTATTATTATAATAAAAGGCAATCACATCTCCTGTTTTAAAGTCTGAGCCTTTAACCGTTAGCACCACATCTCCTGCAACCAAGGTTTTATTCATCGAATGACCATAAATGCGTAAAACGGGTAGCCATAAAACGGCTATTAAAATAGCACTTGCAGCAACCGCCATAAGCACATACACCGTATTTTTCACTACCTCTACAAAACGCTTTCGATAATTCAAGCGGTCCAGCTCCTTAGCCAACGTCTCTGAATTAATCTTTTGTGTCATCATCCATCCCTTTCACAGCTGACTGTTCCTCTATATTGGCCAAATAAATATCCGCTGCTGCTTGGGCGGCTTCAAAAATACCGCTTAATTGCAGAGCGGCTTCTGCCAGGTTGCCGGATGCCTTTATTTTAATTGACCGACTTTCTAACTCGGATTTCATTTTATTGATTTCTTGTTCTTGTTTTTCAATTAAAATTTGCTGCTCCAACATCATTTCGAGCAGCTCTTTTCTTTTTAATTTTTTTAAAATTGTCACTTACCTCCCATCTTTAACACAAAAAGTTCAGTAAATTCTACCAAATGCGCTTCTAATTGTCGAAAAATAATACTTTACTTAAACACATATAATCTATCAAATTTTTTATTATTCGTCAATTCGTAAGATTAAATTTTTAGAATTATAGTTTCTGACGTCATACATTGGACCTGATCACCGTTCCCTTATTCCCTAAACCAATTAAGCTAACTCTTGGGCAGACATAGGATGGTTTGTCACAAGCACTTGCCAAAGTGTGGTATTTTCTTCCCAGCTAAAGAAAAAAGATTGAAGAAAATGACCAAAATGGACAATATCTTCAATCTGAAATAGCTTTAGTGCCAATTAATTTTGTGAAGGGGTAATAAGTAAAATGGAACCAGTTTCCTGAAAGAGAAGCAAATTTGCTAATGTGCTTGAGTAACATAGAAGCCAAAGCTACACAGTTCATCTCATTCATTCCTTGTAGTGTTAGAGCAGTTTTAAGGATAGACAAGGCAGGTTAGAGTCACAGCCGCATTAGGAGCTGCTACTTCTTTGCCCACTATTTACTAACTGCTTATGCTAGCTGCTCTCATACCAAAGCATATCTATTATTTTAGGTATTCTGCTCTAATGTTAGCTGTTAATATCTATAGACTACTGAGCTTTGGCTTTTACCCAAGTGTCTTGGTCAGCCAAGAGGCCTTTTTTTCGAACATGAGAAACATGACGATTGCCTAAAACATAAAAACATAGAGGCTCTTCTTTCCAATGATCGCTGCACGTTACCCCAATCCGGGCACGGCTGCCGATGACTTTAGGCCTTGCTCCCATTTTTAAAGTCAATTGAGAGCTTGCTAGTGACTGGCCATCAAAAACCTTAGTGATATTAGCTAAGCGGGTCAATTTTCCCGGGCCATTGGCCTCAGGTAGCTGCCCTTTTGTCTCCAAAGCTCGTATCAAAATCGCCTCTGGAATGTCTTTTGGACGTGTGACAAGGTTTAGCATATAATAACCATACATCTGATAAACATACCAATGACCTGCCTGCAAATACATGGCTTCGTTACGAGGAGTTCTGCGACCCTTAGCACTATGACAAGCACTGTCATTTACCCCTAGATAGGCCTCTGTCTCGACAATTCGCCCAAGGCATATTTCACCTAGATAGAGGTCCATACCTAATAATTGCTTAGCACTTGCTTGGGTATCTGTCAAAAGCAAGTCATGAAACGCGGACTCCATACCATCCTCCTTTTGGTTATAGTCTTTTCAAAGCTTCAGCTCAAGTAAGCTAGTCGTGATAAGCCCAGAAAGAAGCAAGTGGCTGCACTTGCTGTGCCTAACGCTCAGCCAGCTACTCCTATTAATCGCCCGCGTGCCTCCTGGCCTTGGTCTCACCAGGAAAAATGCGCCAAGAATTCAGCTAAGTGATCACACAGATACTAACGAATCTCGGCTTGAACTTCCTCTACTAAGGATTTGGTAATCTTCTCCATGTACTTAGCAACTTCTTCATCTGTTAGGTTATCTGTCGGATTTTGGAAAGTTAGACTGTAAGCCATTGATTTAAAACCAGTCGCAATTGTTGGGCCAAGATAGACATCAAAAAGTTTCACTGCTTTAAGTCGTTTAACCCCAGCTAGATTAATCGCGTCCAAAATCATTTGATGGCTAGTGTCTTGTGGCACCAAAAGAGCAATATCACGACTTACAGCAGGGTACTTAGTAATGTCTTCAAAGACAAATTCTTCTACCATCAAGCTTTGGATAAGGGCTAAATCAAGTTCGGCCACATAAGTCTCTGTAATACCATACTGACTTGCGACCTGTGGATGCACCTGCCCTATTATCCCAACCAACTGGTCTGCAACAAGAATTCGTGCGGTACGACCAGGATGCATGTGAGCCAGGTTGGTTTCTCTCTCAAATACAGCTGAGATACCCAATCTCTCAAAAAGCATTTCCAAGATACCTTTGGCATAGAAGAAATCAACTGGTGTAGCTGGTGTTTGAAAGTCTTTTTCACTGACTAGTCCTGTGACTGCAAAAGCAAAATGTTCTATCTCTTGTGGCAAGTCAACTTGTGGGTCCTGCCCTTGTTTAAAAATTTTGCCAATTTCATAAACAGCCAAATTACTATTTTTACGAGCCCGATTGTAGGCTAAGGTATCCAAGATCCCTGGAATAAGGCTTTGCCGCAGCGTAGAACGCTCAACAGACATTGGCCACATCAGTTCTGTTAATTGACTTGGCGCGAGGGTAAAACTGACTGCCTTTTCTTGAGTGGTTAAAGCATAAGAAATGATCTCATTAAGCCCTGCACCTTCAGCTAAACGTCGAACCTTGCGGCGTAAGGTTTGCATAGCTGTCAACTCACCACTAGTGCCAGCAGTTTGAGGTAAGGTTGTCGGAAGCTTATCGTAGCCATACAGTCTCGCAATTTCTTCTACGAGATCTGCTTGAATCGTAATGTCCCACCTACGGCGTGGAACTTCGACTGTAAAGGCTTTAGCATCCCCATGAATGGCAAAGCCAAGTCGATCAAAAATAGCCATCAGATCAGCGTAGCTGAGTTCCGTGCCTAAACGGACATTCACATAATCCAAAGTGGATAAAACAGGTACAGGTGTGCGATCAACACTACCTGCTTGGACAACACCCGATAAGACTTGACCACCAGCTAGTTCTTCTAATAATGCTGCTGCATAATCTAATGCGGTGAGAACCGTATCATGATTGATGCCTTTTTCAAAACGCGAAGAGCTCTCTGAACGTAGGTTTAAACGGCCACTTGTTTTACGAATAGCTTGGCTGTTGAAGACTGCTGCTTCAAGGACAACCGTTGTTGAGCTGTCATCAATTTCTGTCGCTTGGCCACCCATGACTCCAGCCAGGGCGACCGGTTGATCCTCAACCGTAATCAAAAGATCACCTGCCAGCAACTCCCGTTCTTCGCCATCTAAAGTCACTAAGGTTTCACCTGTCCGTGCCTGCCGCGCAGCAAGGTGACTACCGCTGAATTTAGCATAATCAAAGGCATGCATGGGCTGGCCAAAGGTTAAAAGCACATAATTAGTGACATCCACCACATTATTAACCGGTCGAATTCCAGCATTCATGAGACGATTTTGCAGCCACTGCGGACTGGGCGCAACGGTGACATCTTCGACCACACGTGCAGCATACATGGCAACCTGATCAGTTTCGATACGGACTGAGAGCTTCTTAGCAGCTGCTGCTGACACTTCATGAGGGGTTTTATCTGTAAACGTCAAAGCCTTATCATAGATAGCTGCCACCTCATAGGCAACACCTCGCATGGATAGGGCATCGGCACGGTTTGGCGTAATAGATAATTCAATAATCTCATCATCCAAGCCCAAATAGTCAAAGACACTCTCACCTGGAATAGCATTATCTGGCAAGATCTGGATACCATCCACAAATGCTTTAGGAATAATGCTCTCAGGCAAGCCTAATTCTTGAAGGGAACAAACCATACCAAGTGATTCCATGCCGCGAATTTTACCCTTTTTGATTTTGTAATTATCGGCAATACGCGCACCTGGTAAAGCAACAATCACTTTAAGATCAGCAGCAATATTTGGAGCACCACAAACAATTTGGCGCGGCTCATCCTCACCAGTGTCAATGAGACAACGGTGCAAATGGGTATCTGGCACGTCTTCACAAGTTAAGACATGACCAACTACTAGCTTAGAAAGACCAGCTGATGGGACAGTAATCCCTTCAACTTCAATGCCTGTTGTCGACATCTTTTCTGCTAGAGCTGGCGCTGGAACATCAATAGCGACAAGTTCTTTTAACCAATTATAGGATACTAACATAACTTTTTTCTTTCTATTTTGCAAAAATAACCTAAGTAGGCCAGGGCTTATTTGAATTGTTTAGAAAAACGACTATCACCAAGGTAAAAACCACGAATATCATTAATACCATAGCGGAGCATGGCAATGCGTTCTTGTCCTAAACCAAAGGCAAAGCCAGAATAGCTCTTTGCATCAACACCGGACATTTCTAAGACCCGAGGGTGCACCATTCCTGCTCCTAGGATTTCAATCCAACCTGTTTTTTTGCAGACATTACAGCCCTTGCCCCCACATTTAAAGCAAGAGACATCCACTTCGACTGATGGTTCTGTAAATGGAAAATAAGAAGGCCGTAAGCGAATCTTGCGATCTGCTCCAAACATTTTTTGAATAATCAACTCCAAGGTGCCTTTTAGGTCAGCCATTGAGATAGCTTTGCCCACCACTAACCCTTCAATTTGATGAAATTGATGAGAGTGTGTCGCATCATCTGTATCGCGGCGAAAAACTCGGCCTGGCGAAATCATTTTCAAAGGCCCTTTTGTAAAATCATGTTGATCCAAGGTCCTTGCCTGCACCGGAGAAGTATGTGTTCTAAGAAGGATTTCTTCAGTAATATAAAAGGTATCTTGCATATCACGCGCTGGGTGTCCCTTAGGCAGGTTCATGCGCTCAAAGTTATAGTAATCTTGCTCTACCTCAGAGCCATCAATAATTTGAAAGCCCATCCCTAAAAAAATATCTTCAATTTCTTCACTAATTTGAGTTAAAATATGGCGGTTTCCACTGGCTATCTGACGGCCAGGCAAGGTGACATCTAGGCTTTCAAGTGCTAACTGGGCCTGGATTTTTGCTGCCGCAACAACCTGAGCTTGTGCCTCAAACGCAGCCGTCAGCACATCACGAACCTGATTGACCTGCTTGCCGACAAGAGGACGCCTATCACTTGGTAAATCCTTCAAACCTTTTAGTAACTCAGTCAAGCTGCCCTTTTTCCCTAAAACAGCCACCTTTAACTCCTGCAATTCCTTTGATTGATCGCCAACCATTGCTTGCAGCTCTTTTAAGGTTTGCGTTTTTAGCTTTTCTAATTGTGCTTGTAAATCCATAATAACCCTTCCTTGTTGGTAAGAAAAAACGTGCCTCAGCTCCATTCACCTTCGGAGCGTTGACACGCGGTACCATCCGTTTTTATCTGAATAGTCAGACCTTAATTGGCTTGTCTTATGCGTGAGTGAATTCCTAATGCTTTGCTTAAGAAGGCTTTCAGTCTATGGCCTTCAGTCCCTGATAAGTTCCCTATTAGTACTAGTCTCACCGACAACTATTTAATTAACACTAGTGTATCAAAATTTTCTGATTTTGACAACGACGACTTTTTAGCCACAGCTAGACAAAAGCTGCGCAGACAGCGTTCGCTACTGGGCAGGTGATTGTTGTGGGCTACTTTTTGCTGAGGCTAATCTGGCCACTATAGTAATCAACCTCTAGGCCTTTTTGCACATTAGGGACAAAGACGTTAAATTCTAACGAGCCATCGGCAGCTTTGGCTTCAATATGGCTGCCGCGCGCCAGCAATTCTTCCCCCTGATAAATCAGTGTTACTCTATAACGCACCCGGTGATGCTGGTCCAAAGCTCGACGAACGAGTGATTCATAGTAGTTTTGTCCCGTCGAATCAGCGGCGTTTGCTTGATTAGCCCAAGCAAGCTGTGTGGCGATGTTTTGGGGATTACTGGTTGAGGCATCAAAGCCTTTTAGACCACCAACCAAGGCATAAGCCAAGACATGACCCCGATCAACAGCATGGTCGTAGGTTCCAGGTAACTGGTGCAATTGGTGCCACCCTGCTGGCTGAAAGGTGGTATAGCCCTGGCCGAGTTTCTGACGATTTTGGTATTGGCGCGTCTGTTTGCTTAAAAGGGCATTGCCTTGTGTTGGAACGAGGCGACCTTGTACGTGTTTTGTCTGGTTAACAGCATAGACCTTACTACGCACATTAGCATCTAGATTAGTCCGGTTTTGATTGATAATAAAGGCTCCTGCGCCATTCCAAGTAATAGCAGAGCCCAGTTGTTTTCGTACCTGCGGGGTTAAGACCGAACTTGCTAAAGCTTTTGAAGGGCGGGCTGGATTAGCTGAATCACCAAAAAATGCACCAGGCAAGGGCTGCTTAACCAACTGATGGTAAAGATTTGTAAAAAGCTCTTCTTGATCTTTTTGGCCACTTAGAGCTAAATAGCCAAAGCAAAGCATTACTAAAATCACTAATAGCAGATTAATCTGCTTTGGGTGAAAAGGTTTTTTTGACATGGTTCCTCCAAAGAAAAAGTAGGCCAGAGCCTACTTCCCAGTAAATTTGTGAACTAATTCTGCCCATTTAGCCAGTGATAAGATTGATGTCACATGCTGTCCATCGCCAATCACACCATAGCCAATCATTAGACCAACTGCTAAAAATAAGACAGCAAGCAAAGCGACAAGAAAGATAAGGGATAACTGCTTTAGGACATATTGCCAACCTGTTCTCATTGATTAGTCCTCACTAATACGTTCGATATTAGCACCTAATTGTGCCAACTTTTGATGAAAATGGTAGTAACCGCGATCTAAGTGTGATAGCTTGGTGACCGTTGTGGTGCCCTTTGCGACCATGCCCGTCAAAATCAGCGCTGCACTAGCCCGCAAATCCGTAGACATAACTGGGGCGCCTTGGAGTTCCTTACCACCATGAATCATAGCAGTATCCCGCAAAATCTCTGAATGTAATCCCATCCGGCGCATCTCTTCCAAATGTTGGAAACGGTTCTCAAAAACAGTCTCAATCATGGTAGATTCCCCCTTAACTACCGCCATCAAGGCCGTAAACTGGGCCTGCATGTCCGTTGGAAAACCTGGATGGGGCATGGTTTTGACGGTAACTGGTTTTAAACTAGCTGTATCAGCTTGTACACGGATACCCCGTGCTTCTTCGGTGACTAAAACCCCCATCTCCAATAATTTGGAAATTAAGGGACGATTATGTTCCCAGACAGCATCTCTAATCAAAACATCACCAGAGGTCATTGCAGCAGCTACCATGAAGGTACCCGCTTCAATGCGGTCTTGGACCACATCGTGTTCTGTCCCGTGGAGCTGTTCCACACCCCTGATAGTTAAGGTTTCGGTGCCTGCTCCCTTGACACTAGCGCCCATTTTGTTGAGCAGCTGAGCTAAATCGACGATTTCTGGTTCTCTTGCTGCATTTTCAATGACAGTTGTTCCTTGCGCTAAGGTAGCAGCCATCATCAGGTTTTGTGTTGCTCCGACTGAAGGAAAATCCAAGTAAATGGTTGCGCCCTTTAAACGATCAGCTGAAGCTGTAATATCCCCGCCCGTCTGACTGATTTGAGCACCCATTGCTTCTAGTCCCTTGAGGTGAAGATCAATCGGGCGACTGCCAATGGTACAACCACCCGGCATTGAGACCTTAGCGTGGCCATTTCTGGCAAGTATTGGCCCTAAAACCACAATAGAAGCCCGCATTTGGCTTACATACTCATACGGAGCAACGTCCAAAATATCACGAGAAGCATCCACTGTTATTTCATTTTGCTCTTCATCAAATGTAACGGCAATGTCAAGCCCCCGAACTACATTATTCATGGTATAAACATCTGATAAAATCGGAACATTCCGCAGTATTGTTGTACCTTGTGATGGTAAAATTGTCGCCGCTAATAAAGGTAGCACTGCATTTTTTGCCCCTTCAATGACGACTTCACCTTTTAGCTGGGTTTGACCACCTTCAATAATAATCTTATCCACCCGATAACTCCATTCTTTTTTTCCAATCCTATAATAGAAATTATATCATATTTCTTGATTTGGCACCCTGTCTTGACCTTAAAACAGAGTATGTCCCATCTGGACGAGCTCTAAGATAAAGTGGCTAACAAGATAACCTAAAACAATAGCCAGGAAAAAAATAAAGAGTTTGAGTTTACCAAGATTCTCTGGAAGACGACGAATAAAGCGCGACCAATCAAAGAGACTCATCAGTAATTGGTAAGAAATCGCAATAAAAAGCAAATGACAGGATAATATTAATAATTGATTCAGATAATTCATAACTCTATTATAGCAAATTCCAATTAGTTTAAACAGCTAAAAAAGAGTCTTTCACAAGACCCCATTTTATTTATTACCAACATTAATTCGGTTAAGGGCACGGCGCAATGCCACCTTAGCCCGACGAACGTCATCAATGTTATGTGTTGATTCCCCTTGCGCAATTACACGTTCTGCTCGTAATTTTGCTCGCTCTGCACGGCTTACGTCAATATCACGATCACGCTCAGCAGAATCCGCTACAATAGTAACTTTGTTATTTTTTACCTCAATAATCCCACCATTGATAGCAATCCAGTCAACCTTATCTGATTCACCAACACGGCGAATTTTCATTTCATGAATCGTGAGTGGTGCAATCAAGTTGATATGTTCTGGCAAAACTCCCATCTCTCCTTCAGGCGTTTCAACCGAAATAAAAGTTGCATGGTGATCATACTTAATACCATCAGGTGTTACTACTTGAACAGTCATTTGGGTCATGGCATCACCTCACTAAAAGCCCATTTTTTTGGCTTTTTCGAGAACATCATCAATGCCACCAACCATACGAAAGGCGTCTTCGGGAATCTCATCATGTTTACCATCAAGAATTTCCTTAAAGCCACGTACTGTATCTTCAATAGAAACATAGGAACCGGGTTGTCCGGTAAATGTTTCGGCAACGTTAAAGTTTTGTGACAAGAAGAACTGGATACGGCGTGCTCGGCCTACCAAGGTTTTTTCTTCATCAGACAATTCATCCATACCAAGGATGGCGATGATGTCTTGTAATTCGCGGTAGCGTTGAAGAACACGTTGAACTTCTGTTGCTACTGCATAATGCTCTTGTCCAACAATTTCAGGTGTTAAGGCCCGAGAACTTGAGGCTAATGGGTCAACAGCAGGGTAAATCCCCATTTGCGTCAATTTACGTTCAAGGTTAGTTGTTGAATCCAAGTGCGCAAAGGCAGTAGCTGGCGCTGGGTCAGTATAGTCATCGGCTGGCACGTAGATGGCTTGGATGGAAGTAACAGAACCTTTTTTCGTAGAGGTAATGCGTTCTTGCAATTGCCCCATTTCAGTACCAAGAGTTGGTTGGTAACCAACAGCTGATGGCATCCGTCCTAGGAGGGCTGACACTTCAGAGCCGGCTTGAGTGAAGCGAAAGATATTGTCAATAAAGAGCAAAACATCTTGACCTTCGACATCACGGAAATATTCGGCAATGGTCAGTCCAGTAAGGGCAACCCGCATCCGTGCTCCAGGTGGCTCATTCATTTGACCAAAGACCATGGCTGTTTTTTCAATAACGCCTGATTCTTTCATCTCCCAGTAAAGGTCATTTCCTTCACGTGTTCGTTCCCCAACACCGGTAAAAACAGAAATACCTCCGTGTTCTTGCGCGATGTTATGGATCAGTTCTTGAATCAAAACGGTTTTACCAACTCCGGCACCACCAAACAAACCAACTTTTCCCCCTTTTAAGTAAGGGGCAAGTAAGTCAATAACTTTAATTCCTGTTTCAAGAATTTCTGAAGCAGTTGATAGTTCATCAAAAGCGGGAGCTTTTTTATGAATAGGTTCGCGAAGCGCTTCTTGGTCAAATGGCTTTTCAAGGTCAATGGTATTCCCCAAAACATTGAAAACCCGCCCTAGCGTTTCTTTACCTACTGGCACGCTAATTGGCCGGCCGGTATCAAGAACTTCTAAGCCCCGTGTAAGCCCATCAGTTGATTCCATAGCGATAGTTCGAACCATCCCGTCCCCAAGTTCAAGAGCAACTTCAAGAACGATTTTTTGTTGTTTATCACTATCTTTATAAACTATCAATGCATTATTAATCTCTGGTAGTGCATCGCCACTTGCAAACACAACGTCTACAACCGGACCAACTACCTGAGCAATTTTGCCTGAGCTCATTTATTTCTCCTTCATATCAATTTTGCAAAGAATATGATAACTAAGCTTCTATCATTATCCCTTTAGGTAACTCATCTCTTGTGATAAGTTTTTTATAACTAGTGCATTTTTTAAGTGCTTACCGTCACATTAGTCAAGTGCATTTGCTCCCGCTACAATTTCGGTAATTTCTTGCGTAATAGCTGCTTGACGCGCTCGGTTATATTGAATAGTCAAATCATTAATGACACTTGTGGCATTATCCGTTGCAGTTTGCATCGCTGTCATACCGGCTGCATGCTCAGCCGTTTTGGCATCGATGATTGCCCCATAAATCAAGCTTTCAGTAAACTGAGGCAATAACTGATCAAGGATAAGGTCTTTATCTGGTTCCAATTCAAAGCCTGTCACACCCGTTTTTGTTGCTTCTTCGGCAACTAAGTCAGAGATGGGCAACATGCGTTGAACCCGAACTTGACTGGTCAAGCTATTAACATGGTGATTATAGCAGACATACAATTCATCAAACAGTTCGTTTTGATACATTTCAACAGAGTGGGCAATAATTCGTCGAACATCTTCAAAACTTGGTTGATCCTGTAAACCACGTAATTCAAAAGAAACGTTCATTCCTCGTGCCTTAAAGAAATCAGAACCAATACTGCCAATTGAGATGATGGCATAATCATCTGCAGCATGATATTCTGCAATCATATCCATAACAGCTTTTAAAATCTTGGAATTATAACCACCGACTAGGCCCTTATCAGAAGTAATGACAATATAGCCTGTTTTTTTAACTGGACGTGAGGCCAACATTGGGTTATCAGTGCCAGAGTTAAGCTCTGATTTCAATAAGTCCGTTGTGATTTGACGAATTTTCGAAGCGTAAATTTGAAAATCGCGGGCGGCTTGCTCGGATTTTACAAGTTTAGCTGAAGAAACCATCCGCATGGCACTAGTTATTTTACTTGTTTTCTCTGTTGAATTAATTTTAGCTTTAATTTCACTTAGAGAGCCTGCCATACTAGAATCCTCCCTTATTCTTTAAAGTTAGATTGATCTTTAAATGCTTCAATAGCAGCCTTAAGGTCATCCTCATTAGGAAGATCTTTTGTTGAACGAATGGTCTCAAAGAGATCTTGATAGTGGGCATCAAAGTAATCATAGAGTGCTTCTTCAAAAGCAAGAATATCATTGACTGGCACATCATCCAAATAGCCATGTGTCAAAGCATAGAGAATGACTACTTGCTTTTCAACCGGTAGCGGTTTATGCAAGGGTTGTTTCAAAATTTCCACTGTTCGACGACCGCGGTTGAGTTTTGCTTGCGTTGCCGCATCAAGATCAGAACCAAATTGGGTAAAGGCTTCTAACTCATGGTAGGAAGCAAGGTCCAAACGCAGGGTCCCGGCCACTTTTTTCATGGCCTTGATTTGGGCTGAACCACCAACCCGCGATACAGATGATCCTGCATCAATCGCTGGACGGATCCCTGAGTTGAAGAGATTTTCTTGCAAGAAGATTTGCCCATCGGTGATGGAGATAACGTTGGTTGCGATATAAGCCGAAATATCACCTGCTTGGGTTTCGATAAATGGCAGCGCTGTGATGGAGCCACCACCTAGGTCATCTGATAACTTAGCAGAACGTTCTAACAGACGGCTATGAAGGTAGAATACATCCCCAGGATAAGCTTCACGACCTGGTGGACGACGAAGCAAGAGTGATAATTCACGATAAGCAACAGCTTGTTTAGATAGGTCATCATAAACAATCAAAACATGCTTGCCATTGTACATAAACTCTTCGGCCATCGCCACACCTGCATAAGGAGCAATAAAGAGCAAGGGCGATGGTTGTGAAGCAGATGCTGTCACCACAATGGTATAATCAAGGGCACCATACTTACGTAATGTTTCGACTTGAGTGCGGACTGTCGATTCTTTTTGGCCAATTGCCACGTAGATACAAATCATATCTTGACCCTTTTGGTTCAAAATTGTATCAATCGCAACGGACGTTTTACCTGTTTGCCGGTCACCGATGATTAATTCGCGTTGGCCACGACCAATCGGAACCAAGGCATCAATGGCTTTTAAACCTGTTTGCAAAGGCTCAAAAACGGATTTACGTTGCATAACCCCTGGTGCTGGATTTTCCACTGGTCTAAAACCGCTAGTTTTAATGTCACCAAGACCATCAACTGGTTGACCAAGCGGATTGACCACCCGCCCAATAAGTGCCTCACCAACTGGTACTTCCATGATTTTGCCGGTACGCTTGACAACATCACCTTCGCGGATTTCGTAGAAATCTCCTAGAATGATTATCCCAATGTCATTGGTTTCTAGGTTTTGGGCCATGCCATATGTACCATTTGCAAATTCAAGGAGTTCACCGCTCATGGCATTGTCAAGTCCACGAGCACGAGCAATCCCATCACCGATATAGGTGACAACACCAGTTTCTGTGACATCGAAATTTGGCTGGAAGTTTTCAATTTGCTTTTTGATTAAAGCGCTAATTTCTTGTGCATTAATTGCCAAAAGTCACACCACTTTCTATACTAATTTGGATTTAAATTCTTGTAATTGACCACGAATGCTGGTATCAATTACTTTATTATTGACACTAATGATAAAACCACCGACAATGGCAGGATTAATGTCTTCAATAATTTTAGCGGCTTTAACGCCAACTTTTTTCTCAACGATTGTACGGATTCGATCCTTTTGTTGGTCTGTTAAAGGAACGGTTGTCGTCACCTTGACCTCGAATTCATTTAATAGCTGAGCGATTTTAAAAGAACTAGCCTTTAATATAGAATATAAGAGGGCTTGACGTTGATTTTGTATAATGACATCAAGAAAATTATTCATATATGTTGAGCTTGAGTCTTTTAATAATCGAAGGATTTCTTCTTTATATTCTTGTGAAACAGCAAAGCTGCCTAGTACCTCATCCAAATCTGTTTGCTCAAATACTTGAATCAAAGCAGCAAGGTCTGTCTGCAATTGATCAAGCATTTGATGCTCATAATAGACTTCAACAAGGCTCTTTGCATACTGTTCAACAAGAGCTTGTTCTTTTTTAGTCATTAAGCTTCTCCTAGATCATCAAGGTAACGATCAATGAGCTGACTTTGCGCTTCTTTATCTAAATGAGCGCCCATGATACGTTCAGCTAATGTGACGGTTAAATCAGACATTTCAGCCTTGACACTTGAGATGGCTTCTGTTTTGCTTTGAGCAATATCAGCTTGCGCCTTGTCTTTTAAGCGGCTTGCTTCTTCTCTTGCTTCATCAATGAGCTTATCACCTTGTGCTTGACCGATTTCTTTGGCATCAGTGATAATTTTGCTAGCGTCTTCTTTGGCACCAGCCAACTCCGTTTGACGTTTTTGCTCTAACTGCTCAGCTTTTTGACGGGCTTCTTCAGCTCCGTCAATATCTTTGGCGATTTTTTCGGCACGCGCAGCAAAGATACCTGTAATTTGTTTCCATGCAAAAAGTCTGATGAGAACAAGTAAAAGGATGAATGAGCCAGTAGCAATAATGATATTACCTAAACTTGTACTATTAATGAGTAATGACATCTGTAACTACCTCCTTTCTTATTCTTCCTCATGATTAACTTTCTTACCAATATAACTTGATGATAGTAAGACGAATACATAGGCTTGAATGGCTGAAATAAAGATTGAAAAGGCAACCCAGATAACATTAATAATAAAGGCAACTGGAGCCGCAAAAACACTAACGTGTGCAAAACGCAGTAACAAATCAAGCACAATTTCGCCCGCATAGATATTACCAAATAGCCGAAGGGTTAAGGAGATGACACTCGTAAACTCTTCGAGGATATTCATCGGTAGCATAATTGGCACAGGTTCAATGTATTCTTTTAAGTACCCTTTAATGCCAGATTTGCGAATCCCTTCAAAATGAACAATCACTGCAACTAAAAGAGCTAGACCGAAGTCAGCTGCCGCATTAGCTGTAGGAGATGTCCAAAGATTGTATTCACCAATCTCAAGCTTGGTCATAAGACCAATGTTATTGGCAATTAGGACAAAGAAGAAAAGGCTGAAAGTGAGGAGGCTATAATTACGATTATATTTTCCTAAATTTTCTTTGGTGATTCCTTGGACAAATTCAAAAAACCATTCTAAGACATTTTGTTTCCCTTTTGGTTTGATAGTCATATTCCGACTGGCCCAAAAAATAAAGCCAAAAGCAATGACAACGGTCAAAAGAGACATGGCAAGAATAGTTAAGTCAAATGTAATGCCAAAGATTTGCACTGTTGGATTCATTAATTTTTCCAACCTTACCCCTCCTTTTCTATATTAACTAATCGGCAACAATTAGTTAACGAAGAAAGTAGAAGCAAGTAGTACGAAGAAAGTCCCTTCGATAAAGGCAACACCTAGGATTAATAATGATTGTAATTTAGAAAACATCTCTGGTTGACGAGCAGCCGATTTAGCAACATTGGCAACCATGATACCTTCACCAATACTTACGCCCAAAACAGCAATACCGAGTGCTAAAATTTTTAAATTCAACATTTGAATTCTCCTTATAAATTTTTTTACCCTGCTATTCTATTCCTTAAATAGCAGAATGTCAACCGAAATTCGTAATTGGATTCGCTTTCTTAAACCAAAATTTACCTATTATAATATGTTCTTATTTATTATGGTTAATAGATGCAAAAAGTGGCAATAAATTCTTAAAAGCCTGACCATTCTTGATGATTAATAGCAGATTAAGCCTAAATCCCATGAGCAAAAAACGGCCCAAAGCCGTCTTTGTTTCAGAAAAAAAGCAGTTCTAAGTAAGGAACGAGTTCTCACAAGATAGTATGGTAGAGCTCAAGATAGGCCTGGCTAGCCGTATCCCAAGAAAAGTCCCGTTTCATAGCATGTTCTTGTAGGATAGCCCAGTCATCTGGTTTATTGGTGTAAACTTCAAGTGCCATTTGAAGGGTTTTAGTTAGCCAATAACCGTCAAATCGCTCAAAGCCAAAGCCTGTTCCACTATGATCAAACTGATTATAGGCTTCTACGGTATCTTTGAGGCCACCGATTTGGTGGACAATTGGCAAAGAACCATAGCGCATAGCCATCATCTGCGACAAGCCACACGGCTCAAAAGCACTAGGCATCAAAAAGATGTCACTAGCAGCATAGATGTTTTGCGCCAGCGATAAGTCAAAGGTAATATGAGCTGACATCTTTTTTGCATAAACTTGACTAAACCAAGCAAAGGAATGCTCGTAGTCAGGATCACCTGTGCCAAGCACCACTAATTGGACATCGTGCTTGAGAATATGGTCGAGTTCTTGGACCACCAGATCAAAGCCTTTTTGCTTGGTCAAGCGTGAAACAATCCCAATCACAGGCACTTCGGGCCGTTGAGGCAGTCCCAGACGTTCTTGCAGGGCTTGCTTATTTTTAGCTTTGCCACTTAAATCAGCAACCGTATAATGATAGGGAATCAGGTTATCTGTTTCGGGATTAAAGAGTTCTGTATCAATACCGTTGAGAATCCCTGAGAGTTTACCTGCCTCCATGCGCATCAGCTGATCTAAGCCTTTACCAAAGGCTGGGGTTCTTATTTCCTTGGCATATGTGGGAGAGACCGTTGTTACCTGATCGGCGTACAATACCCCTGCTTTCATCCAATTGAGGCAGTCATGCCAGCGTAGAGTGCCATCAAGGTAACGTTCATTTCCGACACCAAACAAATCCCCCAGCATGCCTGGATCAAATTGGCCTTGAAATTCAATATTATGAATAGTAAAGACCGTTTTGATCGACCGATAGGCAGAAAGCCAATGGTACTTTTCACGCAAAAGGTAGGGAATCATCGCCGTATGATAATCATGCACATGTAAAATGTCAGGGATAAAGCCGATACGCTCCATGCTCTCAAGAGCTGCTAACTGAAAGAAAGCATAGCGTTCACCATCATCCCAATCACCATAGACATGCCCTCTGAAAAAATAATATTGATTATCAATGAAATAAAAACTGACACCCTCTTTAATGATTTTTTTAAGGCCGACATATTGGCGTCGCCAACCGACTTGGATGTCAAAGGACAAGACATCTTCCACTTGGTCGTGGTAGTTGTAATCAACCATATCATAGTAGGGCAAGATGACCGCAACTTCCTGACCGTGCTTAACCAAGGACTTAGGTAAAGCACCAATCACATCACCTAAGCCACCTGTCTTAGCAAAAGGTGCTCCTTCTGCGGCTACAAATAATACTTTCATTTTATAATATCCTCTGTTACATGTGTACCTTTTGGAATAACCAGCGGTTTTTCCTTTGTTCCGCGAATGGTCACACCATTATCAACCTCAACTAACTTATCAATAATCGCATACTCAATGGTTGTTCCAATACCAATTCTTACCTTGGGAGCTATAATACTATTTGCCACTTTAGTATTGACATCAATATAGCAATTACGAGAGACAATTGAATGGTCTACATGGCCCTTGATAATACTGCCTGAGGCAAACTGGGAATTATTAACATAGGATTCCTCAGCAAAATAAGTGGCTTCTTCATTTTTAATGCGCGTGTAAATACGCTGGTTAGCATACAACAAAGCATAGAACTTATCTGGCTCTAGCATATCCATATTAGCATCATAATAGGATTTTGCTGAGTGGATATTGGCTAGATAGCCCGTATATTCAAAAGCCAGGGCACCTTCACTAATGGTTAAGTCACGCAACAGATAACGCAGATTCGCCGGATTCTCCTTGCTAGCTTCTTTTTCCATTTGCTCAATGAGCCAGGGCGTGTTAACAATATAGATACCTGTGGACATTTTTTCGTAGGCAGTTGGTGCAAAAGCCCTACTCTTACCACGGACTATATCCCTTGTTTCATCAATGTCTAAAATATCATTGACATCAGTAATCAGCTCTTTTGGTGTTTTTTTATAAACAACCGTGATTTGCCGTTGATTGGCCTGATGCAACTGAATCACTTGTTCCAATTCTATATTACAGATAATATCACAGCTCATATAAATGGTTTGGTCAGAGCCAGAGCGTTTTAAGTAGGTTAAGATTTGATCGTAATAATCAGCATCTGCTTCAACAGATGTACCTTTGGAACGATAAAAACCTAGAAAAGAATGGCTAAGCAGGGTATTTAAGCCCCATTCGCGGCCACTACGTACATGGTCAAAGACCGAACGGATATTCTCTCCGCGGAAAATGCCATAAATATTGCGAACACCCGCATTCGCCAAACTAGAGAGGTGAAAATCAATCAAGCGAAATTTACCATCAAAAGGTAGGTTAGCAAGCGGGCGTGAATCAGTCAGACCTTCCATTTCATCATAGCTCATGGCGCTGCCTAGTATGGCGGAATATTTGTCAATTTTCATTTGTAACCCCCACTACTTCCTTATAACCAGTAACCTGGATTTGATCGGTCCCATCAATGACGACATTATCGCCAATTTTAGCACCTTCACCAATGATCGCTCGCTTAATTACTGCTCCTTCACCAATCGTGACATTGCTCATAATAAAGGAATCGCTCACCTGCGCATGCTGTTTCACCTGAACATTCGCTGATAGTATCGAATGGTCAATTTGACCCGAAATATAGCAGCCATCTACAACCAAAGAATCATTGACTTGGGCTCCTTGCGCAATAAAATTGGGTGGTGCAATATGGTTACGTGAATACATTTTCCATGAGCGATCGCGGCTATGGAGTTCATTATCTTCACCGATATATTCCATATTAGCTTCCCAGAGAGATTCGATGGTTCCGACATCCTTCCAGTAGCCCGCAAATTCATAAGCATAGACCCGCTCACCAGAGTTTAAGTAAGTTGGAATGACATGCTTACCAAAATCAGACATGTCCAAATTGTTCTTTTCAGCATCCACTAACATGCTACGGAGGCGCTGCCAACTAAATATGTAGATCCCCATTGATGCCTTAGTTGATTTAGGCTGCGCTGGTTTTTCTTCAAATTCGACAATTCGGTTATGGCTATCAGTGTTCATAATGCCAAAACGACTAGCATCTTTTAGAGGAACATCTAACACTGCCACAGTAAGACTAGCCTTATTAGCCTTATGGCTTTGCAGCATTTCGTCGTAATCCATTTTATAAATATGGTCGCCCGATAAAATCAAGACATACTCTGGATTGACACTGTCAATATAGTCAATATTTTGATAGATGGCATGACTGGTCCCCTGAAACCATTTATTGCCCTCGGTTGCTGAATAAGGTTGCAAAATTGTGACACCAGCATCAATGCCATCCATCCCCCAGGAGGAACCGTTACCAATGTGGTTATTGAGCAAGAGCGGCTGGTATTGGGTAATCACACCAACATTTTGGATGCCTGAGTTGGCACAATTTGACAAGGCAAAATCAATAATCCGATAACGCCCACCAAATTGCACTGCAGGTTTTGCTATCGTTTGCGTTAGTTTACCAAGCCGGGTGCCTTGGCCACCGGCTAGTATCAAGGCTAACATTTCCTTTTTCATAAGCAGATCTCTCCCCTTCTACTTTTTACGACGTTTGATTTTCCAAATACTTGCCCCAAGTGCTGGCAATGTGAAACTAAGGGTTTGCTGGTAGTCTTTCCATGGTTGTGTGAGCGTAGCCGTCTGTGGATTATGCTCTTGCCAGACGCCGCCAAATTGTACCATTTCAGTATTAAAAACTTCTTCATATATCCCTTTTTGAGGGACGCCAATCGTAAAATTTCTGCGCTCAACAGGTGTCATATTAAAGACACATAATAACAAGTCTCCCTTGTCATTTTTGCGGCAAAAACTTAGAACGCTTTCTGAGGCATTATCAGCATCAATGATTTCAATACCATCATAATTGTGATCATTTTGCCATAACATATTATGGTCACGGTAGAATTGATTTAGGGTGGCAGTAAAACCAAGCATCTTCTTATTTAGTTCGTCGTCTAAATTTTGCCATTCAAGTTGATCATCGTATTTCCATTCCAAAAATTGGCCAAACTCTGAACCCATAAAAAGTAATTTTTTGCCTGGATGACAGACCTGATATGTTAGTAAATTGCGAAGCCCGGCAAATTGATTGTAGCGATCACCCCACATTTTATGCATAAGACTCTTCTTACCATGGACAACTTCGTCATGAGAAAATGGTAAAATGTAATGTTCCTTAAAGCAATACATAAAACTAAAAGTGAGAAGATTAAAATCAAATTGGCGATGAATGGGATCTTCAGCATAAAACCGTAAAATATCATTCATCCAGCCCATATTCCACTTATAATCAAAACCTAGCCCATTTTTTTCGATAGGATGGGTAATAGGCACGTATGACGTTGCCTCTTCTGCGACCAGCATGACATCAGGATAGAGGTCATGGATGGTCTGTGTCAGTCGCTTTAAAAATGCAATTGCTTCTAAATTTTCATTGCCACCATAGATGTTAGGTTGCCAGGGTCCTTGATCGTAGTCAAGGTAGAGCATATTACTAACCGCATCAACGCGCAAGCCATCTATATGGTAATGTTCAATCCAAAATAAGGCGCTAGAAAGTAAGAAAGACTGAACTTGGTTTTTACCAAGATCAAAATTCAGAGCACCCCAGCCCACATTCCTGGCTCGGTCAGGATCTTGATACTCAAAGGTTGGCGTGCCATCAAAGTAAGCAAGGGCATCATCGTTTTGTGTAAAGTGACCAGGCACCCAGTCAACCAAAACGCCGATGTTGTTGAGATGGCATTCTTCAACGAAAGCTTGAAAGTCCTCTGCTTGGCCAAAGGTTGCTTCAAAAGCAAAGTAACCCATCAACTGATAACCCCAGCTCATCCCAAGAGGATGAGCCATTAGAGGCATGAACTCAACATGCGTATAGTTCATCTTCTTGAGATAGGGAATTAAGTGTGCTTGAAGTCGTTTCATATCATAAGGCTGGCCTGCCGAATCCATCCGCCAAGAATTAGCGTGCACTTCATAAATGGAAACCGGCCGGTTCTTATGACCAAAGCGTTTTCTGCGCGCCATCCACAAACCATCACGCCATTTTTTCTTAGCTAGGTCCTTGACCACGGCAGCTGTACCGGGACGCTGTTCAAAGGCAAAAGCTAGCGGATCAATTTTTTCGACCCATTGGCCGCTCTGACGCTTGACCAAATATTTATAGAGTTGACCTGGGACTGCCTTGGTAGTGAAAACTTCCCACACACCAGCTTCGTTTCGGATCATTGGTAACTTATGAGCCATCCAGGCGGTAAAGTCACCAATAAGATAGACTTCTTTGGCATGTGGCGCCCATACCCTAAAGACATAGCCCGTCTGGGTATCACGCTGGCTGCGATGGACCCCCAAGTATTCTTGCACACGGATGTTCTCACCAGTGCCAAAGGTATATAAAGCTAGCTCGTCATTCATTTCCTGCTACCTTTCCTTGTGAATTTTTTCGTTAAAAAGAAACAAAAATAACCTGAAAACTCAGGTCATTTTGGTATGTCAAGGATCACCACTGACAATTCATTCATTAGAGAATCTGAAAATTGAAAGCGCTTATCGTTACTTTCAATTATAGCATAGTTGGTCTCTTTCAGCAAACGTTTACGATTATTGGTGAAAATAATTTTAAGCTTCTGCTTATCTTCAACCGTAAAGCTGATAAAACCGCTATTTGGCTTAGCTGATTCAATGTAAACATGCTGCCTAATCTCTGAAAATGTAGGATATGAAAAATAGGGTGATTTCGTTTTCAATGCGAGCAGTTTTTTTACAAATGCAATGGTTGGTTGCTCACGGCTTACATAATCCCAATTAATTTGATTGACGTCATCAGAAGCATTATAAGAATTCATGGCCCGTTCTTGATCTTCTTGAGTTAGCTTTTGGCCTAAACCAGTCGGATATAGCTTGGTTCTTAAAAATTCTTGGCCAATTTGCATAAAAGCTATCCCCTGCATCAAAAGATTAATAGCAGTTGCTACTTGTACACGCTGGCGGTGGGTATCATCACTGTCTTTAGGATGCAAAGCCCATAAAAGATCGTTAAGATTGTAATTGTCGTGTGCTTCAACATAGTTTATTATCTGACTAGGGCTTTGGTAGGTGCCTATTTCATCACTACCTAGGAGGGCTTTGGCAAGAAGGCCTTCGCTGGCTAGACCCGACACAAAGCCTTTTTCTAGCGAGCCATAAACTTCTGCTCCCTTAATAGCATTTCGTTCATCATCATTAAAAAAGCCAATCCCTGGCAGTTGATCAGCGTTACGCTTGATTGCTTTTTGCTGTGACGGCAGACCATTTCCCATATCCCAGCCCTCACCATAGATCAGAATCCGTGGGTCAACAGCATCAACTGCTGCTCGGATACGCTGCATGGTCTCTACATCATGTAAGCCCATTAGATCAAAGCGAAAACCATCAATATTATATTCTTGCAACCAGTAAAGAACCGAATCAATCATATACTTGCGAAACATCTCTTTTTCACTAGCTGTTTCATTGCCACAACCAGAACCATTTTGAAAGCTACCATCTGGGTTCATTCGGTAGTAATAATCCGGAACAGTTAGTTGAAAAGCAGAATCCTTATTAGAAAAAGTATGATTATAAACCACATCCATAACAACGTTTAGACCAGCATTGTGATAAGCTTGGATAACTTCTTTTAATTCCTTGATTCGGGTTGCTGGCTGGTCAGGATTGGTCGTAAAACTAGCGTCAGGCACATTATAATTTTCAGGATCATAGCCCCAGTTGTAGTTATACTGGCCGCTGTGGTCAAAGGTGTGATGGTGGTCAAATACTGGCTGCAATTGAATATGCGTAATACCAAGTGTTTTAACATAATCAAAGCAGGTGCTATCTCCAAAGCGGTTTTTAGTGCCAGTTTCAATCAAGCCCTTAAACTTACCGCGATGTTTAGCAGAAACACCTGAACTCACTGATTGGGAAAAGTCGCGCACATGCATCTCATAAATAACAGCCTGGTTCGGATTCTCTAAGCGCCAGCTAGCGGCCTGACCATGCCTTACTTGAAACCCCTTAGGCACTAGCTCAGCTTGGGCAACCACTACTGAGCGTTGACCGTTGGCCGTCGTAGCAATTGTATACGGATCACGAGAATCAGCAAATGTCCGTTTGCGATAATAGATGCGATAACAATAGGCCTGATAATTATAATCGCCTTCAAGTTTTAAAAACCAGACACCATGAGTATTCTTACGATGGTCATTCGGGTCACTGACACTGCCACGGCCCATTTCTAAAACCGCCGAGACACTAGCATGTGCAGCCGTTGAATGATACAAAATCAATTGAACCCTTTCTGCCGTAGGCGCCCACAAGCGAAAAGAAGTTTCAAATGGAGAATAGCGAAAACCTAACCAGTCATCAAACCCCCATTTTTTGTCAAAAGCTTGGCTGTTAGTTGCCATATCATAGGCATCACGTTTGCGCCTCTTGTAGTGTTTGCTTGCTACTGCCGCCTGACGTGAATAATAAACCCTAGCATCCCCATCAACAAGCCAGACCTCAGTTTTAGGCAGGCCCTCGGTTCGCTGGATAGCATAATCCCCCGTCTGGCTTTGCCAAAACTGTTCTTTAACGATGACGTAAACTTGGTTTAGAAAATAAGGAGCATCATAAGCTAGGCAGGCAACTGCCCCAAAGCTGTCATAGCGTGAAAAAGAGGCCTCTTGACCTGCCTGACCATCTTGCCACTGCCATAGATTGTGCTTAAAATAATTTCCGCTGGGAGTGTGGTAATGTACAATAACAGTATTTTTCATTGCTCAGCCCATTGATTGCCCTGCTCTTCTAAATCTTCGACTTCATGGGCAAATTTCTTAGCAAAATCATCCAGTTCTGCCTCTTTGGGATTAATAGTATAGGCATCATCAGAAATCAAATCAGTATCAGCAAAGAACGTAATATGATTTTTTAAGTTTTGCAAAACAATCGGAGCATCACCACCGTACTCACCATCCAAGTTAATCATCATGCGTTCATTGTTTTGAGGCTCAATAATCACTTTTTTTGTTTTAATATACTCAACACGGCGATCCTTGATGTGCTTTCCGCCATCTATTACCAGTCGCAACAAATGCACAATTTCAAATAAATTAGCTGTTTTCACCAATATTAAAGTGAATTTGCCATCGTCTAGTTTTGCGTCTGGAGCAATCTGTTCAAAACCACCCACAGAGTTAGTAATAGCCGCAAAAATCATTGAGACCTCGCCTTCAAAAACACCCTTATCATGGGTGATTTTAACCGGTACATTTGTCACGCGAGGCAATAGCTCAACACCCTTTGCGAGATAAGCCAGGTAGCCAAACATCGTTTTTAACTGGCTGGGCACGCTGTAAGTCAACTCCGTTAAGCTACCCGCGGCAGCAATATTAATAAAATAATGGTCTTCTCGAGCTTGGCCAATATCCATCTTGATCAGTTGGTTTTTACCAATGATTTCAGCAGCTTTAAGCGGATTGCCACGAGGGATCTTCAAGGCCCGCGCAAAGTCGTTAGTTGTCCCCGTAGGAATAACAGCGATCTTTGGTCGGCGCTTTAAGGGAGCAACGCCGCTTACAACTTCGTTAATCGTTCCATCACCACCAGCAGCGATGATAAGATCAAAGCCGGCCTGACTAGCCCGTCTAGCCTCGTTTAGGGCCGAATGTTTTTGAGCTGTTGTTTGAAAAGCTGAGGTCTCATAACCAAAGCCTTCAATAATATTTAAGACATCAGCCACATTTTTTTTCATCATTTCTTGACCAGATGTCGGATTATAAATGAGACGAGCTCTCATTTGTTTTTTCATGTTTATACCTCACTACTACAATTGACGGAGCCAATCTTCATCTTGTATCTCAATACCAAGCTTGAGAGCTTTATCTAATTTTGAGCCGGCATCACTACCTGCAATCACTAAATCCGTTTTCTTAGACACACTAGAAGTGACCTTAGCTCCTAAGGCTTCTAATTTGTCTTTGGCTTCTATCCTGGTTAACTGTTCTAATTTTCCCGTCAAAACGACCGTCATGCCAAAGAGCTGTGCCGTTTTATCTAATTTTTTCCCAAGATAGTCAAGATTAACACCAGCCACACGGAGTTCATTTACCAGCAGATGCACTTCTTCCTTAGCAAAATAACGAACTAAAGAATCGGCAATCACACTCCCTAGGCCATTAATAGCGGCAATCGTCTCCCGCTTAGCTTGCATCAAATGCGGCAGTGTTTCAAACTCTTCGAGCAAAAGACGGCTAGCTTTCGCACCGACATGCCGAATACCCAAACCAAACAAGAGTTTATCAGCCGAATTAGCTTTCGAAGCGGCAATAGCAGCTAATAATTTGTCCGCTGACTTTTCTTGTACCCCATCTAGGGCTAGTAAATCAGCCTGGGTTATATGATAAATATCAGCCACATCTTGAATTAAATTTGCAGCAAAAAGCTTATCAACCATCGCTGGACCCAAGCCAGCAATGTTCATAGCATTGCGGCTGGCAAAATGTTCCAAACCACGCTTTACAAGACTCGGACACAAAGGATTAATACAGCGTAAGGCCACCTCTTCTTCAAGATGAACAAGCTCACTGTGACACGATGGACACAGCGTGGGGATGACTAATGGTTCTTGGTGGCTGCGCTTATCTGCCACCACGCGCAAAACGGCAGGGATAATATCACCAGCTTTATAGACCACAACCGTATCACCCAGCCGAATGTCCTTTTCGGCAATGTAATCAACATTATGAAGAGTGGCTCGACTGACTGTTGTTCCGGCCAACTGCACAGGGCTTAAATTAGCTGTAGGGGTGACCACGCCAGTACGGCCAACAGTCCAATCAACCGAGAGAATTTTAGCTTCTTTTTCTTCAGCAGGAAACTTATAGGCAATGGCCCAGCGTGGGGCTTTAACTGTAAAGCCAAGCTCTTCTTGCATGGCTAGGCTATCAACCTTAACCACAATGCCATCAATCTCATAAGAGAGCTGTTCACGCTCCGTTTCGATGGTTTGAATAAAGTTCCAAATGACTGCCATATCACCCGATGCTTGGCGCGTAGGGTTGACAGAAAAACCCAGCTCATGTAGCTTTTCTAGCACAGCTGTTTGACTGCTTGCTTGGCTTGGGCTAGCTTCTTGATATAAAAAGGTGCCTAATTGGCGTTTAGCTACCACTGAGGTGTCCAACTGCCGCAAGGTCCCAGCGGCAGCATTACGCGGATTAGCGAATTCTGTTTCACCATTTTCGTGCCGCTCTTGATTAATCAACATAAAAGAATGCCTGGGCATGTAGGCTTCTCCTCGAACGGTAATATCAATGGGTTTGTTTAACTGCCTAGGAATGTCTTTGACCTGTTTGAGGTTTTCTGTGATATTTTCACCCACACTCCCATCACCACGCGTAGCTCCAGTCACTAATTTACCTTGCTCATAGCTTAGGGAGATGGATAAACCATCAATCTTTAATTCAGCAACATATGTGGCATTAGGAAACTCTGTTTTAATCCGGCGATCAAAAGCTAGTAATTCCTCGTGCGAAAAGGCATCTTGAAGGCTATATAAGGGATAAGGATGTTGGTATTTTTCAAATCCTTTGAGAATTTGCCCGCCAACAGCCTGTGTGGGACTATCTTTTTGGACCCATTCGGGGTAGCTAGCTTCTAGATGTACTAATTCTTGATACAAGCGATCATACTCAGCATCAGACACCGAAGGGTTGTCATTTGTATAGTATTCGTGACGATAACGATTTAGTAATGCGGTTAACTCTTTTATTCGTTTTTCCATATCTTTATTTTATCATAAAAGTAACCTTTTGCATGGCTGGCCGCTACTGAATTCCTTAAAAGCTTAGCAGGAAAATGTCTAAGCGGTGCGACTCTTGCTCGCTAGGGGACTTATGCTAGCAAGACCAGACTTTGCTTACTAGTTTTGAGCCTAGCTAAAAAAGACCGGATCAAATCCAGTCTTTGCCAAAATCAGTTCTTGTTTAGCGACAGCTCTACTTCGTGAAGTCAATCCGCTTGGCCATCTTGTCAATGATAATCGAGCCAAGCAAAAGCGAAGCCAATTCACCCACCGCCGTGGTAAACCAGGTCAATAAGAATGGGGCATTAAAAAAGCTTAATTCAATAGCGACGGTAATCATGGATGCTGCAAAAAATAGGGAAAAGTAACAAAAGGCCTTGTTTAAAAAACCATGAAAGAAATAGTCCTTTTGATAGCGTTTGAAAAGCCAAACACCCAAGCTCACAAAGACTAAGGTTGATCCACCACCAACGAAAACATCAATTAAGCCAAAACTGTAAAGGTTAGCAATCATGCAACCAATCGTTACTGCATAGATGTATTTCTTATTATAGAAGGCTAAAAAATTCAACATTTCCGAAACGCGAAATTGGTACATGCCATAAGAAATAGCATTGAGGGGTGGGGTAATGGTCAAAACCACATAAAGGGCAGCAACCAAAGCTATGTGAACATAATCACGAACAGTATAATGTGTCATTGTATCTCCTTTGACGTACGACAAATCCCTTTTATGGGATGAGTGACGTGTGTAATATGCTTGGTGAAAGGGAATAAGCACCAAGGGTTGCCAGGCAACGCCCCTATTATATCACGCTTGTGCTCTTTTCGGATAGTCCTTTTAGACTTTTTCTTATTTTAAATAGCTGTTTAGGGGTTCGTTTTTCATTTGCGATACTGGCTAACCACAGGTAAAATAGCAGGCTAGACGGCTACTGGCACCAACAGGTGATAGCCACCATCACCTTTTTTTATCAAAGAAAAGAAGCTAACGCAACTCATCCGAGTTGGTTACAAGCCCAGATACAACTAATCAGCCTAGCCAAACAAAAAAACAGATTGAAATAAACAAGGCGCCTTTACCTGCTTCAATCTGTTTAAAATCAGTTTTTTAGGCTATTTGACTTTCATAATCCGAACCAAGTTAGACCGTTCTGCTTCTTCTAATTTCAACTCAATGTAGTGAATGGTTTCCTCTAATTGGGGTATAATGGAATATTCTAAGCCATTGACCCGCCGGCGGGTTTTTTCGATTTCATCAGCCATGAGCTGACAGTTTTTTTCAACTTCTGCTAGCCGCAACAGCTTGGTGAGCTGTGCTTCCATTTTTTGAATCGTATTATCCATTTCACTGTTGGAATTAAGAAAACTATAGGACAGTTGATTGGCGCTGTCTGTTGACGTTTCATTGATTAGAAACCGGGGAACGTGAACACTCATGATATTATCAACTTCAATAATTAACTGGGCTTCTCGCACAGGAACTGAAAATAACTCTTCAATCATCGCATCATTTTCAAGAGACTTAGCTAAAACAAATTCTTGCATATTATGCTGAAGCACAGCTTCAACTTCCTGGCGAAGGCGCGCATTTTCTCGTATCAGATCAATAAAATGACGCATGAGCTCATCGCGTTTATCTTTGAGGAGTTTATGCCCTCTTTGTGCTGTTTTTAAACGTTTTTTTAGGCCATTTAGCTCCATGCGGGTTGGTTTGACATTTAATCTTACCATTGACAAAAACCTTTCTAATACATTAGGACCTTAAGACGACACCTATCAAGCAGAGAAAAGCTATGCCTTACTTTCACCTAAATAATGGTCAAGCATCTCGTCTTTAATCCGTTTTAATTCGGTTCTTGGTAATATTGCCAATAGCTCCCATCCAAGATTTAAGCTTTCCTCAATACTGCGGTTAGTGTAAAAACCTTGGTTAATATACTCCGCTTCAAAGCGATCAGTAAATTGCACATATAATTTATCCGTCTTTGATAGGGCTGATTCTCCCAAAACGACAGCTAACTCCTTGGCTTGCTTTCCTTGAGCATAGGCAGCAAATAATTGATTCATCGTTGCAGCATGATCAGCTCGGGTTTTTCCCTCACCAGAACCTTTATCCTTTAAACGCGAGAGCGATGGCAAGATATTAATGGGCGGACGAAAACCATTATTATAAAGTTCGTGTGAGAGAATGATTTGACCCTCTGTGATATAGCCAGTTAAATCAGGAATAGGGTGCGTAATGTCGTCTTCAGGCATCGTTAAGATCGGAATCTGTGTGACAGAACCTTTCTTACCAACTAACCGTCCCGCACGTTCATAGAGGGTTGAGAGATTGGTATACAAATAACCGGGATAACCGCGCCGACCTGGCACCTCCCGGCGAGCAGCCGAAATTTCCCGCAGAGCTTCACAATAGTTGGTCATATCAGTCATAATGACTAACACATGCATACCTTTTTCATAAGCTAGATATTCAGCGGTGGTCAAGGCAATACGAGGAGTTGCTATCCGCTCAATAGCAGGGTCATTGGCTAGATTCATAAATAGGACTGAGCGATCAATAGCACCTGTTTTACGTAAATCATTCATAAAGAACTCGGCTTCTTCAAAACTGATACCCATAGCAGCAAAAACCACTGCAAAATGGTCGTCTGTATTGAGTACCGTGGCATGGCGCGCGATTTGTGCGGCCAATTCATTATGAGGTAAGCCAGAGCCTGAAAAGACTGGTAGTTTTTGGCCACGAACCAAAGTATTCAAATGGTCAATCGCAGAAATGCCCGTCTGAATAAATTCATCAGGATAGTCTCTAGCAACTGGATTGATGGCTTGACCATCAATGTCCAGGTATTTTTCAGGGAGCAAGTCAGGTCCATCATCAATTGGTCGACCCAAACCATCGAAAATACGACCAAGCATATCCTCAGAAACGGCTAACTCAAGCGGATGGCCGGTAAAACGTACTTTTGTCTTAGCCAGATTGATACCACTTGAGCTCTCAAACAATTGGACCATGGCCTTGTCTTCTTGTACTTCAAGCACTTGGCCTTGACGTTTTTCACCATTATGCATCCTGATTTCAACCAATTCATTATAATGTACCCCTTGAACGTGATCAACAATCATCAAAGGACCCACAACCTCGCTAACGGTCCGGTATTCTTTAATGGCAGGCATGCTAGATTCCTCCTTTTTCTAAAACGTGATGAATGTCTGATTTAATGGTTTGAGCTAAATCAAGAATTTCTTGCAGCCGGTCCTCAGCGATGAACTTACTACGAGCAATCCGATCACGTAGGGTAACCGTTCCTTCCATCAGCTCTGTAAAATAAGCTCCTAATGATAAAGCCTTTGTAGCTTCTTCGTTAAAGAGCAAAATATTACTTAGCATTGCCTCTTGCTTAGCAAAGGAGGTAAAGGTATCTACACTATCAAAAGCATTTTGTTGCAAATAGTCTTCGCGAATTTGGCGCGCGACAGCCATGGTCAGGCGGTCTTGCTCTGATAGGGAATCAAGTCCCACCAAGCGAACAATTTCTTCGAGGCTTGCTTCTGCTTGAAGAATCGTCATGGCCGCCGTCACCTTTTGTATCCAGTTACTCTCTTGGTGCTGACTGATATACTGGCCGACCTGGTCACTATAAAGCGAATAAGAAGTTAACCAATTAATAGCTGGAAAATGTCGGCGTTGAGCAAGCGGAGCATCTAAGCCCCAGAATACTTTAACAATCCGTAAGGTATTTTGAGTAACTGGCTCTGAAATGTCTCCTCCAGGGGGTGAAACAGCCCCAATAGCTGTAATACTCCCTTCTCTTCCTTGACTGCCCAGAGTTCGATAACGGCCTGCGCGCTCATAATACTCAGCAATACGACTACCTAAATAAGCAGGATAGCCCTCATCACCTGGCATTTCTTCTAAGCGGCCAGACATTTCCCTAAGTGCCTCAGCCCAGCGAGAGGTTGAATCCGCCATAACAGCAACAGAGTAACCCATATCGCGGAAGTATTCGGCAATCGTAATCCCTGTATAAATCGAAGCTTCACGTGCTGCTACTGGCATATTTGAGGTGTTAGCAATCAAAACTGTTCGTTCCATAATCGAATGGCCCGTACTAGGATCAATCAATTCTGGGAATTCATTTAAAACATCGGTCATTTCATTCCCACGTTCCCCACAACCAATGTAGATTACAATGTCCACATTAGCAAATTTAGCTATCTGGTGTTGGACAACTGTCTTACCAGCTCCAAAGGGCCCAGGAACGGCAGCCGCTCCGCCTTTTGCCACTGGAAAAAAGGTATCAATAACACGTTGGCCAGTAATTAAAGGTTCAACAGGCATGAGTTTTTTGGCTACCGGACGGCTCTTGCGCACAGGCCACGTTTGCATCAGTGTTCCTTTGTAAATACTGCCATCAGTTTGCTCAATTTCATAAACCACTTCATCCACACAAAAGGTGCCAGCCTTTATAGAGAGAAGCTTACCAGATACCTGGTTGGGTACCATAATCCGATGCTCCACCACTTGTGTTTCTTGAACTGTTCCTAAAACATCCCCTGTCACTACTTTTGTACCAACTGCAAGTGTTGGCTGAAAAGCCCATGCCCGCTCACGATCTAACCGCGCAACATCCACCCCACGAAGCAGAAAGTCACTAGATGTTGCCTGTTTGAATCGATCAAGTGGGCGTTGGATGCCATCAAACATCTCAGATATTAATCCTGGGCCCAATTCCACTGACAAAGGACTACCTGTAGAGATAACAGGTTCCCCAGGACCAAGCCCTGAGGTTTCTTCGTAAACCTGAATAGAGGCCTGATCCTGGCGCATTTCAATAATTTCACCGATTAGACCAAGCTGGCCAACACGGCAAATATCCTGAATATTTGCTTCTTCCATCCCAGAAGCCACGACAAGTGGCCCTGAAACCTTTATAATTTTTCCTTGGCGCAAGTTTCTCTCCTTTATTTCTGTTAAAAAGATTGTGTCCACGTCCTTAACTCTATATGCCGTTAGCAGACGACTCGCCTGCCCTGTTTGCTTTTAGAGGATATTTTGACCAACCGCACGTTCTACCCGCTCTTGAACACCTTTCATCCCTAATTGCAGATCAGCTTTATGAGTCGGTATAATCGTGACAGCTGGTAAGAGTTGTCCCTCATAATGGGCAAGGGTCTCAGGAATCATTGCAGCTATATCTTCAGTGATATAGATAATGCCAAAATCACTTTGGGCAAGTTTTCTAAGGGTATTGGTCGCCTCTTGGACTGCAAGAACAGGGAAAGTCTGAAAGCCAATCATATGAAAAGGTAAAATCGCATCCCGATTTCCAATGACTCCAATCTTATAAGCTTTATTGGCCATAAATAGGTCGCATCCTTTCTTTAATGTGTGCCATTGGCAATTGGTTAACAAGAGCAGAAAGTATTAAACGGATATTTTTGACTTCAAATTGCTTCCCTAGCAGGTAGCGCGGCAAGAGATAAGGCCCATCACTGTCATATTTAGCCTCATCAAATAAAGCAAAGAGCAAATAGTCACTGAGGTACTCTAACTCTGGCAAAGACAAGGCTCCTTGACTGAGCTTGGTTTGATAGTTTCGTAAATCATGAGCATACGGATTGGAAATCAAGCAATCGAATAAGTCATTCCAACCTGATCCTGCAAGCAGCTCTTGATAACGATGGATAGGATAGCTTCCCTGACTGGAGATAAGCTGCTTGATAAAGCTATTTGATTTGCCTAATTGCTGAGCTCGGCCCACTGTTATCAGATTATAACATTCAATTATTATCTTAACTGCCTGCATCACCTTGCCATCCTTTAAAGATTGGGCAATTGTCATCAAATGTTTAAAATAGGCTAAATCTGCCCCTATCTCAATAACACGACTATCTTGATAATCCAAATACTCTGCCCAGATAGATTGCACCTCATGTACCATAACAAAAGGATAGCTATCTGAGTTTAAAGTCGACACTAGCTGTTTAAGAGCTGCTTGAGAGCCAATACCAATGGGTAGTAATAGACTGTGCAAGTCTCTTTGACTGGCTTTAGCCTTTAGCAGAACTTTTAAATTGTGATAAGTATAGCGTAAGGTAAACAAGTCCACTAGCTCAGGATAAGGAGACTCCTGATAGGCCCACTTAAAGGTCTTCGCTAACTCCGTCATCAAGGCGTGCTCCACTAAGTCTAGTTGTCCAAGACTATTGACAGAAAGCTGATAAGGCGAAGCTTGAAAAAGCAAACCAAGTCTTTCATTATCTGGTGAGTTTAGCATTTGGGAAAATTGCTCAGCAGTAAATAAGTCTTTTTCTTTCACACTTATAGTTGTATTAACCTGTGTAAACCGACTCGTGTCCATAAGGCCTCCTAATCTTCGTTAAATAATGTTTTAGCAATTAAGGAGCATTCTTCTTGATAAATCGAAGCTATCAGATCATGGTATAAATAAGAATAATCTAGGGGGCCCGTTTTAAGCAAAAAGCCAGCTTGGCCACTAATCGTCACCGGAGAAAGGACTACCTGAGGAAAGTCATCCCTAAGTTGCTCAAGATCAGACGGACCAAATTTATCAGCTGTGATTTGACCAAGCTCAAGTGTTATAGCTTGGTCTGTATAGTGCTGTAAAACTGACGTCATAAAAGCGAGCTCTTGCTTTTGATCAAAGGCGATCATTTGGTCAAGAGCAGCTGTAAATAAAGCTTTAAGAACAGTCTGCTTAGCAACTAGGGTTGACTGCCGCTCCTTGGTTTTTAACTGTTGTAACTCAATCTGGTAACGTTGATTGACTTTCTTGAGCCGCTGGCGCTTTTCTTCATTTTTCGTTGCTAATAAGGTGGCTTTATTATTTTCAAAAGCGGCAGCTATTTTTTTGCTCTCTTTGTCTAGTTTTTCTTTTCCCTCACGATGCGCACGCTCAAGTACGGTTTGCTTCAAGTTTTCCAGGTCATTCACTTGACATCCTCCTTCTTCCATCATTACAACTAACAAAAGGTTAGCCGACACGAAGGGTTAAGATAAATGAAACAACGAAAGCTAAAATAGCATAGGTTTCAACCATGGCCGCAAGGATAGCACCTTTCATGAATTCTTCAGGCCGTTTCGCCAAAATTTGCATACCAGCAACTGCCACATTACCCTGATGTTTAGCTGAAAAATAACCGACAATAGCAATAGGTAAAGCCACAAAGAAATAGGCCAAGCCTTTTGCTACTGATAAGTCTGGTGTTAATTGCAACCAGATTAAGATGCCAATAACAAAGCCATACAGTCCTTGTGTCCCTGGTAGCAATTGTAAGATTAAGGCAGAAGCAAACTTATCAGGTTCTTCTTTTAACAGCGCAGCTGCTGCTTGCCCTGCCTTACCAACGCCATAGGCTGACCCCATACCACTAAAGCTAACCGCAACCGCAATTCCTAAAGCGGCAAAAAAGGCACCTCCATGGGCTGCAAAATACTGTGCTAATTGTTCCATTTTATTTTTCCTCCATCGGATTTTCTTTGTGAATAGTGATGTATTTTTCTGAAATTTTAAGAGGTTGGAAGGGCTTGCCGCCACCTTGATAGAATTTACCAAAAAATTCTACAAACATCAGTCTTGCCCCATGAACATAACCTGACAAAAGGGACAAGAAAATGTTGATGGCATGTAAAAGGGCAAACAGTAATATTCCAACTGTAAAGCGAGCCAGCGGTGGTAATATTCCTACAATCAGATTAAAGGCCGAAGCTATGCTCGCACCGGATAAACCAAGGGCCATCAAACGCGTAAAGCTTACGAGATCCCCGATATAGCCACTAATATTATAGAGATTATAAAGGCCAACTCCAAGGCCAAGTAGACTTCTTGCTTTAACAATTGCCACCAAGACCACACCAACAGCATTGAAAATGGCAAGCCACTTGCCAAGTTCCGCTAATAGAGCAAGACCTGGTACCAGCTTACCTAAAGCTAGTAGGAAGATCCCAAGCAAGATTAAACACCAAGCAAAGCCTGAACTATAGGCTTTAGCATAATCTTTCATTTTGACATGTTGTAACCCACCTAACAGTAGGCCAACCATGACCGTGATAAAACCAAAGATGACAGACAGCATTAAAATCGTCATCACATCTGTGCGGGTAGAAATTAAAACAAATGGCAATGTAAAGCCAAAAAAAGAACCATAGACTAGTCCCCAAAGGGCAACAGCGAGACTTAAACTATTAAAAAAACGAAGAAAACGTCTTTGCTTGTTAGGCAGCTTAAAAACTTGCAAGGCAAACCAGGTGACGCCAAATAAGAGTAAGCCATAACCGAGATCTGCTACCATCATGCCAAAAAAGGTAAAGTAAAATGGGGCTAGAATCGGAGTTGGATCTTGCTCATAATACTTAGGCAAGGCGTACATCTCAGTGAACAATTCAAACGGAGCAATCACCGGATGATTCACTAATTTGATAGGAACCTCATCCCAGTCAGCCTTGTCCACCTCAGACTCACTGATATAGATAGACGTTCCAAACCGCTCGGCAATGACTTGCTTAAGTAAAGGCAATTGCGCCCTTTCTACCCAGCCTTCTAGGGCGACGAGGTTCTTGGTGCTAGCCAACTGCTTTTTAGCTGCTTGTCTTAGATAAGAGCTCAATAAAAAGTCTGTCGCCAACTGCATTTGCTGTAGGGCCAACTCAGCAGCAGCGAGTTCCCTGGTTAATTGCTGGCGCTCCTTTTCATATTCTGCTAGCCTGTAAGCAGAGTTTGCCAGCATTTTAGCCGGTAGTTCCGGATAAGGGTAATCTAAAGCTTTAAATTGCAGCTCATCTAAAGGAATTGTTTTGCCCTTGTCCCAAAACAAAATAACACCATATTCCAACTGATTGCGAAAAACTTCCTCAAAGGCCAAGTCGGGATTGCCTTGCAACAGCCGGTAATAGCTATCATCACTAGTATTAGGAATTGTTCCTACAAGAGCTGATAAGTGCTTAAACTGAGTCAAGTCTTTTGGCAACACTTTAAGCTTAACCCAATCAGCCAACTGTTCTTGCTGGTCTTGGCACACAGCCATTGCCTTATCCAGTTCGCTGAGGCGATCCAATTTTTGGTTGATCTGGGTATAGGCCAGCTCGGCCTGCTCTTGTCGCTTAGGATTGTCAAGTTCAGCAACAGAGACACTCAAAGGTGCCTGCTTAAGCTTTGTGAATTTGCTTTTGCGAGGGATATAGTTCTCAAGCCTAGCCATTGTACTTTCTAAATGTTGCTGGCGGCGGGACAATTCTTGAAAGACCTGCTCCCCCTTTAACAGCTGGTGAGGACCATCTGCTAACTCTTGATAAATCTTAGGGATGTGCACCTGCTCTTGCCTAAAGGCTGCTTGCCAAGTAGTTTGCTTTGGCATGTCCTTAATTTCCACCAATTGGGTGCTTTGAAGAAGCTGTAAAAAAGTATCAAGCTCGTGGTTTCCCAATACAAAAGAAACCGTTTGCATTTGACTAATGGCCATATTTTTCAACCACCTTATCCACTATTTGCGAAGCCAAAGTCCGCTTTTTTTGCTTTAAAATGGCTTGCACTTGTGCTTCATTTTTGGTCAGGGTGTCTGTCAGATGTGTTGTTTGAACCTTTAATTCCTTTGCCAAAGCAGCTTCTTCTTGCTCTAGGCACTTCTGTATTTCCTGATCACACTGCTGCTTGACTTCTTCTAATTCTAGTTGTCGTTCTCTGGCATAGTCCTGAATCTCTCGCTCGTAGCTATCTTGAATGGCTTGTGCTTCTGTCTCGATTTGTGTCATCAATGCCAATATTGAATTCGTCACATTTTCCTCCTTACCCTTTTGGTTACTGATTAACTGCTACTTACTCGTCTTTAAGGAAAAAACAAGGTCCATTTCGAGATACCCTAGCACATAACTGACTGTGATTTTCGCTTGAGTATCCTAAGCATGGACCCTATACCTTTATTGCTAAATTCAATCTTTCCAATAAGCTTATCATTTGCTGAAACACCAGGTTTCTATGAAACAAAGCAAACTCAGGTCCTATCTGCTTGTCCATGACTGTCAAAGGCTTCATCAACCGGGAAAACCACAGCAAAGCTTACCTGGATCAACAATAAGCACAAGGTTCTATCCACCAAACACCAGTAAGATAGGACTTCTTACCAATGATCAATTATTTCTAGCTTGTAGTTCTTGTTTGGTAATCACCTTATAATTTTTAAAGGCAAGGCCTCCCAGATAACCAGAAATCAGACTTAAGATAATACAGCCCAGAGCCGTTATCAGCACCTTGGTCATTGGATTATAAGCAAACATAACCGCAAATCCAGCAATTGGGGTGGCTGTCCCAGGAGTATTATTGACTAATTGCATTAGAGCGATCAAGACCCCGCAGGCCGCGCCACCGACAAAATTGGTCACATAAATAGGGATTGGATTTGCTGATGTCACATCGGCTTGCGTCAAGGGTTCAATAGCAAAGGCAATATTGTCTTTACGTTCACCGAGTTTGAGTTTGTAAAAGAGGACCCCATTCATAAAGGATGATCCAAAAACAGCAAGTGCACCGATAGCCATTGGAATTCCTGTTAAACCAAGCATAGCAGTTAAGGCCATGGAAGATAGCGGAGCAGTTGCTACCACGACAATTGTCCCACCAAGGATAATACCCATAATAATCGGACTTGATTTAGCACTAGCAGTCAGGATTTCACCAATGGTTAACAAGGTTTTATCAATCACCGGAGTGACAAACTGGGCAATAAAACGAGAAATCGGGGTGGCAACAATGATAATACTAATCAAATCTAAACCACCAGGAATTTTTTTCTCCATCCATTTCACAAGGAAAGATACCAAGTAGCCAGCAATGAAGCCAGGTAAAATACCAAAACCAGATGTTGCTAAACCAATCATTACCGCATAAACCGGAGAAACGTCTAAAGCAAGCGCCACTAAACTTGCTGCTGCTACACCTGATAGCGACCCATTTGCTCCTCCAACTTCGCTGAGAAATTTAAAGCCCAGAACTTTACCAAAAAAAGCACTTTGAAAAGCTTCCACCAAGAATGAAGCACAGGCAGCCGCTGCCAAAGCACCCATGGCCTTTGCACCATGAGGCGCTTTGTAGTTAAATAAGGTAAAAATCGCAAGGACAAGGAGTAAAAGCCCTGTACCAACAAGAATATCCATAATGTTTTCCACCAATCTATAAGATTATTTTTATAACGTTTTAGTAAGACGTGCCATTGCTTCTATCTCAATTAAGGCATTTCTAGGTAAGGATGCCACCTGATAGGCTGTACGAATCGGGTAAGGCTCCTCAAACAGCGTTTCCATAATACGATTAAGCTCATCAAAATGGGCTAAATCAGCTAAGTAAATCGTTAATTTAAAAATAGCATCCAATGATAAATCTTCGCTTTTCAAAACATTCGCAATATTTGAAAAAGCCCGGCGGCACTGTGCTTCAAAGCCTGTTTCTAAGGTGCCACTTTCCGGACAAATCGGCAGCTGACCAGAGGTATATAAGATATTCCCTTCAATGGTATAAATTGAATAAGGCCCAACACGCTTGGGTATGGTATTCATCATAATCCTCCTTTAACTTTATGACCTAATAGTACATGAAATCGCCTCCAAAGTCAATAATAATTTATTATCTTAACAATATTTTTTTATTATGATAGTTTTTTATTGTCTTTTAACCTAAAATATATTACTATAGTATAAATAAGAAAACAAAGGAATGACCGGATGGATAAAGAACGATTAAGTTACTGGAAAACCGTTATGCATTTTTTAAACGGCGTGCTTGGCAGCAATTATGAACTTGTCTTACATGTCATTGACAAAAATGATATTTACATTGGTGAAATTATCAACAACCACATCAGTGGTCGAACAACTAGTTCTCCTCTGACAACTTTCGCTCTTGATTTGATTAACAAAAAAATTTACAAAGAAAAAGACTTTGTTACTAATTACAAAGCCATCGTTAGCCCACAAAATAAAGAAGTCCGAGGTTCCACCTACTTTATCAAAGATACAGACGGAAACCTAGACGGTATGCTATGTATTAATATGGACATCACTGCCTATAAAGACATGGCTGAAAATATTCTCAATTTAGCTAACGTCAATCTGACACACTTAGTGCCAACTAATAGCTCTGCTAGTAGTGACAACAATCAAGATGAGACTGTCGAAGTCCTATCTAGCAATATTCAAGATATTATCGGCGAAATGATTGATCCTGCCTTATTGGATGAGGGGATTCACCTGAGCCAAGAAGTCAAAATTGACATTGTCCTTAAGTTATATGAAAGAGGCGTTTTTCAATTAAAAGGGGCCGTTTCCAAAGTGGCTGAAGTGTTAAAAATCTCAGAACCCAGTGTCTATCGCTACCTAAAAAAAGTAGAAAATGATTAGCCCGCTTCCTCCAATCATAGCAACTACCAAATGGTGGTTGTTTTTTATTGTCACTATTATCAGAATTTCCCTATAACTATTTAATGAAAACAGCGTTATTTAGACATTTTTTAGCAATTTGTCTCATTAACAATTCATTATAAGCTAGGATTGTGCTAAAATAAATCTGGAACCATCCCAAAAATAAAGGAAAGCAGACCTGATAAGCACTATCTGGAGCTTTGGAGAGCATTTTTATCAAGGGATAATAAAAATTTCTCACGTTTACACCATGCCCCTTAGTGCCCATCACATTGCACTAAAAAGCTTATGAAACCAAAAAAGTTTTCACCCCTTCAACTCAGTCTACTCTTAGTAATCCTCTCACTCACATTTTTAAGCGACAGCCTGCACTCTAGTGTCGTCAGACAGCCTTTTACTCAAGTAATTGCCGAAGCTAAGACAGACAGCGCAGCCATTCTTCCCTTTAAGCATAAGCGCCAACTCATCTTAGGTAAGCTTGATGAGAAAGGCCGATCTACCTATGCCCATATCCAACTGCAAAGCAAGGATGAACCGACCCATAAGCGTCATAAGCGGCTCAAGACCAAACCTGTCGGCTGGCATAATTTTAAATTCTACTATGAAGATGGTAGCAAAAAGGCCTGGTTGATGAAGCGTGGTCATCTGATTGGTTACCAATTTAGTGGGCTCAATAATCAGCGAAGAAATCTAGTTCCCATGACCAGTTAGCTCAGTACTGGTCACTACAAAAAAAGGAATGCAAACAACCAAGATAGCATGCTCTATTATGAAAAACGCCTAAACGCTTGGCTAGCGCAGCACAAAAATGCCTATCTTGACTACAAGGTCACCGCCATTTACCAAAATGACGAGCTAATTCCACGTAAAATTACCCTGCAGTACGTTGGCTTAGATAAATCTGGTCAGTTACTGCCCATTAAGATTGGTGGTAAAGCTGTCCAAGATGCCAAAGGCATCAGCAGGGTAACGCTTGATAACGTATCACCAAATGCTGACATTGACTACCTGACAGGTCAAGCTCAAAACACTGTCCTATCCGCTAAAGAACAAAAACGTAAAGCACAACAAGAAGCCCAAGCCCGCAAGCAGGCCGAGGAGGCTGCAGCACAAAAGGCAGCACAGGAAAAACAAGCCAAAGAGGAAGCAGAACGTCAAAGACAAGCGGCAGAAAGAGCTGCTAGACAAGCTGCTGAAGCAGAAAGACAGGCTGCTGCCAGACAGCAAGCCAATGCAGCACAAGAACAGACACAAGCCCCTTCTCAACAAGGTGGAGGCTACTTCCGTGATGTCAGAGGAAGATGGCATCGCCCAAATGGTCAGTATGCTTCCAAAGCCGAAATCGCCGCAGCCGGCCTTCCTTGGAAATAGACGTGCAAGCGTCAAAAAACGTCTGGTACAATAATGTTTTTCAGCACGTAGATAAACTCCTATAGAATGGCATCATTTGATGTAGCCTAAGTGAGCCGTTAAATTATTAAACTCTTAGAAACGTTAATCTGGCAATGTTTCTGAGAATTATTAATGAGCTTCATAACGAAAAAAGATTGAAGAAAATTATCCAAAATGGACTTTTTCTTCAATCTGAGCGTATCGAAGAAATTCGATACGCTTTTTAAGTGGAGGATTTAGAGTTTATCATAAAGGAGTAAACAAATAGTTCTTATTCTTGATTAATGTTTACAATTCAAAAATGACTTCAAAATAGTATTAACTGTTCTTTGTATTTCCAACCGAAGTAATGGTGTTCGAAATCATTTCAAGCTGGTCCAAATCCCTCTTAATATCATCACTAGACTTATTCTCACCCAAAGCCTTATCCAATTTATTTCTTAATTGCTTCCCTCTGGTAATCAGGGATTCCAGATTTTCACTATAAATTCCAGAATAGTTAATTTTATTGAGAGAAGTGTTAAAATCCTCAATCCAGAAGTTAATTTGTGATTTAGTGTATGCATCAAGTGGACTTGAAACGGGTTCTGCTGCTTTCGCTTGACCTGGCTGAGGCAGCTCTACTGTAACTTCAAGCCTTTCATCTGTGACTTGCGCAGCAATTTTAGAAGGCTGTGCTGGTTCTGCTGTTATTTTCAACTCTTTTGACTGCTCAGTCGTAACTTGCTGCGGGGCCTGGCTTGGCATTGAGCCCGTTTCGGACGAGCTTGAAGCTGGCAAGCTTACTCCTTGAGAGATTGAATTATGAACCTCTGAACCCTCTGACGAAGAAGAGTTATTAGCATTGGCATTAGTATTGCTGGATTGTTCTGAGTTAGTCTGAACTGATGAGCTAGTGGCTGTTTGAGTAGTTTCCTGCGGTGTGGTTGGTGAAGAAACAGGCTGACTTGGCTCGATAACAGTAGGTTTAGATTCTTGATTTTCCTCAGTATTTTTTTTGATTTTTTCTGACTTTTCTACCTGATTACTGTCCTCTTCATCAAAATCAAAGGAATAATCTTCAACAGTTCTTTTTTTGTCATTAGAATTAATTTTCAATTGACTAGATTTTAATTGTTCTAGATATTTGTTGTACTCTTCAGCTCTTCTTTCTTTAGAAATCTCACCTTGCTGCTCAATGCTATTTTTATCTTCTAGATTACTTGCTGTTAACTTATACTTTTCTATTTCTTTTTCATTTGAAGTAGCTTTAAAATAATCAAAAAGAATTTCCTTTAAAGCATTCAATTTCTCGTTGGCTATTTTTATATTGGGAATATCTTCAGACAGCAGTAAGAAAGAAAAATTTTCCTTTACTTTAAAATCCGGAGTAACTTGTGATTGTCTTTTTGCGGTATTAAAAATCATATTATAAGTTAAATTCAGTTCATCTAGCGCATCATTTCTTCTTTCTTTATTTACTAATAGTAAGTCAATCTCTTTTTTTAATATTAAAATATCTCTTAATACACTTTTATACGCATCTAGTTTTTTCTTTACTTCAGGAGGCTGTTCAGTATAATCATATAATCTATCATACAATAAATCATAATAGCTATAGTTAATAGTAGATTGAATATTATCACTTACATTAGGTAGATAAAATGGAGCTGGGAATAACATTGGGTTATGCGCCTGAATAGAATAAACATCTACTAAGAATTTTTCTAAAGCCTCTTTTATTTGCTTTTGTATAAAATTATATTGTGTAATAGTTAAATTTGCCACTTGCTTTTCTTCAATAGTATATCCGTTTAAATCATCAGTCGTTACAGGTGTTAGTCGGCTTAAATACATGTCATACGGCGAAACACTATAACTTAGTTTAGAGGTTGCAACAGCATATACATTGTCTTGAAATTCATATTTACTCAAAATATAATTCACCTTTTCAATCAAAGCTAATAACCCATCTGTCATTCTCTTCAATGACCATTGAGGAATTTTTCCCCCCGATTTCATCTAATTTCTTTTTTATCTCTTCGGTTTTTTCATAGAAATAACGAGTCACCGCCCCTACTGGCTGTGCTACTCCCAATGCTGTGCTTAATAGTCCTAAAATAGTTAACGATTGTAAAAATTTCTTGCTCATATTCCTTCTCTTTTTCCACATTTTACACCCGTGATAAGTGCAACGCGAACTATCATATCAGCAATTGATACATCTATCTAACCGTTTTTTAATTAATTAATATTTTATTTGACTTGTATTATTTTACTCTTATCAATTCTAGCAGATTGTAATTGTATTATATCGTATTAATCCGCTTTCAGGATAAACATAGAGCCGTTTACCAGCAGTTAATTAGCAAAAGACGACTATTGCTTTTTTTAACCTTTTCATATATCGCATTAAAAGAGTAGGATTTACTCCATTTTATAATATATTAGTCGCAAGAAATTATCTAACTTTTAAATGCCTTTCACCTTCAAGCTCAGCTATACCTATTTTATTAGTCATTTTTCGTGCATCAGCCATTTTTACTCCCAAGATCTAAAGCAATATGCCCTTCCTTGGCCTCATGGTGGTGATTTTGCCAAACAAATAAGGGTAGCAATGGTGGGCGAAAGAATTCCTTAAAATCAAAAAAAGCACTCTGGGGTGATTCAGCCAGAATGCTTTCACATAATGTTTCTTAACCAGTAATCAGATAGGCAACACAAAGGGCAAGTAAGATGGCATTAAGCTAATGAGTTCAGTAACCAAGCAACCGTCACCCCACAAGGTGCTATTTTATTTTTAATAAATATCGCCCCTATGTCCAAACTCAAGTGCTAAGATAATCATCTTATTATCTTGAATATCACAAATAAGCCTATAATTACCAATACGATAACGCCATTCGTTAGCATGATTACCTGTCAAGCCTTTACCATTGGCACGGGGGTTATCTGTTCCTTCTAAATGCTTATCAATCCAGGAAAACAGCAATCTCTGAATCTGCTTATCTAGTTTCTTAATTTGCTTTTGAGCTTTTTTAGAATACTCTATATGATACATATTATAAGTCTAGCTCTTTCTTAAAGTCAGCATGGCTAATTGTCTGTGGATCTGCTTTATATTCTGCATAAGCTTGATTATAGACTTTCAAATCATATTTATCTTCAATATCACGCTCAAGAGCTTTCTTAAAGAGGCTTGATAGGCTTTGCCCTGTTAATTGAGCATAGCTTTTGAAAAATACTTCTTCTTCTTGATTCAATCTGATAGTAACAGTACTCATGGTTATTTACCTCACTTCTTTGTGTTACATTGTAACACATCGCGGAAGATTTGTCAATTGCTGAGGGCTATAGTCGGTCCCAATACAGTTAAAATCGCAATCCTGATAAAAATTAATCCTTCTTTAGTTGTCTTTTAAGAATTGACATCTTACTTTGGCTTTCGCGTCAAGCAGACTTGGTACTTTTTTTAGAAGGGTGAGCTGATCCTCTAATGATCTGTCTGTATTTTCTAACTTCTTTATCTCAAATTGAGCCTGATAAAGTGCTATCCCCTAACATGGAACTGCACTTTCACCATCTTTTTCCTATTCTTGAACCCAACAACAAAGATTGTTTGAGTGAACACCTACAATTGAACTAACTATTGTCACAGACGACTTTACATCAAGGACAAGTTTGATAACAGATATGTTACCTTAGCAAATACTTTTCTTGGCATAATGATTTTCCTTGTTTTTACTTAATTTTGCGTCCACTTTATTATACCACGTCCAAAAATTGTTACGCTTTTTATTTAACTTTTGAGGTGCAGCTTAGTTAGACTTCTCCTATTTTATTAGTCATTTTTCGTGCATCAGCCATTTTTACTCCCAAGATCTAAAGCAATATGCCACTAAATGGTCAAATAACGCTGATTCTTGCCAAGTCAGGGCAAAAATCGGCAAAGGATCCTTAAAACAAAAAAGCACCCTGGGAGGGATCCCCAGAATGCTTTCAAATCAATGTTTCTGAACACTAATCAAATAATTAGATTATTTTTTAAGGTTGTAGAATGATTTAAGTCCTTTGTACTCAGCAACTTCTGCAAGTTGGTCTTCGATACGAAGCAATTGGTTGTATTTAGCAATACGGTCTGTACGTGACAATGAACCTGTTTTGATTTGGCCAGCGTTTGTTGCAACTGCGATGTCAGCGATTGTTGAATCTTCAGTTTCACCTGAACGGTGTGATACAACGGCAGTGTAACCAGCTTCTTTAGCCATTTCGATAGCTTCAAAAGTTTCAGTCAAAGTACCGATTTGGTTAACTTTGATAAGGATTGAGTTAGCTGCATTTTCTTTGATACCACGAGCAAGGTATTCAGTATTTGTAACGAAGAAGTCGTCACCAACCAATTGAACACGTCCGCCTAGGCGTTCAGTAAGAGCTTTCCAACCATCCCAGTCGTTTTCGTCCATACCATCTTCGATAGTAATAATTGGGTATTTGTTAACCAACTCTTCAAGGTAGTCGATTTGTTCTGCAGAAGTACGAACAGCAGCGCCTTCCCCTTCAAACTTGGTGTAGTCGTAGACTTTGCGTTCTTTGTCGTAAAACTCAGATGAAGCACAGTCAAAACCAATCATGATGCCGTTTTCGCCAGCTTCATAACCAGCTGCTTCAATAGCTTTAAGGATAGTTTCTACACCGTCTTCAGTTCCTTCAAATTTAGGAGCAAATCCACCTTCGTCACCTACAGCTGTAACAAGTCCGCGTTCTTTAAGGATTTTCTTAAGAGCGTGGAAAACTTCAGCACCCCAACGAAGACCTTCTTTGAAAGTAGGTGCACCAACTGGCATAATCATGAACTCTTGGAATGCAATTGGAGCATCTGAGTGTGATCCACCGTTGATGATGTTCATCATAGGAGTTGGAAGAACTTTAGTGTTGAATCCACCAAGGTAAGTGTAAAGTGGCACTTCAAGGTAGTCAGCAGCAGCACGAGCAACAGCGATAGAAACACCAAGAATAGCGTTAGCACCAAGTTTACCTTTATTAGGAGTACCGTCAAGTGCGATCATTGCACGGTCGATAGCTTGTTGATCGCGAACATCGTAACCGATGATTGCTTCAGCGATAATGTTGTTAACGTTATCAACAGCTTTTTGAGTACCAAGACCAAGGTAACGAGATTTGTCACCATCACGAAGTTCAACGGCTTCATGTTCACCAGTTGAAGCTCCTGAAGGGACCATGCCGCGTCCAAATGCACCTGATTCTGTATAAACTTCTACTTCCAGTGTTGGGTTACCGCGGGAGTCAAGGACTTCGCGAGCGTAAACATCAGTAATAATTGACATTATAATACTCTCCTTATGAGTTTTATTTTTTACATGTTAATAATACCACAAACTAGGCTTCTTATCAACATAAAAGCCATTTTTATGAAAATTACTTTTGAAATACAACCGCTTACATTAAGCCTTTCAATTGTCTAACTATTTCCTCAAAACCACCGAAAAAACTGGATTATTTAAGTATATCTCGGTATAATCAACTTATAAGTCTACTTGGAGGTTATTATGGAAACATTAGAAGAGAAGGTTAGGCAGAGCGCCTTAAGTGAAAGACGATTGAACCCTGATCAACAGCGTTACTATTTAGGTACCTTTGCTGAACGGGTTGTACTTACGATAGCTGTAGAAGAGATGGCACAGGATGCTGTTAAAAAAACATTTGAAGACCTCCTTCCCCAGTATGTTGACACTTACGCCCCCTTATTCTTAAAGCTTGCTCCTAGGTTAAAAACTGACGAACAACTATTTTTCATGACATTAGCCGACAAAAACGGCATCCCTTCCACCATCATTGATGATACTAGTGCAAAGTCACCTTTTGCACTCGTTTTACATACTGATCACGCTGTTAATCTCAGCCAGACTTCCATTAGCTCTTATTTAGCTAATAAGACCTCATCTTCAAAAGCAGCAAGTAAAACTCCTAAAAAAACCTCCTTCTGGCGCCAGCTTTTTAGCCGTAAATAAAGCAAGTCTGCTAGCTCTACTTCTGCCTCACCATGTCGTGTGCTTGCAAACTTTAAAGAAATTAAGAGGGAAATCAGGTACTCAATAGGCTAAAGCACAAAGCCCCCTACGCCCTATACACATGTGCTGATTTCAATCGAGTCGGGGGGGTAATCTCTAGCCCCTCTCACACTACCGTGCGTGCCGTGTGGCACACGGCGGTTCAACTAACTTTTAACGCATGTCGTTTGAGATACTAATCTAAAGCAGAAAACCAGTCCTCGCTAAACGAGGACTGGTTTTAATAGTATGACATGCCAGCGTACTATTAAAAAGATTTGGGATGACCCAAATCTTTTTAATAACGAATATATTCACGTGTTTTGTCATAAGATGAGACAAAGCGGTCGGTCACACCTGGCTCCACCGTCTCCAACGCATATGAAATTTCATCAAAGGATGCCTGATAGTCATAACGATTTTCAAACAAATCAAAGGCAATTTCAAAGCTATTTTGAACACCTGGTTCAAAACTACGATAACGATTAGAGTATTGAAGCAGCTGTTCGGTTAAGGTTGCGTATTTAACAACTTCATAAGTCATTTCCTCAAGATTAGCAATGGAGGCTGTACAAACGTCTGTTAGACGCGTGATTGCCTCAATATTAATCTTGCCTTTACTTAATTCATCCATCAAAGCTTCTAGTTGCGTACTTGTGGTAAAGAACGTGTTCAAGTAATTTTCTGGAATGCCTGGTAGGTTACGCTTTTCCATAAACCGCTTAATCATATGCAATTGATTAACATATAAATCAATCGTTTTGCGTGCACGTTCTTCCACTGCTTCAATGTCTTTGATTGATTCAAAGACTTCAATTTGACCAGCTTCAACATTTGCAAGGGTTTGTAAAGCCCTATCAATGATGACTTGTAATTGAGAATAAGGCTTTTCTTGCTCTTTAATAGTCTGAGCAATAGCGACCACGTTATTTTCAATATGAGCCAACTCTTTATCAAAAGCCTTTACGTTGACACTTTGGTTCTCATTCATAATGTACTTATGAGACAAGCGGCTGATTTCTTCCTTGAGCTGCTGATTGTTAGTTTTAGCATGGATTAAATACTGAGGAAGAATCTTACTATTTTTTGTGGTCACCTTATAAGCAGCAATTTCACGCTCAAAAAGATCATAAAGATTATCCATCTTTTCTTGAATCACGAGATTTTCTTCACGTGCTCGGTCAAGGTCCAAACTCACCAACTCTTCAGAGTTTGAACTGATTGCTTCACGGATTTCTTGGAAGCGTGTTTCAATGTTATCTTCATGGAAATGATAGTTTTCTTCTAATAAGCGGCGATAGCCAGATTCTAGGTCGTCCAATTGATCAGGGAAATCATCCTCAAGTTTTGTAACAATGGATGGAATCTGCTCAGCAATTTGCCCAAGAGCAATCGTGTGCTCTTCTGCACGTTCAAGAACTTCTGATGCTTCAATGGGGTCACCCGATGAATTGAGAGCGACAAACTGTGAGAATTCTTTTTCAATATTTCCCATCTGTTTTGCAATCTCATCCTTGGTAGAGCCAAAATTATCCTCATTTTCAGCATTTGATTGTTGCAATTGCTCATACAAATCAAGGGCATGCGTAACACGCGCACTATTTTTTTCTTCTTGTTCCTTAAGGATACTAAGAGCATCACGGATGGAGTTGACATCTTCTTCGACAAGATTTAATTGACTTTCAATATTTGAAATTTCATGCTTCGCCCGGATGAAATTAAATGTATCATTTAAGTTTTCTGCTTCAACAATGGCGTACTCAATTTCACGGAAAGTTGATGTCGATAGGTCAGTCCATTTTTGATGCCATTCTCTAAAGGATGTTTGGCTTTGCCCAATCAGGTGGAGTTCTTGGACTGCGTCAACTTCTTCTTGGACAGGAAGGCTAAGAAGTGCTTCTTTTCGTTCTTCTAATTGTTTAATTAATGAATCATTTCGTTTACGAATAATGACACCAATGAGATAGGCAATAATCACTAGAATGACTACTGCCACAATAAGCAAAATAATTCCGCTTGACATCTACTTCTCCTTATATATTTTAACGTTTTCGTCGTATGAAATGATTTTAAGATTCACCTGACAGTTAACGCCATTGTTTTTACTTTCTAATTAAACCACATTATAACGTTACGATTATAACACACTTTGAAATGCTTTTCAAAAGATTTTTAGCTAGATGTCAAGGGTACTATAGACAGCATTTTCTTCTATAAATTCCCGTCTTGGTTCAACCCGATCACCCATTAACATATCAAAGACTTTGTCCGCATCGGCGGCATCATCTACAGTGACACGGGCCATTAAGCGATGTTCTGGATCCATAGTTGTCTCCCATAATTGGTGATCATCCATCTCCCCCAATCCCTTATAGCGTTGCACAGAGGGTTTGGAACGTCCAGTACTATACTTTTCAAGAGCGGCTTTTAATTCTTCTTCTTGTCGAATACCTGGCTGAATGTAGGCTTTAATATCACTACCAACTTTTACGCCATAAATGGGCGGTTGAGCTATGTAGACATAGCCAGCTTCCAAGACAGGTCTCATAAAACGATAAATAAGGGTTAAGAGCAAGGTTCTGATATGGGCACCATCAACATCTGCATCGGTCATGATGACTAATTTCTGATACCGCGCTTTTGATACATCAAAGTCTGCCCCAAAGCCAGTTCCCATTGCTGTAAATAGGCTTCTAATCTCTTCATTGGCCAAAATTTTGTCCATGGTAGCCTTTTCGACATTTAAAATTTTACCACGGATAGGCAAGATTGCCTGAAATTCTCTATTACGTCCCGACTTGGCCGAGCCACCAGCAGAATCTCCCTCAACAATAAAGAGTTCATTTTGTGCAGCATCATTGGAGGAGCAATCTGCTAGTTTCCCTGGTAAATTGGAAATTTCAAGGCCTGATTTCTTGCGGGTGACTTCACGTGCGCGCTTAGCAGCAATTCGAGCTTTGGAAGCCAAGATCCCTTTTTCAACAATTTTTCGTGCCACTTGTGGATTTTCCAAAAGAAACCGCTGAAACGCTTCACTAAAGAGACGATTGGTGATTTTCACGACCTCAGAATTTCCTAATTTCGTCTTGGTTTGCCCCTCAAACTGTGGATTAGGATGCTTAACTGAGATAATAGCGGTGAGTCCTTCACGGACATCTTCGCCCGATAAATTATCATCGTTTTCCTTTAAGAGCTTGTTCTTTTTAGCATAGTCATTGATCACGCGCGTAAGCGCCGTTCGAAAGCCCTGTTCGTGCGTTCCACCTTCGTGAGTATGAATATTATTAGCAAAGCTCATCACGTGTTCATGATAGCCCGTAGTGTATTGCATGGCTACTTCCACTGCAATACCTTCTAGTTCACCTTCGGTAAAAATTGGGGTATCAAAAATCGTTTCTTTGTTGTCATTCAAGAATTCGACATAACTGGAGATACCACCTTCGTAGTGATAATGTTGCACTTGCTCGAGTCCTGGACGCTTATCTGTGATAGAAATCTGCAAACCACGGTTTAAAAAAGCGAGTTCTTGAATCCGCTCAGCTAGTTTAGCAAAGTCAAAAACTGTTGTCTCAGTAAAGATCTCTGGGTCTGGGGAAAAGTGAACAGTTGTTCCTGTCACAGAGGTCTCGCCAATAACGGCTAAATCAGCGACTACCTTACCACGACGAAATTCCTGAAAATGAATCTTGCCATTTTTATAGACTTTAACGTCCAATTGAGTGGATAAGGCGTTAACAACTGAAGAACCAACCCCATGTAAGCCCCCTGAAACCTTATAACCACCGCCGCCAAACTTACCTCCGGCATGAAGTACGGTAAACACTGTCTCAACTGCTGGCCGCCCGGTCTTTGCTTGAATATCAACAGGAATACCACGCCCATCATCAACAACCGTAATGGAGTTATCTGCTTCAATAAAGACATCAATGGTAGTTGCAAAACCAGCCAAGGCTTCATCGATTGAATTATCAACTATTTCCCAAACTAGGTGATGCAGCCCTTCTTTTGAGGTTGAACCAATATACATCCCCGGACGCATTCGCACCGCTTCAAGCCCTTCTAGGACCTGGATCTGACTGGCATCGTATTCCTGCGAACCATTTTCTACTTGCTTATTTTCATCATTCATTTACGTTACTATCTCCAATAGGGATTTTTTTCCATCAACTAACAGGGTATCAAAACCTGCTGCCTTACCAGCCTCAATATCAAGGCTCCGGTCTCCAATGACTAAACCATGGCTTATCTGATAGGTCTGTTTCAAATAAAGCATACTTTCAGGATTTGGTTTACGAGCAAAACCGTTATCTGAGGTAATCACTGCTGTAAAATAAGATGATAAACCAGCTTTCTCCAATAGGAAGAGGACCTGGTTATCACGATGGGACACTAAAAAATTACGCCCACCCTGTGCCACGATTTTGACTAGGACATCTTTTGCACCCTTATGCCAAATCGGGTCAGCTAAACGCTTTGCCTCATTAATCTTATAGCGGACTAAAAAATCAGTTTGGTGTGGCGCAAACTGAGCAATGGCGTTAGCAGTTGATTCTTTTAATTTTTGGTAAACCTCATCATGCTCTGATGTTAGCTGATACTCTTCTAAGGTTTGAATAAAGGCATTGGTTGAACTCTCATAATTATCAAGGAGCGTTCCACCCAAATCCCAGATATAATCCTTATAGTTCATACCTTAAATTATAACACATTTTGCTCATTTTATACAGTGAGGACTACAAATAAAAATCGACGTAAGGGAGGCCGCGTAAAGCTGTGACTTCCCTTGCGTCAATTAAGCTTATTGATATTTAAAACTACGTCGCAATTCTTTTTCGCTTTGCGCTTCTTTTGCTAAGGTGTGCTGATAATGCATTGATAAAATCAAGCCTACGCCGATTAAATTGGAAATTAAGGCTGAGCCTCCCTGCGAGATAAAGGGCAAGGGAATCCCTGTCAAGGGAAGAATACCTGTCGCTGCGCCGATATTTTCAAAGATATGAAATAAAATCATCATAATAAAGCCTGTGGCTATATAGGTATAAAAGAGATTATTAAGCTCAAAAGTTACCCTAACCATGCGGTAGATTAGTAAAAGATAGAGGGTTAAAAGGAAGGTCGAGCCAATAAAGCCAAAATTTTCTGCGATAACTGTGAAAATCATATCACTTTCACGGACAGGCACTAGTAAATCAATCACATTAAAACCTTTGCCACGAAAACCCCCACTCCCAATCGAAATCATACTTTGCGTCTGTTGATAAGCAATGGTCTCTGAAAAATCAAAAGGGGTTAACCAAGCTGAAATCCGGTTTATCTTATAAGTATCCATACCCAGATGATAAAGCAATTCCTTGCCTTGGGGCAACAAGAAAACTAGGAAAAAACCAGCCAGCAAAAGCACCAATACCAAAAGTATCGGAAGAATGATCCGCCAGGAAATGCCAGCAATCAGCACCATGCCAGACAAAATAGCAAAGAAGACCAGAGCTGTCCCAAAGTCCTTTTGCAAGGCCAATAAAACCATTACCGGCAGAGTTACCAAGGCGTAGAGACCAAGGAGCTGCCAATCTGCTTTTAAGTCACTTCGCTCCTTGCCTTGTCTAAACCAAACTGTTAGGCGGGCCATCACTAATATATAGGAAATCTTCATAAATTCCGAAGGCTGAAAAAGCGTCACCGAACCAAGGGAAATCCAGTTTTTAGCACCCGTTGCAGCCACTAACTGCGGACTGTAGAAAAGCAAAGGCAAAACCATTAACATCAGGCCTAAGCCATACAGATAAGGGGTTAACTTCCACAAAAAACTCCGCTTAAAGAACATCAAAATAAAGGCTAGCACAGAGCCAAATAAAATCCATAGCCCCTGCTGGATGAGCATTCGTGCCATATGTTGGGGGTAATCATGATAGGTTGCAGCATAAATAGAGACAAAACCGATTAAGACTAAGAAAAAGACGGGTAAAATAATGGCGTAATCAATCCGCTGATCAACAGCTTTCACTTTGTGGGTCATGATATTTCCTTCTTTAATGATAAGCATTATTATACCATTTTTTTATTGTACCCCTTAATCAAAACCTTATTTTTAGTGAACTTTTATTAAAATCGCTGCGCCCCTCCTACTATAACTGTTCAAAGCAAGTGCTGTAGTCAATAAGCCAGCAGGATTCCATAGCTGTGCTATTGACCTAGATCCAAAAAAACTTTGAGATGCTAAGCTTTGCAAATAGAAGCACCAAGGCAGTGTGACCAAGCAAAGGGAGCACCCGCTAGACAGCAAGGTTAACTAGTAAAAATGGCCACAGAATTTCTTATTTATCAGACAGAAGATGGACTTACTAAAATTGACGTCCAAATGGAAAACGAAACCGTCTGGCTGACATTAGATCAACTAGCTGAGTTATTTCAAAGAGATAAATCTACTATTTCAAAAGACCGTATCACCTCTGACGATATTGTCATCGCAAAAAACTATCTATCCGAGAAAGAGCTAAAAACACTAAATCGCATTGTCAGCACATTCTTTGATGTGGCAGAGTTGCGAGCCGAAAGTCCCCATCCTATGTATATGAAGGACTGGGTTAAAGAATTAGATGATTTTGCAATTAGATATGGTCAAGGTATACTGCCTAGCACTGGTAAAGTCAGCCACAAACAAGCTAGTCAAAAAACAAATGCAGAGTTCAAAACTATAAAAAATTAAATAACCAAAGTTGAAGAAGCTTTCTTGGAAACAATCAAACAAGTTGAAAAATTGGACAACTAAAAAACCACGTTCAAATTTGGTCAAGGCGAGCATGAGACGAATCGGTACAATAAATGAGGCATAAAATGGCCCTCTTTATTGTGCCATTTTAACCTAAAATGGGGTGAAAAACTATGTGGATATTTAGTCTCAGATGCTCACCTGGCTAGAGTTTTACCAGATGATAGGCTAGTCAACAAGATAACTAAACGAGCCCATAGATCCTACAAACGTCCCTGTGACTTTACAGCCACACTACCGTCAACCTGAGAAATTATACCTAAGCAAACTGCCGCTTTATCCCCTTTTAAATTCAGCATACAACAAAAAGAGTCTGAACACTTTTTTGTCTCAGAGTCTTTTATCGTTATGTAATGATCCCTGCCGGAATCGAACCAGCAACTACTCCTTAGGAGGGAGGTGTTATATCCATTGAACTAAGGGATCAAGATTAGCTTCCTCTATTTTAACCTAGAAAAATCGAGAATGCAAGGATACTTAAAGCATTTTTATAGTTAAAGCAAAATTGGGTGCTACTTGTCTAACTAAAAGAGAGGTTTAGCAACATAGGAAAACGCGTTCGCCCGGCTAATGTTCCTTCTTATGGCAATGGCAGGAAATGGCCTCTGACAAGACTACTGTACTGAGTGCGGCTATTTCAAAGCAAGTCAGTTTGGGTAGGCTTTTGCTGAGGCTTATGGCGACAGATAGTCTCCAAGAAATCATGAGTTACTCAGATGATGGCACTAAAAAACTGCCTTATGACCAAGTCACAATAGCAGTTTTTGTAGTGTTTTTTTCTGTCGCTGTCTAAATCCCAGTGGATTCTTTGATTAACGACGGATTTCTTTGATACGCGCCGCTTTACCTTGCAATGCACGCAAGTAGTAAAGTTTAGCACGGCGAACTTTACCATAACGAACAACTTCAATTTTTGCAACACGTGGTGTGTGGATTGGGAAAGTCCGTTCAACACCAATACCGCCAGAAATTTTACGAACTGTGTACATTTCTGAAATGCCTTGGCCTTTACGAGAAATAACGACACCTTCAAAAATCTGGATACGTTCGCGAGAACCTTCGACAACCTTAGCGTGAACACGTACAGTGTCTCCAGGACGGAATGAAGGGATGTCAGTGCGCAATTGACCTTCTGTCAAACTTTGGATTAATGGATTCATTTTTTCTTCTCCTATCTTACTAATCATTAAGTACTTGTCTCAGCGGATTAGCGATTTCTTATGTGTCCATCACACATAAGCTAAATTATACCATGTCTGATAGGGTTTGTAAAGCTAGGCTAGACATTTTAAATTTTTAACCGCAAACTGCTTGTTTAGGTTGCTGTAAGTCTAATCAAAGCTGGGCTGGCCTTTTTCTGTCGCCAAATGAGACCAGAACTTATGGTTTGCTTGGGTGCGGATTTTTTAGCGAAGCTGGGTAAAAGCTCTGTATACAGGGTCAAAGCCGGCTGCTAGCTAGTTTTCTTCTTTGAGGGGCACTGCTATTTCTTGTAGGCCGTAAATAGTCTGACGCCGATCAACAACATAGGCAACGACACAGACAAGAAAGAAGGCTGGTAACTGATGAGGGCCAAACACTTCATAGCCAATTATGATGGGTGTTACTACTGTGTTTGTCGCACTGCCAAAAACCGCCGTGTAACCTAGAGCTGCCACAAGTACGACTGGTAAGCCCAAATGAGGTGCTAGTAAGACGCCAAGACTAGCCCCAATCGCAAAAAGCGGGGTCACCTCTCCACCTTGAAAGCCAGCAGCGATGGTGATCACCGTAAATATTAGCTTTAATACCCAATCATAGCTATATATGGGACCACCACTTAAAGCAGCATCGATCAAGTTTGTCCCCAAACCGCTATAGCGGCCCAGATGGCATAGCATCAATAATAGAGACAACAGACAACCCACACTGGCAATGCGTAAGTACGGATTAGATAGCTTTTTGGCAAGAAAGCTTTTCGCCTGCGCTAGCAAATAGGCAAAGAGATTGCCAACTATTCCAAAGCAAAGGCCCAGAATGACTAATTTCCCAAGCATTAGGGGTGTTATGGTTAGGGTGGCTGGTAAGGGCCAGACAAATTTTTCTAAGCCTAGGCCATGACTGGTCAGAGCTGCTGTAAAAGCAGCAATACTAGTTGGAAATAAGCTTTGCAAGCAGAGCTGATCTAAGACCAAAACTTCCAAGGCAAAGAAGGTAGCAGCCATTGGTGTTTGAAAAAGACCAGCAAAGCCGGCTGCCATCCCCATCATTAAAAAGCTTCGACCGGACTTGATGCCAGGGAAATAACGATGCAGATAATGTGAAAGTGTCGCGCCGATTTGCACTGCAACTCCCTCACGACCAGCACTACCACCAAACAAGTGAGTAAGCCAGGTGGTCACCATTACCAACGGGACCAACCGTAAAGGGAGCCCTGGTTCTTTACCTTGACCAACTTCAAAAACCAGACTCAGACCTTTTTTTGATTTGCCTCCAAATCGTTGATAAATAAATATGATGATAAGGCCAGCTAAGGCTAAAAAAGGAAGAAGGGCGAAGATGTGATTGGTGCGATAGGCAGAGATAGCAAGTAACACGCGTCCAAAAAGTGCGGAAAAACTCCCTACCAACAGGCCAATACCTATAGCTGCTACACTAAGTACCCCTATTTGTGCGAGGGTCTGATCATGCAAGTGTTGCAGTGATTTAAGCATGATTGGTTTCCTCACTTATCTTATCTTGGAAGTGACGCGAAGCAGCCATAATGGCCTGAAAGCTTTCCAAAATCGCAGGCTGGTAAGCCTTATTGTGAACTTCATCTGCTATTTTTTCCAGAGTACGTGCTTCACGTGCTTGATCTAAAATAGGGAGCCTTTGCTTGCGCTTATAATCTAAAACTTGCTGAACTAAGTACATGCGCTGTTCTAAAAGCGAAACAAGTTCTATATTCAATTGATCAATCTCTTTTCTAACGGTTTGTAGTTGGTCGCTCATGCCTTCTTCTCCTTTGGCAGCAAAAATGAGGCAAGGGATGACAAGCTATTTGCGCCTGATTCCTTGACCTCACTATGATCTGGTAATGTAAATGCTTATAAGTTTTGCACCGCTGCTGATAATTGTGTTGCAAACTGCTCTAGATTTTCAATGTCTTCATCTTCAGCTGCTAAATCAACCTTGACAGAATCAGCACCTTTTTTGGCACCCGTTAAAGCAAATTGCTCTTCAAACTCATCAACAGATTTACAGAAATAATCATAGAAAGTGTCGCCAGAGCCGACCACGCCATAAACCTTACCTGACAAATCTAAATCCTGCAAATCCTCGTAAAAATCAACAATTTCATCTGGTAAATCACCATCGCCATAGGTATAAGTAGCAACGATGGCAATATCAGCATCTTCAAAATCTGAGGCATCTACGGTTGTGCACTCATCAAGTTCAACATCATGGCCTAATTCTTCGAGTTTATTTGCGACAATGTCAGCAATTTCTTCAGTATTTCCTGTCATGCTGGCATAAACGATTTTTGCAAATGCCATATTTTCCTCCAAACTTCACTAAACTTTCTTTATTTTACCATAAACTGACAAGAAAAGCATTACTGATTCAGATAGGGCTGATAAGCAGCGCTTAGACGCTGCAGAATTTTTGCTTTTTCAGCTTTTGAAGCAAAGGAGGCCTTGAGAGCATCTTGATTGTGTTGGTAAAAATCAGCAAGGCTTGTATCAAAGTAGGCCGCATATAGCTGATATTCTTTCGTTAAGTTGGTATCTGAAACCGTCCGATTATCTGTATTAATACTAATGGGTAGGCCTGCCGCTTTTAGCAACTGATAGGGAAAGGCATCAATGCTTGGAGCGGCCTTTGTTTGCAGATTGCTACTCAGGCATAACTCTGCTGTAATCTCTTGCTTGCGCATGTCCTCTAATAAGTCCGGTCGCTTACTCAAAGCCGTCGCGTGTCCTAAGCGTTTAACCCCCAAAGCAATGGCATCCCCAATATAGTTAGGACAGCCACATTCGCCAGCATGCAGCGTAAAAGGCAAGCCAAGGCTTTTGGTTTCTTCAATGATTGCTGCCAAATAGCTGGGCGGAAAATCCAGTTCATTGCCTGCAAAATCAAAACCTACAAGGCCTTTTTGGGCAAACGCAATCGCTTGCTCAAAAATACTTTTAGACCTGGCCAAGGGCGACTGCCGCATGCCACAGACAATGATTTTAACAAGGATGCCATATTCCTCTTGGGCTTTTTGGGTTCCTTCAAAAACAGCCTCCATAATCTCAGAGACAGTTAAGCCTTGATCCATTGATAGCTCCGGTGCAAAGCGCATTTCCAGATACAAGACATGCTCTTTTGCTGCTTGCCTAGCCACATCATAGGCAGCTAAAGCCAAGGCTTCTTGTGTTTGTAAAAGCGGCCGGATGACATCAAAAGCCTTCAAATAATCCATTAAGGACTCAGCTGTTGCTGGCGCTGTAACAAGGGCCTTTAGCGCCGCATCCTCACTAGGAAGCTTCACCTGGGCTAGCTTTGCTAATTGACGAATGCACCCAAGGGATAAGGAACCATCTAAATGACAATGGAGTTCTACCTTAGGGAGTTGTCTATATAATTGGGCATCCAATCCTTCATCACCTCACATTTGTATTTTTACTATCATACCAAACTTAGCTTTAAAATCAAGCGTTTTTTCAAGCTTATTTGATTTCTAAACAAGATTTTGTACAGACCGCTGAAAACTTTGGTAAGATAAAGTTACAAAAACAAAAAAGCGAGGAGACACTATGGCACAATATACTTTACCTAAAGTCTGGAAAAATACCCAGCCACAAGGCCTTAACAGTGATACTGCAGGTAGTCGCTTTGAGCAAACTCTCCCCAAAGGAGATAAGCCTTACCAACTTTATACCTTAAGCACTCCAAACGGCATTAAGCCGATCATTCTTTTGGAAGAATTGCTAGCGCTTGGGATTACAGACGCCCAGTACAACATGTATAAAATTAACATTATGAAAGGCGAGCAATTTGGTAGTGATTTTGTAGCTCTTAATCCCAATTCCAAAATTCCTGCTCTTTTGGATCAAGCACAAGGTGGGCTGCGCATTTTTGAATCAGCGCATATCTTATGGCACATTGCCAAAAAACATCAGGCCTTTTTAGGGGAAACCCCACAGGAGCAAAGTGAAGTCCTCAACTGGCTCTTTTGGCAAACCGGAGCAGCACCCTTTTTAGGTGGTGGCTTTGGCCATTTCTTCAAATATGCTCCGGAAAAACTAGAATATCCGATTAATCGCTACACCATGGAAACAAAACGTCAATTAGATTTGCTTGATCAACTCTTAGCAAAACGTACCTACATCGCTGGTGAACATTACACTATTGCTGATATTGCCATTTGGTCTTGGTATGGTCGCCTTTTAGATGATAAAGTTTATCCAGGCGCAGCCCAATTCCTAGATGGTCAAAGCTATCATCATCTCCACCGCTGGAATGAACTTATCAAGCAACGCCCAGCTGTCCAAAAAGCACTTGAAAAATCCTACGATGATTAAAACCTCACAAAAGCCTCAAGCTTACTGTAGCCCTGTCTACATTCCTTGGGGCTTTTATGATATAATGAGACAAATAGTTAACTTTGCCACTTGCTTGATTTCTGGGCTTTTGGCAACAATAGAAAGTGAAAATCATGTCCTTTTACCAAACCATCCTTGATACCATAAAACAATATAATACTATCATTATTCACCGCCATCAAAATCCTGATCCTGACGCTCTTGGTAGCCAAATAGGGCTAAAGCAACTCATCCAAGATAACTTTCCTGACAAAACCGTTTTAGCAACGGGCTACGATGAACCAAGCCTCACTTGGATTGGAACCATGGATCAGGTCAAAGACGAACAATACCATGGTGCACTGGTAATTGTAACGGATACTGCGAACCGTCCCAGGATAGACGATCAACGCTATGCTACTGGTGATACCCTAATCAAAATCGACCATCATCCAGACGATGACGTCTATGGTGACATTTCCCTTGTTGACACCAAGGCCTCAAGTGCTAGTGAGATTGTTGCTGATTTTGCCTTAACTATGCACCTTAGCTTATCTGCCCGTTCTGCTCAATACCTCTATACAGGAATTGTTGGCGATACCGGACGCTTCTTGTACCCATCAACGACTAGTAAAACTCTGGCAATTGCTAGTACCCTGCGCACCTTTGATTTTGATTTTTCTGCTATTGCTAGGCAGATGGAATCTTTCCCTTATAAAATTGCTAAATTACAAGGCTATGTCTTTGAACACTTGGACATGGATGCTTCTGGGGTGGCTCGTATCGTTTTAACACAGGATATTCTCAAAGCCTATGATGTAACGGATGCTGAAAGCTCAGCTATTGTTTCTACACCTGGAAAAATCGATAATGTGCAAACCTGGGCTATTTTCGTTGAGCAAGCCGATGGCCATTATCGCGTGCGCATGCGCAGTAAAATAAAACCGATTAATGCCATCGCCAAAAAGCATCATGGCGGCGGTCACCCGCTGGCTAGCGGAGCTAATTCCTATAGTTTAGCTGAAAATGAGCAAATCTTTCAAGAGTTAATTGCGCTGGTGCAAGCATAAACTGAAAGAAAATGCTTGTCAAAGGCTGCAAGTTTTGATAAGATAGAATGGTTAATAACTATGGCGCCAAGAAGGGCTATGGCAGAAAGGAAATTTTTTTAAGATGAGAAAAGACATCCATCCAGAATATCGTCCAGTTGTTTTCTTAGATACAACTACAGGTTACCAATTCCTTAGTGGTTCAACAAAACCTTCTAAGGAAACCGTTGAATTTGAAGGGGAAACTTACCCACTTATCCGTGTGGAAATTTCATCAGATTCACACCCATTCTATACAGGACGTCAAAAGTTCACTCAAGCAGATGGACGCGTGGACCGTTTCAACAAAAAATACGGTTTCAAAGACGCAAATGCTGCAAAATAAACCAAAGATTACTATTAAACCACTGCTCTACTTTAGGAGCAGTGGTTTTTTCTTCTTCTAAAAAGAGAGACTGCAAGCATGTTATTTTTTCCCGTTGGGATAACTACAGCATCTCCTAGCATTATCTTGGCTTTTAAGCCTCGTCATCATCAAGAGCAGCCAAAAGGTCATTAACCTTTTGGATATTTTCACGGGCAAAAGCTTGAATATCGTCTTTTTGTCCGAGCAATTCAGCATTTAGATAGCTAATGACCATAGGCATGTTCATCCCAGCATAAAGTTCAAAGTGGCGCCCTGTCAAAAGAACTTGTGAAACCACATTGCAAGGTGTACCTCCTAGTAAATCAGCAAAGACCAGGAAGTCACCATCTGCTAGTGGTGCAATCTGCTTAAGGAAGCGTTCTTTAAATGACGCTGCGCCTTCTTCTGGTTCCAAACCCAGCGTTACGATATTGTTTTGAGGGCCCATAATCATTTCGGTACTTTGTTTCAAAGCATGGCAAAAGTTACCATGACTTACCAGTATAAGGGTCTTACTCATATTTAAACACCTAACACTTTCAAATAGGACATCAAAAGGGCAAAAATGATAATCATAAAGATTGCCTTGGTCGGTGTCATGCCTTTTCGTCCAAGTAACCAGAAAATCAAGCCTGTGAACAGGGCTGGTACCAAACGGGGAAAAATTTGATCGAATAAATCTTGAACATTGATAACTTTTTGGCCAATCTTAGGAGCTGCAGTAAACTTGAAGTTAATCATTGTAGCAATCAAGGCTCCTACCATGAAAACACCCATAACAGACGCTGCATCAACCAAGGATGTTAATTTATCACGCATGGTGGTCACAAGCTTTGTTCCTTCTTTATAGGCAATTTCGAGCTGCTTCCAACGGAAAATATTGATAAGTGTGGTCATAGCAATCCAAAGGAAAATACCAATTGGGTTACCATTCATTGCTAGTGAGGCGGCAATTGAGCCCATAATTGCTGGTACCAAGGAAGCAAAGACAGAATCACCAATTGGGGCAAAAGGACCCATCAAACCCGTTTTAACCCCATTTACTGCATCCTTGGCCAAGATTCCTTCATTTTCTTCCAGTGCCAGATCAATGCCGGTGATGATGGTATGAAAGAAGTTTGAGGTGTTAAAGAACTGCGTATGAGTCTGCATCATTTCCTTAAGTTCTGGCGTACCATCACCGTAGATTTTGCGTAATTGGGGCAAAATGATAAAGAGATAGCTAGAACCTTGCATCCGCTCATAGTTCCATCCCAACTGGAAAGTAAATAAACTACGTTTATTAATCTGTTTAAAATCTTCTTTCGTTAAGTGATAGTTAGAGTTCGTCATCTTCAATTTCCCCACTTTCTGAAAGCGTTGCTGTTTGAACGGGTTGTTCTGCTTGGAGCTTAGCTAAATGTTGACCATTTTTATAATGAATAGTAGCAAGGGCTACCAATAATCGCAATTCCAATCATTGGTAGCCCTTTTAATGGTGTTGCATCAAAGTGTTTGGCCACAGTCGCTAATGCGCCACCTACTGTCATTAAATTAGTATAAATCGTTGTTAAAATGGCGGTGATGGCAAAGCCCAAAGCAAGATAATGCCAGTTACGCTTGACTGGTAAATAGTGTAATAAAATAGCAAATCCTAGACCAGGTAACATTTTACCTGCCAAGGTCAAACCATCTGCAAACCATTGGACGTTTTGAATGCCTTTAACCAGCATTTCCACAAAACCACCGCCTAAGGCTAGAGCAAGAAAGACCGGCAAGGCCCGTGACAAGGCCCAAGGCAGAGCACCTAATAGGTAATTGCGTTCAATCCCTTTGTAATTAAACTGAGCCACATGGCTATCAATCCGATGGGCAAAATAGGTGGTTGAAAAGCGCCCTAGGATGTCCGTATAGACCATTAGAGCTGCCACAGGTACAGCAATCGTTGAAATCGCAAGCTCTGGCTTAATGCCTTGAGCAACAGAGAAGGCTGTGGCCAAAACAGCACCTGAGGTAGCATCAATCCGTGAGGCTCCACCAAAAGTCCCCACACCTAAAACCATCAATTGTAAACTACCACCAATCCAAAGACCCGTCTGTAAATCACCCATAATCAGGCCTGCGATAAAGCCTGCAAAAACAGGTGAGCCCGCAGAGGTATTCACCGTTAACTCATCACAAATTTGATAAGCTGAGTAAAGGGTAAGTAAAACTATCTGCCACCATTGAATCATGATCACGTTCCTCCCAAAAATCTAATAATGATTACTTTATCGAACTTTATCTAGTAGTGGACCAAATGCTGCTGGGCTATCACCTGGTACCATTTGTGCAATGAGTTTTGTGCCGTGAGCGGCAATCGCATCGAAATCCTGGATGTCTTGTTCCACCACATTGATCGAACGGCTCACAGCGCGTGTTTCAGCAGTTTGCGACATATTGCCAACGTTAACTTCTGCAAGGCTAACGCCTTTTTCTAATAACCCCCGAAAGCGATCGGGCCGTTTAGCAACAATCATCAAGCGTTGGGAATCATACTTGCCGGCTAAAATATTAGCTGCTGCTTTTTCCACGGTCAAAACAGACAGTTTGACACCTGTTGGCGTGGCCAACTTCAAGGCAGTCTTTTCTAAATCACTGCTAACGATGTCATCATCTACCACCATAATGCGACTAATGTTTAATGTGGTCGTCCACAAATTAGCGACTTGGCCGTGAATTAAACGACCATCAATACGAGCTGCTACTATTGTCATCATATTCTCCTTTTAAGAATGGTATAGAGGGGCTTTAACAAACGAAATGGAATCCTGGTAACGACCTTCTGTTTCAAAAATGATAATGGTATTGCGACCTTTTCTTAGCAGGCCTTTAGGAATGTACAGAGAAAGCGTAGGGCCAATGTCCCAAAAACGACCAATATTAACCTGATTAACAAAGACAAGCCCTTTACCAAAACCTGATAAATCAAGATAGGTAGCCTTAGGGTCTGAGCATTGATAGTCAAAACGATAAAAGCTGGGTTGGTCTGCTTGCCAATCCTGGGTGAAATCCAGCTGGTCTAAGCGGTCAAATGCGAGTGGATAGATCTGCCAATCACCAAGATAATGCAGATCAGCCATAACGCCTCGACCCAGCCCCTTACTTTGGCTTGGTGCGGCCAATTTATGCCCATAATTGACTCGCCCCATATTTTCCATCAGAATATCTAGTTGGTGCACCTCCTGAGTAAGAGCGAGCTCGATTGGATCACCAATTTCGTCTTGGTATTGAGTCGCTTGCCAGTGTTGATCCATAAAAATATGGGCCCGATCACGGCTAGCAATTAAGCGAATAGTTTCTTGATCTGCTTTATCTGCAGGCAAGGCTGTCCGATAGAGGATATAGCCATAAGCATGCCCTAAGGCTTCCATATTCTCTGGATAAAAGCGGTGCTGGACATGACTGATAGTCTCCAAATTGGCAAAAAGACTAGTCTTAGCCTTTACAGGAAGTGCCTCAATTTGCATGGTCTCAACTAGCAAAGGTTCTAAGTACTGACGTTCAGGGTAGCGTTTTTTGAGTTTGTCCTGTAAACAGTAAAACTTTGCCGTTGGCTGACCACTTTCATCTAAGATGGCATCGTAATCATAAGAAGTCACTTGCGGCAAATCTGTATCCTTGCGCGCTGAGCACCCGTTCATAAAGCCAAAGTTTGTCCCTCCATGGAACATATAAAGATTAATACTGCCATACTCTAGGACTTCCATAATGGCTTGCGCTGTTTCTTTTGGATCCCTTTTGATTACTGGCTCACCCCAGCGGTTAAACCAGCCATCCCAAAATTCCATGCACATGAGTGGCCACTGCTTATGGTACTTAGCAAAAAAATCCCTCATTTGCTGGAATTGTTGCTTGGCTTTTGAACCAAAATTACCCGTTACAAAAACATCATCCTCAATCAAGCTACCCGCCCGTAAGGTTGCTTGCCAGGGGCCATCTGAGGTAAAGAGTGGTGTCGTCACACCACCTGCTTCTAGGAGTTTACGAATAGCTCTTAAATAAGCTTTTTCTTCGCCATAAGACCCATATTCATTTTCAATTTGCATCATCAAGATATTCCCCCCTTGATCAAGCTGATGCGGGATGAGCCGGGGCAAAAGCTGCCGGTAATAATTAGCCACAGCTGCTAAAAATTGGGGATCACTTGAGCGTAGCCGGCATTTTTTAGGAATTAACCAAGCTGGCAGGCCACCAAATTCCCATTCAGCACAAATATAGGGCGATGGCCTAACGATTGCATATAAGCCTAACTCTTGCGCTAGATTTAAGAATGCTTCAAGATCTAGCGCTTGGCTAAAGTCAAATTGGCCTTCTTTGGGCTCATGCAGGTTCCAAGGGACATATGTTTCAACCGTATTAAAACCCAGCGCCTTTAAATTATAGAGTGAACGGTACCAATCATCAGGATGAATCCGAAAATAGTGGATAGCTCCAGATAGGATTTTAAAGGGTTGGCCATTTAGGTAAAAATTTTCTTTGATTTCAAATCTCTCCATAAGCAATTCCTGTCTTTTTGCAAACGCTTACCAAATCCAACAACAATATAATAACATTATACACTGGTTATATCAAGTTGTTTTGAAAAATTAGACCAATTTTTTTGGTATAATAGGTGGGATCTCCTAGGAAGGAAGTAACTTTTAAATGGCCCCAATCCATAAGCCAAAATATCAACACATCAAGAAAGAGCTTTACAACGATATTCTCTCTAATCACTACAAAATTGGCCAACAATTCTATACGGAAGCAGAGCTGATTGACAAATACCAAGTCAGTTCAATCACCGTTATTCGTGCCCTCAAAGAGTTAGAAAACGAAGGTTATCTCATTCGCAAGCAAGGATTAGGAACCTTTATTGCTAGAACCAGTCAAGACAAATTGGTCCAGTTTTCTTATCAAAATAATCCTGCTGATGTCCAAGAAGCCATTCAGGTGTTATCGCTAAATAAAGGTAACCATCCTTTTTACCTAGACCAACTCGGTTTGCACAAAACCGAATATTATTACACCTTGACCAGGACCAGACGCTTAGATAATCAGCCTTACATTTATCAAGAATCCTACATTCCCCACGACTATATTTTAGAAGCAAATAGTGCAAAAGAAGATGCCTATCACTCACTCTATCATCGTTTTTTCGAAGACTTTCAGATTCAAATGGCTGAGCAGCCATTTTGCCAAAGGACTGATGTGATCCAACCTAAGCCTGCTGCTCGTCACTTTCTTGCTTTAAAATGTGATCAGCACTGTATCCGCCAACTCAAAACAACCAAACACAGAGAGACCGGCCGGGTACTAGAGTACGCCGAAGTTTATAAGGTGCTTGATTTTTTTACTTATCAGATAAAATCAACTGATTTTTAAGTCAAAAAATGCCTTAGTAAACCTTTATTAATAGGCTTACTAAGGCATTGCTTATTTTAATCAAGCAGTTCCTGACTAGTTCTTACTGCTCAATCCTGATAAAAGACCTACTTATTGTAGTAGCTGCCTTTTACAGAGGCGCAGCTATGACGTGCTACTTCAGCTTTTGGTGGCATGTCGTTTGTCATTCCCTCTGGTCTCGTGTTTAGGGTTGATGCACCAGCGCAGAACGACTACGTTTACTTAGAGCACCAAAGCTCCATTACTAGAGCACTCTCATCTATTAAAGCATGGCGCATTGGCCAAGAGCTAAGAGTAAGAGCATTCTAGCTACTAGGGTAGCCGTTTTACTCAGCTGAGCTCTTTTATCGGCAATTAATGACCTAAACTCCCTTAGTTTGTCGGATAGGGATGTAGGGTAACACCTTTTACAACGCGGTTAACTGTACCAGAAGCAGATGGCGTATCTGGTGTATTACCGATTTTTACGGCAATCAAAAGAGCAAGCGTTTGAGCAGCGAGAATCATTGGCAATGCCAAGTAAACATCTGGTAGCTTGACTTCTGATAAGAGTTTAAAAGTCTCTCCGGAAAACTGGTGACCCCCATCTTGTGCAAAAGCGATGACTTTACTGGTAATCCCATCTGTTTTTACTTCCTCTAAAAGATCAAGGTCATATTGCCGTGTATAAGGATCATTGTTCACAAAATCAATGACTAAACAATTGGGATTAATAAACGATTTGGGGCCATGCCGAAAACCCATCGTGGAGTCATAGACAGTGGCTACCTTTCCTGCGGTTAATTCCAGTACTTTTAACTGAGCTTCGCGGGTTAATCCAGCCAGGCTACCCGATCCCAGGTAAACCATTCGATTAAAATCCAGGTCCACATAAGTTTGGAGTTGATCTTCACGTGCGATAATGTCTTGCGCCATTTTAACAGCAGCAGTCACATAGGTTTTCTTTTGTGAGTCAGGCAATGACTGATCAAAGATCAAGAGCGCAGAAAGCAACATAGAGGTAAAACTACCTGTCATGGCAAAGCCAGCATCATTGGAGCGCTCAGGCATCAGCATGAGATATTGCCTTTTAGGTGAGGCTATGGCCTGCTTAGCTAGTTGGCCTTCTTTAGCACACGTGATCTGGAGATGATAAGCATTTGGGATGAGTTGATTGACCAGGTTGACTGCACCAACACTCTCTGGGCTATTGCCACTACGCGCAAAGGAAACCAAAAGAACCGTCTCTTCTGGATAGAGGAATTGAGCAGGCGCTGAAACAAGATCGGTAGAGGCAATACTTTGAAAAATAAAATGCTTACGATCTCCATGCTGCTGCAGATAAGCCCAAATCGTATTGCCTACGTATTCAGAAGTTCCAGCTCCAGTGAAAATCACCTTGATCTTTTCACTGTCAGCGCTTTCAATAACCTGGTTTAAAAAGGAGGTCAACTCCTCCTTATGGGTAAGATAAGCCTCAAAGCATTCTTGCCATAATTCTGGTTGTTGCTTGATTTCTCGAGTGGTTATTTCTGCACCCAATTTTTCGAGTGCTGGTTTAGCTAAGGTAAACATCGTTCATTCTCCTTTTTATTCCTAACGAGAGGTGGGGTAATGGGTAATACGATACCTAAAGTGATCGGCACGAGCAATACTAAAGGTATACTCAATTAAAATGTTTTTATCATTATAGGTTTTACGAATCATATGTAAAACAGGATCGCCCTTTTGAATGTGCAATAGCTCTGCTTCATAGTCTAAGGCAATACTAGCATAAAATTCTTCTTCAGCCAATTTGATGGTCTGACCATAACTTTCAGCAAAAACATCATACAAAGGTTGTTTTTCCAGCTGAGACTTGCTAAGCTGAGGAAATTCTGCCATTGGGATAAACGACCGTTCAAACATCAAAGGAACATTATCAGCTAATCTTAGACGTTCTAATTCATAGACCGGTGTGCCAACCTCCATATCAAATAATTTTGCTAAAGAACTAGTAATCTGGGTTTCTTCAAAAGCTAGCATTTGGGTTTTGGGTTGCTTTCCCAAACTCTTCATATGCTCGGTAAAACTATAAGCTGCAGCCAAATCTGCTGCCGGTTCACGGATTGCAGAGACAAAAGTTCCTTTGCCCTGCTTTTTATAAATCAGCCCACGCGTTTCTAACTCTTTCAAAGCTTGCCGAACCGTTATGCGGCTAACTTGATAAACATCAATTAATTCCCTCTCAGATAATAACTTTTCGTTGGCCGACATTGATTGACGGATCTTTAGCTCAAGTTGGTCTACTAGCTGCAAATAAAGGGGTGGTTCTTTAGCCATGTGTTCTCCTTCTAGTGGTTATAACCACATATGAGTATATTATATTAATCTATCCTTGTCAATGATTTAACAAAGCTCTTTTGAGAGGATAAATGCTACTCTAACGAGGATTTTGCCTATCTCTATAGCGATAATGATCAGTAAGTGCCCAGTAAAATCATTTGCCGGCATATTCCTAATTAAATGACCTTTTCGCGTCCAAGCAAAGTTATTTCCCCTAAAAAGGCTGAAAAAAGGAGCCGCAATGAATCCTTTCTTGAGCCTGATAATATCTCTTTAAAGCAAAACGTCGACAAACTTCTATAACATGTCATCATTTGGCTTAGCCTAGGTGAAATGATAAATTGTTAAACTCTTCGAAACCTTAATCTGTCAGTATTTCTGAGAGTTTTTAATTAGCATCACAGAAAAAAAGATTGAAGAAAGTTGTCCAAAATGAACTTTTTCTTCAATCTGACTATTTTTTTGACTGCCACAAGATTAATGGGCATTAATGGCTTGTGCGACTTCCCGGCCAGACATCTCAGCTGGGTAATAAGTTGGCCAATGTTCTAATTCATCAAGTAACTTAGCTTGGCTATCGCCACCCCAGTAAAGGTGGAAATGCTCTGCTTTTTCTGGAGCTATAGCGTGGTCACTAAATTGAATATAAGTAAATTCGCCAGCATCTTTTTCTTTTGCTTTAAAGAGGTAGCGGACACCTCGATTACCTTTAGGGTAAGTCAAAGTCTTTTTACCATCATACTCATAAGTAAAGGTCTGCTTTTTACCGTTACGTTCAAAGGTCACCGTTTTCTTTTTACCGTTAATCGTAATGGCATCAACATCTGTCTTATAGCCAGTCATATAGTAGTCTTTATACTCTTTAGCTGTCATTTGACCCTTAGACTTTTTGGCCTTATAATCCATAACTTGGTCAAGCGTACCATCTTGTAAGTAAGGGTAAACCGATTGCCATTTACCTGACCAATCTGACAATTTACGGTCCTTGATTTGACTGTCTTTAAAGTAACCATTATAAACTGTCTTTTCTGTTCCTTTTTCTGGCTTGATTTCTTTGCCATCATAGTTAGTGGTCAATTGCAAAGCTTTTAAGTTGTCACGCATGACAGAGAAATAATCCTTGCCTTTTTGCATTTCTTTTTTAGTTAAGCTTTCCAATGGACTAAGAACTTCGGCTTTAACACCTGCTTCATTTGCTAAGGTTTTGGCTACCTTATTTGAGGCATTTTCTTCAAAATAAATGTATTTAATATCATATTTTTTAACATATTTTGAAAGTTCAGCAATGCGTTTGGCTGAAGGTTCTGTGTCAGGACTAACCCCATTGATAGCAACCTGATTTAGGCCATAATCTAGCGCCATATAATTAAAGGCTGCGTGTTGTGTTACAAAACTCTTTTGTTTAGCGTCCCCAAGCTCCTTAGCATACTCAGCATCAAGGGCTTTTAACTTCTCAATGTATTTTTGCGCATTGGCTTTAAATTCAGGGGCGCGGTCCGGATATTTCTTAGAAAGGGAGTCACGGATGTTTTCAACGACAGTGATGCTACGGTATGGTGATAACCATACGTGTGGGTCAAAAGCATGATGGTGGCCTTCATGCTCATGCTCTTTGTGCTCGTGTTTCTCATCACCTTCGTGGTCATGACCTTCTTCAGTACCAGAAGCTAAGATCATGTTGCCTGTACCTTCAATGTATTTAACCTTTTTAGATTTAGCAGATTTTTTAATATCGGACATCCAGGTTTCCATGTTGTCATCCATGTAAACAACAGCATCAGCATCTTGCATTTTCTTGACATCTTTGGTAGATGGTTCAAATTCGTGTGGCTCTGTTCCGGCCTTCATTAACATGCTAACGTCGCCTTGATCACCAACAATTCCCTTGGTAAATTCATAAACAGGATAGAATGTCGCAATCACTTTGACCTTTTTGCCATCTGCTGCTACTTCATGTACTTGGCTTAGTTGCCATGCCGAAGTCATGGCCAGCATGCTTGTCATTAAAAGAACCTTCTTCTTCATCTTATCTCCTTTACTTATTAACTGGTATTTGACTAGTTACTTTACTAGTTAACTATATCAAAGTTTCGTTAAATTGTCACGTTTTTTTCGTTAATTTAAAAAAAGATAACGTTTTCATACTCTTTTTACAACTGGTAATTCCAACGATTAAGCAAAGCTAGTAGCTTCAAACAAAGGGTAAAGCATGCGGCTGTTCGCCCATCAAACCCTCTGGGGCAAAAAACAGCAGTCCACTATTTAGCGAACTGCTTCCTTTGGTATTTGCCATGTGCTCAAGACACCTCGTAAAAAGCCTTTTGCATTGCCTACTGCTGTTAGTCAAGGCATCTGAGCCCTTACACTGTGGTCCTACTTTTATCAATCACTGAGGCTAAAACGATTGGTCATTAAGTTGCTAGCATCAAATACCACTTTATTTAAGAGCAACTGGGTCTCTTGTTGAATGGCATCGCTCATGTCTTGATTCTTCTGGGTAAGATTGACCGACTCACCCGCAGCAAGAGCTTCTTCGACATCATGAATCATAGCATGACCAAGAGCCATGGTTCGCTCAATATAATCTTCAATGCTAGCTTCATGCTGATAGAAATGAGCATCAGCCATCACTGCAATCAGCCGGTTCATCCAGTAGAAATTATTGGTTGATACGTCTTCATTAGTATTAGTAAAATAGTCCGGCATGTCTTTGACCTGAGTAAAGAATGGGACAAAGGTAGCAAAAGGCATTGCCCCAAAGGCCATCCATTGAATGGCACTGATTTCCTTTGGTTGATCAGAACGAATCTGTAGCAGCGCTGTTTGGCTAGTACGATTAATCCCGATTGGCCGGAAACTTCGCTGAGTCTGAGCATTGCCCTCTGGACCATAAGGATCATAGACGGTGTCTTGGTAATGGCTACTTAAGACATATTTGACATCTTCAATGGTTACCTTGCGATAAGGTTTACGGCACCAAGGAATTGCAAAGCTACGAGGATCCTGTTCGATTTCTGGGTTCAAATACTTTTGCATGAACCAAGCTCGTGGCGTGTTGTAATGGCGGTCCTTATCTTTTTGGCTACCAAAAGCATAGCGAGGATTAAAATGCTCATTTGAGTAGGTCAAATCCAAATGGTATTTGCTTACAAACTCTCTAATATCAGCACTAGCTAAGTAATCCTCTGGGTTATTAAACTCAAAATAGTCAATGCCTAATTGATTAGGATTGGTAACATAGGCATCATCTGGAACGCGGCGGGCAATCCAATGATGGCCACCAACGGTCTCTAACCACCAAATCTCATTTTCATCAGAAAAGGCAATTCCATTTGATTCATATGTACCATATTGTTCTAAAATCTCACCCAGGCGCAAAACACCTTCGCGTGCAGAATGAATATAGGGTAAGACCAGGGTCAACATATCTTCTTCCCCAATGCCAGAAGCTACTAAGGGATCTGCTCCTAAGACACGAGCATTGGTTGTAATGGTCTCAGTTGCACTCATAGCAACATTTACTTCATTAACACCGGCTGCACCCCAAATACCGTCTTTTCCTAGCGCATCAGGCACTGAGGTATAGGCTAAAGGATTGTCAGGCAGCGTCATTTCAAAAGAAGATAAAACCGAGCGATAGACGCGGGGTTGTTGCTTTGGACTGACAAAAGCCATTTTTTTCGGGGTAAAAACACCATTTTGTGAGTCCTCCGTACGGGCTACTAAGGTCGAGCCATCATAGGAACATTTTTTTCCGACAAGAATTGTAGTACAAGACATAAGGTTCTCCTTTCTTGGGATAATGCCAAAGGTCCACTAAAGTTCCTCAGCAATTTTATTGATTTTGCGCAGACGATGATTGACACCACTCTTTGAAATAGGGGTTTCAAGGGTGTCAGCAATTTGTTGGATGGAATAATCAGGATGGGTAATGCGCAGCTGTGCTATTTCTTGGAGTTCAAGGGGCAGGCTTGAAAGGCCAATGGTATCCATGATTTTAACAATATTGTTGATGGTTTTCATGCTGGCTGTAATGGTCCTAGCAATATTAGCCGTTTCTGCATTATTAGCCCTGTTAATGTCATTGCGGGCTTCGCGCAAAAGCTTGACTGACTCAAATGCTTCCTTACAGGCCAGAGCTTGGACGATTAATAAAAAGTCCATGATGTCCTCAGCTTTTTGCAAGTAAGTGATGGCACCGTTTTTGTGCTCCAGCGTCTTGGCATCTAAGAGAAATTTTTGCAGGAGGCGTGCGAGGTCTTGGGCATGGTCCAAGTAGACTGAGTAAATCTCTAGCTGATACTTTCCTGACTCTGGATCACGCACCGTACCGGTCGCTAAAAAAGCACCCTTGATATAAGCACGACCAGCATCATCATCTTTTAAAACCTCAGGGCTAATGCCTGTTTCAAGGCCAAAAAAGGCATCGGCTAAGTGGAGGTCTGTTAACAGCTCATCAACGCCTTGTTCAACCACTACAGTATACACTCGATTTTTTCGAAGGTTGGTCTTTTGATGGTACTTGATTTCTGGAACAATCTGATAATAGGCTTCAATGGCTGAATAAATATAACGTGCCGTCTTGGCATTTTCAGTGGTAATGGCAAGCTGCAGCCCCTTGGCTGACAAGCTAAGACTGCCTGATAGTTTGATAATAGCTGCCAACTCTTCCTTTTTGGGAGCAGCTAACTGGATCAGCTCTTCTTTAATTTTTGTTGTGAAACTCATAACCGTCGTTCCTTAACTAAGGTCATTAATTCCTCAACCACCAGGTCGCCATCATGAAAAGCTCCGCCATTTTCCAAGCGTAAAAAATTGGATGAAATGACTTTTTTGACGAGGCGATTCAACTCACTAAAATGATGTTCAACTTGCACGAGATACTCATCAAATTTGTTATAATCCATGTAGTCTTGTGGGACCTGATCAAGATTGACAAGGACAGTATCAATCAAATTGTCTCCCAGATGGCGGTTTAAGACAGCCACATGATCAGCATCGGAAAAGTGCTCCGTTTCGCCATACTGGGTCATGATATTACAAATATAAACGATTTCTGCCTTGGTGGCCTTGAGGGCCTCCTTGATTTCAGGGATAACTAAGTTAGGTAAGATGGAGGTATAAAGTGAGCCTGGCCCTAGTACAATCATATCACTGTTCATAATGGCTTCAACTACTTGATGACTGGCTTTGGGGTCTTGATCATTGTAAGAATTGGTCACATAAACATGGTCGATCATGCCTTGATAATTAGCAATATGGCTTTCACCAGAGACGACATGACCATCTTTGAAGACGGCATGTAGAGTAAGCGCATGCTCACTTGAGGGAAAGATTTTACCAGTGGTATGAAATAGCTGGGACAGTATTTGCATGGCATTCGAGATAGAGCCCTGCATTTCAGAGATGCCAGCAATAATCAAATTTCCCAGAGGGTGACCAGCTAACGCCCCATCTTCTTTGTTAAAGCGGTACTGAAAGACCTGTTCGTAAAGCTTTGGCATATCACTTAAAGCTAGTAAGACATTGCGCAAGTCACCCGGTGGGGCCAGCTGCATGGCGTTGCGAATCTTACCAGAGGAGCCGCCATCATCTGCCACTGTAACAACTGCATTAATCTCCACATCTTCTGAGCGAAGGCGCTTTAAAATCACAGGAATCCCAGTTCCTCCACCGATAACAGTGATTTTCGGTTTTCTCATGAGCGGTTGACGGTTTCCTTCCGTTTATTTTTGTCCCGATGGCTTTCATTCACAGGCCAATTTTTTTGTAAATCCTGAGCTAAGCGATGGGTAAAGGCAACACTGCGGTGTTGACCGCCAGTGCAGCCAATGGCAATGGTTAAGATTGCTTTTCCTTCTTTTTTGTATAAGGGCAAAATTGGCTCGATTAAGGCTAATAAGTGACGATAGAAATCCTTTGAGCTTTGCTGGTCCATGACATAGTCGTAAACCTGGTCATCTAAGCCGGTTTGGTTACGCATTTCAGGAAAATAATAAGGATTTGGTAAGAAGCGCACATCAAAGACCAGGTCAGCATCAAGGGGAACACCGTATTTAAAACCAAAACTCATCACTTCAATACGAAAAGATAGGGAGTTTTGCTCATCAGAAAATTGAGCCGCGATGGTTTGCCGTAGCTCTCGCGGTGTTAACTCTGATGTGTCGACTAAGTGTTGGCTGAGGCTTTTTAAGGGAGTTAATAATTCGCGTTCCAAGCGAATCCCATCTAAGACCCGGCCAGTGGGCGCAAGAGGATGGCTGCGCCTGGTTTCTTTATAACGTGAAACCAACTCAGTATCGGTAGCATCTAAAAAGAGAATTTTCACATCAATAGAGGGATTGGCTTCTAGCTGATCCAGGATTTGATTGATTTCTTTAAAGAAAGAGCGGCTGCGCATATCAACAACGAGAGCCACACGTTTATAATCATTGGTCTGTTCGATGATTTCGATAAACTTGGGCACCAGCGTTGGTGGCATATTATCAATGGTAAAATACCCTAGATCTTCAAAGGATTGAATCGCCACTGTTTTACCAGCTCCACTCATCCCTGTTACAATCACTAAGCTAATGGTCATCTTGAAACTTCTCCTTCTTAGACAACAAGTTATGGTGTCGTCTTATCTCTAATTGGTATCGCTGATGCTTTGGCACAGCTTGGTGTTAACACCCTATAGTAACTCTCCTTACTCCTTTTGACTCAAACTAACTAAGACAGCGCAAGCCATATGCAAAATCAATAAAACCTATGCCTAAAATAGGTATTGCTTTTCTTATTATAGCAAATCCTCAGGCTAGAAGACAAGAATATGGCGAGCTACTTATTAACCATTGCTGAAAGAGGCTGAGACAACCGTCTTCAGCCTTTCTACTAATAACATCATAACGCAAGCCCCAAAAGAAGTCGGCCCAGCAAAATGCCCTTAATGGTCAAGCGCAAGCAAGCTCACCTGCTGTAACTAACGAACCACCAGCTTTGTTTGCTGCCACGTCCAGGTAACTGTTCCACTCTCTTAGGTTCTTTAAAGTTAAGGTTTAATGCGATGTAACATCCGAGGGAAGGGAATGGCTTCGCGGATATGCTTGGTGCCAGCTACAAAGGTCACCATCCGTTCAATTCCAATTCCAAAGCCGCCGTGAGGGACAGAGCCGTATTTACGAAGGTCAAGGTAAAATGCGTATTCGGATTTATCCATTTCGAGGGCGTCCATTTTGGCGACTAGGGCATCATAGTCATCCTCACGCATGGAGCCGCCGATGATTTCCCCGTAGCCTTCTGGAGCTAATAGGTCGGCACATAAGACACGGTCTGGATTGCCAGGAACTGGTTTCATGTAAAAGGCTTTGAAACTGGCAGGATAGTTAACGACAAAGGTTGGCACACCAAAATAATTGGAAATCCACGTTTCATGAGGCGAGCCAAAATCATCGCCATGCTCTAAGTGCTCATAATCCGTGTCTTCATCTGCTTCATGGGCTTGTAGCAGGTCAATAGCTTCATCATAGGAGACGCGTTTAAATGGCTCTGCAATATAGCGCTTTAGGGCAGCCACATCGCGCTCTAAAATATCAAGTGCTTGTGGGGCACGATCAAGTACACCTTGAATCAGGGCTTTAACATAAGCTTCTTGTAAATCAAGCGACTCGTCATGGTCTAGGAAGGAATACTCCGCATCCATCATCCAAAACTCTGTCAAATGGCGCCGGGTTTTGGATTTCTCTGCCCGGAAAACAGGGCCAAAGTCAAAGACACGCCCCAAAGCCATGGCCCCTGCTTCCAGGTAGAGTTGGCCTGATTGGCTCAAAAAGGCTGGGGTGCCAAAGTAATCTGTCTCAAACAATTCTGTTGAATCTTCAGCGGCATTTCCTGATAAAATCGGACTATCAAAACGAATAAAACCATTTTTATCAAAGAAATCATAGGTAGCATAAATAATAGCATTACGAATTTGCATGATTGCCATTTGCTTGCGCGAGCGTAACCACAAATGACGATTATCCATCAAGAAATCAGTACCGTGCTCCTTGGGTGTAATAGGGTAGTCAGCAGAGGTGCCGATAATTTCAAGATCTGTTATATCCAATTCATAGCCAAATTTTGAACGTTCATCCTCTTTAACAAGACCCGTCACATAAACAGACGTTTCTTGATTGAGGTGTTTGATGGTCTCAAACTTGGCAGTTCCGGCTTCTTGGCCAAAGCTTTCCAAGAAATTTGGCTTAAAAGCAACAGCTTGAAAGAAAGCCGTGCCATCGCGCAATTGCAAGAAAGCTATCTTTCCTTTACCAGACTTATTGGCAACCCAAGCACCAATAGTAACTTCTTGGCCAACATACTTTTTCACATCAATGATTGATACTAATTTTTTTGTCATGATTCCTCTTTCTTAATCTAAATAATCTTCTTATCCTATGCTGTGGTGTGCTTTGCTGTGCTATTTTCTTTGGCTAAAGTCAAAGCTTTACCAAGACCTATTTGCCTGCTACTCGAGCAAAACCGCTAACTCAACCAGCAGTCTTGCTTTCTCGCCTGCTTTGGCAAAATAAATAGCTGGCGCAATTATCTTAAAACACAAATCAAACCTAAAAAACCGGTCATCCTCTTTGATTTTGCTTACAGGTTGAGCTGAGCTAGGAGAATTCGTGCAACCTTTTCCAACACTCACTAGACTTATCCCATAAAAGCTTTTAGGCGTTGGATAGCTTGGGTCAGAGTTTGTAAATCAGTAGCATAGCTGAGCCTAACATGGTTTGGCGCACCAAAGCCAGCTCCAGTGACTAGGGCTACGCCAGCTTCTTCTAAAATAGCATTCGTAAATGCGGTAACATCTGAATACCCCTTCATTTCCATTGCTTTAGCAACATTGGGAAAGAGATAAAAGGCACCCTGGGGTTTGACCACCTCAAAGCCTGGCACCTCACATAAGAGAGGGTAAATGGTATTTAGACGAGCTTCAAAGGCTAGGCGTAATTCCTCTATCGCATCTTGTGGTCCAGTTAAGGCTTCAATGGCTGCATATTGTGAAACAGTCGTCAGATTTGAAGTCGTCTGACTAATAATCTTGGCCATACCAGCAATGATCGCTCTATCACCAACCGCAAAGCCCACACGCCAGCCTGTCATCGCATAGGTTTTTGAAACCCCATTAATGACAATGGTTTGATTGCAAATGGACTGTGACAAGCTAGAAATAGGCGTAAAGCGATTGCCGTTATACACCAGGCGCCCATAAATATCATCTGCTAGAATTAAAATATCATGAGCCACCGCCCAATCACCAATGGCCTGCAGCTCTTTTGCTGAATAAATCATCCCCGTTGGATTAGATGGGCTGTTTAGTAAAAGCACCTTGGTATTTCTCGTTCTGGCAGCTTCTAATTGTTCAACAGTCACTTTAAAATCATGGGTCTGTGTCGTTGTCACAAAAACAGGAACACCCTCAGCCAGTTTGATTTGCTCAGCATATGAAACCCAATAAGGTGTTGGAATGATGACCTCGTCCTTGGGATTTAAAACGGTCATAAAAAAAGCATAGAGTACAAATTTAGCTCCCGTACCAACAACAATCTGATCAGGATTTACCGCATAGCCATAGAAACGGTTAAAATAATCTTTAATAGCCGCCTTCAATTCTGGTAAACCACTGGCTTGGGTATAAAAACTAGCCCGACCATCAGCAATGGCCTGATTTGCTGCAGCTTGAATATTCTTTGGAGTCACAAAATCAGGCTCTCCCAAAGTGAGGCTTAAAATATCTCGTCCTTGAGCTTTCAAGGCTTTAGCCCTAGCGCCAGCAGCCAGCGTAACGCTTTCTTCCATGTCTAAAACGCGTTTGGACAATGTGGTCATAAGACCTCCTTTCTCACCAGCTCACCCGTTTGAAAATCAATCAAGTAAAAGGCACCCCTGGCTTTAACTTCCCACAAGATTTGATGATCCTCCATTCCCAGACGTGTTGTCTGGATTGCTTTTGCACCAGCCTTTTGGGCAATGGCTCGCGCTTTTAGCGCAGAGATACCATCATTAGCTTGATAAACCTCTGGCTTAGCTGCTTGCTCTGGCAGGATCACAATAATCGGGGATTGCGCCTTGTTATGACCAAAGATAGCGTAAGAAGTTGCCTTGCCATGGTACACATCAATACGGCTAACTTCATGTAAGTCTGTTTGAGACTTAGCATAGGAAACGAGTTGTGATTTTAACAAGAGCCGATTCTTGATGGGGGCATAACCAAACATTGTAAGGGCAAAACTCCCTAACAGAACAATACTAGAAAGCCAATAGAAGAAAGTTCTTATTGGTTTTGGATTGGTCATACATGCCTCCAATTCATATGATCTTATCTATTATAGCAAAAATTGCTGTATTGCGGGCAGGGCTTCTGTGATTTTTTGCGAAGAAACCATAAATTCTTCAGATAAATTCGCGGTCATCTCCTGTCCATAGGTCTTGGTTAGCAAACGTTTATCAAGGATGATAACCGCCGATTTTTGGTGGGGTCGTCGCATGGTTCTGCCAATGGCCTGTTTTAATTTTAAAAGCGCCATCGGTTGAAAGTAATCCGCAAAGGGCTGCTTGTGGTTCGCTAGCAAATGCGCATTCATCTTCAGTACAAAGGGGTCGTTTGGATGGTCAAATGGTAAACGTGTAATCACTGTGATCATGCGATCAGCATGGGTAAAGTCTACTCCTTCCCAGAAGGCACCCACCCCAAGTAATAGTGCTTGCTCTCCCTTATCAAAGCGTTTTTTGATGTGATAGGCTGTGCCATGTTTTTCCTGAGCTAAGTGCCCCAAATCACGGCCTTCCAGTTCCTCTGATACCATATACATATGCTTTTTGGCATTAAATAAAACCAAAATAGGAACCTGCAAATCCTGTAAACGTTCTAAACGATTGACAATAGCTTCTGTATAGGCTTGATCAGATAGTTTAGAGATTAGGGGCATGGATTGATCAATAAAAATTCGTTGTTGCGGCAACACTTGCTTAGCAAGATAAGCTGCCTGATACGTTTCATAGCCCAATAAATTTGCTAAAGAGACCTGTTGACTGATCTGCAAAGTCGCTGAAATAAAATAGGTTTTAGTGGTTTGTGGTAAAAAATCACTAAAACGAAGCAGCTGTGGACTGGTTGCATTGAGATAAGTGATTCGCTTATCACTACTTCGGTCGCTGGATAACCAAAACTCCCAGTTCTCAAGGCTCGTCCACTCTTCAAGCAAGGGCATGTGCGCTGCTTTTATTTCTGCTAGGAGCTGCTTTAAGGGTGCAAAGTCTGCTTGCTCAAGCATCCTTGTCTGATGGTACTTAGTGACCAAGTGATTTAATTCAAAGAGGAGTCCTTCGTATAAGCGACGCTGCAAAATAACTTCTGTTGTCGCAAGTTTTTCATCAAGTTGGTCAATGAGCCCTTTAATGTCACTTTGTTGCCGCAGCAATTGTTCCATGGCCAGCATGAGATTTTGCGCCTCATCAAACACCAAAATCTTACCACGTGCAAAGTCCTTGTCATCTTCGATTCGATGGAGGAAATAGGCATGATTGGTAATCAAAAGCTGAGCCTTTTGCGCCTTTTGATAGCTGCGCCACCAAAAATCCACATCATAAAAAGGCGATGATGCCAGTAGATTGCCATCATGCGCGACTTGCTCAAAATAAGCTGCATAGCGCTGCTTTTGCTTAATCTCGTCTAAGTCGCCCGTCTTCGTTTCTAATAACCAAATGACTAGCTGCATCTTATAGCGATTGATGAGACGATTGGTATCCGTTTGCTCCAGACTCGCTTTAAAGGAATCCAATTTAAGATAATTCTTTGGTCCTTTTAAGCTATGACAGGATAAGTGAAAGGTTTTTGCTAGCTGCGCCGCTTCTTTACTCATAATCTGATCTTGCAATACCTTGGTTGGCACACTAATCAAGACCTGTTCTTGCTTTGCTTTTGCAAGTAAAGGTAACAAATACCCATAGGTTTTACCGATACCTGCCTGGGCCTCAATAAAGCTCGCTTCTGGCTTTGCAAACTCATCTGTTACAATCTTTGCAAATGCAATCTGCTGAGCCCGTTCCTCCAAGCCAAGTAAGGCTGCATTGATGGCAAAGTCATTTGATAGCTGATAGCTGGGCAATGCCTCGCTTTCTCTTGTAAGCACCAGACCATGCACTAATTGGTAGTGCTTGGGATCAAATGTTTGGGCAAATGGCAGAGCCTGGGTTAGCACGGTTGCGGTTTCAAAAAGCAGGTTATCGGCATACTGTACCAACAAAGACAAGGTCTCATAAGGAAGCTTTGCGATTTTAGCTTGCACATGCAAAAAAAGCTGAGCAGTTGCCCTAGCATCAGCAATTGCGGTATGGGCATCGGCTAAGTCTAAATGGAGTTCTTGTGAGAGATGAGAAAGCGTGTATTTTTCAAGTGTGGGATAGAAAATCTGCGCTAATTCGACTGTATCTACGCGCGGTGTCCGCAATTCATAACCTTCTAAGAAAAGCGCCTCTGCTAGTAGATTGGCATCAAAGGTCACATTATGAGCCACAAAAACACAATCTTTAATGCGGTCAAAAATTGGCTTAGCAACCTGGGAAAAGTCTGGTGCTCTTTGCAACTGGGCGTCACTAATCCCTGTTAGAGACTTAATATGGTCGGTTAGGGGCTCATGTGGATTGACATCAGTTTGATAGGTATCAATAATCCGGCCATTGTGAATAATCACAATACCGACTTGGATAATGGAGGCATTGACCCCGGCGCTAGTAGCTTCCAAATCTACCACTGCATACTTACAATCTGTTTTCTCTGTCATAATAGCTTTATTATATCATTCCTCCTCCACAAAATAAACCTGAGGGCTCTGGCTAAGGGTGCTTTAGAAAATCGCTTTGCTTGTGACTTTTTTTGACAGCCTTAAAGGTCACCCGAGTTTATCAGTTAATTGACTTCGCAGGGGTTGTTTTTGCGATAACAGCGGTATTTCTTTTGATTTTTTATCTCTATTTATTGTTGTGAACGGCAATGTATGCTATACTATAGTTATGGCATTT
>NZ_WLZU01000006.1 GCF_009870755.1 Streptococcus halichoeri
ATGTTGGTACGGATCATACCCGTGAGTACATCCCTTTGTTGGCTTACAGTCCAGCATTTAAGGGCAATGGGGTATTGCCAGTTGGTCATTTTGCTGATATTTCTGCGACCATTGCTGAGAACTTTGGCGTGGAGACTGCCATGATTGGGGAAAGTTTCTTGGATCGTTTAGTGTAGGCATTACTAAGTAGGTGAGGGCTCGCGGCTTCTATCTGAGGCGTCAGCCCTTTTTTAGCTAGCTAAATTTCCTTTTGCAATCGGTACGTCCCAAGCAAAGGAAATAGCGAAGCTTTTTAAGAGAGGATGTTTCCAACAAACTAAGTGGTTAGGTTGTGGTATTTATTATTCGAAACAGAGTTGTTGGAAAAGCTAAACTTCTGTTGATTTTGAATTGTGACCGAAAGTCGGCTATCTTGCTGCTGCTTTTCGGTCTTTTTTTGATGAAGTTGCTTGGGCTTTGAGGTGGTTGCCTGTGGTTACGCAGGCATTTTGCTTTTAGCAATAGCAATAATAGCAGATTTGTAAGCTGTTCATGAGAATTTTATGAGATGGATTGGTTGGCAGAGTGCTTGTCTTACTTATAGTGCTATAAGATTTAGATAGTTCAGCTTATTAAAAGAAAGCGCTATCATTATAGAGAAAGGAAGGAAGCAGCTATGACTATTAGTACATTACATTTTGCTGACATTGTATCTTCTTATGATGCTAATTTTCCCATGTATCAAGTTTTGGATGCGGCTGGTCAAGTGGTTGATGCCAAAGCAATGGCTGAAGTATCAGAAGACGAATTAATTCAGTTAATGAAAACGATTACCTGGGGTAGGGCTATGGATGAACGGGTTATTCTTTTAAATCGCCAGGGAGCCCTAAGCAACTACGCACCAGGAGGAGGGCAAGAAGCTAGTCAGTATGGCTCTGTCTTAGCTCTTGAAAAAGGTGATGTTTTTGCCCCGACTTACCGAGATGTGTTTACAGGTGTTCAGTTTGGCATGACCCTGACCCAGGCTTTTTTATGGTATAAAGGCCATTTTAAGGCTAATCAATATCCAGAAGATCTGACGATGTACTCACCTAATGTGATTGTGGGAGGCACAGCAATTCAGGCTCTTGGTAATGCTATTGGTAAACGAATGAAGGGTGAAGCCAAGGTAGCATTGGCCCTGTGTGGCGACTCCTCAACCTCCCAAGGTGATTTTTACGAAGCTCTTAACTTTGCTGGTATTTTTAAGGCCCAATTGATCGCAGTTGTGCAAAATAATGGCTATGGCATTTCAGTGCCAACTGCTCGGCAAACCAAGGCTGCTACCCTAGCACAAAAGGCAGTTGCTGCAGGTATTCCAGCAGTTCGTGTCGATGGTATGGATCCAGTAGCTGTCTACTATACTGTCAAGAAAGCCAGGGATTATGTAATTGCCAATGGCCCAATCCTGATTGAAAATCTAACTTACCGTTTCGGACCACATACCATGTCTGATGATCCCAAACGCTACCGTGATGAGGCAGAAGTTGAGCAGTGGCGCAAGAAGGATCCTTTGATTAGATTAGGGCATTATCTCACTGAAAAAGGCTTATGGAGCCAAGAGCAAACAGATGCCATTTATGAAGACGTGAAAGAGCAGGCCAAAGCAGCCCTAGCTGAAATGGTTAAGACTCAGCCACAAAAAATCACAGATTTCTTAGGTTTTATGTTTGAGCAGGAACCTCAAAATATCCAAGAACAAAAAGCCATCTATGCTGCAAAGGAGGAAAACTAGTATGCCAGTTCTTACATTAGCCCAAGCTGTTAGTGATGGCTTAAAAGAAGCCATGCAAAAGTATGATAATGCACTGATCTTTGGTGAAGATGTCGGTAAAAATGGCGGTGTATTTCGGATTACGGCTGGCTTACAGGAAACTTTTGGTGAGGAGCGGGTTTTTGATACGCCGCTTGCTGAATCAGGGATTATCCACATGTCAGTTGGACTTGCGCAAGAAGGCTTTATTCCGCTGCCTGAGATTCAATTTTCTGGCTTCATCGTTGAAGCAATGGATGCCTTGATTGCTCAATTACCTCGGCAACGTTATCGTACTGGGGGAACAAGGCATGCGCAGGTAACGATTCGAGCACCTTATGGTGGTGGGGTCCATACTCCAGAGCTGCATTCTGATAGTTTAGAAGGCATGTTTGCTCAAATACCTGGTCTGCGAGTAGTAATCCCCTCTTCCGCTTATGATGCCAAGGGCTTACTCTTAGCTTCGATTGCTTCACCAGATCCGGTCTTTTTCTTAGAGCATCTGCGTCTTTACCGGACGGTGAAAGATGAGGTGCCTACAGGTTACTATACTGTTCCTTTGGATAAGGCAGCTATTGTTCACCAGGGATCTGATGTGACCCTTATTGGGTATGGTCAGATGATTCCTTTGGCGGTGCAAGCTGCAGAGGCTTTGGCATCTAAGGGTATTAGTGCAGAGGTGCTTGATTTGAGAACCATCTCACCAGTTGATTATGCAACCATTCAGGCTTCCATTACAAAGACCCACCGTGTCCTTGTCCTTCAAGAAGCCCAACGTCAAGCTGGGGTCGCTGGTCAAATCATGTCAGAAATTGCAGAGCGTTGCTTCATGGAACTTGATGCGCCGGTAGCGCGGGTGACCGCACCTGATACCATTTTTCCTTTTGGAATGGCTGAAGAACTCTGGTTACCTAGCGTTGAAGACATTGTTATGAAAGCACAAGAAATTGTAGAATTCTAGGAGGTCCATAATGTATCACTATATCCTACCAGATGCTGGCGAAGGAACCCACGAAAGCGCCATCATGTCTTGGTCAGCCCAAGTGGGTGATCAGGTCAAAGAAGACGATATTCTCTTAGAAATCGAAAGTGATAAGGCTGTTGTCGCATTACCTTGTCCTGTTGATGGTTACCTGGCCAAAATTTACGTTGAAGCAGGTGATATTGGCATTGTAGGGCAACCCATTGCCGATATTGCTGAAAGCAAAGAAGAATTACAGGCTGCATTAAAAGGTGGAGGGTCTGATGCTACTATGGCTAAAACCAAAGCAACAAGCACTACGTTAGCGAGTGACCTTGATCAGACAGACGTAGGCCAGTCTGCACTTGATTCTACCCAAACTAAGGACCAAAAGGATGCACAGCCAACTTCAGATAAGGACTGCCGGCAGTTAGCAGTTCCTCGTGTGCGCAAATATGCGCGTGCTAAAGGAATTGATCTCACCCAAGTAATAGGAACAGGCAATCATGGGCACATTACGATAGAAGATCTTGATACTTATCTGGCCCAAGCTTTAACACACAAGCAAGCGATTTCTTCTGAGCAAGATCAGCAAGCAAGGTCAGAGGATTATGACCAAGCTGCATTAGAGGAAAGGCAAACCCCGGCTTCTACTAATCCCCAAGCAAAGGGCAACCAAGACCTCTTTGTGGATACTATTGAAAAAATCCCAGCAATGCGCAGAACTATAGCCGATGCACTTTCTAAAAGCAGTAACCAGGTTGCACAGGTGACGGTCTTTGACCAAGTTGAAGTGGAAGCACTGGTAGCCCACCGGCAGAAAATGAAAGTGCTGGCTGCTGAAAGAGATATTAAATTAACCTTTACACCTTATTTGGTTAAAGCCTTGGTGGCCATGCTCAAACATTTCCCTGAACTGAATGTTTCCTTAGATATGGAAAAAAATGAGTTGCATCGCCATCAGTATTACAACATTGGTGTGGCAACAGATACCCCACGCGGTTTGATGGTACCGATGATCCGTAATGCACAAAGCAAAAGTCTGTTTGAAATTGCCAATGACATTTCAGCCATTGCTCAAAAAGCTCGCGATGGCAAGCTTGAAGCAACTGATATGGGTAAGGGTTCCATTTCAGTGACCAATGTTGGTGCAGCGGCAACGTCTGGGGTTTGGTCAACACCAATTATTAATTTGCCAGAAGTAGCCATTTTGAATGTTGGCCGGATTGATCAGCTTTTCCTCCCAGATGAAGAGGGCAACCCTATCCTTAAGCCTGTTATGAAGCTATCATTTGCTTTTGACCATCGTGTCGTTGATGGGGTCTATGCCCAACAAGCCATTAACCTGCTTAAGAATTATTTGCATGATCCAGATTTATTATTAGCAGAGGGGTGATGAGATGGTAGTTGGTGGATATACAAATGAAGTAGATACGATTGTTGTTGGTTCAGGTCCTGGAGGCTACGTAGCTGCTATCCGAGCTGCTCAGCTAGGGCAAAAAGTCGTGATAGTTGAGCGCCAAGCTATTGGAGGTACCTGTTTAAATGTGGGGTGCATCCCATCAAAAGCACTCATTCATGTCGGACAAGAATTTGCTAAAACAAAGGCAACTAGCCCCTTTGGTCTCCACTTATCTGGTCAGTTAGACTTTCAACAGGCACAACATTGGAAAGACCAGGCAGTTGTTGGCAAACTAACCAGTGGCATTGCTACCTTGTTGCGTAAAAATAAGGTTGATATTGTGCAAGGAGAAGCCCACTTTGTTGCTCCAGATACTCTGCACATCACACCCAAAGATGGTCTAGGTGAGGGTTATCGCTTTAAAAATGCTATTTTAGCCCTGGGCAGTCGGCCTATTGAATTGAAGGCCTTTGCCTTTAATCAAGATATTCTAGATTCCACAGGGCTTTTAAACCTCACGGCTATCCCGCAGGAATTAGCAATTATTGGCGGTGGCTATATCGGCATGGAGCTAGCTATGGCTTATGCTAATCTAGGCAGTCATGTCACTGTCTTAGAAGGAACTGATCGTGTACTTAGTGGTTTTGAGCCGGACTTGGTCAAACCAGTGCTTGCCCAAGCAGAAAAACTCGGCATGCGCATTTTAACTAATGCCCAAGCTTCACACTATGAAAAGACCGACCAGGGACTTGAACTCTTTTATCAATCACAAGGAAAAGCAGCTAGTATTCAGGCGGATAAAATTGCTGTTTTGGTCGGTCGCAAGCCCAATACCGATACCGTTAGTTTGGAACTTGCTGGCCTTGAGGTGGATGAGCGCGGTTTGATTCCGGTCAATGCGCAAATGCAGACCAGACAAAAACACATTTATGCCATCGGTGATATTACAACAGGTCCAGCTCTGGCTCATAAGGCCTCGTATGAGGGCAAGGTGGCTGCGCAAGCCATTTCAAATATTAAAGGCGTAGCCGCTGATTATCTCGCCCTTCCAACAGTTGCCTATACCCAACCAGAGATTGCTACGGTTGGTCTAACCAAGGAAAAAGCCAGCCAAGCAGGAATATCTGTCAAGGTAGCGACTTTTCGCTTTGCTAGCAATGGTCGTTCCTTATCAATGGGCAATACCGAAGGTTTTGTTCGGCTAGTGTCTGATAAAGCTGATAATCGCTTGATTGGTGCGCAAATGGTTGGGCCAGCAGTCAGTGAATTAATCGGCGAAGTCACTCTCGCTATTGAAAATTTACTAACAGCAGAAGATATAACACTCACAATCCATAATCACCCAAGTTTATCTGAGACGATTATGGATGCCAGTGAAGGCTTACTTGACCAGGCCATCCACCAATAGAGGTAAGAATATGGAAACTAAACTATCTGCAAAAGCATTTGCAATGAATGTCTTAAATGGTATTGCCACAGGAGCGGTGGTGGTTTTAATCCCTGGCGCCCTTTTATCAGAGCTTTTTAAAGCCTTAGCACCACACTTTCCTCTCTTAACCCCCTACCTTGGAATTTTTGGCATGTCCAATGCCCTAATGGGCTTGGTCTGTGGCACCATGGTTGGTGTTAACTTTAAATTTACTCCCATTCAGGCGGCTTCTTTGGGTCTTGCTACTGAGTTTGCTGCTGGTGCTGTTACCTTTAAAAAGGGGCTTATCGTGCTGGCCGGTACAGGCGACATCATTAATATGCTGCTTACTGCTGCCTTAGGAGCTGCACTCATTTTATTAGTGGGAAATGGCTTAAAAGCCTATACCATTTTGGTTATTCCACCTTTATTGTTAGTGGTAGTCGGTATTTTTGGTCGCCTGCTCCTGCCTTATGTCGCCAAAATTACCCAAGTCATTGGACTTGGCACGGCGCAGTTGCTTCATTTGCAGCCCCTAGTGATGTGTATCTTATTGGCGATTGTTTTTGGTATCTTAATTGTGTCACCAATTACCACTGTAGGTATAGCCTTGGCGATTTCCCTATCAGGTGTTGGTTCAGGTGCTGCAAATATTGGCATTTGTGCCTGTGGCTTTGGCTTTGCTGTGTTGGGCTGGTCAGTAAATTCCTACGGAACAAGCTTGGCTCATTTCCTAGGTTCGCCCAAGATTTCCATGCCAAATGTGGTCAAAAATCCAAAGACCTTATTACCCATTATCTGCTCGGCAGCTTGTTGTGGGGTTTTAGCAGATGTCTTTGATATTCAAGGAACGCCAATGAGTGCTGGTTTTGGCTTTAGTGGTTTGGTTGGTCCTATCAACCACTTAAATCTCGTTGCAGGAGGCTACTCGCTCACCAATCTGCTCATTGCCCTGCTGGTATTTGCTCTTGCTCCCCTTGGCTTTGGTTTTCTCTTTAAACACCTGTTTATGAATGTTCTTCATATTGTGAAACCTGAGGATTACAAATTAAATATTTAGTATTTGGTTAAAGAATGCAGGCATCATGTGAACAACCTGACAACTGCATTCTTTTTAAAAAAAGGAGTCCTGTATGTCCTTATTAATTGATAAATTATTAGAAGCTCGCCCGGAAATACAAACAACTGAGCAGCCCATCACACTAGTGGTCATCAAGGCTGCTGATGACCAAGTCTTAGCTTGTCTTGAAAAAGCTATTGCTGAACGGCGAGTTAACGCTTATCTCATTGATGACAAAAACAAACTAGCAGAAAAATTAGCAGCCTATCAGATTGATCCCAATTGGTATCAGATCATTGATCTAGCTGATGACCAAGCAGCGGCGGCTAAAGCGGTTCAATTGGTCAAAGAAGGAAAGGGCGATGCTATTTTAAAAGGCCACATTGCCACAGGCAAAGTCTTAAAAGAGGTTGTCAATAAAGAAACAGGTATCCGCCAAGCAGCGACTCTCTCTCATGTCGCTCTGCTAGCTGTGCCCCAATTAAAGAGATTACTGGCTATTACTGATGGTGGCTTGATTTTACAACCTGATCAGGCCACAGCTTCGGTAGTCATTGCAAATGCTGTAGAGATAATGTCGGCCTTGGGCCTAGCCCCTGTGAAAGTTGCCTTGCTATCAGCAGCAGAAAATCTGATTCCCAAATTGCCCTCTTCAGTCATGGAGACCCAACTCACCAAAGCCTACGCCGGCAAGGACCAGCTGGTGGTGGAAGGTCCTTTGTCCATTGATCTTTCCTTATCACCTAAAAGCGCCCGTACCAAAGAGTATCAAGGCAAGATTCAAGGTGATGCTGATGTTTTGTTTGCACCAGATATTGTCACCGGAAATGTTACCTCCAAGGCCTTGACCCTTTTTGGTGGCGCCGAAATGGCAGGGCTTATTATGGGGGCCCAAGTTCCTGTGATTATTACCTCAAGGAGTTCTAGCTTTGAAGAAAAATATGCCTCTTTATTGTTAGCCCAAATCCTCATGACCAAAAAGAGATAAGGAGAAGTTAATGAAGACCATTGTAGCTATAAATCCAGGGGCCACCTCGACAAAAGTTGCCCTCTTTACCAATCAGACGATGGCTTGGAAAGAAGAGATCACATATCAAGCTGCTGATTTAGCCCCCTTTGCTAAGGTTTATGACCAGTTTGATCTTCGCTTAAATGATATTGAAGTCATCCTTGCCAAGCACGCTGTGAGCCACATTGATTTAGCTGTTGGCCGAGGCGGATTGATTGGTCCAGTTAAACCAGGTGCCATCCTCGTCAATGATGCCTTAATTGAGCACCTAGAGCATCGACCTATTTTAGAGCACCCCTCTAATCTAGGAGCAAAATTAGCCAAAGCCTTGATGGCTAAGTACGGAAATGGCCAAGCAGCATTTGTCTATGATCCAGTGACGGTTGATTCCATGAAACCTGTCTCGCGGTTAACCGGCATCAAAGGCATCGAAAGAACCTCCACAGGTCATCATTTGAATATGCGAGCTGTCGCTAGAAAAGCAGCTCAAGCACTTGGTAAGAATTATGATGACGTTAATTTAGTCATTGCTCACATTGGAGGTGGCTCAAGTGCATCTGCCCATGAAAAAGGTCAGGTGGTTGATTTTGTTTCGGATGATGAAATCATGTTTTCGGCAGAGCGTTCAGGCGGTATGCCCCTAAAAGCCATGCTACCAGTGATTAAAGAACTAGGCATACCAGCATTTAACCAACTAGCACGCAAAAAAGCCGGTCTCCAATCGCATTGTGAGACGGCTGATTTACGCGAGGTAGAAGCACGCATCACACAAGGTGATGCCAATGCCAAACTTGTCTTTGAAGCCCTGGCTTTAGGGATTGCTAAAACATTAGCTGCTTTGGCAGCGAGCATTACAGGCCCAATTGATCAGGTCATTTTAACTGGGGGGATGGCTTACTCACAAGCCTTGTGTCAAGAAGTTGAAAAGCGCACCGCCTTTATTGCTCCCTTTAAAGCTTATCCAGGCGAGTGTGAGCTAGAAGCTTTAGCCCTTGGTGGTTTACGTGTCCTAAATAAGGCAGAAGCCTATCAGGTTTTATCCTTTGAAGCCTAGGATGAGGCTTTCATCGCTGCAATAAATCTGTGAATGGCATCAGCATTCTGACTTATTTTTTTGCGATAGGCCAGCCCTTGCTTGTAGGTATTGTGACTATCCATAAGGGGAATCCAAACCAATTCAGTCATGCTGCTATATACTTCTAATTCTTTGGGAAGAATGGTGATCACATCTAATCTATCAAGACTGCGCAGCAATATTTCAAAATCATCGTGAACCAAGATGATATGATCGCTAGTTCCTAGTTCTTGGCAGCGGTTTTTTGTGTATACCCCTAAAGCAAAATGGTCACTCAGGCTGGCAATATTATAGGGAGCAAGCTCGCCAAAACTCACCTCTTGTTTACCTGCTAGAGGATGTCCCTTAGGTACAACAACACAACCAGAATAGCTGGATTCTTCAATAGCCAAAAAATCAATTATAATATCAGGCTCAACCTGGGGCAAAGAAAGTATCCCAAGATCGATTTTTTCTTGGACCAGCAGGTGTTGCAGAGCCATTGAGCCGTCTTGGACGATATGGAGATTAATTGCAGGATTTTGCCGAATAAAGCGTGAGATCTGATCCATGTACTGCAGCATGGTCAAAAAAGTCACCCCAATTGTCAAAGTTTGTTTTTGCTTATCCACCTGTTCTTGCAGGTCAAAAACTAATTGATTAAAGGCTTTGACAATCGGCTCCCCACGCTCTTTGAGGAGTGTACCTGTCTCAGTAAGATTGAGCCGATGATTTTGGTAAATAAATAGCGGTGCATTCAATTCGTCTTCCATTTTTGAGATGGCTTGTTTCAGTGCCGGTTGTGACACGAATAAGATCTTGGACGCGTGCGAATAATTTTGTGCCTTGGCAATGGTTAAAAAGTAGGAAAGTTGTCTAATGTCCATAAGCGTTCTTTCTATTGCAAACTCTATTAAAAGCTAAGGAAGTTCCTAAAAGGAGGTGACATGATGAATCAGGAAAAATTAGCAAAACTGTTTACTACCTTTGTCCAAAAACACCACCTACCCCAAGCGATTGTGGCGCTTGAAACGACAGATAAAAAAGACAAAGTCCAGTTATCTTGGGGACAACTCCAGGCAGATTCGCCCTTTTTAATGGCTAGTGTGACAAAGTTATGGGTAACCACTCTAATCTTGCAACTGATTGACCAGAAAAAAGTTTTCTACGACTCTATTGTAACCGATTTCATCCCAAAAGAAAAGCTAGCTGGTATCCATTCCATGCTGCCTAAAAACCAGGATTTGCCGATTACTGTCGCTGATTTACTCTTTCAGCGCACAGGCTTTGGTAATATTTTTTATGAAGAGCCAATTCGTTTAAAAGAGCGCATTGCTCGTGAGGATTTTGCCTATAGTTGGCAAGAAATGAAGGAGTGGGTCCAGGCCACACCAGCTCATTTCCTACCAGGGAGCAAGGCCGCCTATTATGCTGATATTAATTTTACCTTGTTAGGACTTATTATTGAGCACATTTGCCACCAGGATCTGGATGTCTGTGTCGAAAAGGCGATTATGCTTCCTTTAGGCTTGCAGCATTCCTACCTTTGCAGCAGTGAATATGCTGTTATTCCCCCACTTTATACAGGCCGTGCCTATTTGGATAGGCCAAAAGTCGTAGCTAGTGGGCAGGGAGCTGGCGGTGGCGTATCCACCTGTCAGGATTTACTGGTGTTTATCCGTGCCTTTTTTGAAGGCCAGCTCTTTAACAAAGACCACTGGAATCGGCTCAAAGATTACTATCCCTTGCAGGCAGACTATGCTCCGGTCTTATATGGTGGAGGTCACATGCTGCTTGCAATGGGAAAGCCAGGAAATCACAAGCGTCCTGAATTTTATGGCCATTCTGGTATTTCTGGTGCCTTTGCCTTTTTTTGCCCCCAACTAAATCTCTACCTAAGTGGAACAACGGATAATGCTGGGCAATCATCCTTGTGTATCCAGCTAATCTATCTCTTGTTATCAGAGATTGAGCGCGAGCGTGACCAGACAAAAAGCAACAAAAGATGATAGCAAAGCAAGTAGAAAGAGAGGCAAAAAATAACCAAAGCTAGCTTGCTTCAAGTATACCTGCTTAACCAGGCGACCATTTAGCTCTTGGCAAGCCAGAGATAATTTGCTAAACTTGGCTAGGAATCAGAGCTTATAGATAGCTCAGACACATGTTTACAGTAAAGGCAGATGAATAGTATGGGAAAGAAATTTGTTTTAGCTCCTGACTCCTTTAAAGAGAGTCTATCAGCCATACAAGCCTGTCAGGCGATGACCAAGGGGATTCTTGCAGTTTTTCCGGATGCAGACATTTGTTCATTCCCGATGGCTGACGGGGGCGAAGGGACGGTGGATGCTCTTTTACAGGCCTTAGGAGGCAAACGGATCGACCTCACTGTTTCAGGGCCACTGGTAAAAGAGCAAGTCCGTGCTTATTATGGTTGGTTTCCAAAGCAGCAGCTAGCTGTAGTGGAAATGGCCAAGGCTAATGGCTTAGAGTTACTAGCTAGCAGCAAACGTAACCCGCTGCGCACTTCAAGCTATGGCACAGGCCAACTCATACGTCATGCTCTTAACCAAGGCGCTAAGCGTATCATTTTAGGACTTGGTGGCAGTGCCACCAACGATGGCGGTGCTGGAATGGCGCAAGCCTTGGGCCTAAGTTTTATCGGCCAAGACCAGCAAATCCTACCAGCTGGCCTTAGTGGGGGAACTTTAGCTGAAGTATCTGCCCTTGATGTGACAGCATTAGATTCCCGATTAGCACAGACAGAAATCATCCTGGCCTGTGATGTCACTAATCCCCTACTAGGTCCTAGCGGAGCTAGCCAGATTTTTGGTCCGCAAAAAGGAGCAACTGCTCAGATGATTCCAATTTTAGAAGAGAATCTCAAGCACTATGCTCGATTATTGCAACAAGCAGTAGGGCGTGATGTTGCCCTACAAGCTGGCGCAGGTGCAGCCGGTGGCTTAGGAGCTAGCTTATTAGCTTTGACCAATGCCCAATGGCAGCTTGGTAGCAACCTGATAGCAGACTTACTTGATCTGGAAGGAGCCATCAAAAATGCTGATTACGTCTTTACTGGTGAAGGTCGCATCGATGGGCAGACCGCCTTTGGTAAGGTTCCCTTGGGCGTAGCAAACCTTGCTCAGAAATACAACAAACCAGTTTATGCCTGTGTTGGTCAGATTGACCAGGGGAGTGCAAAGCTTTATCAAGCAGGAATAACAGCCATTTTTAGCCTCGTACCAGGGCCCATATCTTTGCCAGACGCCTTGGCCCAAGGGGCTGTTCATCTTGAAACTACCGTAGAAAACATTTGCCGCTTGCTTGCAAGCAGCCAAGCCCCATCTCTTACGTTTAGACCTTAAATCAGCTGCTAACACATAAACTACCTAAAATGCACTAGCTCGTGCAAAGGAGAGGGCAGGGATGTTGGAAAATCAGGAAATGAAAAAATACTTGCGCGACCTCTTGAATTGTGATAGAATATTTTGGTATGTGGTGCTAGCACATCCGTAAACACATTCTACCTAGGAGGAAATAAACCAAAATGGCTAAAGTATGTTATTTTACTGGTCGTAAAACCGTATCAGGAAACAACCGTTCACACGCTATGAACCAAACCAAACGTACCGTTAAACCAAACCTTCAAAAAGTAACAATCCTTGTTGATGGTAAACCTAAAAAAGTTTGGGCTTCAGCTCGTGCGCTTAAATCTGGTAAAGTTGAACGCGTTTAATTGAAATAAGCCTCAGGGCTTTTTTTCTTTTGACAAATCGCCGCAAGTTTGTCCTTGCCTCGATTTTTTACAATTCCCCTGAGATATGGTAGAATAAACTGACAAAACTTTATGAGGTAGCAATTATGACTGTAAAAATCAATACAAAAGATGGTCTTATTGAACTCTCTGACGATGTTATTGCAACTGTCGTTGGTGGTTCAGCAACGGAAATTTTTGGCGTTGTTGGCATGGCAAGCAAAAGTGCCATAAAAGATAATTTTCAATCACTACTTCGTAAAGAAAACTATTCCAAAGGAGTAGTGGTGAAATCAACAGAAACAGGTATTTCTGTTGACGTCTACACCGTGATGAGTTACGGTGTGAAAATTAGCGAAGTTTCGAAAAACATTCAAGAACGGGTGAAATTTAATCTAGAAAGTCAACTTGGCATTTCGGCTAATATGGTTAATGTTTACGTACAAAATATCAGGGTTGTAGGAGAAAAGTAGTGTCAAATATTACAACAAGCTTATTCCAAGAGATGATTCAAGCAGCTGCGACGCGTCTTGGAAAGCAAGCAGAATATGTTAATTCCTTAAACGTTTTCCCTGTTCCAGATGGTGATACTGGGACAAACATGGGAATGACCATGGATAATGGTGCCAAAGAAGTTGCTGATAAACCAGCAACAACCGTTGGAGAAGTTGGTCAAATCCTCTCTAAAGGGTTGCTTATGGGGGCGCGTGGCAATTCAGGCGTTATCACCTCACAATTGTTCCGTGGTTTTAGCCAAAGCATCAAAAACAAAACAGAACTTGATGGTAAGGCCCTAGCCCAAGCTTTTCAAGCCGGCGTTGAAGTAGCTTATAAAGCAGTTATGAAACCTGTCGAAGGCACCATTTTAACAGTCTCACGAGGAGCAGCTACAGCAGCTCTCAAAAAAGCAGAGACCAGTGATGACGCCATCGCAGTAATGGAAGCAGCCCTAAAAGGCGCTAAACGCGCCCTTGCTAAGACACCAGAATTACTTCCTGTCCTTAAAGAAGTTGGCGTAGTGGATTCAGGCGGCCAAGGCCTTGTCTTTATCTATGAAGGTTTTTTGTCTGCCCTAAATGGCGACTATGTTGCCTCAGAAGACTTCAAAGCAACCCCAGCTAATATGTCTGAAATGATTAATGCCGAACACCATAAAGCAGTTGTAGGACATGTGGCTACCGAAGACATTACCTATGGCTATTGTACGGAAATTATGGTGGCCCTAAAACAAGGACCAACCTATGTAAAAGAATTCAATTATGAAGAATTCCAAGGTTATTTGAGTAATCTGGGTGATTCTTTACTTGTCATCAATGATGATGAAATTGTTAAGGTGCATGTCCATACAGAAGACCCCGGGTTAGTGATGCAAGAAGGCTTGAAATTTGGTTCGCTTGTGAAGGTGAAAGTGGAAAATATGCGCAACCAGCATGATGCCCAAGTCCAAAAAACGAACCAAGCCAGCCAGGCAGCTCAACCAAAAGATTTTGGCTTAATTGCTGTTGTCGCAGGTGAAGGCCTAGCTGATATTTTCAAAGCTCAAGGCGTTGACTACATCATCTCAGGTGGTCAAACCATGAACCCATCCACCGAAGACATTGTGAAAGCCATTGAGGCAGTCAATGCCAAAAACGTGATTATTCTACCAAATAATAAAAATATCTTTATGGCTGCCCAGTCAGCAGCAGAAGTGGTCGAGCAAGCCGCAGCCGTTGTTGAAACAAGAACAGTGCCGCAAGGCTTAACCAGTCTACTTGCCTTTGACCCATCTAAATCCCTCCAAGAAAATGTGGCAGATATGACAGCCAGTCTATCAGACGTTGTTAGTGGCAGCATTACCCTGGCTGTGCGTGACACGTCCATTGACGGGCTTGATATTCACGAAAATGATTACCTGGGAATGGTTGATGGCAAAATTTTGGTATCTGATGCCAATCTAGAGACTGCCATCAAAGCAACTTTTGCTCAGATGATTACAGATGATAGTGAGATTGTTACTCTCTTTGTCGGAGAAGAAGGCAATCAAGCTTTTGCAAACGAGTTGGCTGACTACCTTGAAACCACCTATGAAGATATAGAAGTAGATATTCATCAAGGCATGCAACCTGTCTACCCTTATCTCATGAGTGTTGAGTAACATCCTTACAAAAATGAGTTTATCTTAATGCCCCACCTAGCGTAGCAAGTCGTCTGGTTATCAGTACCAGCTGACGCGTTAGAGTTTAGGGGCTTTTTTCTATTGCTAGCGCAGCTGATAAACTGCAGCTGGCATTAAAAAGAATTGACAATCCTAAAAAAAAGATTATAATTGTCTTATCACAATAAGTCAAAATCTAGAGGAGTTCCAGATGAATACTGCAATCATTGTCTTACTTTGTATTTTAGTACTGCTAGTATTAGTAGTGCTCAGTACACTTTATGTTGTCAAACAACAAACAGTCGCTATTATTGAACGATTTGGTAAATATCAAGTGACCGCAACTAGTGGGATTCACATCCGGATGCCCTTTGGCATTGATAAAATAGCTGCGCGTGTGCAGTTACGCCTCCTCCAATCAGAAATTGTCGTCGAAACAAAAACAAAAGACAATGTCTTTGTCACCCTCAATGTTGCCACCCAATACCGTGTGAATGAAAAAAATGTCACTGATGCTTACTACAAATTAATGAAGCCAGAAGCACAGATCAAGTCCTACATTGAAGACGCTCTACGCTCATCTGTACCCAAGCTCACCCTGGACGAATTATTCGAGAAAAAAGATGAGATCGCCTTGGAAGTCCAACATCAAGTGGCAGAGGAAATGTCCACCTATGGCTATATCATTGTTAAGACCTTGATCACTAAGGTTGAACCTGATGCCGAGGTCAAGCAATCAATGAATGAAATCAATGCCGCTCAACGTAAGCGCGTCGCTGCGCAAGAACTTGCTGAAGCAGATAAGATTAAGATTGTCACGGCGGCTTCTGCTGAAGCAGAAAAAGATCGCTTACATGGTGTGGGGATTGCCCAACAGCGTAAAGCAATTGTAGATGGCTTAGCAGATTCTATTCAAGAATTAAAAGAAGCTAACATTAGCTTGGATGAAGAGCAGATTATGTCTATCTTATTAACCAACCAATATTTAGATACCTTAAATACCTTTGCGTCTAAAGGCAATCAAACCCTGTTTTTGCCAAATACACCTAATGGTGTAGATGACATTCGCAGCCAAGTGCTATCAGCATTAAAAGTAAAATAAGGATTTTAGCTTTTCTTTAGTAGGTCAAGTAGGTTAGCACAAACGTCTATCAAGTTACCTCTCTTTTGCTAGAACTTTTGATTGCTCTGTGCTTGCCTGATAAGATACTAAAAAAAGACCATAAAAAACAACTAGAACGGAGGGATGTGTCCTAGTTGTTTTTTTGTTTGTCTGACTTTTAATGTTTTAGTTATTATTTCTTACCAAATCTCTTGTACTCATGAATAATCTTCAAAGCACGCTTTTTGGTTTTGATATTGGGACTCTTTAGCCGTCGGTAAGCCGATGCTAAATCAGTTTTTTCAGCCATAATAACCTCCTCATAAAAAGTATTTATTAACGTTAACAAAGACTAGTATAGCACAATAAACTTAACCGGTAAAGTATTTTAAGCAATTATTTTTTCTTGCTGGATTGACAACCTGCTCTATCCCAAATACCTCAGTGTTTTTAGCTGGTTTGGTGATTCATAGCTTACAGCTCTCTATGGAAGTCATTTTTGCCGTCCGAAGCCCTGCTAGTGGCCTTGGTGCCAGTGAACTTTTGCTTTTTTTATGGCGGCTTGTTTAGCCACAAAAACCCTCAAGCAGCTGATGGGACCAGTTTGCCTGAGGGTTGACTTGAATGCTTATGGCTGTGCTCATGTGTTCGTTAGAAGTCCTGTGTGAAAACCACTCTAGTCCTGACAAGAGTACTAGCTTAGGGCTTCTTAGCTTAAGAAACGTTGTAAAAATTCTTTGGTTCGTGCCTGAGTAGGGTTTTCAAAGATGTCTTGGGGCCGGCCTTCTTCGGCGATTAGGCCCTTATCCATAAAGATAATACGGTTAGAAACATCGCGGGCAAAATCCATTTCGTGGGTGACGATAATCATGGTTAGACCAGACTTGGCTAAATCTTGCATGATTTTTAAGACTTCGCCGACCATTTCAGGATCAAGGGCTGAGGTTGGTTCATCAAAGAGCATAGCTTCTGGATTGACAGATAGCGCGCGAGCAATGGCAACCCGTTGTTTTTGCCCGCCAGATAGTTGATTGGGCTTGGCTTTCCAATATTGTTCGGTCATACCAACAATAGTGAGGTTTTCTTTGGCGATTTTTTCAGCCTCAGCATGGCTACGCTTTAAGACCGTTGTCTGAGCCACAATAGCATTATCTAGCACATTGAGATTCTCAAAGAGATTGAAGGATTGAAAAACCATGCCGAGTTTTTCTCGATAATGGGTCAGATTATAGCCATCTGCTAGGACGTTTTTACCATGAAAGAGGACCTCTCCCGCCGTTGGCATTTCTAAGAGGTTAATAGAACGAAGTAAGGTTGACTTACCTGAGCCAGAAGAACCAATGATGGTAATCACCTCACCCTTGTTAACAGAAAGAGAAATATCTTTTAAGACTTCATTATGACCAAAGGATTTTTTTAAATGTTTAATTTCGATAATTGGTTCTGACATATTAGGCCTCCTCAACCAGAGCTGGACTGGCAACCCTTGTATAAGATTCATCGTCTAGGCGGCGTTCCACATAACGAAGAATGCGGGTGACAGTAAAGGTCAAGATAAAGTAAATGACGGCAATGAGCATAAAGGTTTGGAAGTACTGATAGTTCTGGGTAGCAACGGTATTACCTGAGAAATATAGTTCCACTACCGAGATAACATTTAGCACAGAAGTGTCTTTAATATTGATGACAAATTCATTCCCCGTGGCAGGGAGAATGTTACGTACCACCTGTGGCAAAATAATTTTGCGCATGGTTTGGCGGTGATTAAAACCAAGTGCCGTTGCGGCTTCAAACTGCCCCGCATCAACGGCGAAGATGCCTCCGCGGACAATTTCGCTCATGTAAGCACCTGTGTTGATCGACACGATAAAGATAGCCGCCAAGGTCCGATCCAGTGAAACCCCAAATGCTTGTGCGGTTCCATAGTAGATGACCATTGATTGTACAATCATCGGTGTGCCCCGAAAGACCTCAATGTAAATGGTTAGCAGACTACCAAAGAGCTTTTGGAAAAAGGCAGTTGTCTTATGCTTGGCTTTGGGTGCAGTACGATAGACACCGATTAATAAACCAATCATTAAGCCAATGACAGTCCCTACCATGGAAATGAGTAAGGTTAGGCCTGTCCCACGTAAGAACTGGTGCCAGTTGGTTAAAAGAATGGTCCACATTTGTTGGAAAAAGGATGGTTTTTCACCATTTTTTGCCTTGGCAAGAGTTGGCTGGTAGGTCACTACCTTGCGCATGAGTTTTTGCCGATCATGCTCGGATAGTTTGGCGAGGACTTGATTGACCTGCATGAGGCGAGGATCATCTTTTTTCATGCCAACTGAGATAGCAGTGTCTGTTTTTGAGAAGGTAAAACCTTGTTGTAGCGGAGCTATTTTAAAAGCAGGATTGGCATTTTCGGCTGTTAAGCCTTCGGGCTGTTCGGAGATATAAGCATCAATAACACCAGAAGATAAGGCCTGACGCATCTGTGAGAAATCTCCCATTGGGGTTTGCTTTTTAACCCCTTTGATCTGATCGATCAGTTTGACATGCCAGACGCCTTGTTGGGCTGTCACCTTTGCACCTGAAAAATCAGTAAGTGTGTGTGCCTTAGCAAAGCGGCTATCCTTGCGCACGACCAAGACGGGCTCGCTGGTATAATAACTGTCTGAGAAAGAAATTTCTTTTCGGCGTTCAGGAGTTGGGCTCATACCAGCAGCAATCATATCGATTTTACCAGAAGTTAGTGCTGGAATTAAACCTGTCCAGGAAGTTTTAACCACGATTAGGTCTTTGTCCATGGATTTAGCAATTTTTTTAGCAATTTGGACATCATAACCGTTGGCATAGGTCTTAGTTCCTTCGATGCGTACAGCACCGTTTTGATCATTGTCTTGTGTCCAGTTAAAGGGGGCATAGGCAGCCTCCATCCCCACACGAAGATACTGATCTGCTTTGACAGTCGAAAAGCCACTCAAAAAAAGCATAAGGGTCGCTGCCAAGTAGAGATATATCTTTTTCATAAAAGCTCCTGTCTCACTTCTCTATTTTTCTTTCCATTTTACAGCAAATCTGGGGTGATTGCAATTTAAATCATTTAAAAAATTGGAAAATTATACAAATACAGCCAAAAATATGATAAAAAATAAATTTTTGCTGCTCATTTCCTGACCTGCTGAGTTATTTATCCGAGCTCTACGGCTTTCTCGTTAAATAGCTGCGCAGCTTTTTTGAGCTAAAGGAGCCCATCAGACTAAAAAAACAAACTAGCACTCCCAAAGCAGCGCTATCTGGAAAAAAATAGGCGTGTTTTTAGAGGCTTCTTATGTCATTTTACGGTTTTTTTGGTAAACTTAAGGTAATATTTTAGGAATTTAGGAGAAATCATGTTATTTATTGAGCTTTTGAAAGCTATTTTCTTCGGGATTGTCGAAGGAATTACCGAGTGGTTGCCAATTTCTAGTACAGGGCACTTGATTTTGGTCCAAGAATTTATCACCTTAAAGCAAAATGCTTCCTATATGGAGATGTTTGATGTGGTGATTCAATTAGGTGCTATTCTAGCTGTTATCGTGGTTTATTTTGCCAGGCTTAATCCTTTTCAGCCTGGAAAAACAGCCAAAGAAGTCCGTCTGACCTGGCAACTATGGACTAAGGTGGTTGTGGCTATCATTCCGGTCGTTCTTGTTGGTCTTAAATTTAATGATTGGTTTAATAACCACTTTTATAATGTGATCACGGTGGCCTTGATGCTGATTATTTATGGGCTTGCCTTTATCTGGATTGAAAAAAGGCATCGGCATATGACGCCTCAGATCACCACTTTGGCCCAGATGCCCTATAAGACAGCCTTTTTAATAGGTCTCTTCCAAGTTTTAAGCATTATTCCAGGAACCAGCCGTTCAGGTGCAACCATCCTCGGCGGTATTTTAGTGGGAACCAGTCGGACAGTTGCCACAGAATTCACTTTCTTTTTAGGCATTCCCGTCATGTTTGGTGCCAGTCTCTTAAAGGTCGTTAAATATTTTGCAGCGGGCCATGGCTTTACCATGAGTCAATCCCTGATTTTACTCGTAGCCAGCCTAACCGCCTTTGTTGTTAGTTTGTACGCTATTAAGTTCTTAACAGACTATGTCAAACGACATGATTTCACCATTTTTGGCAAATATCGGATTGGGTTAGGAAGCTTGTTATTGATTTATTATGTCATCACACATTTGCGCTAGCTGATTCATGATTTAGCAGTCTTATAACCTGGCAAATCAGCAGAGCTAAGCTAGCCTTATTCAAATCAGCAGTACTAGGCTAGCTTTTTTAACACTAGTTGATAAGACTAACTCTCAAACAGTGGGCTAATCCTTTGTTGAGAGTTTTTTCATGGCCAATTAGCAAAGGTAAGGCAAGCTATCATTTCAACCGCTTGCTCAGCCAAAGCAAATCCAAGCAAAACAGGCAGACGTAGCTGCCTATGCGCCTGCTACTAACTGCTGGCACGAGCTGATTTTCTTGCCGTGAGCAGATGTCAGCTTGAGCGGCATTTTAGCAAAGATAGGAAGAAGTAGTCATAAAATTGCGATTTACAAGGTTTTCTTGTATAATAGAGTAACTACGCGTGCGAGGTATCTACTATGGAGATGAAACAAATTAGTGAAACAACACTAAAAATTACGATTAGTATGGATGATTTAGAAGAAAGAGGGATGGAATTAAAGGATTTCTTGATTCCTCAGGAGAAGACCGAAGAGTTCTTTTATTCTGTCATGGATGAGCTAGATCTTCCTGACACTTTTAAAGATAGTGGCATGTTGAGCTTTAGGGTCACACCGCGCAAAGACCGGCTTGATGTTTTTGTCACCAAATCAGACTTGAATAAGGACCTTGATTTTGAAGATCTGGCGGACCTGGGTGATATTTCCCAGATGTCTCCTGAGGAGTTTTTCAAATCACTGGAAAAATCCCTGCGGGAAAAAGGAGATACACAGGCTCATGAAAAGCTTGAAAAACTAGAAGAAGCCATGGAGGATGCCCTACAAGATCCAGATGCTTCTGCGACAGAGCAAGCTGCCATGAGCGAAGGAGATGAAGAGGAGGATGTTAATCCATTAGACTATATTCATTATGTTTTAGTTTTTGCTGATTTGCCTGCCGTCATTGAGTTTGCTCAGGCTATTGATTTTCAGGTGGAAGCTTCTGAACTTTATAAAGACAACAACCGTTACTATATGACCGTGCTATTGGATGTTCAAAACCAACCGGCTTATTATGCCTCAGTCATGTATGCTCGCCTGCTGGAACACGCTAGCCCCACGACAACAACGCGAGCTTACTTACAAGAGCATGCTCCCCAACTAATGGTAGATGGGGCGCTTGAAAAATTACAAAAGGTAAAATTGGTCTAAGGTTATGTTTCCATTTACATTTGACTATGTTTTAGTCTTAATTGGTGCCCTCTTAATTTCTTTAGTGCTAACGCCCTTGGTTCGCCTTTTGGCGTTTAAGGTGGGGGCAGTTGATTATCCCAATGCAAGACGGATTAACAAAGTCCCCATGCCAAGTAGCGGTGGCTTAGCCATTTTTATTTCCTTTGTCCTAACGACCCTTGTGATTGTGCCGATGATCTCGCAAGGGATTAGTATCCATGGACTTGATTATTTTTCATATATTCTGCCTGTGGTACTGGGGGGCTTTCTCGTCATGTTGACGGGTTATATTGACGATATTGTGGAAATCAGCCCCAAACTGAAGATGCTTGGCATCTTCTTTGGCAGTTTTGTGATTTGGGCCTTTACGGATTTTCATTTCAACAGCTTTAAAATTCCCTTTGGCGGCCCCTTGCTATCTTTTGGACCCATTGTGACCTTTATCTTGACCATCTTGTGGATTGTCTCCATTACCAATGCCATCAACCTAATCGATGGCTTAGATGGCCTAGTCAGTGGCGTTTCATTGATTAGCTTGCTGACCATGGCAATTGTCTCGTTCTTCTTTTTGCCCCAGCTTGATTTTTACCTAACCGTCACCCTCTTAATCCTGAGTGCCTCCATTGCGGGCTTTTTTCCCTACAATTACCACCCGGCGATAATCTACTTGGGAGATACGGGCTCACTATTTATTGGCTTTATGATCGGTGTGTTGTCCCTTCAGGGGTTAAAAAATGCTACCGCTGTGGTCGTGGTTACACCAGTGATCATCCTGGGCGTTCCGATCATGGATACCCTAGTGGCCATTATAAGGCGTAGCCTCTCTGGCAAAAAAATCTACGAGCCGGATAAGATGCACCTGCATCACCGCCTGCTCTCTATGGGTTTTAGCCATCGCGGGGCCGTCCTTGTCGTCTATGGCATTGCCATGCTCTTTTCCTTGATTTCCTTACTGCTCAACCTCTCTAGCCGCTTGGGCGGAGTGCTTTTGCTGTTTGGCCTGTTATTTGGCCTGGAAGTCTTCATTGAAGGTTTAGAGATTTGGGGCGAAAAGCGCACACCGCTCTTTAATCTCCTGAAATTTCTGGGTAACAGTGACTACCGCCAGAAAGTCCTACAAGCCAGACGTGACAGGCATAAGCATGACCACCACCATTAAGCTACCATTTGGGCGGAAGTGCTTAGTTAGCGAAGACCGCTTGGTGCGGCATCAGATTAGGACAAAAAAGACCGCTTGGTCTTCTTTTTTTGCTAGCAGTCCCCCTGGCCGCTAGGAACAACAAAGCTAAAGGAGGGTAGAGGCCTAAAAATGGCAGATTCAAAAAATAAAGTTTATAAAAATAAATGATATGCAATAGGAAAAATGAGAAGCAAAAATAGGTAGATAGCAACAACCGGAACTTAAAAAAGCACATCATCTATTGGTTTTTGCAATAAGCTCATATATCTTTAAAAAAGACAGGATTTGAGCTTTAAAAGCCTTTCCCATTCTCCTATAATACTCTGAGTAGAAAATATTAGTTACCTTACGATATTTTAATCACAAGGAAAAAGGAGAGACAGACAATTGAAAACGACCACACCCAAGCGCCTTAATCGGCTAGTTTGCCGCTATGGCTTGACTTCGGCGGCCCTATTACTAACCCTCGGGGGGGGGGTAAGCGTAAAGGCTGAAGAGCAACAATCTCCGTCGCTAGCAGAAGTAGCAAGAAAACTTAGGGACCGATCGGGGTCTCTGGATAGGCAGACTGTACCACCAGTTGCTACCACTGTAACCCATACTTGGGGAGCTTTAAACGATTATTCTACTTCAACTATTTATGACTACTTGCTTCTGTTACAAAGATATTTGGAAAATCAAAAAAAAGTTGAGAAGGAATGGAAAGAGATACTGGATCAAGCGCTTGAGGCTAGGACATTTCAAGGTCCCAAGGGTGACCGTGGTGAAACTGGCCCTGCCGGCCCGGCTGGCCCAATCGGTCCCGTAGGTGCTCGTGGTCCCGCTGGCCCGCAAGGTCCGCGTGGTGATAAAGGCGAAACCGGTGAGCGTGGCCAAGCCGGAGCAGCCGGCCCCCAAGGCCCAGCCGGTAAGAACGGAGACCGTGGTGAAACCGGCCCCGCTGGTCCCGCCGGCCCAATTGGTCCTGTAGGTGCACGAGGCCCCGCTGGTCCCCAAGGTCCGCGTGGCGATAAAGGCGAAACCGGCGAACGTGGTGAAGCCGGAGTAGCTGGCCCTAAAGGCGAAGTTGGCCCCGCCGGTCCACAAGGTCCGCGCGGTGATAAAGGCGAAACCGGTGAACGTGGTGAAGCCGGAGTAGCCGGCCCTAAGGGAGAAAAAGGCGACCAAGGAATTCAAGGCGAACGCGGTGAAAAGGGCGATCAAGGAATCCAAGGTGAACGCGGTGAAAAAGGTGACCAAGGAATCCAAGGCCCCCGTGGAGAGCAAGGCTTACAAGGCCTCCAAGGCGATCGTGGCGAAGCCGGCCCTAAGGGTGAAAAAGGTGACCAAGGTATCCAAGGTGAAAAAGGCGACCAAGGCCTCCAAGGTGAACGTGGTGAAGCTGGTCCTAAGGGTGATCAGGGTCCGCGTGGTGAGCAAGGACCCCAAGGTCCGCAAGGCACACCACAAAGCCCAGACAAGCCAGCAGAACCATCACCCCATGCACCAGAGCAGCACCGGCCACAGGTTCCTAGTCAACCTAATCAACCACAAACACCTGAGCAAGTGCCTCAAGACCGACCAGCTCCACAAGGTCAGTCAGCAGCGCCAACTGCTCCTAGTCGTCAGCCTCAGTCGATGCCAGCTCAGCCTCAGCTAGCCCCAGCGCCAGCTAGACACCAGCACTTACCAGCGACTGGTGAGCAGCGCCAGCCATTCTTCACAGCGGCGGCCCTAAGTGTCATGGCTATGGCGGGTGTTCTCACACACAAACGTAAGGAAAACAACTAACAATCCTATTTAAAAAACCACTACTAAAAAAGGTGGCTGTGCCCGTTCTGCCAGACTCAAGCACAGGTGCCACCCACTCTTACTGAGTGATTAGAGTCCTTTCATCTAGCCTTTGAGCAAGAGGAGAGGATCAACTGCCAAGGACAAGGGAAGAGCCGACTCACTCTCCCCTTGTTTTTGTTTTGGCAACATTTCCATATTCTGCCCTAGACAGAAAAAAAGCAGAGCCTCATCTTTTTTCGTAAAGTAATTTCCACCTTGTCTTGCCAATGGCAGCAAAAAAGTCTTATTCTTGGACTGACTGACCAGACAGTCGTCAGCTTCCTGGCTGTGCTAGACTAGCTCTTGCCTCCTAGCCCTTGGTAGTCCCGCCTGGCTTTTTTAGGCTAAGTAGGCTAGTCCTGGTTCGTCAGAAAGCCATTATAGGCTTTTTTTGTTATAATGAAATAGTGATGTTAAAAGTGAAACAGGCCTTCAAAGGGCCTGTTAGAAATAAATGAGGTGTAAGATGTCAACGCTTGAAATCATTGATTTACATGTTTCCATTGAGGAAAAAGAAATCATAAAAGGTCTCAATTTAAGCTTAGAAACGGGTGAAATTGCCGCCATTATGGGACCAAATGGCACAGGAAAGTCCACACTGTCTGCTGCCATTATGGGTAATCCCAATTACCAAGTTACCCAAGGAGAGATTCGCTTGGATGGTGTCAATATCCTGGAACTTGAGGTAGATGAACGGGCACGGCTGGGCCTTTTTCTCGCCATGCAGTATCCGGCTGAAATTCCTGGCATTACCAATGCCGAATTTATCCGAGCAGCTATGAATGCTGGCAAGGCTGATGACGATAAAATCTCAGTACGCGATTTTATCAGCAAATTAGACGACAAAATGGCTTTGCTTGGCATGAAAGAAGAAATGGCCGAGCGCTATCTTAATGAAGGCTTTTCTGGCGGTGAAAAGAAGCGAAATGAGATTTTGCAGCTACTCATGTTAGAACCTAAGTTTGCCCTGCTTGATGAGATTGATTCGGGCCTTGATATTGATGCCTTAAAAGTGGTCTCAAAGGGTGTTAATGCCATGCGGGGGCCAAACTTTGGGGCGATGATTATCACCCACTACCAACGCCTCTTGAATTACATCCAACCAGATAAGGTTCACGTGATGATGGATGGGCGGATTGTCCTTTCTGGCGGACCAGAGTTAGCAGCGCGCCTTGAAAAAGAAGGCTATGCCCAGATTGCTGAGGAACTTGGTCTTGATTACCATGAAGAAGTTTAATTTGTTACTTCGACAAAAAAGCAAAGGAGTTACAAATGTCAAAAGAATCACTAGTGCAATTTTCACAAGCCAAGGCTGAACCCAAGTGGCTACAAGATTACCGTCTCAAGGCCTTTGAGCAGATTGCTGATCTGCCCTTGCCCCATATTGAACGGGTCAAGTTTCACCGGTGGGACCTTGGTGACGGGACGATTGCTGATAACGAGGCCATTGGCGCGGTTCCTGATTTTGTCAACACTGGGAGTGGTCCTAAGCTAGTCCAGGTTGGTACCCAGACCGTCTTTGAGCAGCTCCCCTATGAGCTGGTAGAAAAGGGTGTGGTCTTTACGGATTTTTACTCCGCTTTAGCGGAGATTCCTCAGATTATTGAAACCTACTTTGGGACAGCGCGCGCCTTTGATGAGGATCGCTTGGCTGCTTACCATGCGGCTTATTTTAACAGTGCTGCAGTTCTCTATGTACCGGATTTTGTGGAAATTGCTGAGCCGATTGAGAGCATCTTTTACCAGGATGCTACTAGTTCGGTACCATTTAATAAGCATGTTCTGATTATTGCTGGCAAGGGCAGTCGTTTTTCCTATCTGGAGCAATTACAGTCTTATGGAACCACTCCTGTCAAAAGCAGCGCTAATATTTCTGTGGAGGTAATTGCTCAAGCTGGCAGCCAAATTAAATTTTCAGCGATTGATCAGCTGGGAGAGCACGTGACGACCTTTATTAGTCGACGGGGACGGCTAGAGCAAGATGCTGCTATTGATTGGGCCCTTGCGGTGCTAAATGAAGGCAATGTGATTGCCGATTTTGATAGTGATTTGTTGGGCCATGGCAGCCATGCTGATCTAAAGGTTGTTGCCGCTTCTAGTGGCCGACAGGTCCAGGGGATTGATACCCGTGTGACCAATTATGGAAAGAACTCAGTGGGCCACATTCTGCAACACGGGGTGATTTTGGAGCGGGCGACTTTGACCTTTAATGGTATTGGTCATATCATCAAAGGGGCAAAGGGAGCCGATGCTCAGCAAGAAAGCCGTGTCCTGATGCTATCAGATAAGGCACGTAGTGATGCTAACCCGATTTTGCTCATTGATGAAAATGAAGTGACAGCCGGTCATGCGGCTTCTATTGGTCAGGTTGATCCCGAAGATATGTATTATTTGATGAGTCGTGGTTTGGATCAAGAAACAGCAGAAAAACTGGTCATCCGCGGCTTCTTAGGTACGGTCATTACGGAGATTCCCGTTAGGGCAGTTCGTGAGCAGATTATCGAGGTCTTAGATCAGAAGTTAGCGACACGCTAGTAAAGGAGGCAATGTGTTAGATGCAAGAAAAATAGCAACTGATTTTCCGATTTTACATCAAGTGGTCAATGATGAAAGTTTGGTTTATCTGGATAGTGCGGCGACCAGCCAAAAACCTAAGCAGGTTATCCAAACACTCCAAGCTTACTATCAGCAAGATAATGCGAATGTACACCGCGGCGTCCACAGCTTGGCCGAGCGGGCAACGAGTCGTTACGAAGCTGCTCGCAGCAAGGTCAAAACCTTTTTAAACGCCGCATCTAGCAGGGAAATTATCTTTACCAGAGGGACGACGACGGGTCTTAATTGGGTGGCTAAGTTTGCTGAAGGGCTGCTTGAGGCAGGAGATGAAGTGCTGATTTCGATTATGGAGCACCATTCAAATATCATCCCCTGGCAGCAAGCTTGCCAAAAAACAGGCGCCAAGCTGGTCTTTGCCCATCTCAGGGAGGGGGCTTTAGATTTGGAGGACTTTGCTGCCAAATTATCTCCAAAGACGAAGTTTGTCAGCCTGGCTCATGTTTCCAATGTTTTGGGCTGTCGCAATCCGATTAAGGAACTTGCTGCCTTGACCCACCAGGTCGGGGCCTATCTGGTTGTTGATGGTGCGCAGTCAGCACCGCATCAAAAGATTGATGTGCAGGATCTAGATTGTGACTTTTTCACCTTATCTGGTCACAAGATGTTGGGGCCAACTGGGATTGGTGTCCTTTATGGCAAGGAGGCCCTGCTTCAAGCCATGTCGCCAATCGAATTTGGTGGGGAGATGATTGACTTTGTTTATGAGCAGGAGGCTAGCTGGAAGGAATTGCCCTGGAAATTGGAAGCTGGGACTCCGCATATTGCAGGTGCTATTGGTCTAGGCGCAGCCATTGATTACTTGATGGACCTTGGGATGGATGCTATTTACGCCCACGAGCAGGCGCTGATGGCCTATGTTTTGCCAAAGCTTGAGGCTATTGAGGGACTCACCCTCTATGGTCCCAAAGATCCTGCGCAGCACCACTCGGTGCTTGCTTTTAATCTGGCTGGTCTACATCCGCATGATGTTGCAACTGCCCTTGATTATGAAGGCGTGGCCGTTCGTGCTGGCCACCATTGCGCCCAACCGCTCATCGCTTATCTGGGTCTCCATGCCACCGTGCGCGCCAGCTTTTACCTATACAACACCACAGAAGATTGTGATCGCTTGGTGGATGCGATCTTAAAAACGAAGGAGTTTTTCAATGGCACTCTCTAGGTTAGATAGCTTGTATATGGCCCTGGTTGCTGATCATTCCAAACATCCCCACCATCATGGGAGCCTGGCCGGGGTTGAGCAAATCCAGCTCAATAACCCCACTTGTGGGGACGTGATTGCTTTGTCGGTTCAGTTTGAGGGTGAGCAGATTGCTGATATTGCTTTTTCTGGGCATGGTTGCACGATTTCAACAGCTTCTTCTAGTATGATGACGGATGCTGTTATCGGTAAAACTAAAGCACAAGCGTTAGCTTTAGCGGAGACCTTCTCCCAGCTGGTGCAGGGTCAGGCGCCTGCGCAAGCTAAAGAGCTGGGCGATGCGGAATGTCTAGCAGGGGTAGCAAAATTTCCCCAACGAATTAAGTGTGCTACCTTGGCATGGAATGCTTTGAAAAAGGCGATTGAGCGTGATTCGGTTAACTGAGCTACCAACTACTTAAGGCCAAGGGCTTGTGTTAACGCATAGGGGCTAATGCAAGCTTTAATCATCTATAAGCTGATGAGGCGGGGGTTCATATGGCCTGTTCAGTCAAACTTAGGAGCTTTGGTTCGTAGTAAGGAATCATTTTCTATCATAGTAGAAAGGGGACACATGTCCGAAACAATTGAAAAAGTAGATCCCAAACCAATTGATCTGGGAGAGTATAAATTTGGTTTTCATGATGATGTTGAGCCGATTTACTCCACTGGTAAGGGCTTGAGTGAAGCAGTGGTCCGAGAGTTGTCTGCTGCTAAAGGGGAACCTGAGTGGATGTTGGATTTTCGTCTTAAATCACTAGAAACCTTTCATAAAATGCCAATGCAAACTTGGGGTGCTGATTTGTCTGATATTGATTTTGATGATATTATTTATTATCAAAAAGCTTTGGATAAGCCTGCTCGCGACTGGGATCAGGTCCCTGATAAAATCAAGGAAACCTTTGAGCGCATTGGCATTCCTGAGGCTGAGCGTGCTTATCTAGCGGGTGCTTCTGCTCAGTATGAATCCGAAGTGGTTTACCATAATATGAAGGATGAATATGATAAACTAGGAATTATCTTTACAGATACGGATTCTGCACTCAAAGAATACCCTGATTTGTTCAAACAGTATTTCGCAAAGCTGGTGCCGCCAACAGATAACAAGTTAGCTGCCCTTAATTCTGCCGTGTGGTCTGGTGGGAGCTTCATTTATGTTCCTAAAGGGGTTAGCGTTGATATTCCCTTGCAGACTTATTTTCGGATCAACAATGAAAACACAGGCCAGTTTGAACGGACCCTGATTATTGTTGATGAAGGTGCTAGTGTTCATTATGTAGAAGGCTGTACGGCACCTACCTATTCTTCCAATAGTCTACATGCAGCTATTGTCGAAATCTTTGCCTTAGAGGGTGCCTACATGCGCTACACCACGATTCAAAATTGGTCTGATAATGTGTATAACCTGGTGACCAAGCGCGCAACGGCTAAAAAAGATGCGACGGTTGAGTGGGTGGATGGTAATCTGGGGGCGAAAACAACGATGAAATACCCTTCTGTTTACCTTGATGGGCCGGGTGCGCGTGGTACCATGCTGTCCATTGCTTTTGCTAATAAAGGGCAACACCAAGACACGGGCGCAAAAATGATTCACAATGCACCACATACCAGTTCATCTATTGTCTCTAAATCCATTGCTAAAGGTGGCGGCAAGGTTGACTACCGTGGTCAGGTAACCTTTAATAAGCACTCCAAAAAATCGGTTTCTCATATCGAATGTGACACGATTTTAATGGATGATCTGTCCAAGTCTGATACAATTCCTTTCAATGAAATTCACAACTCCCAAGTCGCTCTTGAGCATGAGGCTAAGGTCTCTAAAATCTCAGAGGAGCAGCTCTATTACCTGATGAGCCGTGGTCTGACTGAGTCTGAGGCGACCGAGATGATTGTCATGGGCTTTGTTGAACCCTTTACCAAAGAACTACCCATGGAGTATGCTGTTGAACTCAATCGACTTATCTCCTATGAAATGGAAGGGTCAGTTGGGTAGATAGGTATGCAACTGCTTTGACCGGGCTTTGGCGGTCGCTGCTTGCTAGAAGTAGCCATATCAGTTCTAGCAGTTTAAACCAGCAGTGCTTAGTTGTGGCTGCTAATAGTATTAGCCAGCAGTGAGCGACTGTTGGTTTTTTTGGTCCGCCCGAGACGCCCCAAGCAAAAGCAGCAGAAAGCAAAGTAGCAAGACGCTTACAGAAAAAAGCGGCAGCAAGGCAGCAGGACGCCTACAGCAAAGTAAAAAAGCAGACCGTTTATGTTTTCTCACAGTATGCCGGAGTGCTTCATCACTCCAGCAGAAAAGTCCTATCTCGCCAAGCAAGCAGCCTTAGCCATTTGGGGCTATAGCTAATAGCCATAGCTATGAGAACAGCTACCACAGTTCAGCCCAGCAACCAAGACCAAGCTCAGCTGGTTACCTTTTGCCAAAAAGCCCTAGATCCTTGCTCAGCCAGCCACATAGGCCTAAGCTCGCTATAGCAGCTGATCTGATTTAGCCAGCACGTAAGCCTGTAGTCATAGCTGAGGAGAAAAGGTGGACTAGGTAGCGCCAGCTCATACTAGCTAGTTTAGTAACATAGCACCCCTTGTGCAGTCATTAGGCAAAGGATAGTTTATAACTATAACTGTTCATAGTAAGAAACAACTGTTCAGGCCCTGCTTATTTTGATAAAATGAGTTTATTCTGATCGATAAGGAGAAAGCATTTGGCCAACAATTTATTAGTTTTACAATCTGATTTTGGCTGCGTTGATGGTGCTGTGGCCGCCATGACTGGTGTGGCTTTGCAAGAAGCAGCTGATTTAGGCATTTATCATCTCACCCATGACATTACCCCTTACAATATTTTTGAGGCCTCCTATCGTTTGTTTCAGACGATTGATTACTGGCCAAGTGGGACCACCTTTGTCTCTGTGGTGGATCCAGGTGTTGGTTCTAAACGTAAAAGTGTTGTGGCCTTAACCAAGAATGGTCAATACATCGTGACACCAGATAACGGCACCTTGTCTTATATTAAGCGGCATGTGGGCATTGCTGCGCTTCGGGAAATCTCAGAGGTGAAGAATCGCAGGCGCAATACTGAGCTCTCTTACACCTTTCATGGACGGGATGTCTATGCCTATACTGGGGCTAAGTTAGCGAGTGGTCATATTAGCTTTGAAGAAGTTGGCCCAGAGTTGGCTGTTGATCAGATTATTGAACTGCCAGAGGTGGCAACGCGAATCCATGATGACACCGTTTTTGGAGCGATTGATATTTTGGATGTCCGGTTTGGGTCGCTGTGGACTTCCATTACTCGGGCAGAATTTTATGCCTTAACTCCTGAATTTGGTGAGCGTTTTGAGGTGACCATTTATAAGGATGATATGCTGGTTTACCAAAATCAGGTTACTTATGGCAAATCATTTGCTGATGTTCGCATTGGTCAGCCGATTTTGTATATTAATTCACTATATCGCCTTGGACTGGCTATTAATCAAGGTTCCTTTGCCCGAGCCTATAATGTCGGTGTCGGTTCAAATTGGCGAATAGCCGTTAAGAAAATTTAGGAGAAAAAGATGCAAGATTCTACTATTAAAAAAGTTGTAGCGACAGGAATTGGTGCTGCCCTATTTATTATCATTGGCATGTTGGTCAATATCCCAACGCCCATTCCAAATACGAATCTGCAGTTACAATATGCTGTTTTAGCCTTGTTTGCGCTGCTTTATGGTCCAGGTGTTGGCTTTTTTATTGGGGTGATTGGCCATGCGCTCAAGGATTCCCTACAATACGGGGCACCTTGGTGGACCTGGGTGCTTGTCAGCGGTTTTCTTGGTCTGATGATAGGCCTGCTGGCAAAGCGCCTAGCGATTCACACAAAAGGGCTGACAAAAAAAGATCTGGTTTTGTTTAATGGCGTGCAGGTGCTAGCAAATGGGATTGGTTGGGGGCTGCTTGCTCCTTATGGTGACATTATTTTTTATAGTGAACCGGCTAGCAAGGTTTTTGCGCAAGGGATCTTATCTAGTCTGGTCAATGCGGTGACCATTGGCATTGGTGGTAGTTTATTGCTGATCGCCTATGCTAAATCAAGGCCACAGCAAGGCAGCTTGAGTAAAGATTAAAGTTAAAGGATGTCATGAAAGATTTTATTGAATGGAAGGATTTTACATTTACCTATGATGTGCAGTCCGAACCCACGCTTAAAAACATTGATTTAACCATTGCCAAGGGGGAAAAGGTATTGCTGCTTGGTCCGTCTGGCTCTGGCAAATCAACGCTTGGAAATTGCTTAAATGGTATCATTCCTGCCACCCATCAAGGCCATTATCAAGGTCGTTTTACGATTAATCAGCAAGAGGCATTTGGCTTGTCAATTTATGACAAGTCTCATTTGGTTTCCACGGTGTTGCAAGATCCAGATGGCCAGTTCATCGGCTTGAGTGTTGCTGAAGATATAGCCTTTGCTTTGGAAAATGACGGCCTGTCCAAAGCGGCCATGCAAGAAGTGGTAACGGCTTGGGCAGCGCGCTTGGAGATCTTGCCGCTCTTGGAGAAACGGCCACAAGACCTATCTGGTGGGCAAAAGCAGCGGGTTACTTTAGCTGGCGTGCTGGTGGATGACAGCCCAATCTTGCTTTTTGATGAACCATTAGCGAATCTGGATCCGCAATCTGGTCAAGAGATTATGGCCTTGATTGATCGCATTCATCATGAGCAAGCTGCCACAACTCTGATTATTGAACACCGCCTAGAAGATGTCTTGCAGTGTGAGGTAGATCGGATCGTTCTCATTAATGATGGTCAGATTGTCTATAATGGCAAGCCTGATGGCTTGTTGCAATCTAACCTTTTAGAGGAAAATGGCATTCAAGAGCCTCTCTATTTATCGGCTTTAAAGCAGATGGGCTATCCTCTTAAGCGGCAAGCTAGTGGCTTGCAGCTCAGCCAATTAGACCTAACAGATTTGCACCTGCCTGCGTTGACATCGCTTCCAAACTTCGCTCCCAAGCCTCCAGTCCTCACTGTAACTGGGCTCTCTGTCAGCTATCATCAGGCCAAAGTCAGCCCTGCCCAGCAGCAAAAGGTCCTAGATGAGCTGTCTGTGACCCTTGGACGTGGGGAAATGGTGGCCCTTGTTGGGCAAAATGGTGCTGGTAAGTCAACTCTAGCCAAGGCCTTATGCCAATTTGTCGAAAACACTGGTCATTTGCTCTATCAAGGACAGGATATTAGCAAGGATACGATCAAAGAACGCGCTGAACGCATTGGTTATGTTTTGCAAAATCCTAACCAGATGATTAGTCAAGCTATGCTGTTTGATGAGGTGGCCCTTGGCCTTCGCCTTAGAGGCCTTGATCCAGCTGAGATAAAGCAGCGTGTGCATCGGATTTTAAGGATTTGTGACCTGTATCCTTTTCGCAAGTGGCCTATTTCGGCCCTGTCTTTTGGCCAAAAAAAGCGGGTTACGATTGCTTCGATTTTGGTGCTCAATCCAGCTATTATTATTTTAGATGAGCCGACAGCTGGCCAAGACAAAAAGCATTATTTAGAAATGATGTCGTTTGTAGAAGAGCTTAAACAAAAAGGGCATACCATTGTAATGATTACTCATGATATGCAGCTGATGTTAGAGCATTGTGATCGGGCTTTAGTGCTACATCAGGGGCGGATTGTAGCAGATGATGCTCCAATTAGTATTTTGTCAAGGCCAGAGCTCCTTGAGCAGGCCCATTTGAAAAAGACCAGCTTGTTTGACTTAGCAGAGCGTCTTGGGCAATCACCGCAGGCTTTAACGCAGTGGTATATTCAGCAGCAAGGAGGGCCAAGCCATGGCTAATCGCTTAATTGGTTATCAAGAAGGCAGCGGTTTTCTTTACCGCCTCTCAGGCGCCAGTAAATTACTGTTTTTTATCCTGGTGTCGGCTGCTTGTATGACGACCTATGATACTCGCTTTTTAGTCCTGGTCTCTGTAAGCGCCTTGGTACTATTTAGATTGGCCAAGATTAAATGGCATCAGGTTTCGTTTGTGCTCATGCTGGTGATGATTTTTGCTAGTTTAAATCTGCTCATGGTTTATCTCTTTGCACCCCAGTATGGTGATGACATTTATGGGAGTTCAAGTGTATTGATTCAGGGGATTGGCCCTTATCGTCTCAGCCTTGAGGAAGCATTTTATCTCTTTAATTTAAGCCTGAAATATGTTTGTACGGTCCCGTTGTCCTTGCTGTTTTTAATGACAACCAACCCTAGCCAGTTTGCTTCTAGCTTAAATCAATTGGGCCTGCCCTATAAAATCGCTTACGCGGTCAGCTTAACGCTCCGCTATATTCCTGATCTCCAAGAGGACTTTTATACCATCCGCCGTGCTCAGGAAGCTCGGGGCATTGAATTGTCGCCAAAAAGCAGTCTCTTTACCCGAATCAAAGGCAACTTGCAGATTGTCCTTCCTCTCATTTTTAGTTCCTTAGAGCGGATTGAGACCATTTCTACGGCGATGGAGTTGCGCCGTTTTGGCAAGAATCCCCGCAGGAGCTGGTATAGCCAGCAAAGGATTCACTGGCGTGATTACCTGGTCATGGCTCTGGCCCTAAGTTTGTTTTTGCTCACCTTGTACCTGTTTACCGTGAATGGCGGCCGCTTTTACAACCCTTGGCGGACTTGACTTGATAAGCCAGCCCCGCTCCGGCTAGCCCAAAGCGGCAGACTTGCTGCTTTAAGGCGGGTAAAAGGAGAATGGCAAAGCTTGATTTTTCTGTTTTTTAAGACTTGCTGACTTAGTAGCCTAGTTCATACGGCTCTATCAGCTGCGCAGCAAAAATGCTCCACAAGCTGCTTAGGAGCTTGATCGTTGCCAAAATTGGCTAAACAAGCAAAAAATCCTGGCAGGAATGTTCCTCTGTCGATAAGGTAGTTAGTCTAGTTATTAAAGCTGAGCTTGATGTCTAATCAAACCATTCCTCTAAGTTTCTAAAAAAGACTTTCTAACACTCATAACTGTTAGAAAGTCTTTTTTTGCTTGTAAGTAGATTGGCTGGTTATTGTGTATCAATTGTGGTCATGTTTATTGCTGTATTGCTGTATTGCTGTATTGCTGTTAGCGTCTGCTAAGCGTCCGCCAGATGGTGATTAAAGCAACTAAGACAAAGAGAACCAGACCAATGGCAATGTAATTGTGATAACGATCAAAGATGTGATCAATCTGATCTAAGAGAGTATTTTGATGGTTGGTATGCTCATGCTTGTGCTTGTGTGCGTGTGGCGGAGCATCTGTTGTTACTTGGGCTTCAGAAATCAAATGTTCGTATCTTGCCTGAGGCTGGTCTTTTAAAAGTTTAAATCCTTTTTCGGTGAGAGCGTTGATGAAGGGATGACGATAGAATTCGCCATTTTGATCAGACCAGTCGCCAACTCCCATCACAATTGTGATCACACGATGACCATCTCGTTGCCCAGTTACCATGGCATTGAAGGCACCTGTAGGGCTTGATCCTGTTTTTAAGCCATCAATCCCTGGGATACCGTACTCGTCACCTGGTAAAGAATGATTATAAGAATGGAACTCTTCTTCATAGGGCGTTCCTACCATTGTTTTAACCACGAGTTTATTAGTGTATTGGAGGATTTCAGGGTACCTGTCTAGCATATGGTAGATTAAAATTGCTAAATCACGTGCCGTTGTTTGATTGGGTGCTTCTGGATCATACCCTTGCGGCTTATAATAGCCCTTAAAAGAAACCGCAGCAGCTCCACTAGCATTAGAGAAATGCGTATTGGTCATTTTTAATTTTTTAGCTGTTTGGTTGATACGATCAATAAATGCTCCCGCATTATTTTGGGACAAATAGTTGGCAATCATAATAGTCGCAACATTTGAAGAAGGAACGGCAGTCATGGCAATCAGGTCTTTAATGGGATAGGCAACACCAGCCACGATATTATTGTTACTGATTTCGTAGATTTTGCTAATGGCTTGATCGGTCTCAGTTGCTGTAACGGTAGTATCAAGTGAGACCTTGCCACTTGCCATATCTTCAAATAAGAGATAGAGTGTGAACATTTTTGACATACTTGCTGGATCGCGAAGATCATCAATGTGGTCTTGCCACAGGATCTGACTCGAGTTAGCATCGACGACAATAGAAGCTTTCGGCCGATTAATAGGATCAACCGTATATCCCGCATCTTGGGTAATTTTTAGAATGTCTTCTTGCTCTTGTGCAAGGGATGATGGTGCTATAAGAATGACAAGGCCAAGCAGCACACAAACAAACAATTTTTTCAAATAAAAAACTCCTTTGTATCAGTCGTAATCAGATAAAATATAACTCAATTATACCATTTACTTAATACAAGACAAGAGCTTTTTCATTTTATTATCATTTATTAATAAAAAAGGCTAGTTTTAAGCCGGTTTTTGATGCTCGACCAAAAGCCTTGCCGAGGGAGATCTTCCTTGGCATAGATTGACAGGTCAGGCTGCTTGTCAAGGTAAGCCAAGGACGGTGAGAAAGAGTCAACCTGATAGGACATGTGGCCCAGTTTTTGCTGCTTGGTTATGGGAGCTTGCGCATGGCTGAGCTTAACCTTGATATGTTGTCTGGCCAGAGGTTGGTTTTTCGGATGAATAATGGTTAGCTTACCACGCGTATAAATAGCAAGCTTGGACTTGGTGCCGCCACTTACCGGCCATGTTTGTGGCAAAATAGGGCTTGCTGGTGTGATAACCGTTGCTTGATAATGGTCGTAAAGATAGGTAAGTGCCTTTTTGGCTTCGACAAATCGCTTGTCATCTGCCTTGTTTGCCTCACCAGCATGTAGCAAAATCAGGACAAAGCGCATGCCATTATGTGAAGCAGTAGCCAGTAAGGACTGGCCGGCTTTAGCGGTGGTCCCTGTTTTTAAGCCATCTACCCCCTGAAGAGCAAACGTCTGCCCCGGTAAAAGAAGATTGGAATTAGCCATTTGTTCGTTTTCCCATTTTAGAAATGGCTGAGCTGTTATCGTGTTAATTTCTGGAAAATCATGAAGGAGATGCTGGGTAATCAGGGCTAAATCGCGGGCACTAAAGGCGTTTTCTTCATCTGGTTTTGAACCAGGATAGATGTGACGTCCCAGCATGCTATTATTGAGCCCGGTGGCATTGACGATCGTGGCATCCCGTATGCCCCAGGCCTGTACTTGCTTTAGCATCTGATCGACAAATCGTGGTTCTGAGCCAGCGATGTATTCGGCTAGAGCTACTGCTGAGCTATTAGCACTTACAATTAGCGTTGATTCGATGAGTTCTTTAGCAGAGTAACTATTGTTACTCATGTGAGGATTACTAATGTCGAGATTTTGATTAAGTTCTTTGGCATAGTCTGAAAGTGGTATTTGTGTGTCCCACTGGAGGCGGCCAGACTTGATTTCAGAGAGTGTTAAGTAGATGGTGAGTAATTTACTTAACGAAGCCACAGGCAACTTAGCTTGGCTATTATGCTCATAAAGAACTTGGCCCGAATGATACTCATAGGCGATTGCCGCCTGGCTGTCAATAGTAAGGTCTGCAGCTTGGCTCCTTTGCACACCAAAAAGGAAAAGATAAGCACTCATCAGCACGGCGCATAATAGGTTTTTCTTCATACAATCTATTGTATCAAGCTTGTTTAAGGTGGTCAAAATTTAGAGGTGTTTTTTTTCTGTGTGAGGAGCTAGCAAAAGAAGGCAAGGCAGCAAGCAGCTTCAGAACGTGGACAAACTCCTATCGAATGTCATCTTTTGAATTAGCCTAAGTGAGCTGCTAAATTGCTAAACTCTTAGAAACGTTAATCTAGCAATGCTTCTGAGAGTTCTTGATTAGTATCACAGAAAAAAAGATTGAAGAAAATTGTCCAAAATGGACTTTTTCTTCAACCTGAGGCAGCAAGCAGCTTGTCTTTAAAGCCTAAAAGGTTGCGTTGGCTCAAAGAGGTGTGATTGCTGTGAGCTGCCTTGGCTGACTTATAGATTTTGGTTGACATAATCAACCCAGTGATTCCACCAAACTTTAAGGAAAAAGCTGCGGGGGATGGCCTTTTGTGTGACAAGCTTAGTTTGGGGCATCTTACCCATGTAACCTCTTCCAATGTTGTTTTTATCAACGAGCGTAATGCTAGCAACGGTTTGATGCTTAGCCAAAGGGGCAAAATACTGGGCCTGTGTTTTGTTTACTTGATAGGTTAGCTTTTTGCCCTTTACCCGGGGTTGGACAGCAGTGAGCGTTGTAGCTACCTCAAGCGGGATCAACTTATCAGGACTGTCTTTAACGGTTAATCGAGGTTGCCTCAGGCTTTGCCCTTTTTTAAGAATTGTGACCTTTTGAAATTGCTTGGTAATCTCATCAAGGAAACGATTGGCAACCTGGAAGCGTTCGGTAGGTTGATCTTTTCCTTGATCAACATTTAGTAAAACCGTTACAATGGAGAGATCGCCTTCTGTTGAACTGGTGACTAATGAGGAAAGACCCTGAGCAGAAGTTCCTAAAAAAAGACCTTGGCTACCTTTTCGGGCGTAGGGCATACCTGGTAAAAGATAGTTATAGGAAAAGATGGTTTGCCCAGCAAATGTTGCACTGGCTTGACTAGTGATTTGGGTAACTTGAGGGAAGTCCTTCAATAAATGGTAGGTGGCGATGGCAACATCACTAGCAGACATTTGGTTTTCTGCTGTCTTAGCCAGCTGCGGCTTAGCAAATTCCCCCAGCTCCTCATTGGCTAAACCACTGGCGTTGATTAACTTACTATCCGTTGCTCCCCAGGCTTTTAGCTGCTGGTTCATTTTTTTCACAAAAAGTTCTTCTGTGCCAGCAATAGCTTCAGCTAGGGCAATGGCTGGGCTATTGGCATTAGTGACTAACATCGCTGTGAGTAAATCCTGAACAGAATATTGGCGCTTGTCTAAGGGAACATTGCTAATGTGATACTGAGATGTTAGCCAGTAGGGGTAGTTAGAAATGGTCACTGGGCTGTCCCATTTGAGGTGCCCTTTTTGCACTTCCTGATAGACGAGATAGGCTGTTACCACCTTGCTAATAGAGGCTACAGGCAGAGCTTTATTGCTGTTTTTTTCAAAGAGAATTTTACCAGTTGCAGCTTCAAAGGCAAAGCCGCTCTCAGCAGCAAATGGGATTGGTTTGGATTGAGCCTGAGCCTTATTGACACAGAAAAAAAGCATAAGCAATAGCAGGCGTGTAAATTGTTTAATCATCCTTAACTTCCTTAATCATTTTGTTAATTATACCATATAAATAATACTAAAAAGTTGAAATGATCAGAAGAAGATGAAAAAGTAAATCGCTACCATTTTTTAAAGTATGGTGCTTTGACGGCAAAGCAATTGAGAAACAAGCCATTCTAACGGGTAAATAGAGACAGAAATGTCACTTTAACGAGAAAATTGGGAATTCTCATTTTAAGTAATATAAAAAATAGTCAGAAAATTTATGCTTGGTTCTTTTTTTAACTAAAATTTATGATATAATATTTTCAATTAGCAAATAAAAATGCTCAAAAAGTTTTAGGAGAAGCTTATGAAAAAAGGTAAATGGTTAGCAGTAGCCGGTGTTACAGTCTTATCGGTATCCGTCTTGGCTGCTTGTGGTAATTCTAACAAAACAAGCAAAGGCAGTGTTTACAATTATGTCTACGTTCAAGACCCAGATACCTTAGACTATACGATTTCAGGCCGTGCTTCGACCAGTGATGTCACGCAACAGGCCATTGATGGTTTGCTCGAATATGATCGTTTTGGCAATCTCATCCCTTCTTTGGCTAAAAAATGGACTGTTTCAAAAGACGGTTTGACCTATACTTACAAGCTCCGTGACGATGCCAAATGGTATACGGCTGATGGCGAAGAGTATGCTAAGGTCACAGCCAATGACTTTGTCACAGGGGTTAAACACGCTGCAGATAAGAACTCTGACGCTCTTTATCTTATTCAAGACTCAATTGCTGGTCTAGATGATTATATCAATGGTAAAACCAAAGATTTCTCGACTGTAGGTGTTAAGGCGCTAGATAAACATACCGTTCAATATACCTTAAAACAACCAGAAAACTTCTGGAATTCCAAATTGACCTATGGGGTCTTGGCTCCGGTTAACGCTGATTTCTTAAAATCCAAAGGAAAAGACTTTGGTAAGGCTTCAGATGTTTCTTCGATTCTCTACAATGGTCCTTACCTTATCTCCTCACTGACCAGTAAGTCTTCTATTGAATTCACGAAAAATGAAAACTACTGGGATAAGAAAAATGTGCACATTGATAATGTTCAGCTGACCTATTATGATGGGCAGGACCAAGAATCGCTCTTTAGAAACTTTGATAAGGGTGCCTACACAGCTGCTCGGCTATTTCCGACAACGCCTTCTTACAAAACAGCTAAGAAAAAATACGGCGAGAGCATTACCTATGGACCGCAAAAGTCAAATACCTTTTTTGTAACCTTTAACTTGAATCGTACTGCTTATGGACATACCAAAAAGACTAATGATAAGCAAAAAGATGATACCCATAAAGCTATCTTAAACAAAGACTTCCGACAAGCCTTGACCTTTGGCTTTAACCGTAAATCCTATTCTGCCCAATCAGCTGGTCAAGAAGGTGCTGATAAATCCTTGAGAAATATGCTAGTACCACCAGCTTTTGTGCAAATCAAGGATCAAGACTTCGGTAAAATCGTTGAAAAAGATTTAGCAGCCTATGGTGATCAATGGAAAGGTATCAATCTAGCTGAAGCTCAAGATGGCCTCTACAACAAAGACAAGGCTAAGGCAGCAATAGCTAAGGCTAAGGAAGCCCTTCAAGCACAGGGCGTTCAGTTCCCAATTCACCTTGATTTGCCGCAAGAACAAACAGCAACAGTGCTCTTACAGCAAGCTCAGTCAATGAAGCAATCTATTGAAGACACACTTGGTAAGGAAAATGTTGTTATTGATATTGTTGAGCTGCAAAGCGATACTTACAATAATGTTACTTATATGGCAGAAACCCCTGCCCAACAAGATTGGGACCTTAACACAGCATCTGGTTGGAGCCCTGACTACACTGATCCAGGTTCTTATCTTGACATCTTTAACTCAAAATTACCAACTGCCCAAACGAAATTCATCGGTATTCAACCTTTGAAGGATCAAGCAATTGTTTCAGAGGCTGGCTTAGATGACTTTACTCAATTGGTCACTGAGGCAAGCAAGATTACTAATGATCAAGAAGCTCGCTATGAAAAATATGCTCAAGCCCAAGCAGCCCTTATTGATTCGGCAGTTTATATTCCAACTGTTTCATTAGGTGGTACACCAAGGGTTACGAGAATTGTTCCTTATTCTAATGCTTTTGGTTGGGCAGGTGTTAAATCTGATGATACCTATTACAAATACATGAAGATTCAAGACAAGCCAGTAACAGTTAAACAACAGGCCAAGGCCGCAAAAGAATGGGAAAAGGCTAAAGAAAAAGCAACTAAAAAATATGAAGAGTCATTAGAAAAGCATATTGAGAAATAAGGCTAGTTCAATTAAGAACTTTCTCTGTACGTGAGGAAGTTCTTTTGAGCTTATTATGAGGATTGGAATGAAAAAGTATATATTCGAACGCATCCTAAGGTCATTGGTTTCGATTTTGTTGGTAACAACCTTGACTTATGTCATTGTCTTTACCTTGGTACCGACAAGCTTGATTTTTAAACAAGACCCTAATTATAACAAGATGGTCACAACACCAGATAAAAAGGACAATTATCGCAATACGGTTTTTCAGCGTATGGGCTATATAACTTACTATAACAGTAAAGAACTTAAAAATAGAGCTGAAAAAGTGGATAAGAGTGTTACCGTCGAACCTACCCAAAAGAATAAAAAGATTTACCAGAAATACCTTAAAGAATTAGGTCATGGTTGGCAGTTGAAAACTTTTACAGAGAGTAAAGAGTTTTATGCTATCCGCAAGATTCCCATTCATGAGCGGGTTTGGAATTTCTTTAGCCATATGATTGTGATTGATCATCCTTGGGTTATTCAAGATCCAAAAAATCCTAAGTTAGAACGTTACGTTCGACCAGAAATTGATCCGGCGGTCGGTCCAGCTTTGGTTGGTTCAGGGACCAAACATAAATATTTGATCTATTTTAATAGTGCTTTTCCTTTTATTCATCAAAACATTGTTAGTTTTGACCTTGGAACTTCCTATCCCACCTATGCTAATATTCCGGTCATTCAGGTAATCACGCAAGGCCAGGGGCGGACACTGTCAGAGCAAACGAAATTCCCGACTGGAGTCACTAAATTCTCCCCGATTGACATCTACTCTCGTACCTATAAGTCCCCTAGTCAAGCGGATGCTCGTGACCGAGCAAACTTTGGGGCAAAAGATCCCTATACAGCAACCAATAATAAGCATGCTGAGCCATCTATGATTGCCAATTCCTTCAAGATTGGGATTATCGGTGTACTCCTCTCTTATGTTTTAGGCTTACCAATTGGGATGTTAATGGCTTATTACAAAGATGGTGTTTTTGATCGTTTCTCAACGGCTGTGACAACTTTTATGTTAGCTTTGCCAAGTATTGCCCTCATCTATATTATTCGATTTTTAGGTTCAAAAGTTGGCTTACCTGATACTTTTCCTTTGCTCGGGGCAGGAAATCCTAAATCTTATGTGCTACCTGCTCTTATCTTGGGGATTCTTGGGACGCCAGGAACAGTTGTCTGGTTCCGTCGCTATATTGTGGACTTGCAAGGGAGCGACTTTGTCCGTTTTGCGCGTGCTAAGGGCTTAACAGAGGCAGAGATTTCCAAACATCATCTTTTTAAACAAGCCATGGTGCCAATTGTAAATGGTATTCCTCAAGCCATTGTTGCAACGATTGCTGGTGCAACCTTGACCGAGACGGTCTTTGCCTTTCCAGGCATGGGGAAAATGTTAATTGATGCCATCAAAGCCGCCAATAACTCAATGGTAGTGGGACTGGTTTTCATTTTCGCGGTCTTATCTATTTTGGCATTGCTAGCAGGGGATATATTAATGACGATTTTAGACCCACGGATTAAATTATCAAGCAAAGGAGGGAAATAATGGCTGAGATTGATAAAAAGAAGTTTGAATTTGTCGAACTAGATAGTTATGCATCAGAAGTCATTGATGCCCCTTCTTATTCCTACTGGAAATCTGTTTTCCGCCAGTTTTTCTCACGGAAATCAACGGTCTTTATGCTTGTTATTTTGACCGCCATTATTTTAATGAGTTTCATTTATCCCATGTTTGCCAATTATGACTTTGGGGATGTTTCCAACATTAACGACTTTGGCAAACGGTATATTTCACCCAACGCTGACTATTGGTTTGGGACTGATAAGAACGGCCAGTCTTTATTTGATGGTGTTTGGTATGGAGCGCGCAACTCCATCTTGATTTCAGTGATTGCAACAGCGATTAATATGGTCATTGGTGTTGTGGTTGGTGGACTTTGGGGTGTTTCTAAGACAGTCGATAAGGTCATGATTGAAATCTACAATATTATTTCCAATCTACCTCAAATGTTGATTATCATTGTCCTCACCTATTCTATCGGTGCAGGGTTTTGGAACCTGATTTTTGCTTTTTGTGTGACCGGTTGGATTGGTATCGCTTACGCAGTGCGCGTGCAAGTGCTGCGTTATCGGGATTTAGAATATAATCTTGCTAGTCAGACCCTGGGCACACCAACTTATAAAGTAGTTAGTAAGAATCTCCTGCCACAATTGGTTTCTGTTATTGTATCGATGGTCTCACTCTTGTTGCCAGCCTACATTTCATCTGAAGCCTTCTTGTCATTCTTTGGCCTTGGTTTGCCCTTATCTCAGCCAAGTTTGGGACGGTTGATTTCTAACTACTCTTCAAATTTAACGACAAATGCTTATCTCTTTTGGATTCCGCTTACGACGCTTATCTTAGTTTCTCTCCCACTATACATTGTGGGACAAAACTTAGCTGATGCAAGTGACCCAAGAACTCATAGATAGGAGCAGCCATGGAAGCGAAAAAAGAAGTAATTTTAAGTGCAAAAAATATTGTTGTTGAATTTGATGTTCGTGATCGTGTGCTAACAGCTATCCGTGATATTTCACTTGATTTACATGAAGGAGAAGTGCTAGCAGTGGTTGGTGAATCAGGTAGTGGAAAATCAGTGTTGACAAAGACCTTTACCGGCATGCTAGAATCCAATGGTCGCGTTGCCTCAGGTAGCATCACCTATCGGGGCCAAGAATTAACAAAGTTAAAAAATCATAAAGATTGGGAAGGTATCCGCGGAGCAAAAATTGCGACGATCTTTCAAGATCCCATGACCAGCTTGGACCCGATTCAGACTATTGGTAGTCAGATTACCGAAGTGATTATCAAACACCAAAAACAATCCAAGGCACAAGCCTACAAAATGGCCATTGATTATATGACTAGAGTCGGCATTCCTGAGCCTGAGAAACGCTTTTATGAATACCCTTTCCAGTATTCAGGTGGAATGCGGCAACGTATCGTTATTGCCATTGCCTTGGCTTGTCGACCAGATATTTTAATCTGTGATGAGCCCACAACGGCTTTGGATGTGACTATCCAGGCGCAAATTATTGACTTGCTTAAGACATTGCAAAAAGAGTATGGCTTTACCATTATCTTTATCACTCATGATTTGGGTGTGGTAGCCAGCATCGCGACAACTGTCGCCGTCATGTATGCTGGTGACATTGTAGAATACGGCACAGTCGAAGATATTTTCTACGACCCTAGACATCCTTATACCTGGAGTTTGTTGTCAAGTTTACCTCAGTTGGCTGATGATAAAGGCGTTTTATTCTCAATCCCTGGCACCCCGCCTTCTTTGTATACTCCAATTGTTGGGGACGCCTTTGCACCGCGTTCTCGCTATGCTATGACAATTGACTTTGAAGAAAATGTGCCTCGTTTTGACATTTCAAACAGCCACTGGGCCAAGACTTGGTTGCTGCATCCGGATGCCCCTAAGGTTGAAAAGCCTGAGGTCATCCAAAATATTCACGAAAAAATTTCTAATAAACATGTTTATAAGGGGGAAGGAAATGTCTGAGAAATTAGTCGAAGTTAAGGACTTGGAAATTTCCTTCGGTGAAGGAAAGAAAAAATTTGTAGCGGTGAAAAATGCCAATTTCTTCATCAATAGAGGTGAAACCTTTTCCTTGGTTGGTGAGTCAGGAAGTGGTAAAACAACGATTGGCCGGGCGATCATTGGTTTAAATGAGACAAGTTCAGGGCAAATTCTCTATGATGGTAAACAAATTAACAAAAGCAAGAGTAAGTCAGAACAGGTTGATCTAATCAAGAAAATCCAAATGATTTTTCAAGATCCAGCTGCTAGTCTAAATGAGCGAGCAACAGTAGATTATATTATCTCAGAAGGGCTTTATAATCATAAGCTGTTTAAAAACGAAGAAGATCGGAAAGCAAAAATTAATCATATCATGACAGAGGTCGGCTTGTTGTCTGAACATCTGTCTCGTTATCCGCATGAATTTTCCGGTGGACAGCGCCAGCGGATCGGCATCGCGCGTGCCTTAGTCATGGATCCAGAGTTTGTCATTGCAGACGAGCCGATTTCGGCCTTGGATGTTTCGGTGCGTGCTCAGGTTTTAAACCTTTTGAAACGGATGCAAAAAGAAAAAGGACTGACCTATCTGTTCATTGCACATGATTTATCAGTCGTACGCTTTATCTCTGATCGTATTGCGGTTATCCATAAGGGAGTGATTGTTGAGGTTGCAGAAACCGAAGAGCTCTTTCTCAATCCCATCCATCCCTACACTAAATCACTCCTGTCAGCCGTTCCTATTCCTGATCCTATCTTAGAAAGACAAAAGAAACTAGTCATATACTCGGCAGATCAGCATGATTATTCAGTTGATAAGCCACAGATGGTAGAATTAAAACCTGGCCACTTTGTCTGGGCTAACCAAGCTGAACAGGAGATGTACAAAAAACAACTCAACCTTTCATCATAAGCTTAAGCAATCAAGCGTTTTCTAAAAACAAGACAGGCAGTCTTGGATTTAGAAGACGTTTTTTAGTAGAAATCAACCCAAAATAGAGAAATTTTTGCTTCATATACTTGAGCCTACTCCAGGGATCAGTCTGCAGACAAAACCTTTGCTGTAAGAGAGCTATGATTTAGGTGTTTGCTATTTTTGATAAGTGCTTGTAGTTGTACTGCCTAAGAGCACTTCAAATCCTCGAGTTTTGGACTCTTTTATTTTGCGTCTGGACACTAAACAAGACCTAACGGATTTTCAAATACTTAACAAATCATAGCAGTTTTGGTTTGGGCTTAAGAAATTCAAATTATGAGCTCTTTTTATTTCTGTTTCTGCTTGAGTTTGTGATAGACTTAGTCATAAGGTTAAGGATAGAAATAAAGGGAGAATTCATGATCACTCATCAATTGCATTTCATGAGGCAGTTGCCTCAAATGGTTAAACATAGTCTTAAGGAGTTGCTCCCTTTTTCATTGGTTTATGCCTATCTACAAATCCTACGTCACCTTGTTATGAGTGATAGCTCTTTTGTGGGACAAACGATTGGGGGTGCTCTTTTTACTCAGCACTGGTTTCTTTGGACCTCGCAACAATTATTTCAACTCTCTAGGATGACGCTCTTTTTTATGGCAAGTATCTTTGTAGCGCAGCTGGTGAACCAAATGCTGACATTCTGGGGAAAGGCCAACCAAAGGGCGGTCTTTCTAGCTTTTTTACTGACGTGGATCCTTTTCTTTCAAAGTGATCATCTCATGACTCATCATCTGAGCCAACCTTTTTGGCTTTTGTTGATTGTTTTTGCGGTTGGGATGAGTTTGGCTTTTGTTGCCTTTCATCAGATCAATGTGCAAAGGCGTGCTTTTTTGGTACTTATTTTCCTATTTTTGGCTTACCTGATGGCAGAGACGGTTTCTAAGCACTCTAACTATAGCCTTGATTTTTGGCTACAGACACTTAGTATGGATTGGTTGGGGAATGGGCCCACGCATTTTAGTGGTGTTTTATTTTGGTCGGTGCTTACTGGTTTGCTCCCTATTTTTGGTTTTTCGTTGCCGCTGAGTCTCCAACAACCAACGACAAATTTGCAAGTCAGCGCGGATAATTTAACGATGGCTTTGAGTGGTCATGCTAGCGGGATTCACTTACAGACCCTCTATACGGTGCGTGATAGCTTTGCAATGATTGGCGGAGTTGGCAATACTTTAGCCTTGGTTGGTCTGCTTTATCTGCTGGCCCATCGGTATCAACTGCCCCACTTTAAGAAGATAGCACTGCTATGCTTGATCCCCACGCTATTTGATCAAGTCTTACCACTTTATCTGGCTGTGCCCTTGCTTTTTGATTTGCAGCTAATCTTGCCTATGTTAGGGACTATCGTGGTTTCTGAAGGGATAGGAGCCTTAATGTTGCATTGGCACTGGTTGGATCCTGCTGTGTACACGATTCCTAGTGGTACGCCGAATATCTTTTTTGGTTTTTTAGCAAGTAATGGAGATTGGCGCTATGGTCTTGTAACCTTGCTCATCTTGGTCTTATCTGCTGGCATTTATTGGCCTTATCTTAATCGGTTAATAGCAAAGGAAGGAGGCGGTCATGGCTAAAGTAAAGCACGGGTTCATCATTGGCTTGCTTCTTGTTTTGCTTTGGGCCATAGGCAGCATTGGTCTAGCCTATGTGCAGACAACAACGCATCATAAGAAAAAATTAGCCAGTTCCAATATGGTCCCCCTGATCTTTGTTCCAGGCTCAAGTGCGACCAAGGAACGCTTTAATGACATGATTGATGATATTAATAGACTTGGTCCCAAGCACAATGTTTTAAAATTAACCGTCTCTAAGAATAATAACATTACCTATGAAGGGCATATCAATCATAATGAACGCAAGCCCTTAATTGTGATTGCCTTTGAAAACAACCAAGATGGCTATCAAAATATCAAAAAGCAAGCCTATTGGCTCAATACGGCCATGGATGCGTTGCAACAGCAATACCAATTCCAGACCTTTGATGCCATTGGCCATTCTAATGGCGGCTTAAACTGGACCATTTTCCTTGAAGAATATGATACGGCTAATCATTTCAAGATGAATCATTTGGTAACTATGGGTACCCCTTATAATTTTGAGGAAACCAATCCTGCTAATCAGACACAACTCCTAAAAGATCTTATTGCGCAAAATAGTAAGTTGCCTTCTGACCTGGTTGTCTATAATATTGCAGGTACTAATACGTATGAGGCTGATAAAATTGTGCCCATCCAAAGTGTGCAAGCGGGCAAATATATTTTTCAAAAGGCCGTTAAACACTACACACAAGTGACCGTAACAGGTGATCAGGCCGACCATTCTGGTCTACCAAGTAATCTTGAAGTGATTGATTATGTTATAGATAAATTGATTCTAAAAGGCCGCTCAGCTGATTTGCTGCCGGCAAGTACAGAATGATGGCCTTTTTTCTATGACAAAGGAGATAAACCCAACATACAAAAGTCTAGTGGTAAAAAGAAAACCAATTAATTAATCATTTGCACCTGGTATGGTAAAATGGGGACATGTAAGGAGGACGTCATATGATAAAGACGATTACAATGAACAATAATTTGACCATTCCTGCACTTGGCTTTGGTACCTACCAAGCAGCTGATGGCGAGGAAGCTTATCAATCAACTCTGGCAGCCTTAAAATTAGGCTATCGGCATATTGATACTGCTGCTGTTTATAAAAATGAAGAAAGTGTCGGTCGGGCGATCAAAGATAGCGGGATTGCTCGTGAAGAGTTATTTATAACCACCAAGCTATGGAACGATGCGCATAGTTATGAAGGGGCCAAGCAAGCCTTACATGATTCGCTTAAGCGGTTAGGACTTGACTATGTTGACCTTTACCTGATTCATTGGCCTAATCCTGTAGCTGTCCGCGATCATTGGCAAGAGGCCAATGCCCAAGCTTGGCGTTATATGGAAGAGGCTGTTGCTCAAGGGCTGGTGCGCACTATTGGTGTCAGTAACTTCTTAGTGCATCATTTAGAAGCCTTGGCTAAAACGGCGCAGATCAAACCAGCAGTCAATCAAATTCGCTTAGCGCCAGGTTGTTATCAAACGGAAGTAATCGATTACTGTCGCGCACATGACATTGTCCTTGAAGCCTGGAGTCCATTAGGACAAGGGGAGATTTTTAACAATCCAACGATGCAAGAATTGGCTCAAAAATATCATAAGACCATTGCCCAAGTAGCCCTTGCTTGGTCTGCCTATGAAGGTTTTCTTCCGCTTCCTAAATCTGTCCATGAAGAGCGGATCAAAGAAAATCTGGACTTTTTGGATATTGAACTATCAAAAGAAGACGCCCAAACGATTCGCAACTTACCAGGCATGTCTGCTATCCCAGATCCTGATACTAAAAATTTCTAGAGCTGCATGAAGTTCGTGCCTCTGACGGGGCCTGTCACCGCCACAGAGCCCCCCCACAAACACCGAAATCTCAAAAGAGAAGTTAGTTTATCTCTTTTGAGGTTTTTTTGTGGGCAAAATAGCTGAGCACCAAAACTTTCTGGCTACTGGGTGGAGGCTCGGGCCTGGTGAAAGGGGCTGCTTAGTGGTTTTTGACTTTTACCAAGATTTTAAATAGTTTAAAAAATAAATATTTATTTTTAAAAAAAGAAAATAAATATTGACTATTTTTAAATCAAGGCGTACACTTTATTTAAAAATAAAAAAATGAAAGGGCTTTATTTATGGTTGATTTTAATAAAGTGTTAGAGCTTCATCAACATCATACTGGGGTTTTGGATATTAAAGCGGACATTGCTATTACCTCAAAGGATGATTTAGCGCAAGCCTATACGCCAGGAGTTGCTGAGTTAGCCAGGCGGATCGAGGCGGATGCATCTGCTAAGAATAAATTCACGATGAGCGGCAAATTAGTGGCCTTGATTACAGATGGCTCAGCGGTCTTAGGCTTAGGCAATATCGGTCCGGCAGGTGGTTTACCCATTGTCGAAGGCAAGGCCTTGATTTATAAGAATTTCTCTGGGGTGGATGGCCTGCCTATTGCCATTGAGCAGGTGCCTGTGGATGAAATGGTTGCCACGATTAAAAATATTGCCAAATCGTTTGCTGGGATTCATCTAGAGGATATTGCCGCGCCGCGGTGCTTTGAATTAGAAGAAAAGCTCAAAGCTAGTTTGGCTATTCCGGTTTATCATGATGATCAAACCGGCACCGCCATTGTGGTTTTAGCAGCCTTGATTAATGCTGCTAAGGTGGTGAACAAGCCCCTTAAAGACTTAAAAGTGCTTGTCCATGGGGTGGGGGCTTCTGGTTTGGCTACGGCTAAGTTGCTTTATCATTATGGCATTCAGCAGATTAGTCTAATGGATCGCTATGGGAAAGTTGAAACCACCAGTCCTGATTATAATCCTTATCAAAAGGCCTTAGCGGCCAAAGTTACTCAGTCCAAGGGGCAAACCCTTGATGAGGTCATCGAAGGCCAGGATGTTTTCATTGGTTTGTCAGACAAGGAAGTCCTTAGCCAACAGCAAGTCGCTAAAATGGCTAAAGATAGTATTGTCTTTGCACTAGCTAATCCGATTCCAGAGATTTTACCACAGCTTGCTCATGCAGGTGGAGCAAAGGTTGTTGCGACGGGTTCTTCCCAGTATCCCAATCAAGTGAATAATGTTTTAGCTTTTCCCGGGTTGTTTAAAGGCGTCTTAGCGACTCAACTAAAGGATATTAGTTTAGAGCTGCAAGTCGCTGTAGCCCAGGCCCTCAGTGCCTTAACCAGTAAGCCAACACCAGAAAAAATTATTACCGATGTGTTTGATGAGAGAGTCGTACCGGTAGTGGTTAAGGCTGTTAAAGCATTTGTAAACCATTAGAAGTGAGTCATAAGAGAGGTACATTAGTATGGAGAGTAATGTTGCTAACAAGTCGTTTTGGTCACAGTTAAAAGAGGTTAAAATCGGTTTTATCCCTTTATTTGTTTATCTTATTTTACTAATAGGCTACGTAGGGATTACCGTTTTAGATATTGTTCCTGAAAATGATATGCTGATTGCATTGGGGATTATGACAGTCTTTGCTTATGTTTTAGAAGAAGTAGGAGCCCACATTCCTATTCTCAAATCTTTGGGTGGTAAAGTTTTAGTGGTCACTTTTTTACCGGCTTACTTGGTTTATAAAAACCTTCTGCCTCACTCGACTGTCAAAGTCGTATCAGCATTTATGGAACATAATAATTTTTTGATGTTCTTCATCACCTTATTGGTTGTTGGCAGTATTGCTTCGATGAATCGAAGAACACTTGTAAAAGCCACCTCAAGGATTATAGTCATTTTAATCTTATGTGATCTGATGGGTTCACTTATTGGGACAGGCGCAGGCATGCTCTTTGGCATGTCCGCCTATAAGACCTATTTCTTTATTGTCGCTCCGATTATGGCTGGTGGAGTTGGCGAAGGGGCAATGCCTTTATCGATTGGTTATGCAGCTCTTTTATCAGGGGTTAGCCAAAATCATATTTTTGGGCAAATTTTGCCTTGTGTGATGCTGGGAAGCTTGGTTGCCGTATTATTAGCAGGTTTATTAAGAAAGTTAGGGGAAATCAGACCGGAGCTTACGGGCAATGGCAAGCTGCTTGATAATGATGACGATAAGTTGGATAATTTAAAATCAGGAACTAAAGCAGTCAGTATCGAAAAAACCTTGACAGCAGGTGTTTTAGCAGTTGCTATTTACTTCATTGCGGTTTGGTTGGAATCCGCTTTAAAAGAAAGCCTGGGTTTCCACCTGCCTGCGCCGATTATTTTGTTGATCGTGCTTATGGCTGCTAAAATGCTGGGCTATATTCCTAAGGAAATAGAAAATGGCGGAGCTTCCTTAAATCGTTTTACAGTCAAAGGAATCACACCGCCTTTGCTCTTTGGCGTTGGGGTAGCTAAGACTGACTGGAAGGAATTAATCCAGGTCTTCAAAAGTCCGGCTGCCCTTGCAACGATTGTGGTAACAGTGGTTGCCATTGTCTTGACTGCTTTTATTGCTTCTAAATTACTGGGCCTTTATCCAGTTGACACTGCCATTGCCGTATCTTGCTGTAGTGGTCAGGGAGGGACTGGTGCGCTTGCGATCTTATCGGCCGGTGACCGGATGGAATTAATGCCCTTTGCCCAAGTGGCAGTTCGGCTAGGCGGTGCGATGACAGTTACCGTAGCCATTTTCTTACTGGGGTTGCTAACGAGATAAGCCTTTAAAATCTGGTGCTAGGTGTGTAGTATTGTTGCATCAAAGGACGCCAAAAAAGCCTTTTCGAGAAAGGCTTTAAGCGGTGTGTTTGATTAGTTGTGATACTTTTTAGCTTGAAAAATTGGAGCCAAAAGGTTGAGAGGTCGTATTGTTATCTGACTAGGCTTGCTTGTTGCTGCGCTTGCTATTTGAGGTCGTCTAGTAGGCGTCTGGCTACAGATTCGGTCAGGATTAGGTCGGTAAAGAGCCGGCCGCGCAGCGCTCCAATGGTGGCTTGGCTTTTAAACTTACTGCGAACGACACAGATTCTTTTAGGAACCTTGAAGATAGTCGCTAGATCAATTCCAAAAGTACAGTCACTGTCTTGATTAAGAAAATTGCCATGAATATCGTAGGGGCGACCATAGGCCATACCCGCAATATCACCGGTGTTGATTTTGGGAAATAAGGTTTTTAGATGGTCACGCCAGATGGGAATGGATTTTAAAGAGGCTAAGGTGCCCAAGCCACAGAAGATCAAGTCCATTTGCTTTGCTGCTGCTAAGGTTGGCTGTGATGAGAATTCTTCTAGCATGCCTTTGCGCGTGTTAGGCTCAGCAATATATAAGGGGCCAGATAGGGTTAGGTAATTGGCAGAAAATTTATCGGCTATTTTTTGGACCATCCGCATGGTGCCTGCCTTTGACTTGTATTTCTTATTTTCACCGATGAATTGGGTGAAGGTGCAGTCTTCTAGCATGACCTGTGGGAACTGCTCAATGATTTCTGAAATGGTTTCGCCCCAAACAGTCCCTACGATGCGGCTTGCTTGAATGTGCCTAAAAATTTCACTCGCAGCAAAGGTGATGACGTGTGATTCTTGATCACATGTGTCTTGGGAATCCTTGATGATATAAATATTATCAATGTCAAATAAGTCATGAATTTTCTTTTCGAGGTCGCGCTGCCGCTCAAGGGGTGTGTGGATTGTAATGGTCACAATTTTCTCTTGCTTGGCTTCTTCTAAGTATTTGTTTACGAGGTAGCGACTTAAATGATATTTATCCACAATTTGACCAATTGATAGACCAGAAATATAGTAGTCTTGAGCAATTTTAGTCAATAATTCGGTCTTGTTTTCCATCTTGTCCTCCAAAGGGTGTTAAATCTATTATAGCATTTCTAAGTATTTTTATAACAGTAAAGGAGGCTTTGAAAATGGCAAAAATTCAAGATATTTTTTTAAAAAATCCCAAAACCAAGCAAGAGTGGCAAAGTTTTTTGCGGGAGCGAGGGATTGAAAACTTTGCTAAAGGCGAACTAGCAGGCCTTACACAAACGATTGGTATTTATGAAGCAGACGAGCTGGTCGCAACGGGCTCCTTGGCTAGCAATGTCATCAAATATGTTGCCAGTAGCCAAAAAGATGGCCGGTGCGCGAGCTATTTTAATAGCATTATTAGTCGACTGGAGCAAGACTTGATTAAAGCCGGTCATACGCATTACTTTGTTTTTACTAAGGAAGCTTATCGGCAAAGCTTTCAGCATGTGGGATTTAAGGAATTAGCGCATTCAGATTTTGGTGCGATTTTGGAAAAAGGGCATCCTGACATTAACGATTACCTGCATGATTTTCCAGTGGGCGACCCGCAGCTAAGCAATGCGGCTATTGTTATGAATGCTAACCCATTTACGCTGGGGCACCGCTATTTAGTGGAAAAAGCTGCTCAGGAAAATGACTGGGTCTATGTCTTTGTCCTTAGTGAAGACAAGTCCTTGTTTACAACGTCAGAAAGGATGCATTTGGTCAAGGCTGGCCTAAGCCATTTAAAGAATGTGATTATTTTACCAACGTCAGACTATCTGGTCAGCTATACCACCTTTCCTGCTTATTTTATTCAAGACGACAGTCTGATTACAAGCTATCAAACCCAGCTTGATGCGCGGTTGTTTAAACGCTGGTTGGTTCCCTATTTTGCGATTACAAGGCGGTATTTGGGGCAAGAACCCTTCTCACAGACGACAGCACTCTATAATCAGATGCTTCAAAAAGAGCTTGCACCAGAGGTAGAAGTGGTCATCTTAGAGCGAAAGAAAACCAAGCATGACGTGATTTCAGCAACAGAGGTTAGAAAAAAGATTGCTGCGCAGGACTTGACGCATTTAGATCAGTTGGTACCACCAACAAGCTACGCTTTTATTGAAGAGCATCTCTTAGAACTACATCACAAAATGAAGGAAGGAAAAAAATGAACATACGTAAAACAGCCCTAGCTGGGACTCTGGAATCATCTGATGTCCAAATCATGATTACCAAAGCAAGTCACGGAATCACTATTGAGCTTGAATCCGATGTTAAAAAGCAATTTGGCAATGCGATTATCGCAACGGTAAAAGATGTCCTTGCTGCTTATGCGATTGAAAATGCAAAGGTAAGCATTGTTGATAAGGGAGCTTTGGATCTGGTTATTAAAGCACGCACCATAACTGCTCTTCAAAGAGCACTAGAGTTGGATGAACCCAAGTGGGAGGTGTTATAAAAAATGGTGGCAAGTGAACGCTTAAGACGTACGATGATGTTTGTGCCAGGTAACAATCCAGCTATGCTAAAAGATGCTGGTATTTATGGGGCAGACTCCATTATGTTTGATTTAGAAGACGCTGTATCTATAGCTGAAAAGGATGCTGCGCGTGATTTGGTTTATCAAATGCTGACTTTTCGTGATTATGGAAGTGCCGAGCTCGTCGTTAGGATTAATGGACTTGATACGCCTTATTGGAAGGACGATGTCAAGGCGATGGTCAAAGCAGGGATTGAGGTCATTCGCTTGCCCAAGGTCGAGTCCGCTCAGATGATGACCGAACTCGTTGCTGAGGTAGAAGCAGCAGAAAAAACCTTTGGCATTAAAGAGGGCCAAACCCAAGTGATGGCAGCGATTGAGTCAGCACTTGGTGTGCTCAATGCGCGAGAGATTGCCTTTGCTTGTCCTGAGCGGATGATGGGAGTGGCCCTTTCTGGGATGGATTATACCACTGATATGAAGACCCATCGTTACCCTGATGGACAAGAGCTTCTCTTTGCCCGGAACATGGTCTTGCATGCTGCTCGTGCTGCTAAAATATCTGCCTTTGATACCGTTTTTACTGATATGAATGATAAAGAAGGCTTTTTGCGGGAAACCGCCTTGATACGCCAACTTGGTTTTGATGGCAAATCCATTATTAATCCCAGGCAGATTGAATGGGTTAACAGTGTCTACCAACCAAGTGAACAAGACATTATCAAGGCTCAAAATGTCATGCTAGCTATCGAAGAAGCGCGTTTGAAGGGCTCTGGCGTGATTGCACTAAACGGTCAGATGGTTGATCGACCCGTAGTCTTACAAGCGCAACACGTGCTGCGCTTAGCCAAAGCAGCAAATCTGTTAGATGAGGAGGGCAATGACCGTGAAAAATAATGTCAATCGTGAGATACCAGATCATTTATTAGCACCATTAAACAGAAAACCATTTACTACTGTCGACTATGAAGGCACCGTGACCCAGCGGGTTGCTCCTAGAGTCACAGCTACTAGCGGCCGCTCCAAAGTGGTAGCTAGCTTAAAAGAAGTCATCGCAAAAACAGTGAAAGATGGCATGACCCTTTCTTTTCACCATCATTTTCGCGAAGGTGACTTTGTCTTTAATCAGGTGATGCGGCTGGTTATAGATATGGGATATAAAAATATCGCTATTGCGCCTTCTTCTTTGACCAATGTTATGAATGCTATTGTGGTTGAAGCTATTGAAAAAGGCGTAGTCACTAATATCACTTCTTCTGGCATGCGAGGTACCCTAGGCGATGCTATTTCCCATGGAGCTTTAGCTAATCCGGTAATCTTTAGGTCCCATGGTGGTCGTGCTCGCGCCATTGAAACGGGTGAGATTGCTATTGATGTGGCTTTCTTAGGCGTTCCTAACGCTGATGAAATGGGCAATGCCAATGGTATGTTTGGTGCGACAGCCTTTGGCTCCTTAGGCTATGCTCTTATGGATGCCCAGTATGCGCAAACCGTGGTGCTTGTCACAGACGAATTAAAACCCTATCCTAATACCCCCGCCTCGATTACGCAAACGCAGGTGGATTATATTGTAAAGGTTGATGCGGTAGGTGATCCTGATAAAATCGGCTCAGGTGCTACGCGCTTTACCACTGATCCTAAGGAATTAAAAATTGCTAAAACAGTCAACGAAGTGATTACGCATTCTCCCTACTTTAAACAAGGCTTTTCCTTTCAAACAGGGAGCGGTGGTGCCGCGCTAGCAGTTTCACGTTTTCTTCGTAAGGCCATGCTTGATCAAAAGATTACAGCTTCCTTTGGCTTAGGAGGTATTACCAAACCAATGGTTGATTTGCTAGAAGAAGGCCTGGTTGATAAGCTCATGGATGTGCAAGATTTTGATAAAGGCGCGGCCCAATCCATGCACACTAACCCAAACCAGCAAGAAATTGATGCGTCTTGGTATGCTGATCCAGCTAATAAAGGTGCCATGGTTGACAAACTAGATATTGTCATCTTGTCAGCTTTAGAAATTGACACGGACTTTAACGTCAATGTCATGACCGGTTCAGACGGCGTTATCCGTGGCGCCATCGGTGGGCACCAAGATGCCGCAACAGCGCAGTTGACCATTATCTCAGCCCCGTTGGTCCGCGGCCGGATCGCAACAATTGTGCCTCGGGTGACCACTGTCGTTACTCCTGGTGATTCTATCGATGTGGTAGTCACCGAAGTCGGAATCGCAATTAATCCAAAACGCCGGGACTTGCAAGAAGTCCTAAGCAACATTCCAGGTATTCCCGTTTATACCATTGAAGCCTTACAACAAATGGCCGAGCAACAAACGGGTACCCCACAAGCTTTGAGCTTTACCGATCGGGTCGTTGCCCTCATTGAATACCGTGATGGCACTTTAATGGATACTATTTTAGAAGTCAACGATTAACTCATGATAAAATTATTTGAAGGCGGCAAAGCAGTTAGCCTAGATGACATTCTATTAAACCGAGAATGGCGCGTTGCGATCCAAACGCAACTGCTTGCTAAACACCAGCCACAAAGCCTTGTGGCGCTTAAATTAAACATACCTGGGTCAATAAAAAATAGCCAGCTTTTGCGTTATATTTTTTACCAGGGACTTATGGCATTAACGGCAGACTTACAACCGAGTCACCAGCTTGTTTTTGCCGAGCGTAGCACCGGACCAGAAGCTTTTTTATGCTTGGAATGCTCAGCTAAGGCATGTAAGCAAAAGACCATCTATTTTGAGGAAAATTTCTCACTCGGACGGCTCTTTGATGCCGATGTTTTGCAGCCAGATGCTCAGCAGCTTTCCCGCATAGCCCTAGGTGCGCCCCCAAGGAGTTGTTTTGTGTGTTGCAAGCCAGCTAAAGTGTGCTCACGCAGTCAAAATCATGACACACAAGAGATCATTACCCAGCTTTCAGATGCTGTTGCAACCTTTTTTCAGCAAGAAAAACAAAGAATGGTGGGAACAGCTATCAAAGCCCTGCTCTATGAGGTCTCGGTCTTGCCCAAACCGGGCCTAGTTGATCCGGCTAGTCAAGGCAGCCACCCAGATATGGATGTCTTTACTTTTATTGATAGCGCGACCAGTCTAGCTCCCTATTTTGCCGCACTTTTTGACCTAACGATTAACTGGACCGGCTCGCTGCCAGCCTTATTTGCCGCTGCTCGAGGAGAAGGAATTAAGGCTGAGCGGCAAATGTTTGCAGCGACAGCAGGTGTTAATACCCATAAGGGAGCCATTTTTTCACTAGGGCTTGTGTATATAGCGAGCATCTACCAGTGTTTCACTGACCTGTCTTGTTCAGAAATCATTCGTGCAATGACTAAAGGCATTACCCAGACTGACTTTGCCAAGCTAGCCAGTAAACCTAGTCTAACAGCAGGTGAACAGCAATTTTTAGACTATGGATTCAAGGGAGTCAGAGGCGAAGCCGAAAAAGGCTTTCCCCAAGTCTTTGAGCTGGCCCTGCCGTATCTCAAACAAAGGCAAGGCACCATTAATCAGCGCCTCCTAGATACGCTGATGACTGTGTCCACTCAGATACAGGATTCTAATCTCATCAAGCGAGCAGGCAATCTCGCTGTGGTTGAGACCCTACAGACTCAGGTCCAGACCTTTTTTGACCTAGGAGGAGCCAAAACACCTCAAGGCATCGCCTACTTACAGACACTTGATGCAGCGTTTATCAGCCAAAACCTCAGTCTAGGCGGAACGGCCGACCTGCTGATTGTCACTATCTTTCTAGCACTTTTAGATGGGAGTTTGGGTAAGGAAAATCGCTGAGCCTGCCAGCTATTATTAGCTGAGACCGGCTTGCATGTTGGCTTGAACTAGCTTTTGGATTAGCTAGCGCCTCGCAGCAGTGGCGGTAACTCTTGCCAGACTGACTGCTACGTGCATGCAAAAAAGCATTGCTTCCAGCTAAGAGACCTCTTGTCTATGCTCAGCAGCAAAGCCAGCATGAAATCCTGCAGGAAGCCAGAAAAGCGATTGGACAAAGACACAAGAATGTGTTACAATCAAGTCCAAGAAAGAAACAGTTTTATTCTCATGCCAAGCGAATCCGGGAGAGTGGGAGCCGGATGGTGATGGTAAAACCCAGTGGCGCTTTCTTATCAGACTGCCTAGGCAGCCTTTAGCTAAGATAAGCTTAAACGAAGTAATAAAATAGGGTGGAACCGCGTTTTGACGCCCCTATGTCATAAGACATGGGAGGCGGACAGGCGGTTCTTTTCTTATGTTGACTAGGTGTTGAACCAAGTGCAAATCAGTAACGCGCTAGCTATTTTCAACCGCATAAACTTAAAAGTCAGGCGCCTTGTTAAAAAGAGATGCCACTTTGTTAGCCAATCTGCAAAGCCCAATTGCTAGCGCAAAGACCAGGCTAGTCTTGGTAAGATCAGCTAAACACATTTAAGGAGAAAGAACATGACACAACCATTGACCTTTCAAGAAATCATCTTAACCTTGCAAACCTATTGGAATGATCAGGGCTGTATGTTGATGCAGGCCTATGATAATGAAAAAGGAGCTGGCACCATGTCACCCTATACCTTTTTACGGGCTATTGGTCCTGAGCCTTGGAATGCAGCCTATGTCGAACCATCCCGCCGACCAGCTGACGGCCGCTATGGGGAAAACCCTAACCGTCTCTACCAGCATCACCAATTTCAGGTTGTGATGAAACCATCACCTGATAATATCCAAGAGCTCTATTTAAAATCCTTAGAACTGCTTGGCATCAATCCCCTAGAGCACGACATTCGTTTTGTGGAAGATAACTGGGAAAATCCTTCAACAGGTTCTGCTGGTCTTGGTTGGGAAGTCTGGCTGGATGGGATGGAAATTACCCAATTTACCTACTTTCAACAAGTAGGTGGCCTTGCTACCTCACCTGTGACAGCTGAGGTAACCTATGGCTTAGAGCGCCTAGCTTCCTATATTCAAGAAGTGGACTCGGTTTACGACATTGAGTGGGCACCAGGGATCAAATATGGTGAAATCTTTAAGCAACCAGAATACGAGCACTCAAAATATTCATTTGAGGTTGCCAATCAGGAGATGCTGCTTGATAATTTTGAAAAATATGAAAAAGAAGCCAACCAGGCACTGGCTGAAGGTCTGGTGCATCCTGCTTACGATTATGTGCTCAAATGTTCCCATACCTTTAACCTGTTAGATGCCAAAGGTGCAGTGTCAGTGACGGAACGTGCGGGCTATATTGCTAGAATCAGAAACCTGGCGCGGGTGGTCGCTAAAACATTTGTGGCCGAACGTAAAAAGTTAGGCTTTCCTCTATTAGATGAAGCGAGTCGGGCTAAACTCCTAGCCAAAGACGAAGCTTAAGTTCTAAGGAGCTCTTAACAAGGGCACAGCAACCTGACGAGCAGTCTTCTGCCACTTGATTCTTGCCTTGTCAGGCTTACGAAAGCTCAAGCAGAGCTAATGGAATGTGCCTAAGGAGCATTTTAAGCGCATATCCTTTTGCAAATTTTTACCAGTAAGGAGTAACAGATGACAAAAGATTTATTAGTAGAACTCGGCTTAGAAGAATTACCGGCTTATGTGGTGACTCCAAGTGAACACCAACTAGGCCAAAAAATGGGCCAATTCTTGCAAGATAATCGCCTCGCTTATCAATCCATTGAAACCTTCTCAACGCCGCGTCGTTTGGCCGTTCGTGTCAAAGGCTTAGCCGAGCAGCAGACTGATTTGACGGAGGATTTTAAAGGCCCAGCCAAAAAGATCGCACTGGATGCCCAAGGGAATTTTTCCAAGGCAGCGCAGGGCTTTGTCCGGGGCAAGGGCTTGACTGTGGCTGATATTGAGTTTCGTGAAGTCAAAGGCGAATCCTATGCCTATGTCACCAAACATGAACCAGGCAAGTCAGTGGTTGAGGTGCTTGCAGCCATCCCAGAAGTGCTTGCAAGCCTAACCTTCCCTGTGACGATGCATTGGGCTAATCACCATTTTGAATACATTCGTCCGGTCCATACCTTGACGGTCTTACTTGATGAGCAAGTTTTGCCTATGTCTTTTTTGGCTATTCAGTCTGATCGCATTAGTCGCGGCCATCGTTTCTTAGGGACAGAGACGCCGATTGCTTCAGCCAATTCCTACCAAGATGACCTGCGCCAGCAATTTGTCATTGCTGATGCTAAGGAACGCCAGCAAATGATTTTGGATCAAATCAAGACGATTGAAGCACAACATCAGATTAAGGTGGAGATTGATCCTGATTTACTAAACGAAGTACTTAATTTAGTGGAGTATCCAACTGCTTTTTTGGGCAGCTTTGATCCTAAATACCTGGATGTGCCTGAGGAAGTGCTGGTAACGTCTATGAAAAATCACCAGCGTTACTTTGTTGTGCGCAACCAGGCTGGCAAACTCCTGCCTAACTTTGTTTCAGTGCGCAATGGGAATGCTGAGCACATTGAAAATGTGATTAAGGGAAATGAAAAGGTCTTGGTTGCCCGGCTTGAAGACGGCGAATTCTTTTGGCAAGAAGACCAAAAACTCCAGATTGCTGATTTAGTTGCCAAATTAAACCAGGTGACCTTCCATGAAAAGATCGGGTCTTTGGCTGAGCATATGGAGCGGACCAAGCTGATTGCCCAATACTTAGCTCAACAAGCTGACTTGTCAAAAACTGAGCAGACTGCGCTTTTGCGTGCAGCTGAGATTTACAAATTTGACCTCTTGACGGGCATGGTTGATGAATTTGACGAATTGCAAGGCGTTATGGGTGAAAAATACGCCTTACTGGCTGGTGAAGACCCAGCAGTAGCCATCGCTATCCGCGAGCACTATCTACCAAGCTCAGCAGAAGGTGCTCTGCCAGAGACAAAGGTCGGTGCAGTGCTGGCCCTAGCTGATAAACTCGATACGTTGCTAGCCTTCTTTAGTGTTGACTTGATTCCAAGTGGCTCTAATGACCCCTATGCGCTACGCCGAGCTACCCAGGGGATTGTCCGCATTCTGGAAGCCTTTGGCTGGGATATTGCCTTGGATGAGCTAATTGCCCATCTCTATAGCCTGTCTTTTGACAGTCTAACCTATGCGCATCAGGCAGAAGTCATGGATTTTATTGCTGGACGGATTGAAAAGATGATGGCCCCAACCATTGCTAAAGACATTCGCACAGCTGTTCTTGCCTCTGACACCTATGTGGTCCGTCTCATGCTAGCAGCCAGCGCAGCCCTTGCCCAAAAGAGTAAAGAAGCTGACTACAAAGGAGCCATCGAGAGCCTATCTAGAGTCTTTAACTTGGCACAAAAAGCTGACGCAGCTATCAGTGTGCAACCAGACCTCTTTGAAAATGCCGCTGAAGCCGACTTGTATCAAGCTGTCGCTGCTCTTGATTTGCGCGATGACATGGCAGCAAATGTGACCCAATTATTTGCCCTAAGTTCGGTGATTGATGCTTTCTTTGACCAGACGATGGTAATGGCCGATGATGAGCAAGTCAAAAACAATCGTCTGGCTCTGCTTGCTAGCCTAGTGGCAAAAGCAAAAAAGGTTGCAGCTTTCAATCTCTTAAATTCAAAATAAGCATTGTCAACTTGGCGGCTAGGCTTGAAAAGACGCTGCAAGCCTACCCATCACTGCAATACAGGAGAAAGGAAAAAGGGCCAAAGGTCACACTTAGTGCTTGCTAAACCTTGTTAAGCCGAGGAAAAACAGCCTTAAGCCCAGATCGGTAAGAATAAATGGATCCTAAAAAAATCGAACGTATTAACGAACTTGCTAAAAAGAAAAAAACCGTCGGCCTCACTGGTCCAGAAAAAGTGGAACAAGCCAAGCTGCGTGAAGAATACATAGAAGGTTTTCGTCGCTCCGTACGCCATCACGTTGAAGGCATCAAATTAGTAGATGAAGCAGGCAATGACGTTACCCCAGAAAAGCTCCGCCAAGTGCAAAGGGAAAAAGGGCTACATGGCCGTAGCTTGGATGATCCCAATTCCTAATGCAAAGAAGCAGGAACTAGGCTTGGCCATGGGACCGTGGCCTTGTTTGGCAGTAAGTCCTGCTTGGCCCAGCTACAGCTTACAGGTTACGAGCACAAAGCCAGCCAAGCTAAGAAAGTCAAGTAGGCATTAAGCCAGCTTTGGCTTTCTTTTTTGTTGTCGTTGAAAAGCTTAAGCAATCCACCAAGCACTGTTTGAGCTAGAGGTGGCTTTCTCTTATCTGTAGGGAGTAAGTGAATAGCTGACTGAGCACATCAGTAGCTGTGGTCCAACTGGTCTAAAAGAATGTTTTTTGGGGTAAAGTCAGGTTTTCTGGCAGGCTTTTGATCTGAATTTGGGTATAATAGTAGAAACAGACAACCCCAAACCCCATTTTTTAGGAGGAGTAAAATGGTACAAGAGACCTACATCATGGCGATTGACCAAGGAACGACAAGTTCTAGAGCAATTATTTTTAACCATCAAGGTGAGAAAATTAGCAGTAGCCAAAAGGAATTCCCCCAACTGTTCCCACATGCTGGCTGGGTTGAACATGACCCGCATCAGATTTGGAATTCTGTCCAATCGGTCATTGCAGATGTGTTTATTGAATCAAGCATTAAACCTGGACAAATCGAGGCCATCGGTATTACCAATCAGCGAGAAACCACCGTGGTCTGGGATAAAACAACGGGGAAGCCTATTTATAATGCTATAGTGTGGCAGTCGCGGCAAACCGCAGAGATTGCCAATCAGCTCAAAGAAGCCGGACACACAGCGATGATTCATCGTAAAACTGGCCTGGTCATTGATGCCTACTTTTCAGCGACCAAGGTTCGCTGGATTCTTGATCAGGTACCAGGCGCGCAGGCGCGCGCAGAACGTGGGGATTTGCTCTTTGGCACCATTGATACCTGGTTGGTCTGGAAGTTGACAGACGGTGCTGTCCATGTCACCGATTATACCAATGCCGCTAGGACTATGTTGTTTAACATCAAGGACTTAGACTGGGATGATGAGATTTTAGCTTTATTAAATATTCCCAAGATCATGTTGCCACAAGTCCTCTCCAATTCAGAGATCTATGGCAAGACAGCTCCCTTTCATTTTTATGGTGGCGAGGTTCCCATTGCTGGGATGGCAGGTGATCAACAAGCAGCGCTTTTTGGCCAGCTGGCTTTTGAGCCGGGCATGATTAAAAACACCTATGGAACGGGCTCCTTTATCATTATGAATACTGGCCAGACCATGCAGTTATCTTCCAATAACTTGCTGACAACGATTGGCTACGGTATTAATGGGCAGATCCACTATGCTTTAGAAGGTTCGATTTTTATTGCTGGTAGTGCGGTGCAATGGCTGCGCGATGGGCTTAGGATGGTGGATACAGCCAGTGACTCTGAGACTCTCGCTTACTCAGCCACCAGCTCAGATGATATTTACGTGGTGCCTGCCTTTACGGGCCTTGGGGCGCCCTACTGGGATTCTGATGCGCGTGGTGCTGTCTTTGGCTTAACCAGAGGAAGCACCAAAGCCGACTTTGTTAAGGCGACCCTCCAAGCCATTGCTTATCAAGTCCGCGATGTGCTTGATACCATGACGGTAGATTCTGGCATGACCATTCCCCAGCTACGGGTAGATGGCGGAGCAGCGATGAATAACTACCTCATGCAATTTCAAGCAGACATCCTAGGCATTGATATTGCTAGGGCGAGAAATTTGGAGACTACTGCCCTGGGAGCAGCCTTTTTAGCTGGCCTTGCAGTTGGTTATTGGCCGGATTTGGCTGCGCTCAAAGAATTAAATGCGACTGGTCGGCTTTTTAGAGCTCAGATGCCGCTAGATCGCAGAGAAAAACTCTATCAAGGTTGGAAACAAGCCATTAAAGCAACTCAATTATTTGCCCAGCCAGATAGTAACTCGTAAGCATAGCAGCAGGCCAAACCCTAAGCCTGCTTTTTTAACGTCCTAGTCAGTGCTAGGTTGAAGTTAGCTAAAAACAAGTCTAACTTTGCACAGAAAAGTGTGTAAGACTTGGACTTTTGATGCCTGCATTTCCTTGGTATACTTTGGGAGCAATACCTGTAGAGAAAAGGGCTTTCTTTTAGCTGGTATTTTCTAAAACATAGTTTCAAAGGAGGGTAAAGATGAAATTTTTCTTAGATACTGCAAATGTTGAAGCCATCAAAGCGATTACGGAACTTGGTCTAGTTGATGGGGTGACAACCAACCCGACTATTATTTCTCGTGAGGGGTGCGATTTTGAGACCCAGATCAAAGAGATCTGTCAGATAGTTGATGGTCCCGTCAGTGCGGAAGTAACCGGTCTGACCACTGATGAGATGGTTGAGCAAGCGAGAAACATTGCGCAGTGGCATGACCAGGTAGTTGTCAAAATTCCCATGACTAAAGCGGGCTTAAAGGCGACGCACCAATTAGCCAAAGAAGGTATCAAGACGAATGTCACGCTTATTTTTACTGCTTCTCAAGGTCTCATGGCGATGAAGGCTGGTGCTACTTACATCAGTCCGTTTATTGGTCGCCTAGAAGACATTGGCTCTGATCCTTATCAGCTAATTGCTGATTTACGTCAGATTATTGATCATTATGGCTTTAAGAGCGAGATCATTTCGGCAAGTATTCGTAATGCTGCTCAGGTCGAAGCTGTTGCTCGGCTAGGTTCAGATATTGCCACTATTCCTGATGCGGTATTTAGTAAAATGGTCGCCCATCCCTTGACCACTAGTGGTCTTGAGCAATTCATGAAAGACTGGGCAGCCTTTAAAACATTAAAATAGGACTTGGGCACTCGTAAGAGGATATGAAGAAGATCGTGAAGTGCTTAACGATTTAGCAAAAAAGCTTAAAACACCACGACACATCAAAAAAGCCAATTGATGTAAGTGATTACATAGCTGTCAGATAAGTGTCTCACAAGGATGAATTTTTGGTGAATTCATGATTTTATGAAAGACTAAGGGGCTTTTTATGATACAATAGAAAACGTAAAAACGTTGTATTTTTAATAGGGAATAACAGAAAGGTTTTACTTATGACATTTGATGCAGTCGATCAGTTGGCAGTAACTACTGTCCGCACGCTTTCTATGGATGCCATTCAGGCGGCTAATTCAGGGCATCCTGGCCTTCCGATGGGATCCGCGCCGATGGCTTATGTGCTATGGAATCATTTCATGAATTGTAATCCTAAAACAAGCCGGAATTGGACCAATCGTGACCGATTTGTCTTATCAGCTGGCCACGGTAGTGCCATGTTATATAGCCTTTTGCATTTAGCAGGATATGATGTCACAATAGAAGACTTAAAGCAGTTTCGCCAATGGGGTTCTAAAACACCTGGCCACCCAGAGGTCAACCATACCGATGGTGTTGAGGCAACCACAGGACCTTTAGGTCAAGGGATCGCAAATGCTGTGGGAATGGCCATGGCTGAAGCTCATCTGGCTGCCAAATATAACAAACCTGGCTATGAGATTGTCAACCACTATACCTTTGCTCTTAATGGTGACGGCGACTTGATGGAGGGCGTTAGCCAAGAAGCCGCTAGCTTAGCTGGCCATTTGAAATTGGGGAAACTGATCTTGCTTTACGATTCAAATGACATTTCCTTAGATGGGCCAACATCCATGGCCTTTACAGAAGATGTGAAAGGTCGCTTTGAAGCTTATGGCTGGCAACACATCCTGGTAGAAGATGGAAATGACCTAAAAGCCATTGCCCAAGCCATCGAAGCAGCCAAGGCTGAGAGCACTAAACCAAGTATCATCGAAGTCAAGACAATTATCGGCTTTGGAGCGCAAAAACAAGGAACATCTGCTGTCCATGGCGCACCACTAGGACCAGAAGGCATCGCCTTTGCAAAGCAATCCTACCAATGGACCTACGATGATTTCGTTGTCCCTGAAGCTGTCAAAGAGCGTTTTGCCCAAGGCCTGCAAGCACGCGGTGCCAAAGCCGAGGCTGAGTGGAATGCTCTCTTTAACAAGTACCAAGCAGCCTACCCAGAATTGGCCCAAGCTTACCAAGCTGCTTTTGCCAATGAGGCCTTGTCGGTAGAATTAGCTGCGCATGAGCTGGGCACATCCAAGGCTAGCCGGGTGACCAGTCAAGAAGCCATCCAGCAGATTTCTGAGCAAGTGGCCAGCTTTTGGGGTGGTTCAGCTGACCTATCAGCTTCTAACAACACTATGGTCAAAGCAGAAACGGACTTCCAACCTGGCCACTATGTAGGCCGCAATATCTGGTTTGGGGTACGCGAATTTGCCATGGCAGCTGCGATGAATGGGATTGCCCTCCACGGCGGAACCAGAGTTTACGGCGGAACATTCTTTGTCTTTTCTAACTATCTGCTTCCTGCGGTGCGGATGGCTGCGCTGCAAAAACTCCCAACGGTTTATGTCATGACCCATGATTCTATTGCAGTTGGTGAAGATGGCCCTACTCATGAGCCTATTGAGCAATTAGCTTCGGTGCGTTCGATGCCAAATCTAAATGTGATTCGCCCAGCAGATGGCAATGAAACCAATGCCGCCTGGAAGCGCGCCTTGGCTGAAACAGACCGGCCTACCATGTTGGTCTTGACCCGGCAAAACTTACCTGTGCTTGAAGGCACTAAGGAATTGGCTGAAGCTGGTCTGAACAAAGGAGCTTATGTCTTATCAGAAGCTAAAGGCGAGCTTGATGGTATCTTGATTGCGACAGGATCCGAAGTGAAATTGGCCCTTGATACCCAAGCAGCGCTTGAAGTAGAAGGCATCCATGTGCGGGTCGTTTCGATGCCGTCCCAAAATATCTTTGATGAGCAATCAGCAGCCTATAAAGAAAGCATTTTACCAGCAGCAGTGACCAAACGTCTAGCCATCGAAGCAGGCTCAAGCTTTGGTTGGGCCAAATACGTCGGCCTTGCTGGTAAGACCCTAACCATTGATACTTGGGGAGCTTCAGCACCAGGCAACCGCATTTTTGAAGAGTACGGCTTTACCACCGCCAATGCCCTTGCTCTTTTCAAATCATTATAAAGATCAAAAGAAGGGCTTTGGCTCTTCTTTTTTGAACTGGTTTTCAACCGGACGAGGAGAGCTTGAACCAGGCTTGACAAGATGAAGAGAATCTATTAAGATGAATAAAAAAGATTGTATTAGAAAAGAAATACAACGCATGCTTTACGTGTCTTCAGGAAAAAAGGAGTAGCTATGATTGACTTTCAACATGTTTCAAAACTCTATGGTGACAAAGAGGCTTTAAGTGATCTCAATTTAAGAATTCAAAACGGGGAGATTTTTGGATTATTAGGGCATAATGGTGCCGGTAAAACCACTAGCCTTAGTATTTTAACCTCACAAATTGCAGCGAGTTATGGTGAAGTTATCGTTGATGGCCAAGCGCTGAGTGAGCATCGTGAGCAAATCAAACAAAAGATTGGTTATGTGCCTGACTCACCAGACCTTTTCCTCAACCTGACAGCTTTGGAATATTGGCACTTTCTTGCAAAGATTTACAGAGTTGATAGTGAGCATGCTCGTGAGCGTATTGATAGCCTAAGTCACTTGTTTGATATACAAGATGACCTGCACCAGACTATTGAGAGTTTCTCACATGGGATGCGACAAAAAACAATTGTTATTGGTGCCCTTTTATCCAATCCTGACATCTGGGTGCTTGATGAACCATTGACTGGTTTAGATCCTCAAGCAGCCTTTGACTTGAAGCAATTAATGCGCAAGCACGCCGATCAGGGGAAAATCGTCTTGCTATCCACCCATGTCCTAGCAGTGGCAGAGCAAATTTGTGACCGCTTTGCTATTCTAAAAAAAGGCAAAGTCATCTTTTTAGGTAGCATGGAAGATCTACAACGTGAGCATCCAGGCAAGGACTTAGAGGAGATTTACTTGAGTTTGGCTGGGCGGCAACAGCAAAAGGAGGTGTAGGATGATTCGTTGGTCCATTATTTGGGAACTTATTAAGATCAATATTCTTTATTCCAACCCATCAGCACTCCATAGCCTTAGGCGCAAGCAGGAAAAAAAGCCCAAGGAAAATTTTCATGCTTATGCTAGTATGCTGCGCGGTCAAGCTTTCCTCTCCCTCTCTTTCTTGCTGGTTTACATCTATATGTTTATGGGTGTTAATTTTAAGCATTATCCGGGCTATTTTTCCTTCTACCTTGCCTTATTCTTTGTCATGGCGACGGTTAGCTGCTTTACAGCCATGTACTCAGTTTTTTATGACAGTAGAGATATTAAAGGCTATGTGCCTTTGCCGATTCGCCCGGTCGAAATCTATCTGGCCAAGGTCGTTGCCTCGCTTGGGATGGGGACACTGTTTTTGATGCCGCTCTTTCCCCTCTTTATCATTGCTTACTGGCAAATGCTGGCGGGGCCTTTAGCTATCTTTTTAGCCCTGATGATGTTTGCCATCATTTTAGGTTCAAGCTTAGTCTTATCACTTATTTTGACTGCTTTGGTTGGGCACATTATCGTTCGTAGTCGGCATCGTAAGCTCATTGCTACTGCCTTGATTTTCTTTTCAAGTTTAGGTGCCTTTGGGTTGCTCCTTTATCTAAACATTGTGAACACCCAGCGGATGGCAGTGGGCGATCAGTTGAGTGATCAGCCTTTGGTTCCTTACTTTGCAGGCTTCTACCACGTGGTTCAAGCCCCCTTGTCGCAGGCTAGTTTACTGCATTTTTGGGCACCGCTTGCTTTGACGTTTGCTTTGGCAGCTTACCTTTATTGGAAAGTCATTCCAAATTATTACAACGAAGCCCTTTACCAACAAAAGCAATCAGCTAAAAAGCCAAGTAAGTCTAATTGGCAGACGATTAAAAACAAGGACCATTTGGCAATGGTTTGGTTCAAGCACCACGTTGCCACTGTGCAGGATCCAACCTTATTGAGTCAGACTTTTTTGCTTCCTCTATTTATGCTAGCTTCCTTATTTATGCCGCTTTTTATGAATGCAAGAACGATTGGTCATTTTATAACCGCTGATTACTTTGGAGCAGCTGCCTTAGCTGGCATTACCGTAGGGGGAATAACCACGCTACCAACAACCTTTGTCGGGGTAGGTATTTCCCTGGAAAAAGAAAATTTCAACTATATCAAGAGTTTACCTGTCTCGATGAAGTCATTTTTACAGGGAAAATTCTTCTCCCTGCTCCTCTTACAAATTGGTGTTCCTGTCTTGTTGTTTCTGATCCTTGAGGTAAGCCTATTTCACTTTAATGCCCCTATTTTTCTAAGCTTTATGCTGGCTTACCTGCTCAGCAGTGCCTTGATGGGGCAAATCTTCTATCGACGCGATTACAAAAACCTTAATCTCAATTGGCAAAATGTCACTGAATTGTTCACACAGCAGGGCAATCAGTGGCTATTTATGGGAATAATGTTGGGTGCTGTCCTTATTGGTGGAGGCTTATTAGGAGGCGTGGTTATGCTTTCTATAGTCACCCAGCAAACCCTATTGATTAATAGCTTAACGATCCTTTTGATGTTGGGCATAGCAATTGCTGTGCAACTATTTTTGCATCACAAGTTTTGGAAGCAGCTAGCACAAGGCCTAGACTCAGAGGCTCACTAACTGAACCTAGTGCTTTATCACAGACTGTGATGGGATCAGAAACGATTAGCACAAAAGAATTCTGGTAATGGGTTTGGTAGCTTGGCTGCCTGGCCCTTTTTGTATGGGGTGCGGACATGCTTGACCCAAGGACCAGCAGTGCGGCCTTGACTTTTGGTTTTCTAAAACTATAAAATGTGGTAGAATTAAAGCTATGACTAAAGATTTTCATCATATAACTGTCCTTTTACAGGAAACTGTTGACATGCTCCAGATCAAGCCAGATGGTATCTACGTTGATGCAACGCTAGGTGGAGCAGGTCATTCGGCTTATTTGTTGTCCCAATTGAACGAAAAAGGACACCTATTTTGTTTTGATCAAGATCAAAAAGCCATTGATCACGCCAAAGTGCGCTTAGCTGAGTTTGTGGCTAAAGGTCAAGTAACCTTTATTAAAGCTAACTTTCGAGACTTAAAAGCCCAATTATTAGAACGTGGTGTGACCACCATTGATGGAATTCTTTATGATTTAGGGGTTTCTAGTCCTCAGCTGGATGAGCGAGCCCGCGGCTTTTCCTATAAACAAGATGCGCCGCTTGATATGCGGATGGACCGTGAGGCTCCCTTAACGGCCTATCAGGTTGTCAATACTTATAGCTATCAGGAGCTGGTTCGCCTGTTTTTCCGTTATGGCGAAGATAAATTTTCCAAGTCCATTGCGCGTAACATTGAGCAAGCAAGAAGCAAAAAACCAATCGAAACCACGACTGAATTGGCAGAATTAATTAAGTCTGCCAAACCAGCAAAAGAATTAAAGAAGAAGGGGCATCCAGCCAAGCAGATCTTTCAAGCCATTCGTATTGAAGTCAATGATGAATTAGGAGCAGCGCAGGACTCTATTCAGCAGGCTATGGATCTCTTAGCTGTCAATGGGCGCATTGCGGTGATTACTTTTCATTCCCTAGAGGATCGCTTAACCAAGCAATTGTTTAAAGAAAGAAGTCATGTAGATGTCCCTAAGGGACTGCCTTTTATCCCCGATGACTTAAAACCAACATTCCAAGTGGTAACGCGCAAGCCCATCTTACCCAGCGCTGAAGAATTAGCAGCTAATAACCGTGCACACTCTGCTAAATTGCGTGTTGCACAGAAAGTACGAAATTAACGACTATGATAAATGAAAAAAAGACCCAAGCGGTTTCAACTGTTTTACAAAAGCGGATAAAAACTTTCTCTCGGATTGAGAAGGCTTTTTATGCAGCTATTATTATCACTTCCATTACCATGGCAGTAAGTATTATTTATCTGCAAAGCCGTAGACTGCAAATGCAACAAGACATTACAGCTCTCAATAGTCAAATTAGTGATAAAAAAACAGAACTCAACAACGCCAAGCAAGAGGTTAATGAATTGACACGGCGGGATCGAATTGTGGATATTGCCAGCAAGGCAGGATTGAGTAATCAAACTAATAACATTAAAAAGGTAGAGTAATCGATGAGAAAATTGCAAGGTTATTTCCTAGATTACGTCGTTCGTGATCGCAAATCACCCGTCAAAAATCGGATTCATGTGGGACAAAATTTGATGATTTTAACCATTTTTATCTTTTTTGTCTTCATTATTAATTTTGTCATCATTATTGGGACGGACCGAAAATTTGGCGTTAATTTGTCCAAGGGCGCGCGCAATGTCTACCAAGAAACCGTTAATGTCCAAGCCAAACGTGGGACTATTTATGATCGTAACGGTGTAGCCATTGCTGTAGACTCTACAACCTATAGCATCTATGCCATTTTAAATAAATCCTTTGTTTCAGCGACAGGTGAAAAATTATATGTTCAACCGTCGCAATACCAAGAGGTTGCGCAGATTTTAAATAGCCAATTAGGTATCAAAAAGCAATTGGTCTTAAAGCAGCTCAAGCAAAAGGGCTTGTTTCAGGTTTCTTTTGGCACGTCTGGCTCTAATATTTCCTATAGCAAGATGACTAAGATCCGAACGGAAATGGAAAAAGCTAGTATCAAAGGCGTGGCCTTCACCCCAAGTCCTGGTCGTATGTATCCTAATGGCACCTTTGCTTCAGAATTTATCGGCCTAGCCTCTTTACATGAAAATAAAGATGGCTCAAAAAGTTTAGTGGGAAAAACAGGTCTAGAATCTTCCCTTAACAAACTCTTGGCTGGTCGAGATGGCATTATTACCTACGAAAAAGATAAAAAAGGAAATACGCTCCTTGGGACGGGCAAGACTGTTCAAAAACCAATTGATGGCAAGGATATTTATACGACCATTTCTGAACCCATTCAGACCTTTTTGGAAACCAAGATGGATGTATTTCAGAATAAATCCAAAGGGGTCTTGGCTAGCGCCACCCTGGTTAATGCTAAGACAGGCGAAATTTTAGCCACCTCCCAGCGGCCCAGCTATAATGCCGACACCCTAGAAGGTCTTAACAATAAGAACTACAACTGGAAAAGCGCACTTTACCAAACCAACTTTGAGCCAGGTTCCACCATGAAGGTTATGACCTTAGCTTCTGCTATTGATAAGGGTGTCTTTAAACCAAATGAAGTGTTCTCTAATGCTAACGGGATTACGATTGCCGATGCAACTATTCAGGACTGGGCTATCAACGAAGGAGTCTCGACTGGGCAGTATATGACCTATGCCCAAGGATTTGCCTATTCTAGTAACGTTGGCTTAACCAAATTGGAACAAAAAATGGGAGATAAAGTTTGGTTGGATTACCTGACTAAATTCCGCTTTGGCTTTCCAACTCGTTTTGGAACAGGAGATGAAGAAGCCGGTATTTTTCCGTCAAACAATGTAGTGACCAGAGCGATGAGTGCCTTTGGTCAGGGGATTGGTGTGACACAGATCCAGATGTTGCGAGCTTTTTCAGCCATCTCTAACAATGGTGTCATGCTAGAGCCACAATTTATCAGTCAAATCTATGACCCTAATACCGCCTCTTACCGCACAGCGGCAAAAGAAGTTGTGGGCAAGCCAGTATCGAAAAAAGCAGCCAGTGAAACCAGAGACTATATGGTAACTGTTGGAACTGATCCTGTATACGGAACCCTATATGCGCCAGGTTCTGGACCAATCATCAAGGTTGGTAATCTACCTATCGCGGTAAAATCAGGAACGGCCCAAATTGCAGCTGACGATGGGAGTGGTTATTTAGAGGGTGGCCAGACCAATTATATCTTTTCAGTTGTTGCCATGGTGCCTTCAACCAATCCAGATTTTATCATGTATGTGACAATGCAACAACCACAGCACTGGAGTGGGATGTTCTGGCAAGATGTGGTTAATCCTGTCTTAGAAGAAGCCTATTTGATGCAAGACACCCTCAAACGCCCAGTGGCTGATAAGGGCCAAAAAGAAACAAGCTACCAGGCTCCAAAGCTCAAAGGCAGTAAGCCTGGCAATCTATCAGATGAATTGCGAAGAAACTTAGTTCAACCAATTGTCCTAGGTACAGGGACCAAAGTTAAGAAAGCCTCAGTTACCAAAGGAACACCTCTGGCAGCAAACCAGCAGATCCTCTTATTGACGAATGATTTTGATACCTTGCCAGATATGTATGGCTGGACGAAAAAAAATGTCGAGACCTTTGCTAAGTGGCTGGATATTGAGATAGAATATAAAGGCTCTGAATCTGGTACAGTGACCAACCAATCGGTAACTGTGGGTACGTCACTGAAAAAACTCAAAAAAATAAAAATAACTCTAGGAGATTAACATGTTTTTAACCATCGTTGCCGCAATGGTTTCCCTGCTTGTGACTGCTGTTACCATGCCATTTTTTATACGTTACTATCAGTTGAAAAAAATCGGTGGCCAACAAATGCATGAAGATGTTAAACAACATTTAGCAAAAGCAGGAACACCAACCATGGGTGGCACGGTTTTTCTGGCCGTCGCAATTACGACTGCCTTTGTGCTTGGCTTATTGCATTTTACTCAGTGGCATGAAATTCGCTTAATAACCGGAATGCTCTCTGTAGTACTTATTTATGGAATTATCGGTTTTTTAGATGATTTCCTAAAGATTTTTAGGCAAGTGAATGAAGGCTTAACGCCTGGCCAAAAGATGACTCTGCAGCTTATTGGTGGCTTGATATTTTATCTCATTCATGTCTTGCCAAGTGGGACTAATGCCGTGAATGTTTTTGGTTACCAGATACCCTTGGATTTTTTCTATGTTTTCTTTGTGCTTTTTTGGGTAGTTGGGTTTTCCAATGCGGTCAATTTAACCGATGGCATTGATGGACTAGCTTCCATCTCCGTTGTGATTAGCCTACTTGCCTATGGCGTTATCGCCTATGTGCAACAACAGTTTGATGTTTTGCTGATTATTGGGGCAATGATTGGTGGTTTAATAGGCTTTTTCTTCTATAATCACAAACCAGCCAAGGTCTTCATGGGTGATGTGGGGAGCTTAGCACTGGGTGCTTTGCTGGCTGCAATTTCCATTACTCTCCACCAAGAGTGGACCTTGTTAGTGATTGGATTTGTCTATGTTTTGGAGACGCTTTCAGTAATGATGCAAGTTTCCTATTTCAAATATACCAAAAAGAAATTTGGTGAGGGAAGACGTATCTTTCGAATGACACCTTTTCATCATCACTTAGAGCTTGGCGGTTTAAGCGGCAAGGCTAGTCGCTGGTCGGAATGGCAAGTGGATGCCTTCTTATGGACACTTGGTCTAGCAGCAAGTGCCCTAGTTCTAGCTATTTTATATTTATGATGGTTAAAGCAGTGGTTAGCCACTGCTTTTTGCCTGGTTCACCCTTTGTGGTATAATAGGAAAAGAGGTACCTATGTCATTTAAAGATTATCATTTTAAACACTATATTCAGGAGGCTTTGGCAGCCATCCATTTTGTGGAACCGACCCCTGTGCAACAGCGCTTGATTCCTTTTATTAAGGCTAATCGAGATATTGTCGGAGAATCCAAGACAGGTTCTGGGAAGACACATACTTTCTTGTTGCCCTTGTTTGAGAAACTAGATGAAGCCAGCCCAGATGTCCAAGCCGTCATTACCGCCCCTAGTCGGGAGCTAGCTACGCAAATTTATGAAGCTGCTAGGCAAATTGCAGCCTATGCGCCGACTGAAATACGTCTGGCTAACTATGTAGGTGGGACCGACAAGCAGCGGCAAATTGAAAAACTCAAACACGCCCAGCCCCATGTGGTTATTGGCACACCAGGACGTATTCACGATTTGGTTAAATCTGGTGATCTGGCGATTTATAAAGCGAAGACTTTTGTCGTTGATGAAGCAGATATGACTCTCGACATGGGCTTTTTGGAGACAGTGGATAAAATTGCGGCAGCCTTGCCCAAATCGGTTCAGATCTTGGTCTTCTCCGCAACAATCCCTCAAAAACTACAGCCTTTCTTGAAAAAGTACTTATCCAATCCTTTGATTGAGCAGATTAAAACGCAGACGGTTATTGCCGATACCATTGATAACTGGCTAATTTCTACTAAGGGTCGTGATAAGAATAGTCAAATATTACAGCTCCTAAAGACAATGCAGCCCTATTTGGCCATGCTGTTTGTCAATACAAAAGAGCGTGCTGATGAGTTGTATGCTTATCTCATCAGTAATGGCTTAAAGGTTGCTAAGCTCCATGGTGGTATTCCACCGCGCGAGCGCAAACGCATCATGAACCAAGTCAAAAAACTCGACTTTGAATACATTGTCGCCACAGATTTGGCGGCGCGTGGGATTGATATTGAAGGCGTCAGTCATGTGATTAATGACGCCGTTCCCACAGACCTCTCTTTCTTTGTTCACCGCGTCGGGCGAACAGGTCGCAATGGCTTGACTGGCACCGCTATTACTTTTTATCAACCAAGTGATGATGCTGATATTAGAGAACTCGAAAAAATGGGCATTACCTTTGTTCCAAAGGTTTTAAAAAACGGAGAAGTCCAAGACACCTATGATCGGGAACGCCGCCAAACTCGCGAAAAATCCTATCAAAAATTAGATACAGAGATGCTTGGCTTAGTTAAAAAGAAAAAGAAAAAAGTCAAACCAGGCTATAAGAAGAAAATTCAGTGGAAAGTTGATGAAAAGCGTAAGCGTGAGCGCCGTGCTAATGAACGAGCCAAGGGACGCGCTGAGCGTAAAGCAAAAAAACAAAGCTTTTAAGGGCAGGTGGACCCGGTTAGCAAGCTAGTCAGCTAGTTAATAAATTAACCAGTCGGTTAACAAGTGCACTGCTAGTCAGCCAGTCAATTAATAAGCTAACAAATGAATGCCTTGTCTGGCTGATCGCTAGCAGCATAAAAAGTCAGGTGAGGCCTCGTCTGCTTGAGAGCTCTACGCAATCCTTGTGCTCACAAGCGTATGTCCGTGTAACTGTAGTAGCTGGCCAATGACTGACAACTGAGTGCTAAGCATGCGAGTAGATGAACAGCGTCTACTCCCTAAACCCTGCTGCGGTGGTGGCCTTACCCACTCCAGGTGATAATGAGCTAGAAATGATAAGGCCACAAATGACTCACGAGCGAAAAAACACATCACTAGGAGAACAATCTTAGTGATGTTTTTTGATGTTTTTAGTTTCTCTATTGAGTGTGCTTCCGTCAGCAAGCAATTACTAGTTTTTTAATGACGTCACAGTAAAATCAAGCCCCAAAAGAGTGACAATCAGCCTATAACAGACCATAACGTTCTTAAAGTGCAAAAGCAGCCTTGTTATCCCAGGTTTAGTAGACAAAAAAGCGGCTGTAGCATGCGCTTTAAGAGCAAGGCTAGCCGACAATTCCTGAGGCAGCCCGCTGACGCTTGGCGACTTTAGCCGGCAACTCCTGCCAAGACAAGTCGGTAATTTCCGGGGAGTTTCAGCCGGCAATTACTCAGTGTTTTTGTGCTTGTCTTCTTTTTTTATAGACTTTGCTTATCACGATGATAGAAAATCACTATTGGGCGAATTACTTTACTTTTGTTATAATGACTGTTAAGCTAAAAAGGAGTTTAACTTAGCATCAGCAAGGAGCTAAGCCCTATTGCAAGCCTTTTAGGCTTTGCAAATACAAATACAATGGCCAACAAATGGCCATGCCTTATTCTAAGCATATTCGAAAAGGAAAGGATAACTATGCCACTATTATTAATAGGTGCTCACTGGACCTGGTATAGCAAACTTATTGAATGGCTGCCGCATGGCAAGTTATTTAGCTGGCATGCTGTTTTTGATGCCATCCCAAGCATTGTTGAACGCTTGCCCTTGACAATTGGTCTGACCATTGCTGGGGCATTTGTTGGTTTGCTGCTGGGCCTCTTATTTGCAGTAGTCAAAATTAATCGCGTACCAGTCTTATATCCCATTCAGGCGGTCTTTGTCAGTTTTTTACGCGGCACTCCGATTTTAGTGCAACTGATGTTAACCTACTACGGGATTCCTTTATTTCTGAAGTATTTAAATCTTACCTATCAGCTCAACTGGAATATTAATGCTATTCCAGCGGCCATTTTTGCGATTACAGCCTTTGCTTTTAATGAAGCAGCTTATATGAGTGAAACCATTCGCGCAGCTATTTTAGCAGTCCAACAAGGCGAAATTGAGGCAGCGCGCAGCTTAGGGATGACCAATCGGCAGGTTTACCAGCGGGTAATCATTCCTAATGCCGCAGTCATTGCCACACCAACCTTGATTAATAGTTTAATTGGCTTGACAAAGGGAACCTCACTTGCTTTTAATGCTGGGATTGTGGAAATGTTTGCTCAGGCGCAAATTTTAGGTGGGGCAGACTACCGTTATTTTGAGCGTTATATCTCAGTAGCGATTGTTTACTGGATCATTAGTATTATCATTGAACAAGCAGGAGGAGCCATTGAACGCAAGATGGCCATTCCAGTGCCAAAAGAAGAGCCACAGACAAGAGCAGGGGGCGAATTGGTATGATAACGATTAACCATCTACAAAAACAATTTTCAGGGCATAAGGTCTTAGAAGATATTTCCCTAACCATTGAAAAAGGCGAAGTCATTGCATTGGTAGGCGCCTCTGGAGCAGGAAAATCGACCTTCTTGAGGAGTTTAAATTATCTGGAAGCGCCTGATAGTGGCCAGATCACCATTGGTCAAATGACCATTGATTTTGCAAAGATTAGCAAGCCAGAAATCTTGCAGTTGCGCAGAAAATTAGCAATGGTCTTTCAACAATTCAATTTATTTGAGCGGCGGACGGCTCTGGGAAATGTCAAAGAAGGCTTGCTGGTGGTTAAGAAAATGAGCGATCAAGAAGCCACTCAGATAGCCCGCAAAGAGCTTTCAAAAGTTGGTTTATCAGATCGGGCTAATTACTATCCCAAGCAGCTCTCTGGTGGTCAAAAGCAGCGTGTTGCTTTAGCGCGTGCGCTAGCCATGACCCCTGAGGTGTTGCTCTTAGACGAGCCCACCTCTGCCTTAGATCCTGAGCTGGTAAGTGAGGTTGAAAAGGCCATTCAATTAGCTGCTGAAGCAGGACAGACGATGATTTTGGTCAGCCATGACATGGCCTTTGTCGAGCAAGTAGCTGATCGCGTCCTTTTTTTGGACCAAGGACAGATTATTGAAGAAGGTAGCCCACAGCAATTAATGCGGCAGCCAAAAGAGCAAAGAACCAAAGAATTTTTTGCTAACTACACCAAATCCGCTCTTTAAGTGCTAACTTTTTGCTATAATAGAAGAAGTCTAGAATTTCCTAGACTTTTTCTTGTAAGAAAAGCAAGCTCGCAAGGGAGATTACTGAGAAGGTGAGATATGTTACAGCAAATTTTTAGTCTTTATATACAAGGGTTACTGATTGCAACGTTTTTAGTGGTAGCGATTTGTGCCCTGTGGACTTTTGTACGGGTGCGCACAAAAAAAGATAAAACAGCCCAAGAGCGTCAGGCCTTTTTATTAGACATGGTTTTGATTACTATATTAGTAATCCCCATTTTATCCTTTGCCATTATGAGTATTCTCCTAGTAGGAAAGGCATAAAAATTGCATAATCATTCAGGCGTTGTTACAATGAAAGCATGATATAAAAAAGGAGAATGATATGTATGATACGCTAATTGTAGGGTCAGGCCCTGCAGGGATGACAGCGGCTTTGTATGCGGCCCGTAGTAATCTTAAAGTAGCTATTGTGGAACAAGGTGCACCTGGTGGACAAATGAACAACACCTCTGAGATTGAAAATTATCCGGGTTATGACCAGATTACAGGACCAGAATTGTCAATGAAAATGTTTGAGCCTCTTGCGAAATTTCAGGTGGAGCATTTATATGGTATCGTTCAAACTGTTCGTGACCAAGGAAGCTACAAGGAAGTCGTCACAGAAGATAATATCTATCAAGCTAAGACCCTTATTATCGCCACTGGATCTAAATATAAAGTGCTTGGTGCCAAAGGTGAAGAAGAATACACCAGCCGAGGGGTTTCTTACTGCGCGGTCTGTGATGGGGCCTTCTTTCGTAACCAAGATTTATTGGTTGTGGGTGGCGGAGATTCCGCAGTTGAAGAAGCAGTTTATTTGACACAGTTTGCTAAATCGGTAACAGTCGTGCACCGGCGTGATCAGCTTCGCGCGCAAGCTATTTTACAAGAACGAGCCTTTGCCAACGACAAGATTTCCTTTATCTGGGACTCGGTTGTTGATGACATTCAAGGGAATGCTACTAGGGTTACCAATGTCACGTTAAAAAACGTGAAAACTGGCCAAATCAGCAATCACCCATTTGGTGGAGTCTTTATTTATGTCGGCCTTTTACCTGTGACAGCCATGGTAGCGGATCTTGGCATCACTAATGAGGAAGGTTGGATTGAGACAGATGATCACATGAGGACCACTGTGCCAGGTATTTTTGCCATTGGTGATGTTCGACAAAAGGACCTTCGACAAATTACCACGGCAGTTGGTGATGGGGCGATAGCTGGACAGGGAGTTTATCACTATTTGCAACAGCTAAATGACTAGTAACGTGATAAGGTTTGCATAATCCCTTGCCATCATTTGGCTCTCTTAGACTTTGAAAAAGCTAATACTTCGCTTAAGCTCTAAGAAAATAAGTGCTTACAGTGGTGAACACTACTTATCCCAATTAAAAAATGTTAATAACTGCATGACAACTTTGCTTGACAAAGCTTGCTGTCATACAGTTTTTTTGATTGAGTTTTTGGGACTTTAACAGCTTATTATGGCTAGGGTGAGTGCTTTAACTAATGTTCTTGCTGCTGATGTTTGCTGAGAGGTTTTGTAAGTTTAGACCTTACTTTCTTCATAATGTGCTGCGCTTAGCTCCCTCTTGTTCACACCATACACTTCCAGCTAATTCCTTTTCCAAATAGCTGTTGTTCCTCAGCACTCTTGTCTTTTGAGGGAGAAACAACTATGGTATAACCAAGCTGAATTTAAAGAATAAGTCCTATCAGAACAACTAACTGCATTATAACGATATCAAGAAAAACCATCTAATTAGTAAAAGCTTACTGTCTTTTTGTCATCTGACTGCTCTGGTCTTGCGACCAAATGTTGAAAATATTCTGAAAAACGAGTATAATAATTATATTTTTAGCGAATGGAGTGTATGATGTCCAACAAACAGACACATGAAACAAATGAATCACAAAATGGAATGGTGCGTGGCTTAAAAAATCGCCATGTTCAGCTGATAGCTATCGCAGGAACCATCGGGACTGGCTTATTTCTTGGGGCAGGTCGCTCTATTGCCTTGACGGGACCATCTATTATTTTTGTCTATATTATTACAGGCTTCTTTATGTTTTTGATGATGCGCGCTATCGGTGAGATGCTCTACTATGATCCTGATCAGCATACCTTTATTAACTTTATCAGCAAATACCTAAGTCCAGGTTGGGGACATTTTTCACTCTTGTCCTACTGGTTATCCTTAGTTTTCATTGGTATGGCTGATATTACGGCAGTTGGCACCTATGTGCAATATTGGTTTCCGACTTGGCCTTCCTGGCTGATTCAAATTGTTTTCCTGATTATTTTGTCATCGGTCAACCTGATTGCGGTTAAATTTTTTGGAGAAACTGAATTTTGGTTTGCGATGATTAAAATTGTAGCCATTTTAGCACTGATTGCGACAGCTATTTTTATGATTTTAACAGGCTTTCAAACACCAACAGGCCATGCTAGCCTTGCTAATATCACACGCCATTTTTCATTTTTTCCAAATGGAAAATTAAAATTTTTGATGGGATTTCAGATGGTTTTCTTTGCCTACCAAGCAATCGAATTTGTAGGTATTACTACTGCTGAAACGGTTAATCCACGCAAGGTTTTGCCAAAAGCAATCAAGGATATACCGGTTCGCATTATTGTTTTTTATGTAGGATCTTTGATTTCTATTATGGCCATTGTCCCTTGGTATGATTTACCAGTAGATAAATCTCCTTTTGTGATGGTTTTTCAATTATTAGGGATAAAATGGGCAGCGGCTTTGATTAACTTTGTCGTGCTTACCTCATCGGCTTCTGCTTTAAATTCGGTCCTTTATTCTACCGGTCGCCATCTTTACCAGATTGCCTCAGAATATCCGGTTAGTTTGATGGATAAATTGAAATTCAATACCCTATCAAGACAAGGTGTGCCAAGTCGTGCGATTATTGGCTCAGGTTTTATTATTGGTATTTCTGCGCTGATCAGTGTCATTCCAGGTATCTCAGATGCCTTTAGTCTGATTGCAGCCTCCTCATCAGGAGTCTATATTGCCATTTATGTGCTTACCATGCTGGCGCACTGGAATTATCGAAAATCGGCTGATTTTTTGGCAGATGGCTTTCTCATGCCCTATTATCAGGTGATCTCACCTATCACCATGGCCTTTTTCGCCCTGGTCTTTATTTCCTTGTTCCTACAACAATCAACCTACATTGGGGCTATCGGTGCAAGTATCTGGATAATCGTTTTTGGGATTTATTGTAATAAGAAATTTAAGCGCAAAGCAGTAGAACTGTAGAGGGTATTGGATTAAGCGATTAAGCCACTAGCAACAAAGGGCGGGCTTTTTGCAATGTAAAAATAAACCCGGTGATTGAAACACCTTATCTCATTTTTGGAGGTTAGTCCCGTTTGGGTAACCTCTTTTTTTATCCCAAGCCTAATCGTAGGGCCTAGCCAGCTCACTGAGTGGCCTAAATCCTAAGTTTATCAATTGTCCAGGTTGCTTGCGACGCTAGGGTCTTTAGCTGTGGTCTAAGACTAGTTTTTGCTTTAAGATAATTCCCTGGTCATTTAAGGAGTCGGTTAAGACAAGATCAGTAAACAAGGAAGTAATACTGTCTTAGTGCTAAGCGGTCAAGCTAATCATACTTTTATGTTATAATAAGAGCAATAATGAGAAGGAGTCCATACATGTACAACGATGATAGTCTCACACTTCATACTGATCTCTATCAACTTAATATGATGCAAGTTTATTTTGATCAGGGGATTCATGAAAAAAAAGCAGTCTTTGAGCTCTATTTTCGCAAAGAACCTTTTGATAATGGCTATGCTGTATTTGCAGGCTTACAGCGGATTGTTACCTATTTACAAAATCTGCGTTTTACAGAAAGTGATTTAGCCTACCTGCAGGATTTAGGTTATAAGGCTGATTTTTTAGCCTATCTACGGGAGTTCAAATTGGCCTTAACAGTTCGCTCAGCAAAAGAAGGTGATTTAGTTTTTGCCAATGAGCCTATCGTTCAAGTGGAAGGGCCACTTGGCCAGTGCCAACTGGTTGAAACAGCCTTACTTAATATCGTCAACTTCCAGACTCTGATTGCTACTAAAGCTGCGCGGATTCGCTCTGTGATTGACGATGAGCCTTTGCTGGAATTTGGGACACGCCGTGCCCAGGAGCTAGACGCCGCCATCTGGGGAACGCGAGCAGCAGTAATTGGTGGGGCAGATGCCACCAGTAATGTACGGGCAGGAAAACTTTTTGATATTCCTGTTTCTGGGACGCATGCGCATTCGCTAGTGCAAACTTATGGCAATGACTACCAAGCCTTTAAAGCTTATGCACATACGCATAAGGACTGTGTTTTTTTAGTTGATACCTATGACACCTTGCGCGTGGGTGTGCCTACAGCGATTAGGGTTGCTAAAGAACTAGGAGATAGCATTAACTTCCTTGGGGTTCGGCTGGATTCGGGCGACTTGGCTTATCTGTCAAAAAAAGTTCGCCAGCAGCTAGATGAAGCAGGCTTTCCTGAGGCGAAAATCTATGCTTCCAACGATCTTGATGAAATGACCATCCTTAACTTAAAAATGCAAAAAGCAAAAATTGATGTTTGGGGTGTGGGCACCAAGCTAATCACGGCATACAACCAGCCAGCCCTAGGAGCCGTTTATAAATTGGTATCCATTGAACAAGAAGATGGCAGCATGCGTGATACGATTAAGCTATCCAACAATGCAGAGAAAGTCTCTACACCAGGAAAAAAACAAGTATGGCGCATTACCAGTCGGCAAAAAGGCAAATCAGAAGGTGATTATATTACCTTTACCGACACAGATGTTACCCAACTAGATGAACTAGAGATGTTTCATCCCACCTACACCTATATTAATAAGACCATCCGTGATTTTGATGCGGTGCCACTCTTGGTAGATATTTTTGATCAGGGACAATTGGTCTATGACTTGCCTAGTTTGCAAGAAATCAAAACCTACGCTCGCCAAGAGTTTGATAAGCTTTGGGATGAATACAAACGCATCTTGAATCCTCAAGATTATCCCGTTGATTTGGCACTTGATGTCTGGCAAAATAAGATGACCTTAATTGATAAAATTCGCAAAGAAAATCTAAAGAATGGGGAGATCAAATGAGTTTACAAGAAGACATTATTCGGACACTAGGAGTCAAACCAGAGGTTGATCCTGTCCTTGAAATACGAAAAACACTGGACTTTTTAAAATCCTACCTTATCAAGCATCCTTTCCTTAAGACTTATGTGCTTGGAATATCTGGCGGCCAAGATTCAACCCTAGCAGGCAAACTAGCGCAAATGGCAATCGCAGAACTCCGTCAAGAAACTGGCGATGCATCTTACCAATTCATTGCCGTACGCCTCCCTTACGGAGTACAGGCTGATGAGGCTGATGCCCAAAGAGCCTTAGACTTCATTGCCCCAGATCAGACATTGGTCGTTAATATTAAAGCAGCCGTGGATGCCCAGGTCGCAGCACTCAAGGCAGCTGGGCTTGTTATTTCTGATTTTAACAAGGGAAATGTCAAAGCCCGCCAACGTATGATTACACAATATGCCATAGCAGGTCAGACCAAGGGAGCTGTGATTGGTACCGACCATGCTGCTGAAAATGTCACTGGTTTCTTTACAAAATTCGGTGATGGGGCAGCAGACATCCTCCCGCTTTTTCGCCTTAATAAACGGCAGGGCAAAGCTTTACTTGCTAAGCTTGGTGCCCCTCGTGCCCTTTATGAAAAGGTTCCGATTGCAGACTTGGAGGAAGAGCGACCTGGCCTAGCTGATGAAGTAGCACTTGGAGTTTCCTATCAAGACATTGACGACTATCTAGAAGGGAAACAGGTAAGTGCTAAAGCCCAAGCAACCATTGAATCCTGGTGGCTAAAAGGTCAACATAAGCGTCATCTACCGATCACTTTATTTGATGATTTTTGGAAATAAGCAAAAAGACAGTTAGTCTCCTAAAACTAACTGTCTTTTCTTACTATTTCAGCTCATGTATCCCAATGAAAAAATGTCCTAAAAAAGAATTCAGCTCTAAAACTGAATTCTTTTTGGCTTAGTCGTTCTGCATTCTCACAGACAACTCTGAGATTGGCTGGCTTACTTAGTGACCGTTTTGGTTAGTGGTGCCATTTTGGCTAGTGTTAGTGTTTCCACCAGGCACTGGTGTATTTGAGCCATTTCCACTGTTTGTGCCATTGCTAGCATTGCTATCATCCTTTGAACTATTAGTGCTATCTTCGGCTTCTTTAGCATGGGTATTGCTACTGTTGCTAGCAGCAGTGGAAGAGTTATTATAAATATTATTATAGACACTACTTGAGTTGGTGTTATTAGTGGTATAGGTACCGCCATTGAGATAGAGGTAATTACCACTGCGATAAAGGCCACTAGGCATTATCCAATCTTCGCTATAGCCATCTGTTAGGTAAGACATCATGTTTCGATAAACCAGTGAGGCGATTTTTAAACCATTCCCATAAACTGGCATCAAGCGATTACGGTACCCTGTCCAAACAGCCATGGCATATTTGTTAGTATAGCCGACAAAGTTTTCATCAGGGGCCATAGTGCCAACATAATCAACATAAAGGCCAAAGTTATTACCGATTTTGGTCAGTTCATCATCGGTGTAGTTGGATGTCCCTGTCTTTCCGGCTTGAATAACACCTGGAATCTGAGCCTCAATACCTGTACCATAAGTTAGAACAGTTTTTAACATATCCGTCATCATGTAAGCAGTTGTTTCTTTCATGACCCGTTTTCCTTTGGTATCAAAGGATTTTGTCGTTCCGTCGTTAAATTCAATCTTGTTAACGTACTGCGGTTTGTAGTAGAGACCACCATTTGAGAAGGCGGCATAAGCTGCTGCCATCTTTTCGCTACTAGCGCCATATTTTTGATCACTGCTACTTGTATTACTAGAAATAGCATTTGAATAATGCAATTCTGGGTAGTTAATGCCTAAATCGCTAAGGAATGATTTGGCATAACCAAGTCCGGTCGCTTCGAGTGCTTTAACCGCTGGAACGTTACGCGAGAGCATGATTGCAGTTTGGATGGTCATTAGGCCATTGTACCTACGATCCCAGTTATAGAGCTGGATATTTGTATCCGGCCAGTAGTAGACAGAGTCATTGATGGATTGTGCCGTTGAGGTATAGACGCCTGATTCAATGGCTGGTGCGTAATCTGTGATTGGCTTCATGGTTGAGCCCCAGTCACGGTCTGTAAGGACGGCCTGGTTGGTACCAAAGGATACTTTGGTATCTTGATGACGTCCGCCTAATTGGGCGATAACATGACCATTTGTAACATCAATAATGGTTGAGGCCACCTGGAAGTCCTTATCTGGGTAGGCCACATAGTCATGAGAATTATAAATGTCAAAGAGCCGCTGTTGAGCATCTGGCTGAATATTCGTATAGACTTTTAAGCCAGATGTGAAAATATCTTTATTGGTTTGCAGGCGGACATCCTTGATCACTTCTTTTAAGTAATTATCAAGGTATTTAGGATAGCTAGCCGATGCTTTTAGCGGTTGCAGTCCATCCGTAACTGGAGTGTTGATGGCTTTGTCATATTGAGCCTTACTAATATCACCATCAGCAAACATTTGTTGTAAGACAACGTTGCGGCGATTAGTCGCTGATTCAGGTTGATTATAGGGATCGTACTGGGTTGGCGCTTGAGGAATGCCAGCAAGTAAGGCTAACTGCGCATAAGAAAGATCTTTTAAATCTTTTCCATAATAAGCCTTAGCGGCAGTCAGCATGCCGTAGTTGCCATTTCCCATGTAGACTTTATTGATATAAAAAGTCAGAATTTCTTCTTTGGTGTATCGGCGCTCCATCTGCAAGGCTAACCAAACTTCTTGGGCCTTACGCTTGAGTGTTTGGTCAGATTCTTTGGTGGAGAAATAGGCAAGCTTAATCAATTGCTGGTCAAGAGTTGAGCCCCCTTGTGTGCCTGAGCTAGTCAAGTTATGCCAGGCAGCTCCCATAATCCGATACAAATCGACACCACGGTGTTTAAAGAACCGTTTGTCTTCAATTGCTGTAATAGCGTTGACCAGATTGAGTGGAATGCTATCAGCAGTAACACTCTCGCGTTTTTCTGACCCCAAATCAGCAATTAATTTATTATTTGCATCATAAATTAAACTTGAATTGGTTGATTTAAGTGAGTTCTCAGATAGCTTTGGAGCTGTACTGATGTAAAATAGAAAGAGCAATGCTCCAAGGACAATACTAAGAATAATCAGGCTAACCAGCCCAGCCAAGACATATTTAAGGATTTTGAGAGTTTTTGGATTATTAATTGTCATCACCGCCTAATAAATTTTGTTCAATAATTTCTAGATAAGGGACCTGAGGAAAGGCTCCTATTGTTATCTTAAAGCCGTGCTTTTTGATATAATCAAGTGGCAGGGACTTATTTCCCTGCTCGATTTGATAATAATCAATCAGGGCTCGTGCGGGCAAATAGTAGGTTTCCTTTAATGTGGAAAAATGTAACAGAACAAAACAAATACCTGCTTGTTGTAAAACAGCCTCCATATGTTCAATTTGATGCAAATGAAAATTTTTCAGCGGCATAGCTGTTTTTTGACGAGTTTCTTTTGCTTCAAAATCAATGTAGTGCCCCTGGTAGACGCCACAATAGTCAGTTGTTGAAGCCTGTCTAAAGTAAGCTTCAACAATTTTAGCCTTGCTTCTTTTGGGGTAGTCTACCTTAACGATTTGAATCGGAGTAGGTTTTTTATGGATGACGGCGATGTTACGCGATAAATAATAGGCATTTGTCGCATTAATCGCTGCCTCAAAGGACATCCCACGATTGGCAAAATCAACTTTGGCTTTGGACAGTTGGTTTTGTACTGTTTTTTCTCTTTTACGAACAATATGATGTGGATAATTAACCATTATTCTCCTGTCATGTTTCACTTAATGAGAAATTTAGCACATTTTATTATATCATATTTTTTGAAAGGACAACACCTATTGACTGCAATTCTGATTAAAGGTTATCGTAGCTTTGAACTCGGTATTTTTAAAGATAAGGACCCGCGTATAACCATCATAAAAAAGGCCATTAGAAGCGATCTGCTGCGCTTTATTGATGAAGGGGCAGATTGGTTTATCTTTACAGGTGATTTAGGTTTTGAATACTGGGTTTTAGAAGAGGTTACTAGTCTCCAATCTGATTATTCGATAAATACAGCTACACTGTTTGCTTTTGAAAACCAGGGAGCTAATTGGAAAGAAAGCAATCAGGAAAAATTAACCCTTTTTAAGCAAGCCGATTTTGTCAAATATAGTTTTCCTGCCTATACAAATCCATCGCAACTTCAGCAACACCAGCGTTTTTTGCTTGATAATACGGATGGAGCCTATCTCTTTTATGATCCAGAAAATGAAACCAATCTAAAATATCTCATCAAGGATATACAGGACAAAACTAGCTATACTACCCACTTTTTAACCTTTGATCGCCTAAATGAAATAGCAGAAGAATAGTCAGCGTTTTTTAAGCAAGCGGTCTGAATCATTCCCGTAGTTAGTTATTCCATAGCCATCATAGCTTTTCAAACCCTCAAAAAAGAAAAATCGCCACGTTAAGTAGCGATTTCAGATTGAAGACAAAGCTCTAGGAATTGATTTTTCTAGG
>NZ_WLZU01000007.1 GCF_009870755.1 Streptococcus halichoeri
AGTCGAGCAATCTCAACGGGTTTCTTTCCCATTTTGAGATAAGCAGCAATTTCACCCCGTTCTGTGGCTGAAAGATGAGAATAGGATGATTTTCTGGTAGAATTAATGTTGGACATGTTCATCTGCTTTCCATACTGAATTGGGGAATTCTAGTATATCAGACGAACATGTCTTTTTTGTTGCACTTGACTTGACAACTTGCGAAAATAGCTGACTCGTAACAATACTTTCAAAATAACTTGCTCACACATTTAATTAAAGACAAACTTCTTTTGGGAAAGCTCTATTATTTCTGTAGAGGCTCCATAAGACCGCAACTGGCCTTATGGAGCCTCTCTTTATTAGTGGCTTTAGTTCGTTTCGCTCCGTAGGTGCGAAACAATGATTTGCTTTGATTTGCTTTGATTTAAATACAAGACGCCTTTTGTCTCCTCTTTTCTGGCTTGGTCATAAGTTTCCCATTACAGTTGGTTGACCCGACCCTGGGCCACTTATATTGTAATTCAAGACACACAAAAAAACTCTACAATAGCCAAAGTGAGCTTACCCACGACAGAAATTATAGAGCTTTTTGATTGTTTGAAAAAATTCCCTCTGACTTATAATGAAAAGCGTTCAAATTCACCTTAGAAAGTGACCTATGGAATATCTTAAGCATACCACAAATTTAATCGGGTTGATTGAAAGATAAAATAGTTCCCATGAGGCTTACTCCTCTCTAAAGTGATAAATATAGAGCTCTTCCAAAGTTGGTTGCACCGATTGAACTTGCTGGTTTGGTCGTTCGTCGCTGACCATACGCAAAACACGGTCAGATGAGGTTAATTTCTCATTGACCACAACATAATGCTCACCGCTGTTTAGATAGGAACCGTCAGGCACAGGAAACTCCCAAACCTTACCAGACATAGTCGCAAGTAGTTCTTGGCTGTTGCCTTTCTGGAGAAATTGCCCATTTTTCAAAATAATGATTTCCTTAGCGATGGTCTCCACGTCAGAGACGATATGAGTGGACAAGAGGATAATCTTGTGAGCAGATAAGTCATTGATGATATTGCGAAACTTAACCCGTTCCTTGGGGTCAAGATCAACTGTCGGCTCGTCCAAAATCAGAATTTTAGAATCGTTTAGCAAAGCTTGGGCAATACCTAGACGCTGCTTCATACCACCAGAATAAGAAGCAATCCTCTTGTAACGAACATCGTTTAGACCAACGAGCTGGAGCAAGTGATCAGCCTCTTTTTGAGCTTGTCTTTTGGGCATGCCCTTTAAGGTTGCCATGTAGAGTAGAAAATTTAGGCCAGTAAAATTTTCGTAATAGCTAAAGTGCTGGGGCAAAAAACCGATATACTGATAAAAATCAGTTGATTGCACTTGATCATCCAGCAAAATCTGTCCCTCATCAGGACGCGTAAAGTGACTAATCAAATTGAGAAGAGTCGTTTTTTTCGGTCCCATTTGCTCCCAAGATTCCATACAGGCCTGGCGTAAACTGAGCGAAAACCTGATGGATAATGGTCCTTGAGCCGTAGCTCTTGGAAATCTTACTGAGTAATAATTTCATAATCTTACTTCCTGATATTAGTAAACTCTCCCTATTCGATAGCCTAAAACTCCAAATAAGGAAAGCCAGCAACTAGCTATTAAGCATGGAAAATGGCACAGGTTGCACCTGAAATGTTTATAGATGCTTTCATATTGTCTTTTTGCTGTAGACCTAAATAAGTGCCAATGGCTAGATTTGCCATCCAAACATGCCCAAGTATATCCAACACCACCTTCTACGGTCGCTAGAACATCAGCATTAAGTGTGTTGAATTGTTTCATTGTTTTTGGATTCATGACGAATACATTCTACATGATGTGAATTTTTTTATTTTGTCCAGTTGCAACCTGGACAAGTTTAGCATAGCACGAGAAAAGAGATTATTACCTCAGAATCTTCAAATGTATGATTTTCATCCTGAAATGTACTTTGAAGCATTTTAGAGAAGAAAACGACTCCAATTCAAGCGATTGCTCGCATTTTTTTACAGTCAAACATACCATTCAGGGTATTATAGATACCATTTAAGAATTTACGATTTTTTTATCAGTTGTTTTGCCATAATGAATCTGTAATTTACTGAAAGGGTATATTAAATGACATCATACAAACGTACTTTTGTTCCTCAAATCGATGCTAGAGACTGCGGAGTGGCTGCACTAGCTTCTATTGCTAAGTTTTATGGCTCTGATTATTCACTAGCACACTTAAGAGAACTGGCTAAGACGACTAAGGAGGGGACAACTGCACTTGGCATTGTTAAGGCCGCAAAGAAAATGGGATTTGAAACACGACCCATCCAGGCAGACATGACCCTTTTTGATATGGATGATGTACCTTATCCTTTCATCGTTCACGTCAATAAAGACGGAAAACTCCAACACTACTATGTTGTCTATCAAAACAAAAAAGACCATCTCATCATTGGTGACCCTGACCCCACGGTCAAAATAACCAAGATGACCAAAGAGCGGTTTGCGTCTGAGTGGACTGGTGTTGCTATGTTTCTTGCGCCAGAGCCTAGCTACAAGCCTCATAAGGATAAAAAGAATGGTTTGATGAGCTTTCTCCCCTTAATTTTCAGGCAACGCTCGCTTATCTTTTATATCGTCTTGGCTAGCCTTTTGGTGACACTTATCAATATCGGCGGCTCTTACTACCTTCAAGGGATTTTAGATGACTACATTCCTAATCAGATGAAGTCAACCCTTGGCATTATCTCCATCGGCCTGATCATCACCTACATCCTGCAACAGATGATGAGTTTCTCACGGGATTATCTTCTAACTGTCCTCAGTCAACGACTAACGATTGATGTCATTTTGTCCTATATTCGCCATATCTTCGAACTACCCATGTCTTTCTTTGCGACAAGACGGACTGGTGAGGTCATTTCGCGTTTTACAGATGCTAATTCAATTATTGATGCTCTTGCTTCGACGATTCTGTCTCTTTTTCTAGATGTCTCTATTTTGATAATTGTCGGCAGTGCGTTGCTCGTACAAAATACCAATCTCTTTCTTCTCTCGCTGATTTCAGTTCCTATTTACATCATTATCATTTTTACCTTTATGAAGCCCTTTGAGAAGATGAATAACGCTGTCATGCAGAGTAATTCCATGGTCAGCTCAGCCATTATCGAAGATATTAATGGAATCGAAACGATTAAATCACTGACTAGCGAAGAGTGTTGTTACCAGAAAATTGATAGTGACTTTGTAGATTACCTGGATAAGTCCTTTAGACTCAGCCAGTACTCTATTTTGCAAAGTAGCCTCAAACAAGGGGCACAGCTGGTTTTAAACGTTATTATCTTATGGTTTGGAGCTCAACGCGTTATAAAAGGAGAAATCTCCATTGGACAACTCATCACCTTTAATACCCTGTTATCTTACTTTACCAATCCTTTGGAAAATATCATCAACCTACAAACTAAATTACAATCTGCCAAGGTGGCTAATAACCGACTTAATGAAGTTTATCTCGTTGAGTCTGAATTCAAAGATGCACAGCTATTGACCAACACTCAATGCTTACATGGCGATATAGAGTTTGAAGGTGTGTCCTATAAATATGGTTTTGGGCCTGATACCTTATCTGACATCCAGTTAACCATTAAAAAAGGAGACAAGGTCAGTCTAGTCGGTATTAGTGGCTCGGGTAAGACAACATTAGCAAAAATAATTGTCAATTTCTTTGAGCCTTACAAGGGACGAATTGCCCTCAAGCAGCACGATCTTAAACTAATAGATAAAAAGATTTTGCGGCAACACATCAACTATCTTCCTCAACAAGCCTATATCTTTAGTGGTTCAATCTTGGAAAATCTGACACTTGGTGCTAATCAAGCGATTAGCCAAGAGGATATTCTAAAAGCATGTGACCTGGCAGAAATTAGAAAAGACATCGAACAGATGCCGATGGGCTATCACACAGAACTTTCTGATGGAGCTGGACTTTCTGGAGGACAAAAGCAACGAATTGCCCTTGCTAGAGCTCTTTTAACCAAAGCACCTGTTTTGATCCTTGATGAAGCAACCAGTGGGCTTGATGTGCTGACTGAGAAAAAAGTCATTGATAACCTTATGGCCATGGCAGATAAGACCATTATCTTTGTCGCGCACCGGCTCAGTATAGCGGAGCGAACCAACCAAGTCATTGTCCTTGATCAGGGGAAGATTATTGAGATTGGTTCACATAAAGAATTAATGGCTAAACAAGGTTTTTACCATCATTTATTTAGCAAGTAAGGAGCATTATCATGAACCCCAATTTGTTTAAAAGTGCTGAATTTTATCAGCGACGTTACCATAATTTTGCGACACTCTTGATAATTCCCTTCGCTTTATTGGTGAGTTTTCTTCTGTTTTTTTCTCTCTTGGCCCAAAAAGAGGTAACCGTCACGTCAAGAGGGGAGATTAGACCAACTAAAGTCATCGCTTCAATCCAATCAACTAGCAATAATCCAATCACAATTAATAAACTCATCAATAATCAGCTGGTCAAAAAAGGGGATAGCATCATTCAACTTGCTTATCATTGTCCAAACTTATATTCAGGTCTTCATCTATGATAGGAAGTTTAAGAATAATTGATTTTAGCAATTGTCCATTTGACTGTTTCTCTTCATAGATTTGGATTTCTGAAATAAGAGCTTCTATAAGTTGTCTGCGTTCGACATCATCCATAACTTTATATAGTTTATCAAAATAAATCAATACTTTATATATATTATCACCAGTCAGTTTTTCTGCTTCTATAGTTTCTTTCTTTGTTTTAGCTTCTATTAATTGAACTTCCAATTCTTCTATCTTATCATACATTCGATAAAGCCTATCGTCTAAATCGGCTTTTCTTCTTTTATAGTGCTTATCATCAACATCTAAATTATCTATTTCTTCAATGATCTTAAATTTTGTTGAATGACTTTTCCTTAGCTCCTTTTGATAATTATCTATCTCATTTTCGATAGCTGATGTATCAACTTTCATGTTAATTTTTTCTTGCATCATAGCTGCAAATTTAGGATTACTCACTAATTTTATTATCACTTCCGATACGGCATCATCTAACAGTTCCTCTCTAATCTGCTTATTAAAAGTACATTTATGTCCTCTATTCATCTGCCTATGTTTACAACCATAGTAATAGAAGTCTTTATACTTTGTCCCATCTTTTTTATATTTTATGGATTTGTTCCCAAACATTCCAGCTCCACATATTGGACACTTTACTATTCCTGATAATAAGTGCGTCCTCATGTTCTTGCCCTTATTCACATGTTCATACTTTTTAGCTTGTGCTTTCAGTTTCACTTGTGCAGCCTGCCATAATTCATCTGGGATTATTGCTTCATGAATACCTTCCGCTACTAAATAATCGTCCTGCTCTACTTGTCTGTATTCATTTCTTGTGCCATGAACTTTTTCTAAAGTTCTTCTTCCAAATGCTATTTTCCCATTATATACAGGATTCTTTAATATCTTTCTTATAAGACCGGCATCAAACAAAGGATTCTTTCCATTTTGTCTTGGTATTTTCCTTATACCATGATTTTCTAAATATTTAGAAAGACCATTCGCTCCAATACTTGTATTTACATACTGGTCAAAAATAGTTCTTATTGCAATTGCTTCTTCCTCATTGATTATCAATTTTCCATCAATAAGTTGATAACCATACGGAGCAAATCCACCGTTCCATTTACCTTCTCTTGCCTTTTGAATACGACCTTCCATTGTTTGGACACGAATGTTTTCTCTTTCTATTTCAGCCACAGCTGACAAAACAGAAATCATCAATTTACCAGCATCTTTAGATGAATCGATTCCATCTTCAACGCAAATAAGATTTACTCCAAAATCTTGCATTATTTGTAAAGTCGAAAGTACATCAGCAGCATTTCTTGCAAATCTCGATAACTTGAATACAAGAACAAAAGATACTCCATCCTTTCCGGATTTTATATCTTCCATCATACGAGTAAACTGAACTCTTCCTTCTATAGATTTTCCAGACTTACCCGCATCTTCATATTCTCCAACAATTTCATAGTCATTATAAAGAGCAAAAGCTTTCATTCTTGATTTTTGTGCCTCTAAAGAATAGCCATCTATCTGTATTGATGTAGATACTCTTGTGTAGAGGTATACTTTTATTTTTTCTTTTGACATAGCATTAACCTCAATATCCTTTTTATATCTTTATATTTTTTCATTTAAGTTTGGACTTATATATCAAGTATATTATAGTACTTTTATTACTTTTTCTCAATCCGTGTTTTTGCCATGTCAAAACCATTTTTATCTTCTATATTTTTTACTGGAGTTGGATTAGGAAGATTATCTAAATCTAAAACTCCAGCATACTTTGTAATTAGATTTGCAATTAAATCTGCCAATCCATTCCAGTCATTATCCACTAATACACCTCCTCTGTTTTAAAGTTTCTATAATAAAATATAATTTTTCTCACTAAGTTTTATGACATTGGTAGGTGCTTGGCAGCAACATAGGAATCTCACCTCCGCCCCTTATTACAGACGAGCCGGCTTAAACTATTGAAGTATCATTATCACTACTTGTATCATTGAACAGATTGCCACTTCTGTTTTTTATGTATTCTTATTTATCGCTCGCTTTCTTGTTTCCTTGGCGAAGTCCAGTATTCATGAAACCAAAATTTATTTCAGCAGAAAGGTCTTGGCGTAAGTCATAATTCTCCACAAGTAGATAAAGTCCTACCTTGGTCTATTCAATTGTCAAAGAACAATATTTGAAAGGGATTATTTTCTTTACATTTTCCTATTTGCCATAAGCAGGCTATCTCTTATTGAAGAAAATAAAGAAGGTCAAACTCCCCTTCACTTTACATAAGGAAAATTTGACCCCTTTGGTTACCGAAGTGCTAAAGTTCTTCGATGAAATTTTTCAGTTTTTCAAGAATTTTGTTTCTTCTTTTGATTAAAGCCGGGTGTGTAATACTTTTGAGTTTTGCCACTGAACGAACAGTTTCATCATTGAAATATAGGCGTTCAATAATATCTCTTTCTTCTGCATTGAGTCTTGATATAGCATTTCTGACTGCTTCAATCATCATCTGTGTTTCTACCAGTTTTTCTACATCTACACTCTCATCGACAATGTTATCTACAAAATGTCCATCATGATCCAATACTGAAAAAAAGAGCAAGTGGTTTTTCTTGTCCACCTGCTCTAAATACCTTTCGTGTTCTCTCTCGCCAGTAGACTTTATATATCTGCTCGCTGACTTTAATTTTTTGTCCATTGACATAAAGATAATATTCTTTTGGCATTTTATTTCCTCCATCTCTTTTTTGTCTGCGTGTTTTGGGACAAAAAAAAGGAGGACTTCTACATCTAAACGTAGTAAGTCCTCTGAAATGAAAGAAACTTCCTCTTTCACAAAAAATATTTAATTTTTCGATATAATCTGCTAATCCATTAACTGCTATAAAGCAAACCGAAAAAAGGTATAAAAATGTTCTTTCTATTTTTCGATATTAGATATAAAGACTTTTTCATATTTTATGTCCCTCCAACATTTAAATATCCATCTCTTACTTCCGCCTTTCTTACAGCCATATATCTACTTTTATCAACGATTTTTTAATTGATTTTCTTTTCTTTTCCCATCTTATTTAATTCTCCAACCATCATTAAAATTCCAACAATAATCATAATGAAATCTACAAGTGGCTGTGTAAACCACACTGCTTTTACGCCAAAAAACATAGGGAGAAAAATCATGGCAGGAACAAACAGAAACAGTTGTCTAAGCATAACGATAATTCCTGCTTTTTTTCCATTTCCTATAGATTGAAAGAATGTAATAGACATGACCATCACACCATATAGAATAAACACAGAATAGAATAATCTAAAGTTGCCAACTCCTTGTGCAATAATATTTGCTTCTACTCCAAACAATGAAAGTATCTGACTTGACAGCAACAAGGATGGAATCCATAAAACTGCTGCAAGAACAAGCCCACCTATAGAAAATACTTTCATAGCCTGTTTTACTCTGTCATATTGCTTTGCTCCAAAGTTCGTTCCAACAACAGGTTGCAAACCCTGACTCATTCCCCAAAGAGGAATAAATGAAAAAGCATATATACGAAGTGATGCAGCCATTAAAATCCCATTAGGATCCCCACCATACTTAAATGCCATTTTGTATAACATTGTCTGCTGTATCATAAAAAGAACCTGCATCATCATAGCTGATGCACCTACTCCAAATATATCCTTCTTTATTTCTGAATCAGATTTGATTTTATGGATCTTAACAACTTTACTTTTTTTCAAAAAGTAATAAAGTGTTACTACTGCTTGAACAAACTGTGCTGTTATTGTGGCAAGGGCTGCACCTTCAATCGCATGCTCTCCCATAAGTATCATTAAAATTGGATCAAGCACAATATTAAGCAAGGCTCCCAGTCCCATAATCATCATAGCTTTTTTCATTACCCCTTCCCCACGCATAACCATATTGGCACTTTGTGTGAAGTTTACAAACAGAGAACCTATAAAAATAACTCTCAAATATCTGACACCAAACTCTTTTATTTCACCTGTAGCTCCAACCATTGACAAAAAATGTGGTGCAAGAAGTATTCCCCCAATTGTAATAATCAGCGAAAATAGCACAACCCAATAGATAAGATTTCCCATGATTTTATCTACAGTCTTTTGATCACCTTTTCCAATTGCTCTTGAAAGAACTGATGCCGATCCAACACCAAGAAGTGTGGACACTCCACTATTAAAGAATGTTAATGGCATAGCAACGCCACAAGCAGTCATAGCATTTTGGCCTATAATTTTCCCTGCAAATATTCCATCCATTAAAGGATAAAGACCAATAACTATCATTCCGATAACAGCCGGAATGGACAATTGAAACAACAAATCTATTGGTCTTTTGGTTAATAATTGCTCTTTCATATCTTGCTTCATAAACGACCTCCCTATTTTTAATGTGTTATTCTTCATATTTGATATTTATAACTTCGAAAGTCCTCTAAGTAAAGGATATAATCAGTTGTTGCATTTAGAAATTCAATATCGTGAGAAACAATAAATATGATGTTATTTTCTGTTTTCATTTCCTTTATCAATTTTGAAATTTTCAGCATATTGTTATAATCCATGCCACTTGTCGGTTCATCAAAGTATACAAATCGGGAATCTTTACACAAAACAGAAGCAATTGCCACTCTTTGTTTTTGCCCACCTGATAAGCTCATGGGATGCCTGTCCTTTAATTTACTAAGTCCAAGACCTAAAAGAACTCGTTCTATTTTTTCTTGACTTAAATCCCTAACGCCAAGTTTTAATTCTTCCTCAACAGAATCAGTAAAAAGTTGATGATTTACGTCTTGCATGACTAGGGCTGAGTTTTTGATTCTTTCTTTTTTGCTTAGTTTTCGACCTTCAAAAACAATTTCATTTTTATCTTTTTTGTTGAGTCCTGTCATTACACGTAAAAAAGTTGACTTGCCACACCCATTTCTACCAACAATGCCATAAATCTTTCCCAAATCAAAAGATACATTGTTAAGTCTTAGTTCACATTTATCTTCAAACTCAATCTTCATCGTTTGAATAATTAAGTCCTTGCCTTGAGGTCTTTGATTCTTAGTTAAAGGTGTTTTTTGTCTTGAACGAAGTCCACACCTAAGTAAATATTCGCTTGGCAAAGATAAAAATTCTTCTTTACTGAAAGCCTGATTTATCCTTCCTTGGTGAATCAAATAAATATGATCAACCAAATCCATTAGGTAATAAATTCGATGCTCTGCAAGAATAAGTGTTACCTTTTTTTCCTTTAGAATTTTCAGCATTTCTGTTAGAACATCAATATGCTTATCATCTAGGTTTGATGACGGTTCATCAAGGACTATGATTTTACACCCTGAGATGTAGCAAGAAGCTACACATAAAATTTGCTTTTCACCGCCGGACAATTCAAAAATACTACGTCCAAGTAAATGCTCTATATGAAAAATTCTTAACATTTCTTCCATACGAACATCCATCTCTTCTTTCGCTAGTCCAATATTTTCTAAATAAAATAAGAGTTCAAGTGTCGTGTTAACATTAAAAAAATGTGTCTTTGGATTTTGAAAAACACTAGCAATAGCTAAGGATATTTCATATAGTTCTAAGTTTTTTATTTCTTTATTATTGACTTTGATACTTCCTTCACTACTGGCGTTTTCATAGGCAAAAGCCAATCCATTGATTGAATTAATAATGGAAGATTTCCCACTTCCACTTTCACCAGTAAGTAAAATACATTCTCCATCGAGAGCTTTAAGGGAAATATCGTCTAATACTCCATTATTTCCCCCATAGGATAAAGAAAAGCCTTTTATTTCAAGCATAACCACCCTCCTATCACTATTGCTGCCATCGTTAGCCCATAGATGAAATCAATCAGTCCTACACCCACAGTAATATATCTTGTTTTCTTTATGGGATTTGCAATACATTTTGTTTCTGCCGCCTTGGATATGTCATCAGCGATATTAGATGAAATAATTAAAAGAGGTACAGCTACATACTCTAAGTATTTCAAAGGATTTTTTGTCTCTATCCCCCTTATTTTCATTGCCATTTTGATATTATTCTTTTCTTCCACAAAAGACGGAAAAAATCGAAACATCACTGCTACAGGAACGGATATAACATTTGGAATCTTTAAGACATCCATAGATGAAATAATACTTCCAACATCTGATGTTTTAATTAAAAATTTCCCTGCAGCATATGGAATATAAAACATACGAAGCACGAAAATCAAAGAAAAAAACATCTTTATTATGAACGGTAACTGAGCTAATACCTTAAAATTCGGTGCAAGAAACAAAATACCAAAGACTACGATATTTTTTACTAGATCTTTTCTAAATCCATTTATTAAATACATTATGGAAATAATAAATATTACTGTCCATTCAAAAACAGGGTTAATAGAATGTACAACAGTTAAACCCAATAACCCCACAACGAAAAACTTCGTTATGGGATTTGGATTTAATCTGCTGCTTTTAACAGCCCACATTAAACAATACCTGCTTTCTTAAAGTGTTTCTTAAGGAGAGCCTTTCCTATATATGCTCCGATAATTCCACCAACAATAGCACCCAAATACACTAATACCATATGTGGATAGGTGATTAACTTTTCTAATGCATCTACATATTCTTTGCCCATCATCATTGATAATTCAATATATTTTTTCTTTGCCCAGAGCATTTGCATTAAAGAACCACAAATCCATGTATTGAAAACAGCAAAAGCTATCATATTGTATTTAAAAGAATTGTATCCACCTGCTCTTCTGATCATTTCAGCGATAAACATAACAACAACAGCATGGACTGCTATTATATAGGTGTGTCCCATGGCAAACATCAGTAATGGCGAAAGTATTCCTAGTATGAATAAGCCCCAAGGCTTTTGTACTTTTGCCATAAAGAGCATGATAATTGTTCCTGTTACAATACCAAGTATTGTAGGGTAGATTAAGAATAAAATCGGCACCATACCAATCATTCCTGCCCCAAACATCACCACAAAATAGATTACAGCAAACACACCGATGGTTACTAAATCTTTGATTTTTAGCTTCTTTTCTTTCATTTTCTTCCTCCTAATAGCTAAATTCTTCTGCTAATTTTGTTTTTTGAATTAAGTTTTTATATACCTTTGATATTTCTTTTAATTCTTCATGAATTCCCTCTTTTTCAACCAAACCATTTTCAATAACAACAATCTTATCGACATTCTCAATGGATTTTAGTCTATGCGAAATAATAATGACGGTCTTATTCTTGATTAGCATATTCAAGCTATCTTGGATTTTCTTTTCATTATCAACATCAAGACTTGCTGAAATTTCATCAAGTATTAATATTGGTGCATCCTTAAGGAAGGCTCTAGCAATAGATAGCCTTTGTCTCTCCCCTCCTGATAACTCTGATCCGTTTTCACCAATAGCTGTATCAAAACCCTGAGGTAGTTTGTCAATAAAATCCATACAATTTGCTAATTTAGCTGCTTCCTTTACTTCCTCATCAGTCGCATTTTCTCTACCAAGACGGATATTCTCTAAAATACTTGTATTAAATAAAGTAACATCCTGAAAAACGATAGAAATATCTTTAAATAGTGAATCAGTAGAGATATGCTTAATATCTTTTCCATCAATTAAGATACTTCCACTATCATAGTCATAAAGCCTAGATATTAGCCTTAGGATAGACGTTTTACCTGAGCCGGACTCACCTACAAGAGCTGTCACTTCACCTTGCTTGGCTGTAAAACTTACATCCTTTAAAACCTTTGTATCCTCATCATAGGCAAAGGCTACATTTTTAAATTCGATGTCGTAATGATTAAAGCTTGTATCTTCTCCCTCTTGAATAACTGCACTCTTCATCTCCTTGATACGCCTTACTGCTGGCTCGATGTAAAACATTTCAATTGTTCCTTCTTTAGAAATATCAAAGAGTTCTTTTACTTTAATTGCTCCAATAATATAGCCAATTAGATATAACAGACTTATTTCATTTTGAATAAGTAGGTTAATGCCCACAGCTATAACTACAGCAACACTGATGTAAGAAAAAAGTGTTGATATCCCTAAAACCGCCATTGATCCAAATTCAACCTTAAAGTGAATCTTCTCACTTTCTTCCATTTTTTCATATAAGGCTTTTTTCACCTTTGCAGACTGATTAAAGCTACTGATTTCCTGTTGTAATTCTATGGTTTCTTGGAACATTTCGGAGTTATCTCTTAAAACATTAAAATACTTGCTATATGCAGACACTTCCTTTTTCTTGGCTAGTGGTAAAACAGCAAAACTTAAAAGTGTTGGAATAATCGCAGCGAGTCCCAGTTTCCAATTACCAATAAACATCGCAAGTCCCAGCAGTGGGAAAAAAAGCCACATACCAATTACTTTAGGTACTGAATGACTCATGGCATGTTCAATTGTTTCCACATCAGACATAATTGTCTGTGATAAATCGGATAGATTATGCTTAGAAAAGTAAGCAATCGGAAGATCTGCTAAATTTTCTGCAATCCCCTTTCTTAATGTAGCAGATTCTTTGTAGGTAACATTGAAAAGGCTCACATATTCATTTGATAAAAGGACATACATCACACCTAAAGTAAGTACAGCAATAGCGATATAATACCAAGTATCTGTGACATTACCTAAAATAAGCTGATTTAAAAGTGCCATTAAAATAAACATCGGTGCTAAATTAATCAGATACGTCAAAAAACAAAACCAAGTCGCTTTTGTTAAATTCTTTGCACCTTGTTCAGACAAAGAATAACGTTTTTTATAATAATTCTTCATTTGACACCCTCCAATCATTTGCAGTTTCATATAGACTTACAAGTCTACTGTATAAGCCTTGTTTTTCTCTTAATGTTTTGTTATCTCCTCTTTCCATAACTTTGCCATGTTCTAAGACAAGTATTTCATCGACATTAGTGATACTTGTTATTCTATGAGCAATCATAATGACGGTTTTATCCTTCATAAGATTCTTAAAGGCTTTTTGAAGTTCATATTCATTGTCCGCATCAATAGAAGCACTTGCTTCATCCATAATGACAATTGGTGATTTTTTAAGTATTGCTCTAGCTATGGCAATTCTTTGTTTCTCACCACCTGATAGATAAACTCCTTTAGTACCTATAATGGTATTTTCTTTATCCTTAAACTTAGAGATTATTTCATCACAGCCTGCAAGACTCATTGCCTGCATCACTTCTTCTCTACTTGCATTTTCATCAGCTAAAGCAACATTTTCATATATGGTTTTTTTGAATAGCTTACTATCTTGAAATACAAAAGAAATGTTTTTTATAATTGCTTCTTTTGTATACTCTTCCAGTGAATGACCACCAATTTTGATGCTACCGCTATCTACTTTATAAAATCCTGATAGAAGATTAGCAATCGTCGATTTACCTGAACCAGAATGACCCACTAGTGCATAAGTCTTTTTCTCCGGTAAAGATAAAGACAAATTTTCTAAAACTTTATTCTCTCCATAAGAGAAACTCACATTGTCAAATTCAATGTTTGAGTTTTCAAAATGTGTTCTCTTACCATAAGAAAGCTTGTCTTCTTGCATTTGGCTATAAAGTTTTTCCAAATTATCAACTGCATAATTTGCCGTAAATATATTTTGCCCTGCCCACATGATTTTCATAAAGGAAACCATCATTACACCACTTAAAAAGAAAATCGTAATGAGTTCTACAGCCACCATCTTAGGATCACTTAAATTAGACAAGAAGAAGCTTAACGGAATTGTGATGATTGCAATCAATCCTAAAAATATAAGCTGATAAATAACATAAGGCTTTTTACAAGAAATCGAATAGTTGTATGCATATTTTGAATAATTCATAATCGCTTCATGAAGTGCCTTAAAAGATTTAAGCTTGCTGCCAAATATTTTTACTACTTGCATTCCTCTTATATATTCCACTGTTTCGCTACTGAGTTTTCCAAGAGAATCTTGATATAATTTCATAAACTCGCCATTACCCATCATACCTTTTAAGATAAGACCGCTAACAATAGATAGAGTAATAATAACAACTCCCACACGTAAACTAATGATAAATGACAATAAAAGGGCAAAAATCGGAACTAAAAATGCCTGCATATTATCAGGAAGCATATGAGCAACTGCCATATGCGTTTTTGCTGCATTATCATCTATCGTTTTTCTTATATAACCTGATGAATTCAAATCGAAGAAACGAAAACTTGAATCCGTCAGTCCGTCAATGCCCTTTTTTCTTAAATTCGTCTCTAATCTAAAAGCTAACTTGTGTGATGCTAATCCCGATAAAAGATAAAGCAAGGCACTTAAGGTTAGGTAGATAACAATTTTGATAGAATGAACACTTGCATTTTCAAAATTGCCACTTACTACAATGTCATTGAAAAATCGGTATATGTAATAGTAGCCATACACCATAAAAAAAGCTGAAACACCAGATATTATAATTGCTAAATATCCACTTAGCTTTTCATCCGGTACATAGGAAAATAATTTTTTATAGACCTTCATTTTGTTCCTCCTCTCCTTGAGTAAATATATAAATAAGCATCTTTTCTAAAAGATTCCTATTTTGCTTAAAATTTTCTCTTGCTTCTAAGACATCCGATGCCAGAATAATTGCGTTGATAAAATCGGTAACCAATTGAAACCTATCCGAGTCAGATATCCATCTTGGAACTTCACTCATAACTGTTTTAAAACTTTCTTTTGTATGTTCTTGTAGTTCTATCATGAGAGTGTTCAACTCTGGATTTCTTTTTTTAGCAATTAGAAACTCAATATAAAGAGGCATGTAAGGATTATCGTCAATCATCTTTGTAACAACCTCCTTGGCCATAAACTCCTTTGTTACAATCTTTTTAGATTCACCCAAATGTTCTTTTATTATTTCGTTCCTATATTCAATTCCATAAATCATGATGTCTTTGAAGATTTCGATAACACTTCCATAATAGTGGTAGACACCACCCTTAGATAAAGTTGTTCCTGCAATAATTTCTTCCATGGTTGTCTTTTCAAAACCTTTTTCCATGATTACCTTAGCCGCTGAATTCATAATTTCTTTTTTTCTTTCAGCTTCAGTTAATCTCTTCGCAGCACACATTCTTATTCCCTCCTTTTTGTTACCGACGATACCGTCTATAAAAATAGAATACATCACTTATCCTTGTTTAACAACCCTTTTTTTAAGTTTTTAGTGTAAAAAGCAGACAGATTTTATTCTGTCCGCTCCTTTTCAAAATTCCTCTCTTTAATTAATGTACACACAATGACATTAGTTTTCTTTTATGATATAATCAAATAATAAATTCAAAACTTGCTTAATGCTTGCTATCTAATACATTCTTTTGTAGCTTTCGTAGCAAGCACAGTAAGTGTACGGACACTTACGAAAAAATTGATGAAGCAGCCCTTTGGGATCTGCTTCTTTTTTTATCAATTTTTAACTTGTTAGGGTGTACCCTAAGACCCCGAAATACATTCAAAGGAGGATTTACCTATGGCAAATAGAATACGAAATGAAAGACTTGAAATTAAATTGACAGAAGAAGAAAAGATTCTTTTTGAGGAGAAAAGAAAACTTGCGAAATGCAAAAATATGAGTCATTTCATCCGCAAGTGCGTTCTAGAAAAGGAAATATATCAAGTGGATTTAGAACCGTTTAGAGATTTACAGGGATTACTTTCCAATGCTACAAGCAATATCAATCAGATTGCAAAGCGTGTAAATTCCACTGGCATAATCTATAAAGACGATATAAACGATATGAAAAAGCAGATTGAATATTTCTCAAAAGAGTTGTGGCAAATACATTCTCTGCTTCTTAACAGAACTTCCGGAGGTGATTAAACTTTATGGCTATTACAAAAATACATCCTATAAAATCAACCCTTAATCTTGCCATTTCATATATTGTTAATGGAGAAAAAACAGATAAGCAAATCTTAATAAGCACTCATAAATGCCATCAGGAAACTGCCCATACCCAGTTTCTAAGAACACGAAATGATGTCGAAACAAACGGAACTGTTCTTGCAAGACATCTTATTCAATCCTTTTTTACCGGGAGAAACAAGTCCGGAAATTGCACATCAAATCGGTCTTGAACTATGTAAAAAGATATTAAAAGATGAGTACGAATATGTCTTATCTACCCACATAGATAAAGGTCATATCCATAATCATATCATCTTCAATAATGTAAATATGGTAACGGGTAAATGCTACCAATCCAACAAGAAAAGCTACCACCAAATCAGGTATCAAAGCGATAAGCTATGCAAAGAAAACAACCTATCTGTGATTGATGAGTTCTACGAGAGCTATAAGAGAAAGTACAAAACGAATGGTAAGTCATGGTATGAAAATGAGCAATCTAAGAAAGGCACTTCTTGGAAAAGCAGACTTCAATTTGATATTGATCGTCTGATAAAACAGTCTAAGGATTGGGAAGAATTTCTAAAGAAGATGGCGGAACTTGGTTATGAAATAAAGTATGGAAAACATATAGCCTTTAAGCCAAAAGATAAGCAGAGATTTACCAGAGCTAAGACGATTGGTGAGGACTATACAGAAGAAAGATTAAAAAATCGTATTACAGAAAATCAAATGATTAAAACTCCACCTATCAAAAAACGAATCGGAAATGTCATCAATATGAATACCAATGCCAAAGTGAAAGAGAGCAAAGGCTATGAATACTGGGCAACAAAACATAACTTAAATACAATGGCTGAGTCGGTTATTTTCATCAGAGAACATGGCATTAACTCCGTTAAACAGCTTGATGAATACATCAAGAAAAGTGCTGAAGAAAGACAGAACTTACAAGATAAAATCAAGGAAATTGATAAGGATATGCAGCTACTTTCTGATACGATGGAACAAGTTCATACTGTTAAAAAATATCGAGCCTACTACAAAGAATATAAAGCAAATCCATCCGATAAGGCATTTTTTGAGGAGCATAAGGCTGAAATCACATGCTATGAAACGGCTCTTGCAAAACTTAAAAAGTCCTATTCAAAGCTTCCTGATTCAAAGGGTATTTTAGATAAACTTGATAAATTGCAAGAAAAAAAGAATACCCTAATGCAAGAGTATTCTTCTACAAAATCTACTATGGACGAGCTTTATCAAATACGAAAGAACTATGGAATTTATATGGATAAGGAGATGGAGAGATAATTTTTCTCTCCACTCTCATTTATTACCAAGTAGACGGTTTGTGCTCAATGCCATATTCGATCAAATCTTCTATGTTATCCTTAATATCATTGTAAACATATTTACTTGATGCATAACTCGAATCAAAACATTTAACATACTTAGAAAGTTTCTCTCCTTCTAATGTCAAATAATCAAATGGATTATTTCCCTTATCATCTTGTTCACCTGATGAATTCTCTAATTTATGAATATAGATTCCTACAATTCCTTTATTTAACTCATATGCTTTTTTAATTTCATAATTTATCCATTTTCTATTTGCAGTCTTTTCTCCGATTAAAACCACTAAACATGAACGCTTATTTAATTGTTCATCAATCCATTCTTTGATTTTACTGTCTGTTTTTTCTTTTACTTCCTCCCAATCATTATCAGAAAAAGTAGAGCTGCTATCCACCTTTCCCATATTGCGTACCTGTCCTGCTCTCCAATTATCATTGTCATAATGAAAACTGAAAAATACTTGCCTTTTTGACATTTAAAAATCCTCCTTATTTAATATTTTAACTGCTTGCACTATGTTTTTAACAGATATATCAATATCTCCATCGCATTGTTTATTTGCCTGTTCAATTGCGCTTATTGTATTTTTATCTGAAATTTCTTGAGTTGTTTTATCATATATTTCTTTAGATGCCCCACCAGTATTTTCAATAGGCAAACATACTAATCCATGCTCTTTAGATAACTCATATTCGTCCATAACTCCACTTGCAATATTTTCTGTTTCATTATTTCCAAAAACAAATATTGCTATGCCACAATTTTCAATCATCTGCTCTCTATTTTCTTTATACAAGGTATCTAAATCTATTTCTAATGAACTATTTTGAGGAAAAGGCATAAGCGTCAAAAAATCATTTATTTTTGCTTTGTGAGTCAAACAAAAATCTGCAACACCATTTAATATAAATTCTCCTACACCTTTTCCATATCCATTAACAATGCGATAACCATTCTTCGATAGTTCAAAAGATAATTTATGAATAAAATTTTGAGCGGTTTCATGAGAATAACCCGGATAATTGTATGCACTGCCTGAAATAAATATTGTTTTCCTTCTAAATCTATCGACAAGAGTGCTTAATAATTCGGTAATTTCATCATATCTATTTACTAAATATGTAAAAATACCATATCTATTTAAATCTTCAATTTGTAGCTCCTGTTTTACTTTTTTGTATTCATAATCCTCATCAGTATCTTGGACTCTTTTCATAATACAATAATGCTTTCTTGTATTCTTTTCATCGAGCAATACCCTTAATCTTCCAATTACATAGTTAAAGTTTGGATCTTCAAAACTAAATCCTAAAAATAGAAATGTCTTGGTAAGCAAATCTCCTTCTAAAACTTCTCTGAATAATTTTCTTTTGTTATATCCAAATTCTTCATAATCACTTCTTGTTAGTACTGCGTCTTCAGGAGATTCTACATCGCCATGCAATTTATATACTATTGCATCAAAATCATGATTTGTACCTCTTAATTGTTCATCCTTTGTTTTTACATAAGGCTTTTTCATATTATCTTCTAAAGCTTTTTCAATTAACTTATCATAATTAGTTGTCCAAAAAGTGAAAATCGGTAACTGTGATAATAATTTATGGTTTTCAGTAGGTTTTACTAATTGAGAAAATTGACCCTTGATCAAGTCATCTATCGATGTTCTTTTTTTTGAATTAGAATAATACTGAGCCAAGTTAACCAAATCATTTTCTTTTTCAACATCTAGTCCAATTTCTTCTGCAGGTTCTTTTAGAAGTTCTTTCCAACTACAAAATCCGGCAGGAATTGATAGTCCTGCTCCAATAAATGCTCCTAATTCATCACTTTTAATAGCTTTTTCAATTTCTCTAATCAAATCTTTTTTTGATACTTCACCTTTAATAATAAGCACCTCCTCCTTTATTTTCTCGGTCCTAAGAATTTATCACCATTTAGATGAATCATATGGTCCGGCATATCCGCAATCCATACTTCCGTTTCCCAAGCTAAAGACTCTGAAAATTTCTTAAATGTTTTAAAGTCTAAAAATGCTGTTACATATATTTTCCCAGCAGAAACATTTTCTGTCATTTCTTCAATTTCTTTTATTCGCTTTGGCTCCATTGCACCCACAGAAGTTACAGACTCAATAAAGTAAATCCAGTTCTTATCCTCTGAATATAAAACAACATCTGGCATCTTATCATGAAGTGTTATCTCAAAACCAAGTTCTTTTAATTTCTCCTCATTTTTCACCAAATCCTTTTGAATTGTATCTCCAACATATAGGCATTCAGAGTTCTCAGCGAATCGGGGAGCAAATTCTTCAATAATCAATTTCTGTAATTGATTATGCTTACCAGGAGAAAATGTAAAATCGACTCCGTTTATTTTAACAGGCATTTTTCTTACTGCCTTTTTGGAACTATACAAATCAATTAAGTTCTGATGAGATTTCAAAAAATTATTTTTTTGTTCTTCCCACTGATTTGATTGAAATGTTTTTACTAATAACAACATTTCATCAGTTAAACGATACCTATAATTAGGGCTATTTGTTGCTTTGCCATTATCCTCAATAAACGCTGCATTTCTAAAATGATGTATTGCTTGCTTACGGAATGTTTCTCTACTATTCTCTGCATATGAAACTTCATAAAAATCTCTAATAAAAGCGATAACATCATGTATTCTTATCCATTTATTAGTTGCATTAGCCCATTCATCATTCTTTTTAATATCTGCCATTGCTAAAATAACATATCCACATAGATCTGACTGCTGTTTTGGTGGAACTTTCAACTCATTCAAAATATTCTTTGCTTCTTCTAATTTAGACATATATAAATCTCCCTAATATTTCATCACAATTTTCTTCAGACATATCCTTTAATTTAATCAGTTCCTTTCCCATATTCTCAATACAGGTTAGTGGTGGAATTGGCATCGAGTTAATTTCAGTAGCATTCACTTGAGTTGATCCATTTAAAATTCTGTAATAATTATCATAAAGCGTAGAGTTCATTACAACATACAAACCATAAACCAAACAATCTGATAATCCTTGTAAGCCTGTAATAAAATTTATCTTATTCTGTGTGCTAATTGCCTTATATGTTGGAAATTTTTTAGCTAAATAAATTCCACATTGTAATCTACGCTTTTCTTCCTTTGCCGTAAATCTTTTCACAAATAAATAATTAGTGTTCTCCTGCAATAATCCTTTTTGCTCCGTTAATAGATACTCATTTTCTTTTCCAACAGGAAAAATCACTTTACCATCTTTTATATGTTGCGAATAAAATAAAGGAACTGCTTTTTCCTCTGCATCATTTCTTAGAGCCTCTCGATTTCTAAAATCAACTGTCAAACCAGTTTTCATTTTCAAGCCAAGAGTTGGCAAGGTATCATTCCATTCATTTACCTTTTTAATCGTATCAGCTTCTTCTTTATCAGTTATCAAAAAAACATATTTGTGTTCTCCAGAAACAACCATATCGTAAGGAGCTTCAAAAACAGTCTTGCTGTCGAAATCAAAATTAGCGTTCGTTGTAGTTATAGTAATATTTTTAGGCTTGTTAGATTCTTTCTTAGCCTTAATAATTATTGTTTCTTGCAAAACAGCTTCCTTATCGAAAACTTTATCTCTGCTCACAAATAAATGAATATGCCTCAAAACTACTTCTCTTAAAAATTTCTCGCGAAACTTTCTGAAATAAGCTCCAGAAGTCCATGATCTCGGAACGATAAATACTAATTCGCCATTATCGACTAAATTAAAACTTGCCATCTCCATAAAAAGAAAATACAAGTTCGGTGCTCCATAACAGATGTCAGGCATAGATAAAGCTTCATTAGACGTTTTCCCAATCTTTAAATAAGGCGGATTTCCTATAATCACATCGTATTTTTCAGGTTTAGTACTCGCCCCCAACATATTGTTATATTCAAGCGTTTGACTCGTTATATAATTATCTTTGACTATTTTGTATTCAATTTTTAATGGTGAATTGTCTCTTATCCACAACAAATTTTTATTTAAAAGTTCTAAAATATCACCATCAGTTTCATAACAAGTTATTTTTATCGTTTTAATCTTATCCGTATCAATTATTCTTTGGACCAGTGCCGCAGTAAGTATCCCTGAACCCGCTCCTGGATCAAGTATAGAAATTTCTTTTGAAAATGATGATAAATCAAATAATGATGCCATAAAAAGAGCTGTTTCTTTGCTTGTAAAAAATTGCCCATTTTTCTTGCGAATTTCTTTTGGCATCTGTTCAATATATTTATTTGTAGATTCAATTACATAATCAATTATTTTCATCATTCACCAACTCCATAATTTCATTTATACCACAGTTCAAACTATCACATATTCTGACAATCACATCAGTAGTGATATTCTCACTATTCTTCATTTTATAAAAAGTACTTCGACTAACTTCCGCTTTTTCCATTAGCTCAGAGTTTTTCATGTCTAAATCTATCATTTTTTTAAATAGCTTTTTATAACTTATTTTTGACACAATTGTCCTCCCCATGCATCTGATTTCGTTTTTATCATTATATCATATTTATTCACTTTTTTCACTACAAACTTCCTTTTACGCAAACATACACCATTTGTATAAAGTCATGTACCACCAGCTAAGCTGGTGGCTTGATTAAGCCCTATAAGGGCATGGTACTGGCAGCGCTACTCGCGCTCTGAAAAACCGACAATCGCAAAACTACTACAGCGGCCATCCTCATCGGATGGCTCTTTTATTTGCTACCTTTTGCCGGCTGTCCCGTAAACGGGTCAATGTATTCTTTCATACTTATCTGCTCTGCTATTTGGTCTTCTTCTAACTGGTTTTGTATATATTTTGCTATTGCAGTTTTATTTCTTCCTACTGTATCAACATAATATCCCCTGCACCAAAAATGCCTATTTCCATATTTATATTTTAAATTTGCAAATCTATCAAATATCATCAGACTACTTTTACCTTTTAAAATCCCCATAAACTTTGATACACTCATTTTTGGTGGAATGCTTACTAACATATGTATATGATCCGGACATGCATTAGCTTCTATTATTTCTACACCATTTCTCCTACATATTTCTCTCAATATCTTCCCAATCTCACTTTTATATTTTCCGTATATTATCTGTCTTCTGTATTTTGGTGCAAAGACTATATGATATTGACACCTCCATTTTGAATGTGTTAATCTGTCTATGTCGTTTACCATGCGACACCTCCTATGATTTATTTGTTTTGCGATTGTCAGTCGATTTCATTTTATCATAGGAGTTCTTTTTTTCTTCAGAGCTAAAGCCTTTTTATCCACTGGCATAGCCAGTGGCTTTCAACGCAAAAAGAGTCGGTGCAGTCCTAAGACCACACCGACCATAAATTTATCTCTCAGCTTCTTTGGTTGCTTCTTTCTTTTCTTCTTGTCCTCTCATCTGTTCCTTTGCCTTTAGTAGCTTTGAAGAAAGTATTCTGATATTGCTATGCTCCTTGCCGTTATCATCAATGGATATTCTGATTTGTCCAAAGAGCTTAACAAAATCTCCCTGCTTAAAGTCCTTTGGAATATCACTTTTTTCTCCATAAGCGGAACAATTATGATATATCTTGTTACCTTCATCATCTTTGGATATTACGGAAAAATTCGCTACCTTGAAGGCTTCTCCGTTTTTGTTTTCCCTTTCTACTATATCGACCTCTCCAACAATATTTCCGACAATATTGATAAGATTATCCTTTTCTTCCTGAACATAAGGTAAGTCTTTTATCTGCCCCTGTTCCCTTAAATCTTCAATCATATAGTCAAATTCCTCATGCAGTAAATTAACAGTGTCATTATCCATATAAGCGTCATAGAGCTTGTCTAAAGCACTTTCATCGTTGATACCTTTTTCCATGCTTATAATCGCCTTAACGAAGTCCTTGTGGTTATCATTTGCCATATCTTCAATCTGATTTCTCATTGTTTTGTAATCCATGTTTTTGTCTCCTTTCATGGTAAAAGGGAGGTTTCCCTCCCCTTATCTTAAAATTTCCTGTTCTTTTGTTTTTTGCTTTTCTTCTGTTTTGCTTTCATTTTGATAGGCTCTTATCTGTCCTAAAATAGATGGCTTATCATCTGATTTTTGTGAGTTTTCTTCTTTGCTATGAAGATTATCCTCCACATCATAAGTGGACTCAAAATAATCACTATCCTTAAAGTCATTGTCATATCTATCAGGGATACCGTCATTATCAAGGTCTTTAGAAAGTGGATCATAAAAGTTACCTTCATCATCAATATCAAGTCCCGTTGCTGCTCTTAAATCTTCGGAATCAACATAAACCAAATCGCTAAAAGAGGACATTTCTATTTCATTTTTCATATTCCTTAGAGCTTCATTTTCTCCTTTATTCTCGTAATCAAAGCTCTCTGTTTTGATAGGAGTATCATCAATGTACTGTGTCCAAGTTTTCTCCTCTAAATCAAGTTCATATTGAATACCATGCCTTTCATCTGGTGTATTGGTATAGGCGATGCCGATATGCTTCAAATCAGGATACAAGGTATTAAATTCATCATAGCTATGATTTTCTTCGTACTCTCTGTTGCAGAAGTCGATGATTGCCCTTTTTACATCTTCTACGAGCGGATTATCATTTCTCTTTTCTTCCACTTCTCCCATATCGAGGAGCTTATTCAGTTCTGCAAGTCTTAATACCTTAGTTTTTAGCTCATCTGCTTTTTCAAAAGGCTTTTTGAGTTCTTCTTTTGCATTTGCCAGTTGTTCCTTTGTGCTAACAAGTTTTTCTTCAAGATGATTTAACTTTTCTGGCATTTTATCAATAGCATTATCCAGTCTTGTAATGTTACCGTCCGCACTTGTTCCAAGCTCTCCTGAATGACTTGCAGCACCATTTAGGCTAAAGTTATGTTCGTTGGTAAAGAAGTTATAGCTTACCTCTAAATCCATATTTCTATACTTGCCTATCACCTTGCTTTCATTGATTTTAACCTTTGAAATAGCTTCAAGCAGTCTTTCTCCAGCTAATTTCTTATCGGTAATCTTTTCTCCTGCAATGGTAATGGAAGTAAATTTTTCCTCACCTTCCGCTTTAGGCTCTACACTTGCTATATCTTTCGTAACAGCTTCTATGAGCTTTTCCGTTCTTGCGATTTCTTCAGGATAGTTTTTCGCCACCTTATCCTCTAATCTGTAACGATTAGACTTATAGTTTACTTCAAGCATTTTAAGTTTTGTAACTTCATTGTCCAAATCCATCTTTTCCTTGATTTTTGGATCTCCTGTGGCAAGTGCCTTAATCTCTGCATAGTTTAAGCTGCTTTCGTCCACATCTTCTGCCACACGAACAGGAGTCTTTGAAGTCATAATTTGAGAAATGAACTTTTGTTTATTCTCTATAGTTTGCCATAAGTATGCATCAAAAGTATTCTCTGTAACATAACGATAGATATTTACTTTCTCATTTTCATTACCTTGTCTTACAATTCTACCTGCTCTTTGCTCTAAATCGGCAGGACGCCAAGGTACATCCAAATCATGAAGTGCAATCAGCTTATTTTGTACATTCGTTCCGGCTCCCATTTTCTGCGTTGAACCCATAAGGATACGAACTTCGCCTTTTCTTACCTTTGCAAAGAGTTCATCTTTTTGCTTATCAGAATTGGCTTCATGGATAAAAGCGATTTCTTCTTTTGGTATTCCCATTGCTACAAGTTTTTCTCTAATATCATCATAAATGTTAAATTCACCATCTCCTTTTGGAGTTGACATATCGGAGAAAAGTAACTGCGTTGACTTATTTTCTTTTGTCTTATCCCAAATTGCAAAAACATTTTTAACGCAAACATTGACCTTACTATCGGGATTATCAGGAAGAAGTGGATTTATCAAACGCTGATCTAAGGCAAGTTTCTTACCGTCATTGGTGATTTTAAGCATATTATCTTCATCAGGTTCAACAACTCTATTTCTTACATCATCTACCCTTTCAGACAGGCTCTTTAAGATTTCCTTTTGTTCTTTAGATGGCTCTGTTTTAATAACTTCATAGTTAGCTTCTGGTGTAGGAAGATTAAGCATATCCGCAGTCTGAATATCTGCAACTTCCTTAAACATACTCATAAGTTCAGGCAAATTATAAAACTTAGAAAATCTCGTTTTTACTCTATATCCTGTTCCTTCAGGAGATAATTCAAAAGAACTTTGCGTTTCTCCAAAAGTAGAAGCCCAAGAGTCAAAATGCTCCAGTCCATTCTTTTTTAGGCTATCATACTGAAGATAACGCTGCATCGTATATAGCTCTGTCATAGAGTTACTTACAGGCGTTCCTGTGGCAAAGACAATACCTTTCCCACCTGTCATTTCATCCATGTAACGGCATTTCATGAACATATCAGAGGATTTAAAGGCTTCTGACTGCCCGATACCTGCAACATTTCTCATTTTGGTATAGAGATAAAGGTTCTTAAATCCATGTGCCTCATCAACAAAGAGCTTATCAACCCCTAATTCCTCGAAGGTAATAACATCATCTTTCTTAAAATCATCGTTTAATTTCTCAAGTCTTGCCTCCAGTTTTTTCTTCGTCTTTTCAAGCTGTTTTACCGTAAAGTTCTGATTTCTGTCATGCTTATATTCTTCTACATAGTTTACGATTTCATCAATCTGATCTTGAATATGCTTCTCTTGATATTCCTTACTCATAGGGATTTTTTCAAACTGCGTATGCCCGATGACAACCGCATCATATTCCCCTGTGGCAATCTTGCCGATAAATCTCTTTCTGTTCTTCGGCTCAAAGTCTTTTTTATCAGCCACCATAATGTTAGCCGACGGATATAGCTGCATAAACTCACGACCTATTTGCCCTGTTAGGTGGTTAGGTACAACAAACAAGGACTTACTGCACATTCCAAGCCTTTTACTTTCCATTGCGGAAGCCACCATTTCAAAGGTCTTTCCACTGCCTACTACATGGGCAAGTAGGGTATTACCTCCATACAAACTTCTTGCTATGGCATTTCTTTGATGAGGTCTTAAATCAATCTCCGTATTCATTCCTTCAAAAGATAGATTGCTTCCATCATATTCTCTATTGCGGATGGAGTTAAAACGCTCGTTATAAAGTTTTACAAGACGGTTTCTTCTCTCCTGATCGTTAAATATCCAGTTCTTAAATTCTTCTTTTAATAACTCCTGCTTTTGTCCTGCAAGCATGGTTTCTTTTTTATTTAAGACAGAAGTTTTAGAGCCGTCCGGATTTACAATCTGGTCAAATACCTTTGTTTCTTTCAGGTTTAAGGCATCTTCAATCAGCTTATAGGCATTTACCCTTGATGTACCAAATGTCATTTCAGCAAGGTCATTTCCTCTGTCCCTGCTTTTTCCTTCTACATTCCATTCGCTTGTAAGATTTGAAAATTTAATCTTAATATCCCATCTTGTATATCCCGGTGTTTTTAATGTTTCAAAGATGAATTTCTCAATATCTTTAATCGGTATCCAAGTTGCACCAAGACGCACATTGATTTCACTTGCTTCTAATTCCTTTGGAAGAACTTTGGTAAGCTCTGCTTTTTGGTATTCCAAGCGGTTCATTTCATAGCTTATCAGCTCCTTTTCTTTTCCGTTCTCAGCAAAACCAAGATGAAGAAGCTCTCGTTCCGTTTGTCTGAGCTTTGATAGATAGCTATCTACAATGGCAATCTTACCCCTGATATTTCCACTTAAATATTCATCTTTTGTTACATATCCATATTTATAGGAATTGCTGTCATTTGCACAGGCAAAAGGCAGATCACCAACCTCCAAGTTAAATGAAAGTGGTCTGTAAAAGTTTTGTTCTTCTATGATATTCAGGTAGATTTCCCCTCGAAGCTCTTCAATTAAAGCCGGTCTGTCTTTTCCGGTAAGACTTCCCATATAGTCAAAGTCCACATATCCTTTTTCAGATACCGATAAAACAAGGGCTTCCAAAGAAGTATCAACATGGTCTATGACTTTGGCTTTTGTAATGGTTCTTTTGGAGAAAATATCTCCCTTCGCCTTGAAGTTTTCTTCTTCATCAAGGATTTCAATGGACGATACCAAAGGGAAGTTGCTATCCTCTTTCAAGGCTCTGGTATTGCTTAGGTTATTTACAAAGCCATGCTTCTTTGAAAAGTTATCATAGACTTCATTTAATTTTTCCTGTGAAGCCTTGATTTCTTCTTCGCTAAAATCTTCTTTCTGCTTGTAAATCACATCTTTTAAGGCAGCAGTCAGCTCAAGGTAATCCTTGATTTTTTCTTTATTCTTGTCTGATACTTCCTTTTTAATAAAGAGTGAGTTTTCTCTGTAATAGACTTCATCATCAATTAAGGTATATGAGAAGTTTTTTACATCATCGGTTGCAGGAATGGATGTTACTTCATCATCTAATAACTCTATTTCTTCATACTTGGTATCTTTTGAAATTCTTTCTCCTGCAATCTCGATACGCTCCTTTAATGAAGCCATATTTATCTCTTGCCCTAAAAAAGCTATCGGTTCACAAGTTAGAGTTTTTCCAAACCTTCCGCTTACTTCACGCATAGAACCAAGCACCTGCTCAGGATGATCGACAAAGTATTTGTTATATACAAGCCCCTTTTCATCTTCCGCAAGGTGTATCCAATCCTCATCTCGCTCTAATACGCTATCTCTTTTCTTTAGGAAGATAATATCCGAAGTTACTCCTGTGCCGGCTACACCCTTAAAGGTATCGTTTGGAAGTCTGATTGCACCCAAAAATTCGGCTCTTGCTGCAAGATAGCGTCTTATATATTCCGTCAATGACTGCTTTCGGTGTGTAAAAACTCGTCAATGTAGATTCTCTTGCAGCTTCGTATTCTGCTTGTGATAGGTTATCTTTTAAGAAGGCTCTTGCCTCTTTCCACTGTCCATCCTTACTTTCATCAAAGACATCTGAAAGTCCTCCCCATCCTACATATTTTGCTAAAATTTCCTGAGCTGTAATATCAAGCTCTCGCTCTCCGCTTTCCACTCTGTTAAGCATAGAGATTGCTTCAAGGTTATTGTTTAGCCTCTCACTTGGAGATAACTTTGCAGGGAGCGTTTCTTCTGTAATCTTGAAATTATGAACTTCATTTTTCTTTATTCCTATTTCCTCAAAAGTCTTTTCGGGCTTCTCATTGGTCAGATTTTCAAAGATTCTATCAAGCTCACTTTCCTTACGATAAGGAATTACATCGGAGCCTGTAATCATACCTCCAAGATATTCGGTATTATCCTTAACTGTTACCGTCTTTAGGTTATTTCCCATATCATCAAATCTTGTGATGGTATAATCTTTCCCCTTATATCTCACTTCATCACCGATGATAAAGTCAGGTCTTTCAAGACTTATTTGGCTTAATAAATCCTCATTATCTGTAAAGGCTACAATCGGAATTTGATGATTACCTTGCCTTACAGGATCAAGCCACAAATCATTTCTTCCTGTGATGTGATTTTTGGAAATCTCTCTTACTTTGTACTCCTCATGATTAAAATAGACGGTATCGCCTTCTTTAACTGCAAACTCATCTAAAAGGCTGTCCTCTTTTTCGTTGAGCTCTACTTCTTCTTTTTCCTTTAGATAATCAAATAAGGTAGCCTGAAAAGGTTCTGCTTGTATGCTTTCTTCTACTTCTTCAGGTGCTTCAAGCTGTGTATTATTCTCCTCAAAACTTAGCTCTCCGTTAAAGACATGATGAAGCTCCTGCTCATCCATCTGCTTTTTAAGTTCACTGTCTTTAAGTTCTCTAAATGTCTTTGGAAAATCTTCTAAAACAAGCCTTTGGGCATTTAGTTCCTTTAGCTCATCAAGATTAAAATATCCCCATTCCGGTTCTATTCCAAGCACAAGACCAAAAGCATCTTTACTTTCCCTATCATATTCCGTCATATACCAAGTCCAGTTACTTCTAAATGGAATGATGTATGCTGCATGAACCTGTTTATCCGCTAAAGCTACATCCTCTTGTGCATAAAGCTCAGGCACTTTCTCAAGCATTTCATCAGTCATTAAATTATATGGATCGTCTTTAGAGTAATAGCTTGGTTCTTTTTGTTCTTCTATCTCTGCCTTACTTTCAATTTTATTTTCTTCAAGATAAAGATCTTTAGAGAGCAGCTCATCTATATGCTTTGCTACATTTGACCATGTAAGAAAAACATCGTTGCAATGATTCTTCTGTAATTTAAGCCCCTTTGCATCGTGCCATTCATCACTTCCATTTGCTCCTGAAACTGCATGAGAATGACCTCCGATTCCGTATTCATCTTTTAGGAAATTCGCTTTTTCCTGCAAGGTATGATTTTCTTTGAAAAACTTAGTAATTCGCTCTTTCCCTTTATCAACTCCACTTCCTCTTGAAATCGTAGCAAGGACTTCATCTTCTGTAATAAAGCCATGTGCCTTTGGAAATTCGGTAAGGTTAGAGGTATATTCCTTTCTTGGGAGTGCAAGCTCCTGTAATTTCTGATAAAGGCTGTCTACCTTGTGATAATGAAATCTTAGTACATCTTTGTTTTCTTTGTATCCTGCTAAAAAACGGCTGTATTCCCTAATTATGTCTTTTAGATATTGGGGATTTTTTAATGCCTCAGATAATCTTTTCGTTTCTTCCGGAAAGCCACCACCTCTTTCTATAAAGCCAAAATATCCCTGTGCTTTCCCTTCTTCGCTTAAATCATGATATAGATACCATAGCGATTCTGAAACTCTATCTCTTTCATAGTCCTGTGCTTCTAAAAGCTCTACATTTGTAGCAAATTCACCTCTATCAAGAAGCTCATTTATTCTTCTTGCAACATCACTCCAGCTTAAAATTTGCGTCATATCATCTCTTGCTGAAGTTCCATAAGCTAAATGAATGCCTTTATCCGAATACCAGGAAGATACTTCTGCTCCATTAAGAAATAAACCATTTCCGCCTCTAAAGGTATCTTTAAGGTATTCTCCTAATTCTTCTACTGTTTTTCCTTTGGAAAATTCAACAATGATAGGAAGTCTTTCACCTTCATGGTTTCCACCGTTTACAAGAATACTGTCAATATCATTTTGGGCAAGAGGTATCGTAAGTTTAATCTGTCCTAAGCTGTTTTCAGGCAAAGAAAAAGAAGCCTTGTCAGCTTCTCTTATCTCTTTATCCGTATTTTCTTTTAGATTTCCACTACTTCCTTGATTGTCATCTCTTTGAGTGCTGAAATCATCGCTTTGTACTGCGAATGGCTCTTGTCCTCTATCTGCCAAGCCATCATCAGTTTCGGCTTCTCTGCTCTCATAAACTCTATCGCTTGTTTCTGAATATCCATCAGGTGTCCCATCAGCTTCTTCTCCTTGTATAGATCCACTAACATCTCGAAGTGGCTCTGTTCCTCGCTGCTTGAAAGATAATCCAGCCTCATCACTGCGTATATCGGATTCGGATATTCCCTCATAAAGTCCATCTCTTCCTCTAACTGATTCATCGTATTCTCTTTGATTTTCTCTATTATCTCGTCCGTACTCTCTATTTCGGAAAATTCGCTCGTTTTCAATAATTCTCTCCTGATCATCTCGTCGAAGTACATTTTCTTCTACCTCCTCTAATTCTTCTTTTATTTTATTATATTCTACTTCTTTACCTCTTAAAACTTCTTTTTGAAGCTCTAACTCTTTACTTTTTTGAATGGTTGCATCAATGACTGTTCCACTAATATCCGACACCGTTTCTCCAAGGCTCATAAGAGAAATGCTGTCAAGCATTGCAAAGTTTTCCTTTAACACTTCCTTATCCACAGGATAGTCTAACTTAAATCTTGAAGCCACTGCATAACTTATCGAATCCCTCACAAATTTAGTAAAGGAAATCCTATCTTCATCGGATATTCTAAGCTCATTCATCAGACTATCTATTTTTTCATCTCCGTAAAGCCTGCTTACAGAAAAGATGTTTTCTAAGGTGCTTTCGCTTTCTTCATAGCCTTCAGCTTTTATCATTTCTTTTAATACATCTCTATGAGCTTCTTTATCAAATCTCCAAAGATTTACCTCATTAACATCTCTATTTTTTGAAACGGTCTGACTTATATCAAAGATATAGTCCACCTTTTTGTATGTGTCATAGTCCTCTAAGATTGGTATTCCTTTTTGCCCTCGCATGACTGTACGATTAAAATATTCTCTCCAGTAATCAAACTTGGCACAAGCTGTCGCTTCAGGATTTTTATCATAAATACTTAACTGACTTCTAAAATCATATCTTTGATTATTTCCTACAACTTTTAAAAGCTTCAGATATTCTGCTTCAGTATGCAGAACATCTTGTTTTATTAGCTCCAAAATGTTATGAAAATCATTTATTCGCATGTTTACCTCCTTCTTCTAATTCCCTCGATTTCGAGGGAATTGATATTCTATTCCTAATTTTTAATATTGCTTTATAACAAATTTTATTTGTCCTTCTATTTCGTTCAAAAATTCTTCTCTTGAAGATTTTCCTTGTGCAATATCCGATAACTCCATTTCCCACTTTGCGGTTGTTTCTGCCGATTTAAAAGTATCTGCTACAATCGTTATAAGGCTAATTCCTTTATGTGTGGCAATAATTTTCTTCTTATCTCTTTCAATAAACCCTTTAAAGATTAAATTTTCAATGATTCCTGCTCTTGTTGCAGGTGTTCCAAGTCCTTTTCTTTCTACCTCTACACCTTTTTCAAGTGCGTCATTTCCTGCAAGCTCCATAGCCTTTAGGAGAAGATCTTCTGTAAAATGTTTAGCCGGTAATGTGTATTTTTCTTTTATCTCTTTGTCCTTAATATCAAGACTATCACCAATCTTTACATCCAGAAGTACTGTATCTTCATTTTTCTTTTTTGAATATTCGTTTAGGTATTTGGTAAAGCCCTCATCTACAATCACCTTGCCACTACTTGTAAATTCAAATCCGTCAAATACAGCTACAATCTTTGTTGTATTCTCAATTAAAGGATACCCTACACTTGCATGTAGCTTATTTAATACAAGTTCATATACCTTCAATTCGCTTTCCGGAAGTGAAGCTAATTCCTCATTCATACTGCTTGCTGTCGGTATAATCGCATGATGGTCTGTAACCTTTTTAGAATTAAATACCGTCTTAATGCGACCTGTATCAAAATCATACTTTCCAATAATGTTGTTGATCGTACTTGTAATCATATCTTCTGTTAAGTATCTACTGTCTGTCCTGGGATAGGTAATCAGTTTTTTCTCGTATAAACTTTGTGCATAATCAAGTGTTTGTTTTGCTGAATACCCGAAATATTTATTGCACTCTCTTTGAAGCGTTGTAAGGTCAAAGGGAAGCTCAGGTTTTGTTACCTTTTCTTTTTGAATAACATCAGTAATTTCTATGGAATTACCTAATAGATTGATAAGCTGCTCTGCAACTGTCTTATCGTCAATTCTATCGGTAGAAAGAGAAAAGCCATCTAAATCAAGCTCTACTGTAAAATATTTTTCTTTCTTGAAATTTGCTATCTCATCATCTCTTTTTACTATCATTGCAAGGGTAGGTGTTTGCACTCTGCCTACACTATAATTTTGTTTATATAGGCACGAGTACAGCCTACTCAAATTCATGCCCACAAGCCAATCCGCAATCGCTCTTGCCTGTGCAGACTCAAAGAGATTATCGTAAAAACTTCCGTCTTTTAGATTATCAAAACCATCTTTAATTGCACTATCTTCCATTGATGAAATCCAAAGTCGTTTCATCTTCTTTTTACAATTTGCCTGATGATATACAAGCCTGAAGATCGCTTCTCCTTCACGCCCTGCATCGCAAGCATTTATCACAATATCTATTTCCTTATCGTTCATCAACTTTTTAAGAATCATAAATTGTTTCTTTGTGGACTTTGCAATCTCATACTTATATTCTTTTGGAATAATCGGTAAATCCACCATATTCCACTTGGCGTACTTTTCATCATAGCTTTCCGGATTTGCCATTTGAATTAAGTGTCCAACACACCAAGAAACCCTATATCCATTTCCCTCATAATATCCGTCTTTCTTTTTTGTTGCTCCAATTACCTTTGCAATAGAGATTGCTACACTTGGCTTTTCAGCAATTACAAGTTTCATATATAGTTTTCCTCCTGTTTTCAATATAAGAGGGCGAAAGATTTTACTCTCCCACCCTGTGTTTTGCACCAAATATTATATAGTTTTAGGTACAAGTTTACTCTAACTCATCATCTTCTTTATCTTGTGTTTCTGCTTCATCTGCTTCATTTTCACTTTCTTCCGCTTCTGAAAAGAAATCATCATCTTCCTCCTCAAAGCCTTCAAGCTCCTTATCTTCTTTTTTCTTAATAATCTTAAAATAATATCCTGCACCTAATGCTCCTGCTACTACAAGAATGAGAATTAAGTAGGTTCCTGTATTGTTGCTTTCTTCTTTTTTAACTGGTTTAGGCTCTTCTTTTTGTGGTTCTTCTTTAACAATCTCTTTCTCCGGTGCTTTCTTTTCTACCATATTTAAGAGATCATCTTCGGATACTTCTGTTAGGAGCATGACATTCTCACTATCCTCATCATGGTTAATGATTAGATGAAAAGGCTTACCATTTTTAGTTGTAAAGGTAACAAACTGTCTTGCATCAGCGGAATATTTATCCATTTCTTTATTATCTTTACTGTCATTATGATGAATAGGATAATCCTTATTTGCATTATCCTTATTTTCCGTAACAGTTCCTCTTGCCTTTGATGGTGCTGAAGCAACCCCCTTATTGGTATTTACATTCTTACTCGAACCGTCCATTGAAGAATCCTGACTACCGTTATTGGCAGGCTGCTTCGGCGTCAGCTTATTTGGATAACGAACTTCCTTTTCTTTCTCCTTTGTTTTATCGCTATTTGTATCTTTTGTATTTGCTCCTTTACTTTCCTGCGTAGCAGAACCTTTACCACTGCTATTTATAGATGTTTGTGGTGATACATTTCCTGTTCCTTGTTTAATCCCGGAGATAGGGCTAATCGGTGTTACAGTAGGATTATGCGTAACAGGAGCTTTACCGACCTCATTAGCCTTTTTCTCAAGATCCTTAATCTTATCAGTTAGCTTGTCTATCTCATTTTTCATATCTGCCGATAAGTCCTTATCGTCTTTGCCCTTTTCAAGTTTTTCCTTCAGCTTATCTATCTTTTCCTCAAGGTCTTTGATTTTATCCTTTTGCTTCTCGCTTAGTTTATCCTTGTCCTTAATATCCTGATTTAGCTTATCAAGTTTTTCTTTAAGTTCTTTAGACTCCTTTTCCATTTTAGAAATATCATCTTTGCTAAGCTCTGTTTGAGTTCCCTTATTTTCTGTCTTTGAAGCATTTGATTGAGAGCTTTGCTCAGATTTTGAGCTTTCATTTTCCGGTTGCGTTTCCTTATCCTTAGACTCAATCTTTGCTACTTTACGGATAATTTCATATTTACCATCACCCTTAACTTCATAAAATAGAAATTCATCAATAAATTTCATATCATCAGGAATCATCGGAAGATCTCCACTATCAAGAAGCTGTCCTTTCTCTGCCTTTATCTTTTCTTCCTTAAATACTTTTTCATCTTCAAAGATATACTTAACATTAACTTCTACTTCTATTTGAGCAACGGCTTCTATCGGATTTACAAGTGTCGTAAACAACCCTCCTTGTGCAAATACAATCTTACTACCTGCAAATAAAGAAATTACTACTCCCACTATCAAAAGCACTGCTCCAAGAATTGATCCCGCAGCCTTTTTATTCTTCATTTTTTTCATTTCCGTTCTCCTTTTTCATTTCTGATTTTTCTCTGTTTACTTTTGCCATAAGAGCAGAAATTGTAATGTTATTTTTTCTGCAAATGGCAATAATTTCTTCGTTTTCAAGTTCTTCTTCACGAATGAACAAAGGCTCCAATTCTTCATCAATCAGAGCCTTTTTATCTTTCAATTTCTTTATCCTATTTTTTACTGCTGTCAGTTCTTTTTTCAAATTGTATCCTCCTATCTTGGTCTTCCAAACCCATAAAAATGTTCTCTCCAATATGGTGAGTTAATAGAAGTATATTGAATAGGATCCCCTGCATGTATCATCATCCCTTTTCCGGCATATATACCTACATGAGAAATCGGGCTTCCACTATTATAGGTATTTTTAAAGAATATTATATCTCCTGCCTTGGCTTCACCTGTACTTACAGGATTACAGTAATCCGTATAAATTCTCCAAGCTGTTGTTCTTGGCATATTTTTAATACCTGAATGAGTAAAACTCCAACACACAAATGAAGAGCAGTCAAAATTTGACGGCCCATTTGCACCAAAAACATACCTCTTTCCTATATGTCTTTCTGCTTCTGAGAAAAGTCGTTTAACCGTTTCTTCATTGAAAGCTATTCCCGGATTGCCAAAATTAGGATTGTTTATTATTTCAGAATAATCATTACTTCCACTTCCAAAAAAGTCACTCATATTACCAAGACTTGCAAGTAATGCTTCATAATGTTTCACATTATCTGGATAATTTTGAAACACTTCTCGAACAACACTATCCATTTCTCTTTTATAAAGAGTTACAATGAGTTTCTTATACTCATAAGGTTCTTCATGGCTTTCGGTATATTCGTTTCCATCTTCATCAGTATAGGTTTCTGTAACTGTTCTGTATCTGATTTCAATTTCTTCCTTATACTCAAGCCTATACATCGACTTAAATAACTCATCTAAAATTCTACTAACTTCTGATATGCTTTTAACATCTCCACATCTCGAAGTAATGTATGATAAAAGTTCATGGGTATTATGACCAATATCTTCCTCTTTATTAACAATATACTCATCATAGCCGGGATGATTTTCTTCAACGCTTTCAAGCTCATCTTGTAATCCTTGCTCCATACTAGAAAATTGTTGGTTAATTTCTGTGAGAACATTGGGCTTTGATAAATAACTTGTTGTAAGAACTGTACTTGTAGAGTTCATAAAACCTGTCATTCCTATCCCTGCAAAGTTAATGAAGAAAGTTCCCAAAATAATAAGACCTATAAAAATAATCATAAGTCCTTTCGTTTTTCTTAATATAACTTCCTTTGAACTTTTAAGACTGCCGATAAGACCTTCCTTAATGCGATCTCTAAGTCTTGACTTATTCTGCCTTTTAATGGAATCTTTCATCTGCTTTCGCTTTTGAAATCGCTTAAAGTTATTTGATTTTTGATACTCCTCTGTCTTTTTCAGTTCCTCTTTGGCATCTCGAAACTCTAATTTGGATTTTCTCTTTCTGATTTTATAGTCCTTATTCGTAAGGTCATATCCTTTTTTTGATCTTTTTTTATCCGAATAGTTTTTAATGCCATGAATGAGTTTTGAGCTTGTATCTGCTGTCTTTTCTCCTGCCTCTACGCCTTGATTTTCATCACTTCCATGAGATAAGTAATCTCTTACTGTTTCGCTTCCTTTTGCTAAGCCTGATAAAGCAGATACTTTAGACGCCTTATTCCTAAAAGTTCTTTCCTGTTTGTTTTTCTTTTCTCTATCAAGGACAGCTTCTTTTCCGCTTTGTTTATTATCCGCCTTTTCCTTTTTGGCTTCAGCATCCTTTTTTCTGGTATAGAACTTATCGGAATAGTTTTTTCTCTTATATTTTTTCTTTTGAGTGTTTTGCTTATTTACTGGATTTCCGCTAATCTCATCTTTTTTTAATCCATCTACATCATAGGTTGACTCAAAGTAGTCGCTATCTCTAAAATCATTGTCATACCTGTCTGTGATTCCATCATTATCAAGGTCTTGCTCTAAAGGATCATAGATTTTGTCTTTCTTTACCTCAGTATCATAGTCAGATTTCCCTATTTCATTTAAAGGATTTACACTGTCTTTATCGGAAGCCCTATACTTTGCATTTCTCTTAGAAGTTCCCTCTATTTTCTCGTTTTCAGAACTTACCTTGCTTGTCTTTTCATGTACCTTGTCCTGAAATCTGTCTTTGTCATGGACAATTTTTTCTCTGTAATCATCGTTATGCTTTAGCTTACATTCTTCAGATATGGAGCTTGTTTCATCTTTAAGCATTTCTCTTTCAAGACTTGCCTTATGCCTTTCCCTAAAATCCTTTTTCAGCTTCCTATCCATAAGCTACCTCACTTCTTCAGGCTTGGTAGTCATCTTTTGATAAAGAATTGTATCTTTCGGAAACTTATCAAGGAAAGGCATAATGGTATTTCCAAAGAAAAGTAGTCCCTCACCCTCATTAGAGTTAGTTACATATCTAAGCTGAGGAAGTGAGATTTTAAGCTTTCTTGCTAAAATTTCTCTATCTCCCGAAGCCTGATTAAGCATTAATACAAAGTCCGTATTATCAAAGATATTTTCGATTTCCTTACTCATCAGTAGGTCTTTGACATTCTGCGTAATACCTGTCGGGATACCTCCCCATTTACGGAATCTTTTCCAAATCTCAACCGAATAGGAAGCTGTCTGCTCATCTTTTAACAGTAAGTGAAACTCATCTATATAGTACCTTGTAGACTTATTTCCTCTGTTTTGCGATACCTTGTTCCACACCTGATCCTGAATAACAAGCATTCCAATTTTTTTAAGCTGAGAGCCTAACTCCTTAATGTCAAAACAAAGAAGCTGCTTATTTAAGTCTACATTGGACTGATGATTAAATACATTAAGAGAGCCTGTTACATAAATCTCCATTTCCGTTGCCAACTTCTTGCCGACTTTTTCTTCCTGATTTTTTAACATATCATACAAATTTTGAAGAATCGGCATATTACAAGGCTGCGGATTTTCAAAATACTTTTCATAAATCTTAGGTAGGCATCTATCTATAACCGACTTTTCTTCTGCTGTAAGACCACTACCACCTACAACAAGCTCAAGCATCGACATAATGAAGTTTGCTTTGTCCTTTAGTGGTGCGTCACCATCTCCATAGTTCATATTTATATCTAAAGGATTGAGATAGTCCTTCGACTTACTGCTGACCTTTATGACTTCTCCCTTAAATTGTCTTACAAGGTTTCCGTATTCGCCTTCCGGATCACAGATAATCACATCGTCATCGGTTGTAAGAATGGCATTTGCCATTTCTCTTTTTGCACTAAAGGATTTACCACTTCCCGGAGTTCCAAGGATTAGACCGTTCGGGTTTTTTAACTTCTTTCTATCTGCCATAATCAGGTTATGACTTAGGGCATTTAGTCCATAGTACAAACTGTTTGCCGAGTTTATGAAAAGCTCCTCTGTGGTAAACGGCATAAAGACCGCCGTAGATGATGAGGTTAGCCCTCTATCAATTTCAATCTTATTTACCCCAAGTGGAAGTACACTGATTAAGCCCTGCTCCTGTGAGTGGTCAAGCCTTTTTAACTTGCAATTATGCTTATTGGCAATGGAGCTAATTTGAGAAATGGTGTTATCCAGCTTTTGAATTGTCCTTGCAAAGTTCATAAAAATGATGGTTACAACAAACATTCTCTCATCTCTTGTCTGTAAGTCTTTTAATAGGCTTTTCACATCTTCCCCATAGGTAATTAAATCACTTGGAAGAATGTCCATGTCATACCCTGACCTTACAGCCTTTTTGTTTTCCTCAATCTTCATCTTGTCAATATCGGTATTTTTTCTTTTGACCATCTTGATGGCTTCTGACTGCTCAATTGCCTTGATATGAAAAGAGATATTGATGTTATCATCTATATCCAAAAACTCTGACAGCATACGATCTGAAAGCTCACTTGCAAGAATTTGAAAATGACTTGCTGCTCCGATAAAATTTCCAAACTTAAAATACCTTGACGGTGCAAAGTTAAATTCATCTGGAGCAATATATGTCTTTGTACTTTCCTTTTTCTTTAAGTCCTTATATGAAAATTCAAAGGTCTTATTCGGATTTAAAACATCATGAAGTATCTTTAGCCTTTCCTCGCCGTTAAGGCTTTCTGCTCTTACTCCCATACTTTTAAAGCTTGATAATATATCTATCTCCATTCTTTCCAGTTTTGATGTTGCCTGTTCTAAATTATCCGCTTCTACTGTAAAAGTTACATATTTTGATTTTTTCAGTCCGTTATTTCCTTTTACAATCTGGCTTTTAAGCATTTCTCGAAATTCAAGACGTATATCGTCAAAACCATCTCCTTTATCCGGTATTTTAATTGCCGATTTCATTTCTTCGTTTCTTCCAAGCTGATTGATGTAAGAAAACTCAATACTAATGCTTGGATCAAATGAATTAAGAAAGTTTGCAAACTGGTTAAATATAAGATCCCTATCTTCTTCTAAAGCAAGCTGATAGTTTATATCCTCAAAGGCGATACTCTTATTAAAATGATTTTCATCAATCTGACATATCCCACTTTTTAATAGTCTAAGGTAGGGAATGGTATCTTCAACAGTATATCTTTTTGGTTCTTTCCTAAAGATAAGGTCAAGTAGCCCGCCTTTATCTTTTTTAGATTTTCCCTTATTTTGCTTTAAGTCTTGTCTTTGACTTCTTAACTTCTTTTTGTTTTGTTCTAACTTTAGCTGCTGAATCTTTCTTTTTTTGTTCAATGTAAACCTCCTTTCTCACTCTTTTTTGTGGCTGATAAAACTTATGAAGGTAAATATATTTAAAATATTTTTCAAATGTTAGTCCGTCCTTTTCAAAAAGAGTGATGAAAAATATAGGGAGAGTGGACACAATGAGAAATAAGACTGCTATATCATTAGGAACGACCTTTCACATAAATAAATAGATAGGTATTCCAATAAGTCCTGCAATCGTAAAACCTATCAGTTGTCTTTTCGTCAAGTTAAATGCCACCTTTGTTTTTACCTTCTTTAAGTCTTTGGGGATAGGTACATACGCCATAACTTACCTCCCATCTTCTTTTCCCTTTGAAAGCTCCTCGATATGCTCATATACGGAGCCGATTTCTTCCTGAATACTTGTAATCTGTTCATCTGTACTTCTGTTAAATCTTTCCTGCATTAAGCAAAAATCATTATGGCAGCGACCAATGTCTTTTGTTCTTTCTTCCAAGTCATTTACCTTGCTGTGAAGTCTGATCCTATCTATCACCGCCATAATACCTGCTCCAATTACTACTATAAATACTGTTTTTCTTTTGTTCATAGTACCCTTCCTTTCTTTTAGTGTGCATTTAATACGCTTTTGGCCAGTGTTCCGCTCTTTAACATCATTAACCCTAGCAAAACCGCATATCCAAGTATCGTAAAGGTACTTGTGTGTATATCTGTTATCTGTATTGTCTTAACTAATACTGCGTATATTCCAAGACAAACCATTAAAAAGAGTCCTTGTAAACCTATGGCAAACAATCCTTTGATATAGTTTGTTCCAATCTGTCCCCACTCTTTGTTTCCCATTGTGGCAAATGGAATGGCTGAAACGGATGAGTAAACATAAATCTCAAACATTCTTCCGTAAACCACAAGCATAATCACAATTGAAATGACCTGTATTGCCACCTTTATAAGCGAGGTTTCAAAGAGTATCATGACAAGCTCTCCAAGACCTTTATCCTTTAATCCATCTACCATTTTTACTATCTGATCTCCGGAGATAACGGCAGAAGTATTGATTACCCCTGCCGCTTTATTTACCATGTGCTGTGCCACATCAAAGACCGCCATTGAAAACTCAAATGCATGTGATACTAACCATACAGCAATCCACATCTTGATGATGTACTTGAAAAATTCAAAAGTATCTGTATCGTGCATATTGTTCTTTTGCATAACCATATTGATAAGCTCAATACAAAGGACTGCCGTTATGATTAGCCCTGCTATGGGGATGATAACGGAATCGTTAATGCTTTTGATAAAGCTGAAAACTTGTCCGTTCCACCCCATCGGTGTCTTTCCTACATCTGTTGCAATCGCACCAACTTTATCGTTGATGTCAAGAAACATAGACTCTAGGTTTGCTTGGATACCGCCCAGTAGAAGTTCTTTAAAAAATTCTTCTATTTTGTCGAATATCCCAAACATAGGCTATCTCCCTACTTTAATACATTAGCAAGCAGTGGAATCAGCTTTAATCCAATAAGAACAATACCTCCCCCAGCCATAAGCTGCTTTATTCCTTGGGATTTAGCTCCGGGATTGTCATTACCATATCCTTCCATAAGATTGATAACACCCCATGCTCCAAGTCCAGCACCTACTGCCATTACTAAAATCTTTAATACATTAACTGCCTGTCCAAAAAATTCCATGATTTATTCCTCCTCGTTTTTTTCTTTCTTTTCAATCTTGTTATATGACTTCACAACAAAATTCTTGTAAGTCTTTCCCTCTTTTTCCCTTTCCTTAAAGTATCCAAAGACATGGATAAAATCTCCTTTTTCAAAATCTTTCGCTGTTTCTACCTTCTCACCATAAGCAGCACAATTGATATATTCCTTGCCTTTTCCATACTTCTTTACAAGGGTAAAATTTGCAACTTCTACCGTTTCTCCGTCCTTTTCAAATTTTGAGAAAGTCGGTTCTGCCAACAAGTTGGCATTAATATTAATCATTTCTTGCTTCATTAAAATTTCTCCTTTTCTTTTAAATAAAAAAGCGACCGGACTTAATACTTTGCCAATCGCTTATACTCTTACTATTTAATTTTCCTTTAAGTAGGACTTCTTATATTTATCATTCTATCTCCTTAAATTTTTACATAAAAAAGGCGATAGCTTTTACTTTCTATCACCTTGTATTTTATATATTTTGTTTTAAAACTATAGACTGAAATTTGTTAAGATTTACATACTGGAATCCAAAGTTCCATTTTGTAGTCTTTACTATACATATCTCCTTCATAATAATATTCAAAGTCCGGCTTTCCTGAATGAACATATCCATGCTCGGGAAAGAACACTTCCATCGCATACTTCCAACCGTTATGAATACACTCTGGAACACTACCTGTTAACTCTACAACCGCATACTCTGTTTCTCCAATTTCTAAAATATCTAGTCCCATACTTCTTGCCTTATCTACATCTGTAACAATATATCCTGCCATATAATTTATCGTGTTGCTATCTAAAACATCATGATTATCAAGACTTAATATATCATGGCATACTCCTACAGTTTCTCCGGTCCCTAAGTTTAACATTTCTTCATGAGATACCTTTGAAAATAGTTTTTGCCATAGGCTTGCACATATTGATGAATTGATGTTTTGCTCATTTACACCTGCAACTGTAAATGCTTTTTTCTTTTGAATCCTAATATTCATACTTCTTCCTCCTCTTACACTTAATGCCAATTGCATCCTGGAAACTAATTTAAATGGTTTTCCATTTCTTACCTCAGAAGGAGTAAATCCATGAAAATTCTTAAAAGCAGTCCCAAACGAATCTGATGACTCATATCCAAATTTGAATGCAACATCAATAATTTTTTCATCTGTATCTCTTAATATAATCGCAGCTTCCGTCAATCTTCTGCTTCTTAAATATTCTGAAAGTGTCATTTCAGTTAGAATAGAAAACAAGCGACTAAACATCGAATAAGAATATCCGGATATTCTAGTTACTTTCTTTTCATCAATTTCATCATCAAGAACTGTTTCAAGATAATCAATTGTACTGTTAAATGACTTGATAATATTCATTCTAATTTCCTCCTTTCTTTCGGTTGATTTTAGTATATAGGAATTTTTCTTTTCCTACCCCACAGTATTAGTACAAATATTATAGGTTTCATACATAAAATATCATTCATATAAACAACATTATACCAAATTTATACATCTATATATAGTAATAAGAAGAATATTACAATCTTGTAATTACAGTATGTCTATTCATTTTCACTTCCCCTTTACGCTTAATGTAGCTCTCTATATCAAACAAATTCCTCTTGTCATAGTCCTCAAGGAGCTTGTAATTTTTATGCTTTGTAATATCGTATTTATCTGATAGAAAAGGTCGAACACCTCTAAGCTGAAATATACATTTCCCACCGTCCATTACTGTTATCTCATCTTGGCTCATTAGCTCCTTTCCTGTCTTTTGATAATTCAATCCAAAGCTCTTTTGATTGCTTCTTGTTTCCGAGGTATTGTAAAGGTCTATCGTTTCCTTTCCAAGTGTTTCAGAAAGCTCTTTTAATGTAGTCTTTTCCTTCCCACCAAGAAACAAGGTGCTATCACAATTACCTACAATGGTATCTGCATTATCTTTGTAGATTGCTTTTAACTGAGATTGTGCTTGAAGTATTATACTTGCTGAAATCTCTCTTGAACGGATTGTTGCAATTAACTTCTCAAACTTAGGAATTAAGCCGATATTAGCGAACTCATCAAGTAGACACCTCACATGGACAGGTAATCGTCCGCCATATACATCATCCGCCTTATCACATAAGAGATTAAATAACTGCGAATACATAATAGACACTACAAAGTTAAAGGTATCATCGGTATCGGAGATAATGACAAAGAGTGCTGCCTTTCTATCTCCAAGAGTATCAAGTTCCAGTTCATCTTCTTTCATCAAGTCTCTCAATTCTTGAATATCAAATGGAGCAAGCCTTGCACCGCAAGAAATGAGAATAGATTTTGCTGTTTTTCCGGCAGCAAGTTTATATTTTTTATATTGCTTCACCGCAAAGTGCGTAGGCTCTCTTTTTTCTAAGGCTTCAAAGAGTCTATCTATTGGATTCATATAGGTTTCATCATCTTCTCTAACTTCTGAAGCATCTATCATATCAAGGAGTGTTGCAAAGTTCTTTTCTTCCCTTGGAGCTTCATAGAAGATATATCCAATCAGAGCTGTATAGTAGAGTTTTTCGGCTTTGACCCAAAAATCTTCCCCCGCTTTTTCACCCTCTCCCTTAGTGTTTGCAATGATTGTCTGCACCAATTTAAGTATGTCTTTTTCACTGCGGAGGTAGGCGAATGGATTGTATTTCATAGACTTTTTAAAGTTAATGGTATTAAGGATTTTTATCTCATATCCGTTATCTTCAAGCATTTTGCCGCACTCAAGGACTAATGTTCCTTTCGGGTCCGTAACGCAATAGCTACTGTGCATTTGCATTAGGTTCGGCTTGACATAAAACCTTGTCTTACCACTTCCAGATCCTCCTATGACAAGCACATTTTTATTTCTTGCATATTTAGGATTAGCAGGTCTGCCGTTCATGGTTAATCGCTCTGTTTGTGTTAGCAAGATATTGTTTTGAAACTTCTCATCTACATAAGGCTCAATATCTTTCGCTGTTCCCCATCTTGCCGAGCCATACTCTTTTCCCTGCCTAAACTTTTTCGCATTTTTCCCTTTTGTATAGACAATGAATTTGATTAAAGCATCTACTCCTACGCCTATTAGAATATCAGTTGGATGAAGACTTGGAAGAAAGCTCATAGTATTAAGCTCTAATATTCCTTGAAAGATTTTGTCTATCACATCGCCACCAGTATATGCTCCTACATGATGAGAGAAGATATTACCAACATAGAAAAATGCAAGATAGGGAATGTTTTGCTTGAAAAACTTTGCCTTATCTTGCACATTAAATAAGCCTTTGATGTCTTTTAGTATCTTATCTATCATAGGCTTTGCTCCTTTTGTTTATTCTTGACTTTGTCTTTAGAAATAGTATTCTTTGCCATTTCCTTGAACTTCTCAATATTCTTGTGAATGGATTCTTTCCTTTCCGTTTTCTTTTCTGATTTTGAAAGAGCGTGCTTAAAAGCTTTATCCATCACTTTCATATCTTTGGCTTGAAAGAATACAGAGTTTTTACCTGTCTCTTTATTTTTCATCACTGAAAATTTAACACCGTATCTATTCAACTCTTTTTTAAGTTCTTTAAGCTCAGCTTCTTCCACTGGGATTTCTTCAAGCTGTCCCTTTTTAACCATATCTTTTAGCTTTACTTCATTTCCGTTGGCATTGACCAGTTTTTCAAGTCCTCCGAATTTCTCCGCTTCTTTCATCAATTTTTTTAATAAGTTTAATAGAACTTTTCCAGTAACTTTACCAGCATTTATCTCCATATTTAAGGTCTTTCTTGCTATTTCTTCATTGATCACATCAATATCCTCCTCTCATATCATAGCTTACAAAAGCCGAATAATAGGCATCTATTCCACTTGGTGCATTATAAGCGGCGGTCAGGACAAAAGCTCTTATATTTCTAATCTTATATTCATTTTCTCTTAATACTCCTACTAAGTACTCTAAATGTCCTGAATTAAGTTTCCTAAATCTTTCCTTTACTACTTGTACAGATATCTTTGTTTGGTTGATAGTAATGAAAGATTCATCATCTAATACCATTACATCTGCCAGTATCTTTAATATTTCATCAAACTCTTCAGCCACACTCTTATTCCCAATACTCATATGTTCATAATATCCTGTTTGGTGTCGCAATTCTTCTAAACAATTTTGATATATATTTTTATAGCTTATATCTATCCTCCCTCCCTTCATATTCTCTGAAAATAATTGATTCTTTTCTTTGATGGAAGGATGGATGGAAATATATGCTGAATTATTTGTAGTATTATTTGTTGTATTCTCTGGTAATGGTTGGTGCAAATTATCCTTTTGCATTAGTGCATTTTGAACCTGTGCATTAGTGCAATCTGCATTATTGCATTGGCTGATTTTGCCCTTATCCATTGGTGCATTTTGCCCTAATGCATTGGGCATAGAATTTTTTAATGCTTCTGTTTGTATTTTTTGTTTTTTTAAATCCATATCCATATATAATTCTTCAAGTTTATCATTATTAATTGTATACCATTTTGTTTTATCTCTTGGATCCTTATTGTAATTTCCAACTAAAAGATAACCTGCTTTTTCTAACTTTGAAAAAGTTCTTTTTACTGTATCAAAGCTCATATAGTCAAAGTCATTTTCTTGCCATGCTCGAATTGAATTATATGTCCAGTATTTCCCATCATGGTAATTCTTTCCCGATTTTTTATTTATTTCTATCCAATAATTGATCTGCTGTAGTACAAGCGCTTCGTTTAATCCTAATTCTCTTGCAAGAGTTTTATTCGCGACTATAGGTTGTTCATCAAATAAATACATACCATCAAACACTCCTTTCTTTTTTCAAATAAAAAGACGATAGTTTTTCTATCGCCTTTGATAACCTATTTATGAAGTTTTTAACTTTACTGTCTGTAATTTATAATACTATTTTCTTCCATTTTCTAATTTTGTTCCTGAAAGTTTTAAAAGGAGCTACAGTATTCACATGAATAAACTTATATACTTCCCACACTGCTGTTTTAGTCGCATCATCAGCCCATTTTCTCATATGTGGTTTAAATAATTCTTCATCACTTAATGAATCAATCATTACATATATAGAATTAATATTTTCATTTAATTTAGATTTTAACTCTTCCAATGATAAATAAGCGTAAGTATCTGTGAACCATTGATATAATTCACCAAGTTGATTCCATTTGAATTCATCCGATGGTGTCTTTACTTGAAGCCCATTTCTTTCATCTTCTTCCCATTTAAGAACTAAAGTTGTCCATCCCACCTGATAGGCAAGATTTTCTGCCGGCGTTCTGTCAACTTCATCAATTCTTTTATCTTTTAAGCTTTCTGGAATATTTTCAAATTCTGCAATATACTTATCAAATGTTTTATTTATTTCAGTTTTGAGTTCTTCTTTATTTTCGTATACTAGCATAAAATTACCTCCACAACTTCTGATTTATCAATTCTCTGATTTAAACTGACATTATTTTCTCGTTTATACCTTGCAATAATGCTATAATTGACGCTCCAAGCATCGGTATCCCATAAGGACTAAGTAAAAATCCTATAATTAAGGCTTCTATACCAATGGTAACCTCTTTTTGTAAAAAAGATGCTATTGCTCCAAATATGCAGAACACCATCAACAGGTAAAGTATTGCTGTTCCGATGCCAAGTAAAAATGAAAGAAATGCAGTGAGGATACTTAAAAGCAAGCTAATTGGAAATAAGATAATTTTTAATATCCATCTCATAAATACTCTCCACTTATACTAAATCATCTTAAAGTGCCTTAGAGCATCCATAATGGCTTCTTCTTTTTCAGGTGTACATTGTGGAATAATCTGTTTTTGTTTTTTTGATTTATTATAATGCTCTCTCAGTTCAATTCCACATTTCTTTTTAATCTGTGCAATATATAGTGTAGAAACTTTTAGTCCAAATTTTTCTAATACATACTCCTTGATTTGAGCGTATGTTGCTTTACTCTCTGCACTTGTCAAATCAAGCTCATCCAGCTTAATTTCAACATCAATATGCTTATCGGTATTAAGTTTGGACAATAGTGCTACCGTCTCCACGTGATGCGTTTGCGGGAATAAGTCCACAGGCTGCACCTTGGTCAACTGGTAGCCCAGTTCTTGGTAGTGCTTGATGTCACGCGCCATGGTAGCTGGGTTGCAAGAGATGTAAGTGATTTTTTCTGGTGCCATGGCTGCGCTTGCTTGGATAAAGCTCTCGGTTAGCCCCTTACGCGGCGGGTCAACGATTAGCACATTTGGTTTTACGCCCTCTTGAGACCATTGGGTCATTGCTGTTTCAGCTGCGGCAGCAAGATAGGTCACATTCGTGAGGCCATTACGCTTGGCATTTTTCTTAGCATCCTCAACTGCGGCAGCGATTACTTCAACGCCATAGACGTGCTTGACTTGCTTTGCCAAGGACTGGCCAATGGTGCCAATACCTGAGTAGGCATCAATGACAATATCATCTGGCGCAAGGTCAGAAAAATTGATCGCTGTTTGGTAAAGTTTTTCAGCCATGACGGTGTTGACTTGGTAAAAGGACTGTGCTGAGATGTCATACTGGTTGCCAAGCATGCTGTCAGTGATGGTTGCTTTGCCATAGAGAGTACGATAATCCTTTCCCATAATGGCATTGCCTGTTTGGTCATTGATATTTTGGATAATGGATACCACTGCTGGGAAGGCTGCAATAATTTTCTCAATGACTTGGTCTATTCGAAAGAGTTTGGGGCGGGTAGTGACCAGAATAAGCATCATTTCACCCGAATAATGGCCCTTACGCACGACTACATTTCGGATAAGTCCTGTCTTTTCGATTTCATTATAGGGGCTCAGGTCATAGTGACGCAGTAAGTCCCTGGTAAAGTTGATTAGGCGATCAATCTCTGGATCTTGAATCAAGTAGTCAGAAATTGGCATGAGCTCATGGGAATTTTTCCGGAAAAAACCAGTTTCTAGTTGACCATTGACACGACGGACAGGAACTTGTGCCTTATTGCGATAAGCATAGGGCTGATCCATCCCCAAGGTTGGTAACACTGCAAAATCTGGCAGCTTAGCTATTTTATAAAGAGCATCACTCACTTGCTTCGCTTTAAACATCAGTTGCTGGGGGTAAGCTAGGTGCCCAATATCAGCAATCCCTGTGCGTAAATAAGCCAGATTAAGTCCTTGATTGCGGTTAGGCGAGAGTTCTAAAAAGTTCTCCACTTTACCAAAGCCAATCTTTTTAGTGATTTTCAAGACACGCATCTGGATTTTTTCCCCGGGCAGGGCATTTTCAACAAAGAAGACAAGGCCGTCATATTTGGCGATACCTAAACCTTCATGAGTCAGATCCTGAATCTCCACATCTACAATATCATTTTTTCTTAACATACGTTTTCCTTTTTCTAGGGGGCAACTCAAAAAGAGTAACTAGCGTTACTCCTTATTATATCACATTTTAGCGTAAGCCTAATTGTGCCAATTGATCTTGGTATTTTGCATAATCAATGGCCAAGGCTTGTCCTCCATACATATCATATTCATCAACCCAGTCCCCGTTTTGGGGAATAGTGACCCGCTCTACACCCTTACCAGCTGTCACACTGCTTAAGCCTTTATGAGCAATAAAAGGAAAGGAGAGATTGGTCGAAGTCAAAGCATAAATCTTACCGATTGCTGCTGAGCCGGTAAATAATTTACTTGGGTCTTTAATCTGTTGCATGACCGCAGACATGACCTGCTGCTGGCGTACTGTGCGACCATAGTCACCTTGGTCATCCTTACGAAAACGAGCATAGTTTAGCAGGGTTCGACCATCCATGCGTTGCTCGCCTACTTTGATAGTCTGATCAGGCACCACCCCATTTTTCATTCGCAAATCATCAGGAACCTCTACGTGATCGACTGCTGTTCCATTAATCGTGGCAAACTTCGCATTGATTTTTACACCATTTGGGAAAAGGGTGTCAATCGCTTGCGCAAAGGTTTCAAAGTCCACCATGACATAATATTTACAGTCAATATCAAAATTGCGTTTCAAAGCTTTGCGGACAAATTCGGCCCCCTGATGTTTATCTTGCTCGCCAAAATTGAAAGAGCTATTCAGTTTCAAATCATAACTCTCATCGCTATAACTATAGCCTGGAATATTGATGAGGGTATCGCGCATGAAGCTGACCATCTTCATTTTTTGGGATTTATTGCCGACATTGATCACCATAATGGTATCTGTCCTAGCATCGGTTGATTGCTGGGTCACTCGCTGATCTGAACCTAGGACCAAAATATTGGTGCCATCTTTGGTATCTTGGCCATGAAAGGTTTCCTTAATAGCTGGTTGAACATCCTTGGTACTGTGAGAGACATCAAAGATCCCCTTGACAAACATGAAAACCATCCCAAGAAACACCAAGAAGAGGAGCCAGGCAAGCCATTTAAAATAAGTTCGATACTTTCTTTTACCTTTTTTAGTAGTGCGGGGGCTGCCATCATCTGAGTCATACGCAGGGGTAACAAAAGTTCTGGTTCTCTTAGGCTGGGCAACAGCAGCGGGCTGTTTTTTGTGCCGGATTGAACGCTTCTGCTCCGTCGGATAAGCCATAATACCTTTTGGAGTGTAGCCTGCTGTGTCATCAGCTTCAAAATCAGCAAAAGGATTGTCTTGTGTCTTTCTGCTGCCTTTTGGTCTCTGGGAATGAGCTGCGCTGGGATCGCTCGTCAAAGCTGTTTGCCCCTGCTCCAGTTTAGCCTTTAAATAGCGAAACTCGCGTTTTTCGCCATCGCTGAGGTAAGTTAGATGCCGCAGCAAATAATAATATCTTAATTCTTCATGGTGGTTTAAGCCACCTTTTCCATTTCTTGTCATATCATATCCACGTTATTTTCATTTTAGATCTTTTTGAATAATTCTATTATAACCTAACTTGATGTGAATGTCCTTGCTCATTCCTAAGCGGTGCTAAGAAAGAGCTCGCTTAACTGCTTAAATGCTATTGATGATACGCACAATCTCCTCTGGTGTCCGATGATCCACATTAATCACTAAATCAGATAGTCCTTCATACAGGTGCATTCTGCGCTCAAAAATACCGTGGAAATCTTCTTTTGAATTATTAAGAAAAAGCGGCCGCTGAAAAACTGTGTCATTTTTGATTCGGTCATACAAAACTTCAAAGGAAGCCGTTAATAAAATATTATTTTTTCGATTGCGACGTAGCAACGTTCGGTTTTGTTCACTGATTACAACGCCTCCTCCAGTTGAAATGATGTGCTGATCTGAACAAGTGCTTAAGAGCTCTTGGAGTAATTCTGACTCAAGCTTACGAAAAGCCGCTTCGCCTTTGAGAGCAAAGAGCTGGGCGATGCTCATTCCAATGCGTTCTTCAATAACAGTGTCCATATCAATGAAGCGATCATCTAAAAGAGAGCCAATCGTGGTTTTTCCGGCTCCCATAAAACCTAATAATAGTTTAGCCATGTTGTTGTAACCTTTCTAAATCATGAAAAAATTGCGGATAACTGGTTTGAATGGCCTGGGCATTTTCTAAAAAAGCTGTGCCTTTTGTAACCAAAAGTGCTGCAATGGCAGCAACCATGCCAATCCGGTGGTCCCCTTTAGCATCTGCTTTAAAACCGTGCAAGGGCGTTGGCCCATGGATAATCATACCATCGGGCCTGGGGGTGACCTGAGCACCCATGGCTTTGAGAAGATCAGCGACAACTTGGATACGATCTGTCTCTTTTACCCGCAGTTCCTGAGCATCTTTAATCAGGGTTTGCCCCTCTGCCTGAGTGGCCATCAGGGCAATAATGGGCAATTCATCAATCAGCCGGGGAATAAGGCTGCCTTGAATCGTTATTCCTTTTAAGCTGGAGCTACGAACCAGAATATCAGCCATTTCCTGCTGTTTGTCCTGGTTTTTGAGCTCAATGTCTCCACCCATTTGCCTAATCACATCTAAAATCCCTGTCCGAGTGGGATTAATCCCCACCTGTTTTAAGCAGATTTCCGAATCAGGAACAAGAAGACCCGCAGCTAGCCAAAAGGCAGCACTGGAAATATCACCAGGAACCCTAATCTGAGTTCCCCGTAAAGTCTGGGGACCACGGATTGTTATGGTATGACCATCAGTCTTAATATCCCCGCCAAACAAAGTAATCATTTGCTCAGTATGATTGCGGGTAGGCACCGGTTCAATGATAGTTGTTTCGCCCTTGGTTTGCAATGCAGCCAGGAGAATAGCTGATTTGACTTGGGCTGAAGCAATAGGCATCTCATAAGTGATTGGTCTGAGATTTGGCTGACCTTTAACGCGTAAAGGCGGATAAGCCTTATCTTTTTGACCTGTTACTTGAGCTCCCATGCGATTTAAGGGTAAGCAAATCCGGTCCATGGGGCGCCTTGAGAGACTGCTGTCGCCAACCATGCTAACTGTCAAAGGTTGAGCAGCCAAAACACCGGCAATGAGTCGCATGGCAGTTCCGGCATTGCCCATATCAAGCTGATGATTTAGCGCAGCTTTGAGTTGCTTACTGCCGCGCCCCTGAACGATTACTTTATCGGACTCTTCAATAATAGTCACCCCAAGCTGACAAAAGGCCGTCTGTGTGCGCGCCACGTCTTCGCTATCTAGTAGACCTAAAATCTCTGTATCGCCTTGGGCAATGGCCCCCAAGATAAGTGCCCGGTGGCTAATCGATTTATCACCTGGTAGGGTAATTGTTCCTTGTAAGGTCTGACTCTTGGTTATTAATTGCATGATAACTCCTTCATTCCTGTACTATTTTAGCATATCAGATAACTTTTTGTCCTGCCAGCAAAAAAAAGAATAGCAGATTTTCAAGCTTGCTGGCATAAGCATCTGCTATTCCTATTTCTGAGATTCTCATTGCGTTAAGTTATCGTGCGCATCAGATTATTTGGTTTTTTCCTCCCGTGTGGTGCTGTCATTGCCCAGGGTTTTCTTGATAATGGAGGCAACATCTCCCTTACGGGTTTCCAAATGTCCCTGGTCTAACTCTTGGTAAGTGGCATTCAAAATTGCTCCTAAAATCAAAATCCGGGCTAAAAAGATAAACCACAACATGATAATAAAGATCATAACCGAACCAAAAGCTTTAATATCAACCATTTTCTCGACATTGCGTACAACATAATTGGCAATGATATTACTTAAAAAGGTTAAAACAAATGCGGTTAATGCTGTTCCTGGTAAAATGTAGCGAATCTTATGAATCTTGACATTAGGTAAGATAAAATATAAAACCATCAGTCCCAAGAAAATAATCAGCAGTGTGGCAGGCTGAATTAAAATTAAGAACAAAGAGGTTATATTATCACTTAAATGATAATGGTTATCTAAAACCTGAATGGTAGCTCTTGAAAGTGTTGAAAAAATCATCACAAAAGTTAGCAGGAATAAGATAAAAATACTGATAAAAAGGCCAACGAGATGTCCAATTAAGTAATCTCGATGTTGAGTCACATCGTAAGCTTTATTAATTGCCCGTTGTAAAGACGTTAAACTCTTTGACATGGTCCATAGCCCCGTGAGTGTTGCAACCCCAAGAACCGAGCCAGAAGGCTTAGAAAAGATATTCATCACCACCATTGCAGCTGGTCGATAGATGTCATGCGGCAAATTTTGTTTCATAAAACTTAAAAGGTCATTAGTATTAATATTTAAGTATGGAAAAATATTGGCTGCGATGATAATTAGCGGAAACACTGTAAGAATCAAATAATAGGCCACAGCAATAGATGATAAATCCATCTCCGCACTCTGCAAATGTCTCATGAAGGCTTGGATTGGCTCATACTGCCATTTGTCCATGATCCGCTCAAAGAATTTTTTTTGCGCCATTCTAGTAAGTTCTTTCTTCTCCCTGACTGGTTAAGATGACCGGACCATCTTTGGTAATTACAAATTGGTGCTCATATTGACAAGAAAGGCCACCATCTAAAGTTTTATGCATCCAGCCTGTCTTCATATCGGTGTCAATTTCCCAAGTGCCGGTATTAATCATTGGCTCAACGGTTAAGACCATGCCTTCTTTCAAACGAAGACCGCGCCCTGCTCGGCCATAATTAGGAACCATTGGTTCTTCATGCATAGTTGGTCCCACTCCGTGGCCAACCAAATCACGAACAACACCATAGCCACGACTTTCAGCATACTCTTGAATCACAGCTCCGATGTCACCAATGCGGTTACCAACTTGGGCTTGCTCAATGCCTAAATACATGGCTTCGCGTGTCACATTCATCAAATCTTGCACTTCTTTTGAAGGGGTGCCTACAGCATAAGCCCAACAAGAGTCTGCTAAGCCACCTTGATAGGCTTCTGTTACTTCTCGCATAGCAGCAGTGTTATTGAAATCCAGTGCCGAAACATCTAAGGATGCTTTATCCAGAGGTTCACTTAGGACCATATCAACTTTTAGTAAATCACCATCTTTTAAAATATAGTGTCTAGGAAAAGCATGAGCCACTTCATCATTAAGGGCACAACAAGTGGCATAGGGATAGTCCATGATCGTCCCATCAACTCCAATCTGCAATGGTAAGACATTTTCTTCTTTGCAACGTCGGCGGACATATTCTTCTACTTTCCACATATCCACACCTGGTTTAATAATCTGACGTAAGCCAATGTGGATACTTGCTAAAAAATCTCCAGCTCTATCCATAGCTTTAATCTCGCGATCAGATTTTAATGTTATCATTTAATATTGTTCTCCTCTATCTAATTAAATTTCGTGGTAACAATGGCTTTTGCAACAATAGTATTCTCAACATAGATTTCAAAATCCAAAGTTCCATTACGTCGATTTTCTGTTATCAGTTTTGGGTAAATTTTTAAGTGATCGTCAATCTGTGACGCTTGTAAAAAGTATAACATCATTTGTTCAATAATGATATTTTTTTGGTGTTTGCGGGTGAAAACTTTATGAGTAATCAATTTTAACAGCTCCGAGATAACACCATGTGTTAAGTTGCCCATATTGTCAATCATATTTGCTTCAACAATAGTTTGGAAAAAATCCTGCTTTTCTTCTAAACCGGTTGCTAACTGCTCACTATGAGTATTAAGATGGGAGAGTTGTGATTGTTGGAGATTTTCCATTGCTTGCCGTCTTGTTATAACACCAATCAAGTGCTCAGCGTCATCTACTACAGGCAACATATTCAAATCTTCAAAAATCATTTTCTGCGTAATATTGGCTAAACTCATATTAGGTCTAGCTATGATTGGATTGTGACTCATGACGTGTTTAATAGCCGTTGTGCTAGGATGATCCACGACATCACGCATACTAACAACACCAACAACCCGATTAGCCTGATTTACTACTGGAAATCGGACTTCCTGCGTATCTTTGATAAGACCGTTGTACTGCTCAATACTGTTATCTTCCGACAGGTAACCATATTCTGATGGCAAAATGAACACTTGCCCGACTGTTTTCAAGTCCGTTTTAATTCGGAAATTGGCCAAGGCCTGATTAATCAGATTAGCAACTGAAAAAGTATCATAATGGGTCACCATCACCGGAATCTTTAAGTGATTAGCCCGATCAATGACATGCTCTGAAACGTCAAAACCGCCCGTCACCAGGACTGCATTGCGATTTTCCAAAGCCAGTAATTGAATCTCCTCACGGTCACCAACAATCAAAAGACCACCCTTGACTAAATAGCGAAGGATATTCTTTTGCGTCATGGCACCAATTGAGAACTTACTAAAAGCGCGTGCCAGGCCGCTCTCTCCAGCAACGACCTTGGAATCACTGATCCGCGCAATTTCTGTATAGGTCAATTTATCAATGCGCATCTTGCCCTTTTTTTCAACTCGGACAGTCCCACTACGTGGCTTGGTTTCCACAATACCACGATTTTCCGCTTCCTTAATAGCCCGATAGGCCGTTCCATCACTAACCTTCAAGTGGTTGGAAATACTACGGACACTGACGCGTTTTCCAATAGCAAGATTTTCTAAATAGTCGAGGATCTCTTGATGTTTACTCATAGTGATAATCACCTAGTTTCATTTGATATCTGACATAGTGCCTTGTTTTTTTAGTAAAGCGGTCACTTCCTTTAAACTGCTCTTGCTTTTTAAAACCAGCCTTCTTAGCAACGCGTTGACTCGCTTGATTTTCCAAATGTGTCAAAATAGTCAATTCTTGCAAACCAAATTCGTTAAATGCAAACCAAACAATCGTGCGCAAAGCCTCGGTCATAATACCTTGCCCCCAAGTCTGTCGCTTAATAAAATAACCAATCTCAACTGATGATTTGTGGCTGATTCTATTTTCAAAGGAAAGGGCCCCAAGCAAGCTTAAGCTAACCTTATCACAGATGGCCCACGTTCCTAAAGGTTGCTTTAAAAACTTATGAGTCAAGAGGTAATCACTTGCCACCTTATCTGGGCAGGCAGGAAAAATAAAAGGTAGATTTTCAGGTTTCCCTACAATTTGATAAAAGGCCTCGCTATCTTGAAATGTAAATGGCCGTAAAATGAGACGCTCTGTCTCAATCACGGAAAAACGGGTGAGCTGTGTCCAGTAATCCATATTGCCCCCTAAGCCTAGTTTAGATTCATTATAACAAAATCCAAAGCATTTATCTATAACAGTTGTTTTTTTGATAAATCTGTACTAGTATTGCCACAAGAAAAACTATCTGTGCTAATGCCCCCCACTCAAGCAAATAGACTAATAGTTGATGCATTTACTGAGCCTTATAGTCCTACTTTTCTTAGTTTCGATGGATGAAAAAGATTTATTTTTTAAATCTGCAAAATCCTAGCGTTTTTTACGAATATAGAGATGACACCCATTTGCCAGTGTTTCAGTAGCCAAGTACCGCTGCTAGCGCATTAGCAATTAGCCGCTGCACTTTTAGCTATCATGCATGACTACTTAACAGCATCGCCCACATGATGTCAGCTTTTCCATCTAGCTAGCCTTCATAGTCTCACCCAACTGTAGCTTGCCTGAGCCAGTTCAACAAAAAAGATTAAAGAAATCGTCCTAAAATGGAGTATTTCTTTAATCTGAAGGAAATGTCAGGTTTTCCTAATCTTCTTCAACCAAGGAAATATCGGCACCTAGAGCTCTTAATTTTTCAATAATATCAGCATAACCACGTAGAATAAACTCAATATTAGTAATCACCGTTTGCCCTTGTGCAATTAGCCCGGCTGTCACTAGAGCTGCGCCTGCTCTTAGATCAGTCGCTTTTACTGGTGCTCCGATTAACTGATTAGGCCCCTGATAAATGATTTTGCCCCCCAATAGTGATATATTGGCCCCCATGCGAGCCAATTCTGGTACGTGATTAATACGCTTTTCATAGATTGTATCAAAAATACTTGCTCGGCCATTTGCCATCAGTAATAAGGGCGTTAAGGGCTGCTGAAGGTCAGTAGCAAAGCCTGGATAGGGGGAGGTTTTGATGGTGACTACTTTAAGTTCGGCTTGCTTTTCAACGAAAATAGCATCCTCTTCAACTGTCATACGAACACCCATCTCTTCTAGCTTAGCAATGAAGCTTTCCAAGTGTTCATAGAGCACATTTGAAATTTTGACTCCTTCTCCGATAGCTGCAGCCATGGCAATGTAAGTTCCGGCTTCAATCCGGTCTGGAATGACCTGGTGGCTGGTACCATGCAAATCATCTACACCTTCGATGGTAATAATATCTGTTCCTGCTCCTCGGACATGTGCACCCATGTTATTTAAGAGGGTTGCTACATCAATGATCTCTGGCTCACGCGCCGCATTTTCAATAGTTGTTTTGCCCTTAGCTCTAGTAGCTGCAATCATGGTGTTAATAGTGGCGCCCACACTCACGGTATCCATATAAATGTGTGCACCATGTAAGCGACCACTTGGCACTTCTAGATGCATGTTTTCACCACGATAAGAAATGTTAGCACCCATGGCTTCAAAAGCCTTAAGATGCAAATCAATTGGACGAGGGCCTAGATCACAACCACCAGGTAAACCAACTGTAGCTTGACCAAACCGCCCTAATAAACTGCCATAAAAATAGTAGGACGCCCGTAAGCTATTGATTTTCCCATAGGGCATGGCCATACTTTTAACATCGGAAGGGTCAATTTGGAGCGTGTCCTTTGTGCGCTGAACCTTAGCGCCCATCAATTCCATGATTTCTACCAAACTATCAACATCACTAATGGCTGGAACCCCATCCAGGCGAACTGTCTCCTCAGAGAGGAGAATTGCTGGAATCAAGGCTACCACACTGTTCTTTGCACCTGAAACCACCACTTCACCTTTGAGCGGCTTCCCACCGTTAATTATAATTTTTCGCATAAGTCTATCTTTCCAATACTTGAATTCAACCTTTTCATTTTATCATAATTCTGAAAACTTTACAATTAGAGCTATTAATTAGAGCTATTGGTGATTGGTACAGCAATGCAAAAAACAGATGAACTGTATTGGTCTTAAATATTCATAGGGCTTGACTTAAGACCAGATTAATTCACTTAACTCCAAAGCATCCTGATGCAAATATTAGATTAAAAATTTAGTAATGAGAAAACAGCTCAAGCCGGATAAACTATCTTAGCTTGCCTCCTAAACATTTCTTTACTAACAACAAACTTAAAAAAGGCACTAGCTTGTATTGTTGAGGTCAGGTTCGAGTTTGCGGCTACGTGTGCCTGATTCTTTGCTTGCTTTTATGGTAAGAAAGGTATGAGCAGACTGCCGAAACAGCCAGGTGCTTGACAAGTTAATTGAACGAATAAACAATAAGCACATCATCGGTCAAGCACTCAACTAAAAAAAACGAACGAGTCCTATCCGACAACAAACTGTCTTCCTCTCATTCGTCTTTTCTTGTTCTTATTTCAGGACACCTGGTTTTTAGTGCAACTTCCAGCAACCAATCGGCCTATTTCCATAATTTTTAAAAAAACTATAGGGCTGCAAGTGCTGCTTTTAAATCTGCTTGTTTATCTGTTTTTTCCCATGGTAGATCAATGTCAGTGCGGCCCATGTGACCATAAGCAGCCGTTTGGCGATAAATGGGGCGTTTTAAATCTAACATTTTAATGATTCCTGCTGGTCTTAAGTCAAAAACTTGCCGTACTGCAGCTTCTAAGGCTGCTTCTGGCACTGTAGCCGTCCCAAAGGTATCGACTCGCACAGAGACAGGACGTGCAACACCGATGGCATAGGCTAATTGTACTTCTACCTTTTTGGCTAACTCAGCAGCAACGATGTTTTTGGCAATATAGCGTGCGGCATAGGAGGCTGAGCGGTCCACCTTGGTGGCATCTTTGCCAGAAAAAGCACCACCACCATGGCGAGCATAACCACCATAAGTATCTACAATGATTTTACGGCCTGTTAAGCCAGAGTCACCCTGGGGTCCACCAATGACAAAGCGCCCCGTTGGGTTGATAAAAAATTTAGTTTGTGCATCCAAATAAGCAGCTGGAATAACGGTTTTGATAACCTTTTTGATCACATCATTACGAATTTGCTCATTGCTGACATCGGGATCGTGTTGGGTAGATAGCACAACTGAATCAACTCGCACAGGCTTATCATTTTCATCATATTCGACCGTGACCTGCGACTTAGCATCTGGGCGCAAATAGGGTAATTCCCCTGATTTACGCAAGTCTGCTAACTTCTTAACCAACTTATGGGAAAGAGAAATCGGCAGCGGCATTAACTCAGGCGTTTCATCAATAGCAAAGCCAAACATCAAGCCCTGATCCCCTGCACCAATAAGATTGAGAGCATCTTGTTCCCCTTGGCGGATTTCCAATGCTTCATTAACCCCTTGGGCAATATCTGAAGATTGTTCTACTAAGGATGGATGGACGCCAACAGATTCAGCTGAAAAGCCATATTCTGCTTCGGTGTAGCCAATCTCAGCGATGGTATCACGAACCACACGATTAATATCCACATAAGCAGATGTTGAAATTTCACCAAAAACATGGACTGATCCTGTATAAACACAAGTCTCAGCTGCCACATGGGCATCAGGATCTTCTGCTAAAATGGCATCTAAAATGGCATCTGAAATTTGGTCTGCTATCTTATCTGGATGTCCTTCAGATACTGATTCAGACGTGAAAAGTTTACGTTCTGACATAAAAATGTCCCCCTTTTAATAAAGAAATCAATTCACAATATGTGAGTTAAAAAGTTACAAAGAACCATCAACTGATATACCGGATACTATCCTTAAGCATAGCAATTCAATTACTTACTTTAGTCAATGCCTTTTCGGGACTCATTAACCTATCTATTATAACATTTTTTAAGTTTATTTCTAGCAATTCTTCACATTTAAGTCTCAAAAAGACCCTCAATAACAATTGAAGGTCTCAGATTGAAGACAAACTGGTCTAAACCTCCAGTTTGTCTTTTCTTTTACTTTCATTATGCTGATTGGAATAACTTTGACAAATTTCAGGCAAACTAAAAAGGCTATCCTAGCCATTATCTTACTAT
>NZ_WLZU01000008.1 GCF_009870755.1 Streptococcus halichoeri
AATGCCATAACTATAGTATAGCATACATTGCCGTTCACAACAATAAATAGAGATAAAAAATCAAAAGAAATACCGCTGTTATCGCAAAAACAACCCCTGCGAAGTCAATTAACTGATAAACTCGGGAAATAGGATGGCAGTGCCTTTTTTAACATTTTTTAGGTTTTCTAAAAATCAACCAGCTTCTTTTTGGCTGAGCGTTAGCTTTAGCAGGATAAGCATTGCATTTTATATGATAAAATGAGTATAATGAATAGGAAGCTATTATGGCAATGACATCCATTGTCCTAAGGACTGATGTCATAAAATGAATAATTAAAGAGGTTATATGGTAACGATTAAAGATGTCGCAAAGGAAGCGGGTGTTAATCCCTCTACGGTTAGCCGCGTTTTAAAAGATAATCATTCTATTTCTCAAAAAACAAAAGATAAAGTTAAAAAGGCAATGCGTGATTTAGGCTATGTCCCTAATGTGGCTGCACAAATGCTTGCCAGTGGTTTAACGCATAATATTGGATTGGTATTTCCTCCTATTACACTTAATGATCGTCTGAGCGAGCCCTTTTTCATGCAGATTCTAACGACCATTACCAATGAAGCCAAGCAGCACCACTTTACTGTTTCTACGGCAACGGCCATGACAGTTGAAGATTTGTTAGCTCAGGTTACCTTGATGCACATGCAAAAAAGAGCCGATGGTTTTATCGTTTTGTACTCTGAAGAGCATGATCCGATTCGACGGTATCTGATGGATAATCATATTCCCTTTGTGATAGTTGGGGCGCCAGAGGGTGATGAAAATCAAATGACCTATATTGATAATGATAATCAGCTAATGGCCAAAACTGCTGTGAATTACCTATATGACAAGGGTCATCGCAATATTTTATTTATTACAGATGAGCTAGATTCTGAAGTGGCTTCTGAACGTTATTTTGGTTACTTAAAAGGCTGTCTCAAAAAAGGCGTGCCTTCGCATGAGATGCTTTTGTTTGACCGCAAGGATCCTTTACGAATCGAGGCCTTGATGCAAACGATTCGGGATCAAAAAGCAACGGCTTTGGTGGTGATTGGGGATATTTTATGTGTCCGTTTAATCCAACTACTATCTTTTTATGCTATTAAAGTTCCAGATGATATGTCCATTATTACCTTTAACAACTCGATCTACTCTAAATTAATTCATCCTTATCTGACAACATTTGATATTAATGTGGAAAACATTGGCCAAACCAGCTTCAAGCAATTGCTAGAATTGATTAATGCCAAAGACGGGCAGCTCAGCCAAAAAATCGTCGTTCCCTTCACCCTCATCCCCCGCGAAAGTGTCCGAGACATCCGTGATCAGAACCAGACAGAACCAGACCGCCTTAGTGCGCACTAAGCAGGCGCAATCTTTAGATGTAGCCAATAGAAAAAGCAGCAGCTGAAAAGGGAGTGCTTTCAACCCTGGCTGCTTTTTTGCTGTCTAGCTCAGGAATGGTTGAAATCCTTTTATAAAGGGGGCATTTGATTAGCAAAACGCACAGCACGGCGCGCCTAGGCTCCTATGGCCCAGAGCTTAAAAGCAGTAAGAGGCCAAATATAACCTCCGACATGACTGCTCACGGGAACTGCCTACGCAGCGCAATTATCTAAGAATGACAAACGAATGATTGATGTTTTGAAAAAGAACAGTTATCACGTCATTCGTTTTTTTAGGTGAGGCGTTTTTGGAAGATAATTACTAAAAGTCTATTTTTAGATTCTCGCTATTTTTGAGCCAGCTAGTTCTTTATACCAAGGGCTAGTTTAAAGCGAGCGGAACATTTTGGCAGTCTTTTTTTTAATATGCCTTGACTTACGCAACCGCTTGCGCTATAATTTGCTCATAACCTAAATGTCAAGGAGAAACGTATGAGTAAACGAGCAAGCGGAGTTTTGATGCATATCAGCTCCCTACCGGGAAAATTTGGGATAGGTTCCTTTGGCCAGTCTGCCTATGATTTTGTGGATTTTTTAGTTGCTGCCAAACAAACCTATTGGCAAATTTTGCCTTTAACCACAACGAGTTTTGGTGACTCTCCTTATCAATCCTTTTCGGCGGTTGCTGGCAATCCCCATTTTATTGACCTGGATCTGCTAGCTGAGCAAGGCTTATTAGAACCAGCTGACTATGCGGATGTTGATTTTGGCCAGGACTTAGAGGCGGTTGACTATGCTTTGATCTACCAACAGCGTCGTCCCCTCTTACAAAAAGCTGTCACTACTTTTTTGGCGTCTATGCAAAATCGCCGAGCATTGCAGCAGTTTGAGCAAGAGGCATCATGGGTCAATGATTATGCCGAGTTCATGGCGATCAAGGAACATTTTGGCAACAAGGCCCTGCAAGCATGGGACGATATGGCCATTATTAAGCGGGAGGAGGCTGCGCTAGCCCATTATCGAAAAGAACTGACAGATGGTATTGCTTACCATAAAGTTTGCCAATATTTCTTCTTTAACCAATGGTTGGCCTTGAAGGCTTATGCTAATGAGCATGGTATTGAGATTATTGGGGATATGCCGATTTATGTTTCAGCAGATAGTGTCGAAGTTTGGACCATGCCTGAGCTCTTTAAGGTAGATCAGGAGAAAAAACCGCTATATATTGCCGGTGTTCCGGCAGATGACTTTAGTGACGATGGGCAATTATGGGGCAATCCGATCTATAACTGGTTAGAGCATCAAAACACACATTTTGCCTGGTGGGTCTACCGCATTCAAGAAAGCTGCAAGATTTACGACAAGGTTCGCATTGATCATTTCAAGGGCTTTTCTGATTTTTGGGAAATTCCTGCCGGGGACCAAACTGCAAAAAATGGTCATTGGGAGGCAGCGCCTGGTTTGGAATTATTTAAGACTGTGCGTGAACAACTAGGTCAGTTGCCTATTATTGCAGAGAATCTGGGTTATATTGACGAAAAAGCCGAACACTTATTGGCCTCAACGGGCTTTCCCGGGATGAAAATTCTGGAGTTTGGTTTGTATGATGAAACTAGCCAAAGCATGGAATTACCTCATCACCATGAGCGTAACTGCATCGTCTACACGGGGACGCATGATAATGAGGTCGTCAATGGCTGGTATGAAAATCTAACCGTTAAACAAGCCCGATTTGTGCGCCGCTACCTTCACATGCATGAGGGTGAGCCGATTACCAAAGCGATGCTACGGACCATTTTTGCATCGGTTGGCGATACAGCCATCTTTTGCATGCAAGATTTGCTAGATAAGGATGCATCCAGCCGGATGAATAGGCCAAACACCGTTGGTGGAAACTGGCAATGGCGGATGCGGGCTTGTGAGCTGACCCAGGACCATATTGATTACCTGGTGGAACTAACCGAATTGTATGGACGTGCTTAAGCACACTAAAATTTTGAATTGAGGAAAAGAGAATCTAATGAACACATTTACAGTATTTGCCGAAAAACGTACAGGGCATACCCTGAGTCAATTGTCTAATAAAGAACTCTATCTGAGTCTATTAGAGTATGTCAAAGAACAAGCAGCTAAGAAGCCTAAAAATACGACTAAGCGTAAAGTTTACTATATTTCGGCTGAATTTTTAATTGGTAAGCTATTATCCAATAACCTGATTAATTTAGGACTCTATCAAACCATCAAAGAAGAGCTCGCACAAGCTGGTAAATCCATTGCAGAGATTGAAGATGTGGAACTAGAGCCGTCATTAGGAAATGGTGGCTTAGGGCGTCTTGCTTCATGTTTTATTGATTCCATGGCAACACTTGGAATTAACGGTGAAGGTGTTGGCTTGAACTACCATTGTGGCCTATTTAAACAGGTTTTTCGTCACAATCAGCAAGAAGCAGAACCTAATTATTGGATTGAAGACCAGTCTTGGTTAGTTCCTACAGAGGTTTCGTATGATGTGCCATTTCGTCATTTCACCTTGAAATCACGTCTTGATCGCATTGATGTTTTAGGTTACCAACGTGACACTAAAAATTATTTGAACCTATTTGACATTGAGGCTGTGGATTATGGCTTGATTAAACAAGGCATCAGTTTTGATAAAACGGAAATCAAAAAGAACCTAACCCTCTTTTTATACCCTGATGATTCAGATAAAAATGGTGAATTGCTGCGCATTTACCAACAATACTTCATGGTCTCTAATGCCGCTCAGCTCTTGATTGATGAGGCCCTAGAACGTGGCTCTAATTTGTACGATCTTCCTGACTATGCTTATGTCCAAATCAACGATACCCACCCATCAATGGTCATTCCTGAGTTGGTTCGTTTATTAACACAAAAGCATGGCATGACTTTTGAAGAAGCGGTAGCTATTGTTAGACAAATGGTAGGGTATACCAACCATACGATTTTATCAGAAGCCTTAGAAAAATGGCCAATCGATTACTTGCGTGAAGTTGTGCCTCACTTGGTTACCATTATTGAGCAACTAGACCAATTGATTGCGACAGAAGTTGACAATCCTGCTTTACAAATTATTGATAAAGATGGACGAGTTCATATGGCGCACATGGATATTCATTTTGCTACCAGCGTCAATGGGGTTGCTGCCCTTCATACGGAAATTCTTAAGACTAGCGAATTAAAAGAATTTTATCAACTTTATCCTGAAAAATTCAATAATAAAACCAATGGTATTACCTTCCGTCGCTGGTTAGAGTTTGCTAACCAAGATTTAGCTGCTTATTTGAAAGAATTAATCGGTGATGACTATCTTACAGATGGCACCAAATTAGAAAAATTATTGGCCTTTGTAGATGACCCTGCTGTGCATCAACGCTTAGCAGATATTAAGGCTAACAACAAGCTGGCCTTGAAGCGTTACCTCAAAGAGAACAAAGGCATTGATTTGGATGAAAACTCGATTATTGATACACAAATCAAGCGCTTCCATGAATACAAACGCCAACAAATGAATGCGCTATATGTCATCCACAAATACTTAGAAATCAAAAATGGCAAGTTACCTAAACGCAAACTGACAGTGATTTTTGGCGGCAAAGCAGCACCAGCCTACGTGATTGCTCAAGACATTATTCACTTGATCCTTTGCCTGTCCGAATTAATCAATAATGACCCAGAGGTAAGCCCATACCTCAACGTTCACTTGGTGGAAAACTATAATGTCACAGTAGCTGAACACTTGATCCCAGCATCTGATATTTCTGAACAAATTTCCTTAGCTTCAAAAGAGGCCTCAGGCACAGGTAATATGAAATTTATGCTCAACGGGGCCTTGACCTTAGGGACTATGGACGGTGCTAATGTAGAAATTGCAGAGCTGGCAGGTATGGACAATATCTATACTTTTGGTCAAGATTCTGATACCATTATTCGTTTGTATGCTGAAGGTGGCTATGTATCTAAACATTACTATGATAGCCATCCAGCAATCAAAGCAGCGGTTAATTTTATCATTAGCCCTGACATGTTGAAAATTGGTAATGAGCAACGTTTAGAGCGGCTTTACTTGGAATTAATCAACAAAGACTGGTTTATGACTTTGATTGATTTGGAAGATTATATCCAGACAAAAGAACGGATGTTGGCTGATTATGAAGACCAAGATCTTTGGATGACAAAGGTTGTGCATAATATTGCCAAAGCAGGTTTCTTCTCATCTGATCGCACTATCGAACAATACAATCAAGACATTTGGCAATCTTATTAAGCAATAATCAAAAATAGCCAGCTTAGGGTGACCTGTGAGAGGTCTACCTTGGCTGGTTTTTGCGAGTTGGTATTGTGATAAAATGTACAAGCTAATTTGTTGCTTGTCTGGCTTTTGGCAGGTTATAATAAAAGATAAAGCAAAAGAATAAAAGAATTGGAGATAACTTAACTGTGTCTGAAAACATTCGTGTTTTACTCTATTACAAATACGTTCCTATTGAAAATGCTAAAGAATATGCTGCGCAGCACTTGGAATTTTGTAAATCCATTGGTCTTAAGGGCCGGATTTTAATTGCTGACGAAGGCATTAACGGTACCGTCTCTGGTGATTATGAAACCACCCAAAAATACATGGATTGGGTGCACAGTGATGAGCGTTTTGCTGATCTTTGGTTCAAAATTGACGAAGAAAAAGAACAAGCTTTTCGGAAAATGTTTGTGCGTTACAAAAAAGAAATTGTTCATCTAGGCTTAGAAGACAATGACTTTGATCAGGATATTAACCCTCTAGAAACCACGGGAGCCTATTTAAATCCCCAAGAGTTCAAAGAAGCCTTGCTAGATGAAAATACTGTTGTCCTTGATACGCGCAATGACTATGAATATGATTTAGGTCATTTCCGTGGGGCTATTCGTCCTGATATTCGTAATTTCCGTGAATTACCCCAATGGGTACGTGATCATAAAGAACAATTTATGGAAAAACGGGTAGTTGTTTATTGTACCGGTGGTGTGCGGTGTGAAAAATTCTCAGGTTGGATGGTTCGTGAGGGCTTCAAGGATGTTGGGCAATTACACGGCGGCATCGCTACCTACGGTAAGGATCCAAAGGTGCAAGGAGAACTATGGGACGGTGCTATGTATGTCTTTGATGAGCGCATTTCGGTGCCTATTAACCATGTTGACCCTACCATTATCGGTAAGGACCATTTTGATGGTTCGCCTTGTGAACGCTATGTGAATTGTGCCAACCCATTTTGCAATAAGCAAATTTTTGCTTCTGAAGCAAATGAAGCCAAATACTTGCGCGGCTGCTCACCAGAATGCCGAGCTCATGAACGTAATCGCTACGTGCAAGAACATGGCTTAACGCGCACGCAATGGGCTGAGCGCTTAGCTGTTCTTGGGGAAGTCTTGCCTGAGGCAGTAACCGCCTAAGCTTGGCTACCTAACAGATAGGTTTTAACCTCAACTATCAGCGTAAAGAAAAACCTTTTGGTTCATTGGCAATGATAGCGAGTGACTGATACGATAACTAAGTAGGAGAGCAGCTAAAAAGCAGCTTTCCTTTTGTGCTTCTATAAGACCTGCGGTGCTATTATCTGCGACAAAATTGCTAGCGCTTTTTGCAAGCCAATAAAAAAAGAAACTGGGGAAGTCTCCAGTTCTTTTGTTGCTGCTTAACGGGATACACGACGACGTGCTGCCTTTTTGCGGTTTTCTTCGATGAATGCTTCTTTTTCTTCTTCGGGTTCAATAATCGTTTTTTTGATGGTCAAGAGCGCGCCAGCTACTGTAGCAGTAGTGGCAAGGACACCTGTAATGAGACCTTTGGCAAATGGGTATTTTTTCATAACGCTATTCTCCTGTAACATTTATTCTAACCTTTAGAGTGGTAACATCTATGGTATAATATATGTTAGCGAAAAAAGACCGAAATAGCAAGTGAAAGGGTATGCTTTGAAGATTTGACATGACAATAAAAGAACCAAGAAAAAAACTAATTGCAGTGGTCGGACCAACTGCCGTGGGAAAGACAGCTCTAGGGATTGAGTTGGCTAAGATGTTTAATGGCGAGATCATCTCTGGTGATAGCCAACAAGTCTATAAGGGGCTAGATATTGGTACCGCCAAAGCCAGTGCTAGGGAGCAAGCGCTGGTGAAACACCATTTAATAGATATTCGAGAGCCCTGGGAAAATTATTCTGTTTATGATTTCGTCCAGGATGCGACCAGGGCGCTAGATGACATTATGGCCGCTGGTAAGTTGCCGATTATTGTTGGGGGAACGGGCCTTTACATCCAAAGTTTGATTGAAGGTTATCACCTTGGTGGAGAGGTTGATCAGGCGGCTCTCTTAGCCTACCGCGCAGCCTTATCGAAACTGACAAACCAGCAACTCTATCAGCAAGTCAAAAAGGCCAGGCTTGCCATTAATGAGCCCAATCGCCGCCGAGCTATCCGGGCTTTGGAGCGCCATCGTTTTGCCACTAAGCAGCAAAATAAGCCTTTTCCCTATGAGGTCTTGCTCCTTGGGCTGACTGATGAAAGAGCCTCCTTATATGAGCGTATCAATCAGCGTGTTGATGGGATGGTGGAGCAAGGACTGTTAGCAGAAGCTGAGGACCTCTTCACGCATTTTCCTCATGCCCAAGCCAGCCGGGCGATTGGTTATAAAGAATTATTCCCTTATTTTGCCGGCGAAGCTAGTCTAGATGCGGCCCTAGCTCAGCTCAAACAAAATTCCAGACGATTTGCAAAGCGGCAATTGACCTGGTTTAGAAATAGGATGGCAGTGCCTTTTTACCAGATTTCTGAGCCGACCTACCCAGCTGAACTGGTGGCGGACGCGCAAGCCTTCTTGACTAAGAATCCAGCCGATTAGCTGGTAATACCTAAGCTTTGCTTAGATTTATGGTATAATAAATGTTACGGTATTTGGAGGTTTGGACATGAGCTTAATTGAGACACAAAACGCACAAGAACGCGTTGTTCTGGTTGGTGTGGCCTTACCAGATACACAACAATTTGAAATGTCAATGATTGAACTTGCTAGCCTTGCCCAAACAGCTGGCGCAGAAGTGGTTGCTAGCTATGAGCAAAAACGTAAAAAGTATGACAGCAAGACCTTAGTGGGCGCTGGAAAATTAAGCGAGATAAGCGCCCGAGTGGCAGCTGATGCAATTGACATGGTTATTGTCAATAACCGGCTCACGCCACGTCAAAATAGCCATTTAGAAGCTGAGCTTGGCGTAAAAGTGATTGATCGCATGCAATTAATTTTAGATATTTTTGCCATGCGGGCGCATAGCCATGAAGGCAAATTGCAAGTGCATCTGGCTCAATTGAAATACCTCTTGCCCCGCTTGATGGGGCAAGGAATTCTGCTTAGCCGTCAAGCTGGTGGTATTGGTAGCCGAGGACCTGGTGAGAGTCAGCTAGAGCTAAATCGCCGCTCAATTCGGCAGCAGATCGCAGATATTGAGCACAAGCTCAAGCAAGTCGAACAGAATCGCCAAATTACTCGTGAAAAGCGTTTGACTTCAGAGCCTTTTCGGATTGGTCTCATTGGTTATACCAATGCTGGCAAGTCAACGATCATGAATCTCATGACCGATCATGACCACTATGAGGCTGATGAATTGTTTGCGACTCTGGATGCTACGACCAAACAGTTATATCTACGAGACCACTTTCAGGCGACTCTAACTGATACAGTTGGTTTTATCCAAGATTTGCCAACAGAGCTTGTTGCTGCCTTTAAATCAACCTTGGAAGAAAGCCGTCATCTGGATTTGCTCTTACATGTCATTGATGCCAGTGACCCGCACCAGCTAGAGCAAGAGCAGGTCGTGTTAGAGATTCTTCGTGATTTAGGGATGCAACACATTCCTCGCTTGACCATTTATAATAAAATGGATTTAGCTCAAGCCTTTACAGTGTCAGCTTTTCCCAATATACAATTGAGCGCGCATGATCACTCTAGTCGAAAACGCTTACGTACATGGCTAGTTGAGCAGATTTGTGAATTGTTTATACCTTTTTCCATAAGTGTCGATCAGGCTGATTTTTATAAGCTATATGAGCTGCAAAAGGTTGCCTTCTTAGATGACTATCACTTCGAACAAAGAAAAGAAAACATCAAAGGCTATATCGCCTCAAAGAATAAATGGAGATTAGAAGGATTTTATGACTGATTATATTTCTTTGGCAATGCAATATGGGGGCTATACCTCAATGGATCAACAATACTTAACCACCATTATGCAGGGGGTGTCAGATCAAGAAAAGAAGCGGCTGATTACCCCTCCACCTAGTGTTTTAAATGCTTATTTTGCAGAAATATATCAAAAGCAGTCCCCTAAGGCAGCTACAGATTACTATTATCAGATGTCAAAAGCTTTGGGGCTATGCCAAGCTAATCCTAGTTTTTTTAAAGAATCTCTTCCTTTTGTACGTTTAAATGTCTCAGGCAAAGCTTATGGATATGTCTACCAAGAAGCAGAACAAGAAGAAGCCTTGGTTTTTTCTGAGGTGAGTGAGCCAGTGACTGAGGCACTCTTATTTGAACTGGCGATGATTTTTCCGCATTATCTGGTTTATCAAGAAGCAAACCAGATTAAAATGTGTCTCAATGGCTTTACTGAGCAAAAGCGGCATAAAGAAGCGTTAGCCGATCACCTTTTGTCGCAAAAGTATCTCTTTGAGGATGGGACAGTTTTGCTGACTTCCTATAATCAAGAGGAGCTAATAGCTCTGGCTAAGTCCTACTCTGGTCAAAGATGCTATGGCTTTCACCAGCGGCAATACCAATTCTATATCAGCAATTAGAAAGTATAAGTTAATTTAATAATGGAAATACAGTTTTTAGGGACAGGTGCTGGCCAGCCGGCTAAGCAGCGAAATGTTTCGAGTCTAGTTTTAAAATTGCTAGATGAAATCAATGAAGTGTGGATGTTTGATTGTGGTGAAGGAACCCAGCGCCAAATTTTAGAGACGCACATTAAGCCTCGTAAAATTAAAAAAATCTTTATCACACATTTACATGGGGACCATATTTTTGGCCTGCCGGGTTTTTTAGCCAGCCGGGCTTTTCAAGCAAGTGAAGAGCAAACCGACATTGAGATTTATGGACCTGTTGGCATCAAGTCCTTTGTGATGACCAGCCTCAAGGTTTCTGGTTCAAGACTACCTTATCGCATCCATTTCAAAGAATTCACCGAAAATGATCTAGGTCTATTGATGGAGACTGATAAATTTTTGGTTTATGGAGAACAATTAGCGCATACGATTTTTTGTATTGGTTACCGTATTGTCCAAAAAGACTTAGAGGGAACCTTAAATGCTGAAGCTTTAAAAGCAGCTGGCGTGCCCTTTGGTCCTTTGTTTGGCCAGGTAAAAAATGGCCAAGATGTCGTCTTAGAAGATGGTAGGCTAATTAGAGCTAGTGATTTTATCTCTGCTCCGAAAAAAGGGAAAATCATTACGATTATCGGTGATACCCGCAAAACCCCAGCCAGCGTTCGGCTGGCCAGAGATGCGGATGTTTTAGTTCATGAATCAACCTATGGTAGAGGTGATGACCGGATGGCTCGTAACCATGGCCATTCTACCAATATGCAGGCCGCTGAGATTGCCAAAGAAGCAAAAGCTAAACGTCTCTTGTTAAATCACGTTTCTGCTCGGTTTTTGGGCCGCGCTTGTCGTCAACTGGAAAAAGATGCCGCAACGATTTTTGAACCCGTTAAGGTTGTCAAAGATTTAGAGGAAGTGAGTATTTAATGGCAAAACGAACTTTTTTGATTACAGGAGCTAGTGGTGGCTTAGCGCAAGCTATTATTCATCAATTGTCCACTGATGATTTCATTATTTTAGTTGGCCGAGATGCCCAAAAGCTGGCAACCTTATATGCTGAGATTCCTCATAAGGCCATTTATGCGATTGATATTAAAGATAGTCAGGCTATTGCTCTTTTAGTGGAAGAGATTGCGCAAAAGCATGGCCAAGTTGATGTATTGATTAACAATGCAGGCTTTGGTGCTTTTAAAAGCTATGATGCCTTTGACAGTGCAGAAATTGCCGAAATGTTTGCCGTCAATACTCTGGCAAGCATTACTTTTGCGCGTTTGATTGGCCATCAGATGGCTAGCAGAGGTCGGGGGCACATTATCAATATTGTGTCCATGGCTGGCCTGATTGCTTCTAGCAAATCAACAGTCTATTCTGCGACCAAATTTGCCATGATTGGCTATTCAAATGCCCTACGTTTAGAACTAGCTGATCAGGGTGTCTTTGTGACTACGGTCAATCCAGGGCCAATTGCGACAGGCTTTTTTGATCAGGCTGATCCGTCTGGTCAGTACTTGGCTAGCGTGAGCCGTTTTACCTTACAGCCCCAGCAAGTTGCAAAGCGGATTGTCGCGGTTCTTGATCGGCCTAAGCGCGAACTCAATCTTCCCTTCTTATTGGCAGCGGCCAACACCTTTTATGCCCTCTTTCCACGGCTCTCAGATTTTTTTGCACGAAAGGTCTTTAATTATAAATGATCACAGCTACTTATCAATGGGCCCTAGCTAAGGAAAAGCCAGATGCTGGCTTTTTTAAGCTTGCTAAGAACCAGGGACTTAGCCAGGCAGCGGCCCAGTTAGTTTATCAAAGGGGCATCCGCACAGCAGAAGATTTAACAGCTTTTTTGACCGCTGATTTAGCTGATTTGCATGATCCCTATTTACTTCATGATATGGCAAAAGCAGTGCCGCGCATTCGCCGGGCGATTGAGCAGGCAGAAACGATTTTAGTGTACGGCGATTACGATGCCGATGGAATGACGTCTGCCTCAATTGTTCAAGAAACACTAGAGATGCTAGGAGCCCAAGTGCGGACTTATTTGCCTAATCGTTTTAGTGATGGCTACGGGCCAAATCAAAGTGTCTACAAATATTTCATAGAACAAGAAGACGTCTCCTTGATTATCACTGTTGATAATGGCGTGGCTGGCCATGAGGCGATTGCTTACGCGCAAGCCCAGGGAGTTGATGTCATTGTCACCGACCACCATAGTTTACCTGAGGCTTTGCCAAAAGCTTTCGCGATTATCCATCCAGAACATCCAGATGCCGATTACCCTTTTCACTATTTAGCGGGCTGTGGCGTTGCTTTCAAATTGGCTTGTGCCCTTTTAGAGAGTATTCCCACAGAGTTTTTAGATTTGGTAGCCATTGGCACCATTGCTGATATGGTGAGCTTGACCGGTGAGAATCGCATTTTGGTTAAAAATGGACTAGCCGTCTTACGCCAAACCGAGCGAATTGGTCTGCAAGAGTTGATGCAGCTCGCTGATGTTAAGCCTGGTGACTGTGACGAGGAAACCATCGGCTTTCAAATTGCGCCTGCCTTAAATGCACTTGGCCGACTGGATGATCCAAATCCTGCTTTGGAATTACTGACAGGTTTTGATGAGGAAGAAACCCATCAAATAGCCCTGATGATTCATGCCAAAAATCAAGAGCGTAAGGAGCTTGTCCAAGCTATTTATCAGGAAGCTTTAGAGATGGTGGACTTGGCCCAGCCTATTCAGGTTTTAGCCAAAAAAGGCTGGCATCCAGGCGTACTAGGGATTGTTGCTGGCCGCATCATGGAAGAAATCGGTCGTCCAGTTATTGTTTTGGGAATTTCTGATGATGAGCTGGCTAAGGGCTCAGCACGCAGTCCAGAAAGGATTAATATTTACCAGGCTCTAGCTGCGGCCAAAGAACATCTGCTCGCCTTTGGTGGACATGCTGGAGCTGCTGGTATGACCATTGATGCGGCTGAATTGCCCCTCTTGCGTCAGGCCTTGGCTGATTATGTGGCCAACAAGCACTTAGCGATTGATCAAAAGAGTCAACTCAGCTTAGATGACGAATTAGACCTCAAGCAGCTCAGTTTAGCAACCCTTAAGGAATTGAGTGTTCTAGCGCCTTTTGGGATGGATAATAAAAAGCCTCTTTTTTGGTTACGGGATTTTCAGGTCTTACAAGCTCGCAGCATGGGGCAAAATAATCGCCATTTGAAATTAAAAATTGCCAAAGATGGTGTCGAAATTGACGTGGTTGCCTTTCAAAAAGGTTCCTTTTGGCAAGAATTTCAGCAGGCTCGCGGTCTGGAGTTGGCTGTGACCCTCAGTGTGAACCAATGGAATGGTCACACTAGTATCCAATTATTTTTGGTTGATGCACGAGTATCTGGGATTCAATTGATCGATGTCCGTAAGCGTAATGCGGTAATTCCTAAGCATTTGCCTAGCTTAGCTGAAGCTAAAGATGGGCAAGCTGCCTTACTTGAACTTATCCCTGATGAGCCCAATCAGCTGCGCCAGCAATTTGCCCAAAAACACCTAACGGCTATTTACTTTAAAAATAAGATTGAGCAACCTCTATACTTGTCTGGTTATGGCAGTAAGGAGCAGTTTGCTAAACTATATAAAACTCTCTACCAATTTCCAGAGTTTGACATCCGCTATAAATTGCTTGATTTGGCCAGCTATTTGAACCTTGATCAGCAGCTTTTAACAAAAATGATTCAAATTTTTGAAGAGCTTGGTTTTGTAAACATTGCCGATGGAGTAATGACGGTGATTAAGGATGCACCAAAGAAGGATTTAACTGAGAGTTTGATTTATCAAAACTTAAAAGCCAAGGTGGCTTATCAAGAATTAATGGCTCTAGGCAGCCCGCAGGCTATTTATGATTGGCTAAGAGCAGCAGATGAGCCAAATAGTAGGTTTGGGGATAAATAAGTTTTACGAAACAAGGCTTTCATGGTATAATGAAGAGTATTTTATGTTGACCGAAAGTCGCTAGAAAGAAAGTATTATGGATTTAACAAATTATATTGCAACCATTGAAAATTATCCCAAAGAAGGCATCACTTTTCGAGACATCTCTCCTTTGATGGCAGATGGCAAAGCTTATAGTTATGCGATTCGGGAAATTGCCCAATACGCTTGCGATAAGGACATTGATATGATTGTCGGCCCAGAAGCACGGGGCTTTATCATTGGCTGTCCGGTCGCTGTTGAATTGGGAATTGGTTTTGCACCTGTTCGTAAACCAGGGAAATTACCACGTGAGGTGGTTTCAGCTGATTATGAAAAAGAATATGGTTTAGACACCTTAACCATGCATGCCGATGCTATTAAACCTGGACAACGTGTCTTGATTGTTGATGACTTATTAGCAACCGGTGGAACCGTTAAAGCAACGATCGAAATGGTTCAGCAATTAGGTGGTGTTGTTGCAGGATGTGCCTTTCTTATCGAACTCGATGGCTTAAATGGCCGCCATGCTATTGGTGATATTGATGTTAAAGTTTTGATGAACTTCCCAGGCTAAGGTCAGTTGCTTGACTGACTCAATACCTAACTACTAATGACTAGTGAGAATGGGGGATTATGAGTTATTTAGAGCACTATAAATCAGGCAACTTGGTTTTTCCAAGTGCCTTGCTTTTTCATTATAAGGATCTTTTTAATAATCCAGATGATTTTTTGGTGTGGCAGTTTTTTTACCTGCAAAATACCACAAGCAAAGAGGAGATTGTTCCCAGTCAAATTGCTAAGGCGCTGGGAAAAACAGTAGCTGACATCAATAAAGCCATTGCTAGTTTAAGCCAGCAGCAGCTTTTAGATATGAAAACCATTGAGTTGGCCGGCGAGATTGAAACCATTTTTGATGCAACCCCTGCCTTGGCTAAATTAGATGAAGTCATTGCAAAGGCTAAACAACCCCATGCAACTGATACCGACGTTGCTACACCAATCAATCCCCTGCGCAGCCTGGTGACCGATTTTGAACAAGAATTAGGGCGTTTACTTAGTCCCTTTGAGTTAGAAGACTTGCAAAAAACTGTCAGTGAGGATAAGGTTGACCCTGATTTGATCCGCGAAGCCCTTCGCGAAGCTGTTTTTAATGGCAAAACCAATTGGAAATACATCCAAGCAATCCTGCGCAATTGGCGCAAGGAGGGCATTACTAATTTGCGGCAAGTCAAAGAAAAGCAGCAAGAACGTGAGACAAAAAACCAGCAGGTGGCCGTTTCAGATGACTTTTTAGCGGCGATGAATTTATGGAGTGATGATGAGTAATGCGCATCGGTAAAGAACGGTTACGTAAAGTTTTAGCAATTATTGCGGAGATGTTTCCAGAGGCAAAGGGCGAACTAACTTGGCAACCTGATCGCCCCTATCAGTTATTGATTGCTGTCATCTTGTCAGCCCAAACAACGGATAAGGCCGTAAATAAGGTAACACCAGTTTTATGGGCTAAATATCCAGATTTGGCTGATTTGGCGGCAGCTGAGCTTTCTGATGTTGAAACCTGTCTGCGTACCATTGGCCTTTACAAAAACAAGGCCAAAAACATTATCAGAACAGCGCAATTACTACTAGAGGAGTTTGACGGGCAAGTCCCTAAAACGTACGCCCAACTCGAAAGCCTGCCAGGAGTTGGTCGCAAAACAGCAAATGTGGTACTAGGTGAAGTTTATAATATTCCAGGGATAGCTGTTGATACTCATGTCGCGCGCGTGGCCAAGCGGCTCAACATCTCAGCCCCTGATGCTTCTGTTACCCAAATCGAAACGGATCTAATGGCAAAAATTCCTAAACGAGACTGGGTCAAGACCCACCACCGCTTGATTTTCTTTGGGCGATATCATTGCCTGGCTAAGAATCCCAAATGTCAGGAATGTCCCGTCCAAAGCTACTGCCATTATTACAAACAATTGCAGAAAAAAAGTCTGAGTTGACCTGCATTCCAAAAGCTAGCCAAATTTTCCAAAACCTTTGCGAGTCTTAAGAAGGTAATACAGTAAATAAATGAGTGATTACTCTTAGAAATGTTGATATGACAGACTTCTAAGAGTTTTTCATTTTCAGTGATAAAGCCCCCTGATGCCAACAGCCGCAAGCCCGTTGAGCTGCTCGCTGATATAGTCACTAACACGCCATCTTTACAAGGCGAGCAGCATCCTTTCTTACCAACACAGCAGTGAGATGGGCGAGCGCAGCAAATTTTGCTATAATGGTAAAAAGGTTGCACGCCTTAGGCTCAAAGGGCTTGTGCTTGATGTTGAAGGCACTACCTTCCACCAAGTAGCCGTGCCAGTTGCCTTAGCCGCTGCGAAAACACGAAGCAACCTAAAGCCAGAAGAAGAGAAAGTCTAAAAACCATGGAACACTTATCAAAACGTCTCAGCCTTGTTGCTGAAAAAATTCCTCCCGGTAGCCGTTTGTTAGATGTAGGAAGTGATCATGCTTACTTACCCATCTATCTAGCGTCCCAAGGCCTTATCGATAGAGCGGTAGCTGGAGAAGTTGTCAAAGGCCCGTACGAATCTGCTTGTCGTAATGTCGCTGCGCATGGCCTGCAACAAGTCATTTCGGTTCGCCTGGCCAATGGCTTAGCCGCCATGCAAGCTGAAGATGGCATCACAGCTGTGAGCATCTGTGGCATGGGTGGCCGTTTGATTGCTGATATTCTTGGAGCAGGCCAGGCCCAGTTAGCGACAGTAAAAACCCTGGTGCTCCAACCCAATAATCGTGAAGATGAATTACGCCAGTGGTTAGTGGCCCATCAATTTGCCATTGTTGCTGAAACCATTCTTATGGAAAATGATAAATATTATGAGATTATAGTGGCCCAGCCCGGCCACCAAATGCTTGATGCTAAATCTTATCGCTTTGGGCCATTTTTGTCCCAGGCCAAGACAGCTGTCTTTAAGGCCAAGTGGCACAGAGAATATGTTAAATTAGCCGAGGCACTTGCTTGTGTGCCCCACGCCCGCACCAAAGACCGCGCAGCCATTACCCAAAAAATGGCTGCTATTAAGGAGATGATTGAAGATGAAGGCAAGTGATATTATTGAACGCTACGAAGCATTTTGCCCGCCAGACTTATCCCTTGAGGGAGACAGTGTTGGGCTACAAGTTGGGCGGTTGACTAAGGATGTTGAGCGGGTCATGGTGACCTTGGATATTCGGGAACAAACAGTCGCAGAAGCCATCGCGTGTGGTGTGGATCTGATCATCACAAAACACGCCCCTATTCATAAAGGCTTGAAGGACTTGGTTGCTTCTCCCCAGCGTGATATTGTCTTAAGCCTCGTTAAGCATGATATTGCAGTCTATGTCAGTCACACCAATATTGATGTGGTTCCTGGTGGATTGAATGACTGGTTTTGCCAAGAATTGGGAATTGAAGAGCCGCGCCCGCTGGCTGAGACAAAAAATGGCTTTGGCCTTGGCCGCATTGGCCATATTCAGCCCCAAAGCTTAGAAGCCTTCGCGCATAAAATCAAGACTGTCTTTGGATTAGACAGCATCCGCCTGGTGCGCTACGGAAAGGCCAATCCGCTGATAGAGACAGTGGCCATCTGTGGTGGCTCTGGCGATAAATTTTATCCGCAGGCCCGAGACAAGGGAGCGGATGTTTATGTGACCGGCGATATTTATTATCATACTGCCCATGAGATGTTAACCGATGGCCTGGTGGCCATTGATCCTGGTCACCACATTGAAGTTCTCTTTATTGATGGTGTTTTGCGAAAATTAGAAGAATGGAAAAAACAAGAAGGCTGGTCAGTCAGCTTTCTAGCCAGTCAGCGCTCCACTAATCCCTTTAGCCACTTATCCTAGGAGCAGGCCGCAAGACACACCCCAGACTCAGGCGGGTTAGCAACGGATTAGATATAAGGCCCTATCAGGGAAGTCATAATGATTAAACCATAAAAAGCAAAAACCTCAAGTCTGCTTGCCTTAACAAGATAGGACAAAGCATTAGCCAGTGTTTTTAGCTTACCCATACCAGGAGGAAAGATGCGCATTGCAATTATTGGAGCGGGCATTGTCGGCTCTACCGCAGCCTACTATTTATCCCGTCTCGGACAAGCAGAAGTAGTCCTATTTGATGAAGGTCTTGGCCAAGCTACCAAGGCTGCAGCGGGCATTATTTGCCCTTGGTTTTCCAAGCGTCGCAATAAAGCCTGGTATCAGTTAGCCGATGCGGGGGCCAAGTTTTACCCACGCCTCATACAAGACTTGCTGGCTGATGGCTATCCTAATACTTCTTACCAGCAGACTGGAGTTTATGTTTTAAAAAAAGATTCCAGCAAGCTAGAGGAGCTCTATCACATCGCTTTGCAGCGTCAGCACTCCTCTCCTATTATTGGACAGCTATCACTGCAAGATTATGCCCAAGCTAGCGGTGCTTTTCCAGAATTAAAGGGCTATGAACGCACCCTGGTTGCCCAGGGTGCTGCCCGTGTTGATGGGCATGACCTTTGCCGATTATTGCAAACAGCAGCAGGTTACCCTCTTTATCAGCAAAAGGTCAGCCTTAGGCAAAAAGGCCAGGGCTATGAGATTGCAGGACACTATTTTGATCGGGTGATCCTAGCGTGTGGCGCCTGGCTTGGTCAGTTGCTAGAACCTTTGGGTTACCACGTAGATGTCCGGCCGCAAAAAGGACAATTATTGGATTATCACCTACCGAATCAAGCAAGCGACCAGTGGCCGGTAGTCATGCCAGAAGGAGAAATTGATATTATTCCTTTTACACAGGGAAAAGTAGTGGTCGGTGCCAGCCATGAAAATGACCAGGGCTTTGATATTAGTCCAGATCAAGACATTCTTGATAGCTTAGCTGCTCAAGCAAGTCCCTTTTTACCAGCCTTAGCTACTGCGCCTCTACCTACCAGTCGAGTAGGCATTCGGGCTTATACTCGAGACTTTTTACCTTTTTTTGGGTCAGTACCCAACAAACCCAGACTATATGTCGCAAGTGGTTTAGGCTCAACCGGCTTAACAGTAGGGCCAATCATCGGACAGCAATTGGCCAAGTTGGCACTTGATCAAGAGCTAGATATGGCGATTGAAGCTTATAATCCTGCTGCCTATCTAACGCTTCTAGCCTAAGAACTAAAGCTGGCTTTTGCCTCTTGTGAGGGACAACCAAGCTCTTAAGGTCAAGGTGATCAGTATTTGTGTTACGTGCTAGGATTGTTTGTTGGTCATCTGCACAGGCTTACAGTAAAACATGACACTGCTTCTAAAAAATGGTAGAATGGTAACGATATAGAAACTGAAGGAGACCTATTATGAAAGGTATAATACTGGCTGGCGGATCAGGAACACGTTTGTATCCGTTGACACGGGCGGCATCTAAGCAATTGATGCCCATCTATGATAAACCAATGATTTATTATCCCTTGTCAACCTTAATGTTAGCTGGCATTAAGGACATCCTCATTATTTCCACGCCACAAGATTTACCGCGTTTTGAAGAATTGCTTGGTGATGGTTCAGAGTTTGGCATTTCCTTGTCTTATGCTGAGCAACCTAGTCCAGATGGCTTGGCGCAAGCCTTTATCATTGGCGAAGAGTTTATTGGGAATGATCATGTAGCCTTGATCCTTGGCGATAATATTTACCATGGTAATGGCCTGACTAAGCTCCTTCAGAAAGCTGCGGCTAAAGACAAGGGAGCTACTGTCTTTGGCTACCAGGTCAAAGATCCCGAGCGTTTTGGTGTGGTTGCATTTGATGATGATATGAATGCTATCTCCATTGAGGAAAAACCGGCAGAGCCAAAATCCAACTACGCAGTAACCGGCTTGTATTTTTATGATAATGATGTCGTTGATATTGCTAAAAGCATCAAACCCAGCCCGCGCGGCGAGTTGGAAATTACAGATGTGAACAAAGCCTATTTGGAACGCGGCGACCTCTCGGTCGAATTAATGGGACGTGGTTTTGCCTGGCTTGATACAGGAACCCATGAAAGCTTACTTGAGGCAGCTCAATACATCGAAACCGTTCAACGCTTGCAAAATGCCCAGGTCGCAAACTTAGAAGAGATTGCCTACCGTATGGGCTACATTACTAAAGAACAAGTCTTGCAGCTAGCTCAGCCATTAAAGAAAAACGAATACGGTCAATATCTACTTCGTTTGATTGGAGAAATGTAATGTCAGAACAATTTTTTGAAAAGCCACTAGCCGCGCGACCCGTCAGCGGAATCCCTGGCATGCTCGAATTTGATATTCCAGTTCATGGAGATAGCCGTGGCTGGTTTAAAGAAAACTTTCAAAAGGAAAAAATGCTACCTCTGGGCTTTCCAGAAAGTTTTTTTGCGGCCGGCAAGCTGCAAAATAACATTAGCTTTTCACATAAAAATGTCCTACGGGGCTTGCATGCAGAACCATGGGACAAGTACATTTCAGTAGCTGACGGAGGCAAAGTATTAGGAGCTTGGGTTGACTTACGCCAAGGCGAGAGTTTTGGTAATACCTATCAAGCAATCATTGATGCCTCAAAAGGTATCTTTGTCCCGCGCGGTGTGGCCAATGGCTTTCAAGTGTTGACAGATACGGTGTCTTACAGCTATTTGGTCAATGATTATTGGGCTCTTGAACTCAAACCCAAATACGCCTTTGTGAATTACGCGGACCCAAGCCTCGGGATTGAGTGGCAAAATCTGTCAGCTGCTGAAGTCTCAGCGGCAGATAAAAAACATCCCTTTTTACAGGATGTAAAACCGCTCATTATAACCGCACGCTAGCCTTCTTTACTTGCTAGTAACAAGCACACAGTGGTGGGCTGTTAGGCTGTGAAATAGCTAGCGCGACCACCAGTTGGTCTAAAAGCCACTAACCTGCAGCACTCGCTTTGATGAAAAGCAACAGCTCTGCCAAGCTTATTTTTAGAGCAAAACATATGGTAGCAAAAAGCCTAATAGCTTTGTAACCCAAGCTTTCTCACGCAGCTAACCTTAGGAAAGCTTGACGTGTCAGGACAAGTGTTGTCGTATGGCTTTTGCTTCTAAAAACCAAGTGCTTTGATTTGCTTTTTGGGGTGTTTGAACCAGCATCTAGAAAGTAAGGCATTAAAAAATATTGTTAAGGAAATAACTATGTCAGACTATAAAAAGATTATCGTTACAGGGGGGGCTGGTTTTATCGGCTCTAACTTTGTGCATTATCTCTATAATAACCACCCTGATGTCCAAGTGACCGTTCTGGATAAATTAACCTACGCTGGAAATCGCGCCAACATTGAAGCCATTCTTGGTGATCGGGTCAAACTTGTTGTAGGCGATATTGCTGATGCAGAATTGGTCAATAAGCTTGCAGCTGATGCGGATGCTATTGTTCACTACGCAGCTGAGAGTCATAATGATAATTCCCTTAAAGACCCAAGCCCCTTTATTCATACGAACTTTATCGGGACCTACACCTTGTTAGAAGCAGCCCGCAAATTTGATTTGCGTTTTCATCATGTGTCAACAGATGAAGTTTATGGTGATCTGCCGCTGCGCGAAGATTTACCTGGACACGGAGAAGGTCCAGGGGAAAAATTCACTGCCAAAACCAATTACAATCCCTCATCGCCTTATTCTTCCACCAAAGCGGCATCTGACTTGATTGTAAAAGCTTGGGTGCGTTCTTTTGGTGTCAAAGCGACCATTTCCAATTGCTCAAACAATTACGGCCCTTACCAGCATATTGAAAAATTCATTCCCCGCCAAATTACGAATATCTTATCAGGTATCAAACCAAAACTTTATGGGGAAGGAAAGAATGTCCGTGACTGGATCCATACCAATGACCATTCAACTGGAGTGTGGGCAATCTTGACAAAAGGAGTCATTGGCCAAACTTATCTGATTGGTGCAGATGGTGAGAAAAGCAATAAAGAAGTCTTAGAACTCATCCTTGAGAAAATGGGGCAGCCCAAAGACGCTTATGATCACGTGACAGACCGAGCTGGCCATGATTTGCGCTATGCTATTGATGCCACTAAGCTACGTGAAGAGCTGGGCTGGCAACCAGAATTTACCAATTTTGAACAAGGCTTAGAAGAAACCATCAAATGGTATCGTGACCATCAAGCATGGTGGCAAGCAGAAAAAGCTGAGGTCGAAGCTAACTATGCTAAAACCCAAGAGATACTAAAGTGAGGCTTGATGTGTTTCATAATGATTACTCACTAAACAAAGAACATGACAAAAAAGTAGCAGCGCCTTTTGCTCTACTCTTTTTGTATACAGTTGTCATCATCGCTTGTTCCTACCAAGTCATCACTAGGCAGGATTCTGACCTTGCCTTTCATATGGCCCGCATTGCAGGGCTCGCCCAGTCCTTGCGCCATGGCGATTTCCTTCCTAATTTGAATTTTCTTTTTGGTAATGGTGTGGGCTATGCTGTTCCGATGTTCTATGGCCAATGGCTGCTCTATCTACCGGCCGGTCTCTTTCTTTTGACCAAGTCCATCACCTTTGCTTATGTTGGTTATGCTTTCTTTTTGACCTTGGTTAGTGTCTATGGGACTTTTATCGTCTTTAGGACCATCAGTCACAACCAAAGCTTGGCCTTTGTACTAGCCTTGTACCCTCCCTTGGTCTATGCCAATTTTGGCTATGGCATGACAGCTGTCACTCCCTTGATTCCTTTTTTGATTCTGGCTATTTATCAGATTGTCTTTGAAAATCGCCAAGCAGCGCTCTTATTAGGCATTGTGATTGCTTTATTGATCCAAACGCACATTATCTCAACCCTGGTTCTAGCAATCATGTCCCTCTTTTTCTTGGCACTAAATTATCAGTATTTAAACTGGCAAAAGCTACTCGAATGTGTTAAAGGTGGCCTACTTGGCCTGGTATTAAGCATTGGGTTTTGGCTACAATTGCTGGAGCAAACGCATAGCCAAGTCTTTTATGCCAATTGGACCACCCGGCCCTTCATGGGGATGTCTGGCGCTGCACGGAGTTTTTATGAAATCCTGCAGATGTTCTTTGATAGTAATTCAAGTGGCATCAGTATTGCCTACCATTCTCCTTTGATTATCTTTGTGACCTTGCTGCTTTCGAGCCAATTGGTCAAATGGCCAAGGCTGAGCGTGCAAAGTAAAAGGCTAGCTGCTCTGATTTTAGGCTTACTACTTATGGCTTCTTCTGTTTTCCCCTGGAATCAATTGAAATACAGCCCACTTGGTGTCTTTCAATGGCCGGGACGCCTGTTGACCTTTATTCCTAGCTTGGCTCTTTTAATATTCGCCATTGACAATCGTTCCCTAAAAAGAGCCATCCAATACTTTCTCATTGGCTTTGCCATGTATATGTCCATGGTGGTTCTGAGAAACCAAGGAGCAGCAGTTGCTTATAATCACTCAATGGAAAGTCAAATGAAACAGGCCTATGCTGGTGCTAATAACATTGATGGCTTTTCAGGGATGGAGTATTTGACAGTAGATGTGGACCACCACAAGGCCAATCAAAAAGCAGCTTTGAGCCAATTTCAGCGGCAGGGTCGCAACTATCACCTATCCAAGCTCAAAACGGCCTATAACCAGCTTGATTTTGACATTAGCCTGGATCACGCTCCTGCCACAGTGCAGCTTCCGCGCATCTGGTACAAAGGCTATCGGGCCACCTATTCTCAAGGCGCCAAAGGAAGTCAGCCGGCCTTAGCAACTGTGCCCCTATCAAAAAACGAAATTTCAAAAAGAGCTAAAAACCACCAGCCGCACCACCAGCAAAAGGTCCTAAATAATGGCTTAGCTCAAATCCATGTCCAAAGAAGTGGTCATGTCCACATTAGTTATCAAAAAACGCCCCTGCAAAAATTGAGCTTTGGTTTGGAGTTCTTGAGCTGGCTCTTGGTTATCCTTTGGGGATTTAAAAAAAGTAAGGACTAATCACCCCGTGTACACTCTGTCTTAACCCCTCTAGCTTAGCAAGCTAAGCTAGCAACCTTCTTATTGCGATCTGTTGTCAAAGAAAGTGGTGGACAGCTAACAAAGTAAAAATAGGGCAAAGCAAAGAGGAATCTACCTAAGTAGGAGATAGATTCCTCTTTTTTCATTTTGGTTGAACTGTAGAACTCACTTTTTCAGTGGCCTTCCAAAAATGTTTCCTCTTTTGTGATTTTTAGAGCGATTAAGAGGAGTTTACAAAACCCTGGCGTGACCTTAGCGACTCCAGAAATGGCAGAGCCCTTCTTATAAGGAGCTTTTTTGCTGGCTGTTAACACTTTGCTTTTTATGGATAAGAGCATCAGGCTACCATTTCTTGTCATGCTTTTTCAATAAATCATTCGCAATCTGAGTAGAGATTGGTATAATAGTAGAAAAGTAAATAGAAAGAGATGAGGCAAGAGATGACCAAATTAGCAACAATTTGCTACATTGATAATGGAACGTCTTTATTATTGTTGCATCGCAATAAAAAAGAAAATGATGTGCATGCTGGTAAATGGATCTCTGTTGGTGGCAAATTAGAAGCAGGGGAGACACCTGATGCCTGTGCCATTCGAGAAATCTATGAAGAAACGCACCTGCAGGTCAAAGACATGTCCTTTCGCGGCGTGATTACCTTTCCCAATTTTACCCCAAACGAAGATTGGTATACCTATGTTTTTAAGGTAACGGATTTTGAAGGGGAATTGATTGCTGATAGTGACTCTCGCGAAGGCACACTAGAGTGGGTCCCCTATGAGCAAGTCTTAGAAAAACCTACTTGGCAAGGAGACTATGAGATTTTAACATGGATTCTAGAAGATCGCCCCTTTTTTTCTGCTAAATTTTGCTATGATCAAGACAATCATTTGCTAGACAAAGAAGTAAGCTTTTATGGCAGGGGCACCCATGCAAGCACTAATGAGAAAGGAGTATTGTAGCTATGCAATTTTTAAATGACCAAGATCCCAAAGAGACTTGGTTTTATAAATGGGTTTTAAATAATAAGGCAGCTAATGCCCTCATTGTTTTATTGCTCTTATTTTTGACCATCTTGGTCTTTACAAAAATTTCTTTTCTCTTTTCTAAGGCTTCATCTTTTATCGCTGTCTTAATCTTACCCTTGGTCATTTCTACCATTCTCTATTACCTGACCAAACCCTTGGTTGATCTGATTGAAAAACTAGGTCCCAGCCGAACAGTGTCCATTTTTATTGTGTTTGGTTTGATTGTTCTTCTTTTAATCTGGGGCTTTGCTGGATTGATCCCGATGATTGGAGAGCAGATGACGACTTTTTTCCGTGATTTGCCTAACTATATCACAACCGTCAATCGGGAAATCAATCATTTACTTGAAAGCAAGTGGTTGGTCAACTACCACGCGCAGCTCCAGGATATGCTGACTAGTATTGGCCAAAAGGCCATTGGCTATGCCGAAGCCATTTCTAAAAACGCCCTTAATTGGGCAGGTTCCTTAGCAGGGACTATCGCGCGTATTACGGTATCCATTATCATTTCACCTTTTATTCTCTTTTATTTCTTGCGTGATAGCAGCAAGATGAAAGATGGCTTGGTAGATGTTTTGCCAACTGGCTTACGATTACCCGTCGGCCGCATTTTGGGTGATATTAATAAACAGTTATCCGGTTACGTGCAGGGGCAGGTTATGGTTGCGGTCACTGTTGGTATTATGTTTTCCATTATGTTTAGTGTTATTGGCTTACGCTATTCGATTACCTTTGGGATTATGGCCGGCTTTTTGAACATGATTCCCTATCTGGGTAGCTTTCTTGCGATGATCCCAGTTGTCATCATGGGTTTAGTACAAGGTCCACTTATGCTGGTCAAAGTTTTGGTGGTCTTTACCATCGAACAGACCATTGAGGGCCGCTTTGTGACCCCACTGGTTATTGGCAATAAATTAAGTATCCATCCGATTACGATTATGTTTTTATTGCTAGGCGCAGGAGCGATGTTTGGTGTTTGGGGCGTCTTCTTAATCATTCCGATATATGCTTCAATCAAAGTCATTGTAAAAGAACTGTTTGAATGGTATAAGGGGGTCAGCAACTTATATGTGGATAAAAAGATTATTGTAGAGGAGAAGGCAGATCATGTTGAATAGTGAAAAAATGCTTGCCTCCTTAGATCGGCATGATTTTGCTCGAGCAGCCAAATATTTTGAGCGGGCTTTAGCATCAGACCCCTCAGACAGTCTCTTGGCTCTCGCCGAGTATTTGCAAGGAATGGGGTATTTAGATGATGCCAAGCGTGCCTTTGAAAAGGTTCGCACTGATTATCCCGAAGCAAATATCAACTTAGCACAGATTCTGGCAGAAGACGGTGACATGGACCAGGCCTTTTTCTATTTGGATGCACTGCCCCAGGATGATCCTAACTATCCCACGGCCCTCATGGTCATGGCTGACCTGTATGATATGGAAGGCTTGGCCGATGTTGCCCATGAAAAACTCCTCTTAGCTAGTCACTATAGCCAGGACCCGCTGATTTTATTGGGTTTAGCAGAGTTAGAAATGGAGCTTGAGCGCTACCAAGAGGCTATCACCCATTATGCTGCACTTGATAATCGTGAGATTTTGGCCCAGACAGGGCTTTCGACTTATGAGCGAATTGGCAAAGCCTATGCCCATTTGGGGAAATTTGAAGCGGCCATTGAATTTTTAGAAAAAGCGCTGTCCATTGAGTATGAAGATAGCACAGCTTTGGCATTAGCGACTCTTTATTTTGAGCAAGAAGAATACCAAAAAGCCAATCTCTATTTTAAGCAAGTTGATACCATTAACCCTGCTTATCCTGGTTATGAGTGGCTCTATGCCCAAAGCCTGCACCATGACCTAAAGCCAGAAGAGGCCTTACGTGTCGTTCAACAAGGTTTACGCAAAAATGCCTTTGATAGTCAACTTTTACTTTTAGGTTCACAACTGGCTTTTGAAACCCATGATCCTCAATTAGCCGAGGACTATTTGCTAAAAGCTAAAGAAGTTGCTGATGATTTAGAAGAAATTGAGCTGCGCTTATCGTCACTCTATCTTGATCAAGAACGCTATGAGGATTTAATTGCCCTAGATCACGACCAGCTGGACCAGGTCTTAACCAAATGGAATATCGCTAAGGCCTATCATGAACTAGACCAGGAGCAAGCCCTTTTTGCCTACCAAGCGCTAGCTCCTGATTTGCAGACCAATCCGGAATTTTTACAGGAGTATGCCTATATTTTACGGGAATTTGGCCACTTGCAAGATGCAGCCCAGGTTGTAAGTGCCTATTTGGCTCTTGTGCCTGATGACATTAATATGCAGGCCTTGCGTGATCAACTAGAGTGAGTGAAAAATAGCTGAAAACGTGATGAAAAAATTCACAAATAAATGAAAAGAAGTTTGATAACAATAGTGTTATAATAGATAATATATTGTGAAATAAGGAGTAAGCGAATGACTGAATCAGAAAAAATGTATGGTGCTGACCTTGTGGTTGACAGCCTGATTAATCATGATGTCAAATACGTGTTTGGGATTCCTGGTGCCAAGATTGACCGGATTTTTGACACCTTAGAGGACAAGGGTCCAGAATTGATCGTCTCTAGACATGAGCAAAATGCTACTTTCATGGCCCAAGGTATTGGTCGGATCACCGGAGAACCAGGTGTCGTCATTGCCACCAGTGGACCAGGAATCTCTAACCTTGCGACGGGTCTAGTGACGGCAACAGCTGAAGGGGATGCCGTCTTAGCCATTGGTGGTCAGGTGAAGCGTGGGGATTTGTTAAAACGTTCCCATCAATCCATGAAAAACGTAGCCATGCTTGAGCCGATTACCAAATATTCTGTGGAAGTCCATGATTCCAATACCTTATCAGAGACTGTTGCCAATGCTTACCGCATTGCCAAAGCCGGTAAACCAGGGGCTAGCTTTATCTCTATTCCACAGGATGTCACAGACAGCCCTGTTTCTGTCAAAGCGATTAAACCTCTGACAGCGCCACAACTTGGTTCTGCTTCGGTGGCAGATATTAATTACTTAGCGCAAGCTATTCGCAACGCTGTCTTACCAGTGCTCTTGCTTGGTAATGGTGCCTCTTCTGAAAAAGTCACCGCCTCGATTCGCCGCTTGTTGGAAGCTGTTAAATTACCCGTTGTTGAAACCTTCCAGGGTGCTGGGATTGTCTCGCGTGACTTAGAAGAAGAGACCTTCTTTGGCCGTGTTGGCTTATTTCGCAACCAACCAGGAGATATGTTGCTGAAAAAAGCTGATCTTGTCATTGCTATTGGCTATGACCCGATTGAATATGAGGCCCGCAACTGGAATGCTGAATTTTCAGCTCGCACCATTGTTATTGATGTGGCTCAGGCAGAAATTGACACCTATTTCCAACCTGAGCGTGAGTTGATTGGGAGCATTGAAGATACCTTGGATCAATTGTTACCAGCCATTCGCGGCTACCAATTGCCAGAAGGCTCAGTCGAATACTTGCAAAATCTCAAAAAAAATCTGGATGGGGATTTGAAGTTTGACCGCAAGTCCAAGGATGGTTTGATTCATCCACTGGATGTGATGGAAGTGATGCAAGAGCAAACCAAGGATGATATGACTGTCACTGTTGATGTTGGTAGTCATTACATTTGGATGGCCCGTTATTTCAAATCCTATGAAGCCCGTCACCTGCTTTTCTCAAATGGAATGCAAACCCTTGGTGTGGCCCTCCCCTGGGCGATTGCAGCAGCCTTGGTTCGTCCCAACACCACTATTTTGTCTGTCTCAGGTGATGGTGGCTTCCTCTTTTCTGCGCAAGAACTCGAAGTGGCAGTTCGCCGCAAGCTGCCAATTGTCCACATGATCTGGAATGATGGCCGCTACAACATGGTGGAATTCCAAGAAGTGATGAAATATAATCGTTCTTCTGGTGTTCAATTGGGCGCCGTTGACTTTGTCAAGTATGCCGAAGCATTTGGTGCCAAAGGCTACCGCGTCAAGAGCAAAGAAGAATTCAAAGAAACGCTTGCTAAAGCCATTCAGGAATCCCAAGATGGCCCCATCTTGATTGATATTCCAATCGATTATAAGGATAATGGCCAATTAGGCGAGACAATCTTACCAGATGAGTTTTATTAAGAAGGTGCCCTATGTCAGATAAAAACACTTTATTTCAACATAATACCCTAGCTGCACTTATGGCCGGCTTGTATGAAGGGACACTTTCGCTTGAGCAATTGCTAGCGCACGGAGATTTTGGGATCGGGACGCTTGATAGCATTGATGGCGAATTGATTATTTATCAGGGCAAAGCCTACCAAGCCATCGGCACAGGCTCACAGGCAGAGGTTCTGGCCCTAAATGGGACAGAAATGGTCCCCTATGCCGCTGTTGCAAAGCATCGGGCGGACAAGGCTTTTTATCAAGCTACGCCTGTGACAGATAGTGACTTAAAAGAAAAGTTAGAAACTGCTTTTCCCAGTCGCAATCTTTTTTACAGTATCCAGATTAAAGGGACGTTTCAGCACATGCATGTGCGCATGATACCCAAAACGGCACCAGGGACCCGCTTTTCCCAAGTGGCCAGCCAGCAACCTGAGTTTCAGCAGACAGCAGTTGAAGGGGTCCTAGTAGGCTTTTGGACGCCAGAACTGTTTCATGGCGTGAGTGTTGCTGGTTACCACTTGCATTTCTTATCCAAGGATCACAGCTTTGGCGGCCACGTCATGGATTTTGTTCTGGAGGAAGGGCAGGTAGAAATTGGTATTCTTGATTCCTTGGAACAAGATTTTCCTCGCCAGAATCAAGCCTTTTTAGATCGGCGATTTGATGTTGACAGTTTGCGTGAGGACATTACGCAATCCGAATAGGCCACGCCTTACATGATTGAGGTAGTATGTGTCAGCTGAAATGATTTAAAGTAAGGACAATATTATAAAAAAAGCTAGATAAACTCTAGAATAGCAGGCTTTAGTTAAAAAAACTAAAGTTTAGCGATTCCAGGGTTTCTAGCTTTTTTGCTGTTTTCCTAGTGCGAAAGAGCCTAAGCAATGCCGCCAGGCTCTAATTCAGTAGTGTTTGCTCACATAAAGCCCAATTGCTGAGTGGGGGCTCTTGTGAGCACTAGGGCTGCTTAGGTAGGGCTGATGTGGCTTGTTAATTGCAGCTCCAGCTCTGCCAGTCAGCCGCCTACCTTTGGTCCTTGTTAATGGCCATAGCTTTGATTTTTTCGGCTACCGGTGTGACTCGGAGTGTCTTTTGGCCGGTGTAAGTCACAAAACCTGGCTTTGCACCACTTGGCTTATGTAGTTTTTTAGCTTCAATCATATCAACCGGAACCAAGTTAGACAGCCTTGCCTTAGAAAAGTAAGCTGCTAATTCGGCGGCGTCTGTTTTAACCTCATCACTAGGATCTAAATTATCCTTGATAATGACGTGACTACCAGGAATGTCTTTGGCGTGGAACCAGAGTTCGCCTTTTTTAGCCATTTTAAAGGTTAAGGCATCATTTTGCAGATTATTGCGGCCAACCAAGATAAGGGTTTGACCGTCTGAAGCTAGGTAAGTTTCTGGTTTTTTACGTTTTTGCCGTTTATCACGTGTGCGCTGTTTGAGTAAGCCAGCTTCGACCAATTCTTCGCGGATATCTTCAATTTCATCCATGCCTGCTTGGGAGAGATTGTAGTCTACACTCTCTAAGTAGGCAATGCTTTGCTTGGTGTCTTGGATGAGGCCCTTGAGATGTTTAACGGCTTCTTTGAGTTTTTGATAACGTTTAAAATAGCGCTGGGCGTTTTGACTGGGCGTTAATGCCTTATCAAGAGCAATGGTCAATCTCGTATTGGTATAGTAGTTGGGTAAATCAACCTGGTCTTTATTGTTTGGAACTTGGTGTAAGAAGGTTGTGAGGAGTTCGCCCTTTTGCCGGTAGCTCTCAGCATCTTCGGTCGCTTTTAATTCGTCTTCTTGTTTTTTTAATTTTTTGATATTCTTATCCAACTCAGCTTGCACGCGATGCAGCAGGTCACTGGCTTGCTGTTGGATGCGGTCTTTTTCTGCCTTATCCTGGTAATAATGATCAAGCAGCTCAGATAGACTTGAGAAATCCTGCCGGGCATCAGGCAGCTGGATGGGGGCAAAGCCTTTTTCAGTCAAACAAGGGCTGGTCTGACGGGCAAAGAAAGCCCGAAATGCTTTCAATCGCTCGCTGGCTAATACCTGACTCAAGGCCTCTGCTGTATCTAGGCCCAACCCTTGGAAATGCTGCTGCAAGTTCTTTGGCGTAAGAGACTCAGTCTGTAAGATTTCAAACAAAGCTTGGTCGGAAATGCTAAAGGGGTTTTGCCCCTTGGTTGGTGGCGGGGCAATGTAGTCAGAGCCTGGTAAGATGGTTCGGTAGGTATTTTGACTAAATCCGACATGCTTGATTGATTCAATAATCTTGCCACTGGCGCGGTCCAATAAAATAATATTGCTATGCTTGCCCATGATTTCGACAATCAGTCTTGCTTGGACAGCATCACCAATCTCATCCTTATTAGAAAGCCCAATCTCTAAGATCCGATCGTTGTCAACCTGATTGATGGATTCAATTAAGGCGCCTTGTAAATACTTGCGCATTAACATCGTAAAGGTATTAGGAACAGCCGGATTATTGAAATCAGCCTTGGTGACTTGGACACGGCCAAAAACCGGATGGGCAGAGAGCAGCAACTTATAATTTTGTCTATGATTACGGATAGTTAGGACCAGCTCACGCTCAAAGGGCTGATTGACTTTTTGAATACGACCAAAAAGCAGTTGATTCTTTAATTCCTTGGTTAAATGATGTAAGAAAAAGCCGTCAAAGGACATGATTTCTCCCTTTCTGAATTCTAATTCCTTCATTATACCACATTTTTAACAGCTTCTTGCTCAAAGGCAGCAGTCCGACTTGCAATTTATCGTATTTACGTTATAATTGAAAAAAACGAGTAAGGATGAAAGCACCGATGAACACACTTTTAAAACATTTTTGGCAAAGCTGGCATAGATAGGTTGTGTTTATGAGTTCATAGATACAACTTTTAGTGTACCTCTAACTGTTGTCTCTATGCGCTAGCTATTCAAATAACAAGAGAGCGCCTAGTAGTAAACTACTAAGCGCTTTTTCGCTAAGTTTTCGTGATTGTGAGGATTTTTGATGAAAAATAAACCCCTAATATTAACGCTTTTTGCCCTAGTTTGTCTGGTTCTTGGGGCTATCTGGTATCAGCCCAAGCCCACGGTGAAAGACTTGCAGCATCAATCCGTCATTCGGGTTGGGATCTTGCAATTAGTGACGCATGAGGCCTTGGATCAGATTTGTGCTGGGACCATCGCAGAGCTAAAAGCCGACCTGCCCAAGGGCAAGCAGATTCATGTAGAGGTGCTTAATGCCGAAGGTGATCAAAATAAATTGCAAACCATGAGTAAGCAATTGGTCAGCAAAAACGATCTTGTCATTGGTATTGCAACGCCAGCAGCCCAAGCGCTAGCCCATGCCACCAAAGAAAAACCAGTCTTTATGTCGGCTGTTTCTGATCCTGTTGGGGCGAAATTGGTCACGAACTTGGGGCAGCCAAGGAGTAATGTGACGGGGCTTGCCACTCAGCTTCCGATAACCAAAACGCTTGACCTGATGCAGTCCTTGCTGCCTCAGCTAAAGACTATTGGTGTGCTCTATGCCAGTAGCGAAGATAATTCGGCATCACAAGTGGCTGCTTTTACCCAAAAAGCCGAAGCTAGAGGCTACCATGTCAAGCCCTATGCGGTCCCTTCAACCAACGAGATCGCAACGACAATGACAGTCCTTGCTCAATCTGTTGATGCGCTTTTTATCCCGCAAGACAATACCATCGCCTCAGCATTTCCTCTTGTTGTCAAGATAGCTCAGGCGCAGCAATTACCGGTTTTCCCTAGTGTGGACACCATGGTCAAAGCAGGGGGCTTGGCTTGTGTTTTTCAAAATCAATATCAGTTAGGGGTCAAATCGGCTAAGCAGGTCAAGCAATTGATTGCTGGCAAAAAGCTAAAGGATATTCCCATTGAGGTGGTCGATGATGGCCAAGCCTTGGTCAATAGCCAAGTCGCTGAAGCATTGAAGATCCCTCTACCGGAATCAACGAACTATCAACGTCTGCCAACTGTAACACATTAAGAAAGGTGTTTTAATGATTATATCTTCTGTTTCGCAAGGCCTGGTCTGGGGTGTTTTAGGACTTGGTATTTTCTTAACGTTTCGCATTTTGAATTTTCCTGATATGACAGCAGAAGGCGCCTTTCCATTGGGTGGCGCAGTTGTGGTCACTAGTTTGAATGCTGGTCTGTCTCCTTTTTTAGCCATGCTGCTTGCAGCTCTAGCTGGGGGAGCAACTGGCCTAATCACTGGTCTTTTATATACCAAGGGTAAAATCCCCACCCTCCTTGCTGGGATTTTAGTGATGACATCTTGTCATTCCATTATGTTAATGATAATGGGCCGAGCCAATCTGGGCCTACATCAAGTGACCCGTTTACAAGACTATCTGCCTTTTTCTGATCAGCTTAATGGTCTCATCATGGGCTTAGCTCTGGTCATACTACTGATTGCGGGCTTAATCTACTTTTTGTACACGGATCTGGGTCAGGCTTACATCGCAACGGGTGATAACCCTGAGATGGCCAGAAGTTTTGGCATTGCCACTAATCGGATGGAAATTCTTGGATTAACGGTTTCCAACATGCTGATTGCTATCTCTGGAGCCTTAGTGAGTCAGCAAGACGGTTATGCCGATGTTTCAAAGGGCATTGGTGTTATCGTCATTGGTCTAGCCAGTCTAATCATTGGTGAGGTGGTTTATTCTGTAGAATTAACCTTGCTAGAACGCTTAATCGCGATTATTGTGGGTGCCATTTTCTATCAATTTTTAATTGCTAGCGTCATAGCACTTGGTTTTAACACTAACTATTTAAAATTGTTCAGTGCCTTGATATTGGCTAGCTGTTTGATGGTCCCTAGATTAAAAGCGGCAATTTTTAAAGGAGTGAAGTTGACCCGATGAAAGAAATAGTAGTAGAACTAAAAGATGCCACCGTCCGTGTGCACAATGGTCTAAGTGATCCTAAAGTAATCTTAAATCATGTCAACCTCACCATCTATGAGCATGATTTTATAACTGTCTTAGGGGGTAATGGAGCTGGTAAGTCAACTCTTTTTAATGTCATTGCAGGCACTCTGGCGTTAACAAGCGGTCGTATTTTGATCAAGGGAGAAGATGTCACGTCTTTGTCTGCGCAGCAGCGAGCCAAGTATTTGGCCCGTGTCTTTCAAGACCCTAAGATGGGAACAGCCCCGCGTATGACAGTGCTTGAAAACCTACACATCGCGAGTCAGCGCGGTGCTAAACGGCGCTTGATCAGGCGTTCTTTAGGCCAACATCACACCCAGTATCAGCAATTGCTGGCTAAGACAGGTAATGGCTTAGAGCACCACTTAGAGACCGCCACCGGTCTCTTATCGGGTGGTCAGCGTCAGGCCTTAAGCTTATTAATGGCTACGCTCAAACGCCCACAATTGCTGCTACTTGATGAACATACAGCAGCTCTTGACCCCAAAACTAGCCGTTCTTTGATGCAATTGACCGAGGACTTCGTTCAAAAAGACCAGCTGACCGCACTGATGATTACCCATCATCTCGAAGATGCTCTTGCCTATGGCAATCGTGTCTTGGTCATGCGCAATGGGCAAATCGTTCAAGACCTTTATCAATCTGAAAAAGCTGAGCTGCATTTGCAGGACTACTTTCAATTTTTTGAGTAATCTGTGCTACTTCTTGCTGTTTTTGCTAGGCCTTTTTCAAAAAAACGAGTGATTTATGATATAATTAAGGAGATTGTAGTGCAAACTACGAAGCAGTAATTCGACTTATCATTTTAAATAACCCTAAAATCATAAGGACCGTTTGTAATAATAATTTATCAAATAAAGGAGTATCATGAGTGATATAAAAATAATCCCCTTGGGGGGAGTTCGTGAATATGGTAAGAATTTTTACCTAGTAGAAATCAATGAATCGTTGTTTATCTTGGATGCCGGGCTAAAGTACCCCGAAAATGAACAGCTTGGGGTCGATGTTGTTATCCCAAATCTAGATTACCTCGTAGAAAACAAAGATAAGGTGCAGGGGATTTTCTTAACCCATGGTCATGCAGATGCCATTGGTGCTCTGCCCTATCTGATTCAGGAAGTACCCGTGCCAGTCTTTGGTTCAGAACTAACCATTGAATTGGCTAAACTGTTTGTTAAAAGCAACAATAACGTTAAGAAATTCAAAAATTTCCATGTGGTTGATGCCGACACAGAGATCGAATTTCAAGATGCCCTGGTCTCCTTTTTCAAGACGACCCACTCTATTCCAGAAAGTTTAGGTATTATTCTTGGAACCCCAGAAGGCGCAATTGTCTATACGGGAGACTTTAAATTTGACCAGACAGCACGTAAGTATTATCAAACGGATCTAGCGCGTCTTGCAGACCTCGGCAAAGAAGGCGTACTCGCTTTGCTTTCTGACTCTGCCAATGCTACCAGCAATGTCCAAATTGCCAGCGAATCAGAAGTGGGCGATGAGATGGATAGTGTGATTGGTGATGTGCAAGGACGAGTCATCATCGCTGCTGTCGCTTCCAACTTAGTGCGTATCCAGCAAGTACTCGATTCAGCCGCTAGCCATGGACGCCGAGTTGTTTTAACCGGTTCGGATGTGGAAAATATTATCCGCACAGCTATTCGCCTCAAAAAATTAACCCTTGTGGATGAAAAATTATTAATCAAACCCAAGGACATGCAAAAATACGAGGACCATGAGCTGATTATTCTAGAAGCTGGTCGCATGGGTGAACCTCTCAATAATCTGCAAAAAATGGCGATTGGCCGTCATCGTTATGTGCAAATCAAAGAAGGGGATTTGGTCTATATCGTTACCACTCCTAATGTTTCAAAAGAAGCCATGGTGGCGCGTGTGGAAAACCTCATTTACAAGGCTGGCGGTAGCGTCCAATTAATTTCACAAAATCTCAGAGTCTCAGGACATGCCAATGGCCGCGACCTGCAGTTATTGATCAATCTAACCCGTCCTAAATATCTCTTTCCCATTCAGGGGGAATACCGTGATTTAGCGGCCCATGCAGCACTAGCCGAAGAAGTTGGCATGTTACCTGAAAACATCTATCTCATGAAACGTGGGGACATTATGTCTCTAAATGAGGATGGTTTCTTACATGAAGGGAGTGTTCCAGCTAGTGATGTGATGATTGATGGAAATGCTATCGGGGATGTGGGCAATATCGTGTTGCGTGATCGCAAAGTTCTCTCAGAAGATGGCATCTTTATCGTAGCGATCACAGTCAATAAACGTGAAAAACGGATTGTCTCCAAGGCCAAAATCAATACCCGCGGTTTTGTCTATGTCAAAAAGAGCCGAGACATTTTGCGTGAGAGTGCAGAGTTAGTGAATACTACAGTGGATAATTACCTGCAACGTGAGAATTTTGATTGGGGGGAACTAAAAGGGGCTGTCCGCGACGAATTATCAAAATACTTATTTGATCAAACCAAACGGCGCCCAGCGATTTTACCAGTCGTTATGGAAGTGCGCTAGTCAAGAGCTGATGGAAGAAGCAAAGGCTGTGCTAGGCGCATGACCCTTGCCTTCAAACACTCATCACTTAAGGGAGGTTAGCTATGGCTACAATTAAGATTGAATACCGATCAGAAGTGCTGGATATGGAGCGTCAGGTCAATGTGATCTATCCTGATCAGTCCGAACTAAGAGAAGCAGACCGTGGTGATACGGATATTCCCGTCTTGTATTTATTACATGGCATGTCTGGCAATGAAAATTCTTGGCAAAAACGAACCAATATTGAACGCTTGTTGCGGCATACCAATATGATTGTGGTGATGCCCTCAACGGATCTAGGCTGGTATACTGATACCCAGTACGGGATGCATTACTACCAGGCTATTGCCCATGAATTGCCCCAGGTTTTAGCGGGCTTTTTCCCCAACATGACCAAACAGCGAGCCAAAACCTTTATAGCAGGTCTATCGATGGGTGGCTATGGCGCCTATAAATTAGCTTTGACCACCAATCGTTTTGCCTGTGCTGGCTCCTTTTCAGGGGCACTTGGTAAGCCTGATAGGCTCTTGCAGCAGCTCAGTGAGCAGGAGAAACGCTATTTTCAAGGCGTTTTTGGCCCCTTAACACCAGAAAATCTTGAGCAGCATTCTTTGCTTCATTTGGCACAAGCAAGTGATGGCAAGACAAAATTCTATGCTTGGTGCGGCTATGAAGATTTTCTATTTGCCGGCAATGAACAAGCAGTAGCAGATCTGCGAAAGGCTGGCCTTGCGATTGATTATCACACAGACCACGGCAAGCACGAATGGTATTATTGGAATCAACAGCTAGAAGCCTTTTTAGACTGGTTGCCCATTGATTATGTCAAAGAAGAGCGTCTGTCTTAATTAAAGGGGAAAGCTAGCAATGAAAACAGTGATCCGTTTGATTTTGGGGCTACCTATGGCCATCATAGGTCTGGTTTGGCGCCTTGTATGGCGCCTGGTCGAGACCTTCCTCGTCCTAGCAATTGTTTGTTTTGGACTGATTTACTACACCAATCACAGTGATTCGGCCTTGGCCAATCGCCTGGCTGCTGTGACCGACCAACTGGTCACATTTTATAAGGTAGTGACTAGTGGCCAAGACCAATAACAGTGCTTCTTGGTTTGCTAGCTGGTAAAAGACATTAACTAGACACGATAAGGCGCTTGCGCAAGAAAGTGAACCATCTGCTTACGCAGTGGTCCCATTTAGTTTCAAAAAGCAAGGCTACAGCTTGCTTGCGCCTAGCACCCAGCAGAAAAAAATACCCCAAGGAGGGTATTTTTTGTTAGAATAGAAGCATGATTATTTTACAAGCAAATAAATTGGAACGCTCTTTTGCAGGGGACGTTTTGTTTGAGAACATTTCTTTACAAATAAATGAACAGGATCGGATGGCCTTGGTCGGTCCAAATGGTGCAGGAAAGTCAACGCTCTTGAAGATATTAGTCGGTGAGGAGAGTCCGACTGCAGGAGACATTAACAGGAAAAAGGATGTGCGCCTGTCTTATCTTGCGCAAAATAGTCGTTTTGCCTCAGATAAGACCATTTATGATGAGATGCTGTCGGTGTTTAGTGCTTTACGACAAGATGAAGCGCAACTGCGTCACATGGAAAGCCAGATGGGGCTGCTAGCCGGTCAAGAGTTAGAGCAGTTAATGCATCGTTACGATCAGCTCCTAGAAAGTTTTCGCCAGCGTAATGGTTTTGCCTATGAGGCAGAGATTAAAGCCATTTTGAATGGCTTTAAATTTGATGCGTCCATGTGGCACATGCCAATTGCTGAGCTGTCTGGTGGGCAAAATACCCGCCTGGCCTTAGCCAAGATGCTCTTGGAAAAACCAGATTTACTGGTGCTTGATGAGCCAACCAACCACCTGGATATGGAAACCATCGCCTGGTTAGAGAATTACCTGGTTAATTACCAAGGTGCGCTCTTGATTGTTAGCCATGACCGCTATTTCTTGGACAAGGTGGCGACCATTACCTTGGACTTAAACCGAGGCCAGCTTGATCGCTACCAAGCCAATTATTCTCAGTTTGTGGACTTAAAGGCAGAAAAATTAGCTTTAGAGGCTAAACATTATGATAAGCAGCAAAAAGAAATTGCTAAGCTAGAAGACTTTGTTCAAAAGAATTTGGTGCGAGCTTCTACCACCAAGCGGGCCCAATCGCGGCGCAAGCAATTAGCCAAAATCGAACGCCTTGACAAACCTAGCCAAGACAGCAAGCCAGCTCATATGAACTTTGAGATTGCTAAACCCTCTGGCAATGTGGTCTTAAAAGTGCAGGACTTGGCAGTTGGCTATGCAGGCGACATTCTGGCCAGTCCTATTAACCTTGAGGTTAACAAGCAAGACGCCATTGCTGTCGTTGGTCCTAACGGCATTGGAAAATCTACCCTCATCAAGACCATCATGGGCCACTTGCAGCCGATTGCAGGTGCAATCAGCTATGGAGCCAATGTTGAGATGGGCTATTATGACCAGGGGCAAAGCCGTCTGACGCCCAGCAATACGGTTTTAGAAGAGTTATGGCAAGCTTTTGCTACCACACCAGAAGTGGCCATTCGTAACCGCCTGGGAGCTTTCTTGTTTAGCGGTGACGATGTTAAAAAATCAGTCAGCATGCTCTCGGGTGGCGAGAAGGCCCGGTTATTATTAGCCAAGCTCTCTATGGAAAAGGATAACTTTCTGTTGCTAGATGAGCCAACCAATCATTTGGATATTGAAAGCAGAGAAGTCTTAGAAGATGCAATGATTACCTATCAAGGGACACTGCTATTTGTCAGTCACGATCGCTATTTTATCAACCGAATTGCCACAAAAGTCCTAGAACTCAGCAAAGCAGGCGCCACTCTCTATTTAGGTGATTATGATTACTATCTGGAGAAAAAAGCAGAGCTGGCAGAGTTGGCCCAGCTTAAGGCCATGGACCAGCCACAAACAGCAGAGCCAGAGCAAGCCCCAACAGATTATCATTTGCAAAAAGAAAAACAAAAAGAAGAACGAAAGCGGCAGCGGCAAATGCTGGAACTTGAACAGCAACTAGAAGTCATTGAAACAGAACTATTAGCTCTTAATCAAGCTATGCTGGCGACCAATAATACAGCCGAGCTTATAGCTGCGCAGGAACAATTAACACAGTTGACACAAAAACAAGATCAGCTCATGGAAGAGTGGGCCAATCTAGATACCAGTACCAGCTAAGAACAACAGCAGCAAGACCAGTAATTAAAGCGGATCTTATAAGCTGATTTCCCTGGGACGATGAGGCTAGGACAAGTGTTTCTAGCCTTTGTGCTTTGTCGTAGCTAAGCCTCTTAGCAAGTAGTTATTGCTCAGTCATGCCGGCTTGCTCCAGCTACTGGCGCCATTTTTCTAGCTCAGTCATGCTTGCCTTAATTTCTCTTAGTAGGCTGGCTCCCTTCTTCTTTGTAATTTGCTGCGCTTTTTCTTTTTGCTATTTTTGAGCAACTGTTATAGTTTTGCTAATCTGTACTAGTACAAATAAGTTTGTAACATAACAAACTATGAAAAGCAAAGGAATCCCGATTTTATAGGAAAGAAAGCGATTCAATTTCTTGCTTAATGTGAAAAAAAGCGTTACTATGAAAGAGTAATATAATATTTTGGAGGCCAAAATGGTAACAGTTTCAAAAGAAAAACATTTGGATATGTTCTTGAAAATGGAACGTATTCGTGAATTTGACTCACGTATTAATAAACTTGTCCGTCGGGGATTTGTCCAAGGGATGACCCATTTTTCTGTCGGAGAAGAAGCTGCCAGTGTCGGTGCTGTAGCCCATCTTGGCTATGATGACATCATTTTTTCTAACCACCGTGGTCATGGCCAATCAATTGCCAAAGATATGGATTTAAATAAAATGATGGCCGAGCTAGCAGGGAAAGCAACCGGTGTTTCCAAAGGTCGTGGTGGCTCTATGCACTTGGCCGACTTTGAAAAGGGCAACTACGGGACCAATGGTATCGTTGGTGGTGGTTATGCCTTAGCTGTCGGAGCAGCCTTAACCCAACAATACAAAGGCACAGACAAGATTGTTGTAGCCTTTTCTGGCGACGGGGCAACCAATGAAGGCTCCTTCCACGAGTCTGTCAATATGGCTGCCACCTGGAAATTGCCTGTTATCTTTTTCATCATTAATAACAAATACGGTATTTCCATGAGCATCAAAAATGCTACCAATACACCGCACCTTTATACGCGGGCCGAAGCCTATGGCATTCCAGGCTTTTACTGTGAAGATGGCAATGATGTGATGGCAGTTTATGAGACCATGGGCCAAGCCGTTGAGCATGTACGTGGTGGCAAGGGCCCAGCCATTGTCGAAGTTGAATCCTACCGTTGGTTTGGTCATTCTACTGCTGACGCTGGTAAATACCGCTCCAAAGAAGAAGTGGCAGCTTGGAAAGAAAAAGACCCAATGATCAAATATAGACAGTACCTCACTAAAGAAGGCATTGCTACTGACCAAGAACTAGATGACATCCAAGCTCAAGTCAAACAAGAAATTGATGACGCTTATGAATATGCCCAAAATAGTCCGGATCCAGACTTATCTGTAGCGTTTGAAGACGTTTGGGTAGACTAGGAAACGAAAACGTAAAACACCTATCTCTCACAAGGCTAAGCCCGCCTTGGAAGGAACAGGCAATGAGTGTGTGGGCCTAGATGGCTCATAAGGATCTCATGACTATTATGGATAACAATTAGGAGAACGATTAATGAGTGAAACAAAAGTAATGGCTTTACGCGAAGCGGTCAATCTTGCCATGACTGAAGAAATGCGCAAGGACGAAAACATCTTCTTAATGGGTGAAGATGTTGGTATTTATGGAGGCGACTTTGGGACTTCAGTTGGCATGTTTGAAGAATTCGGAGCAAAACGTGTCAAAGACACTCCGATTTCTGAGGCTGCCATTTCCGGTGCGGCGATTGGTGCAGCAATCACAGGTCTTCGACCAATTGTCGATGTCACCTTTATGGATTTCTTGACCATCATGATGGATGCTATTGTTAACAATGGTGCCAAAAACAACTACATGTTTGGTGGTGGCCTAAAGACACCGGTGACCTTTCGTGTAGCTTCTGGCTCAGGTATTGGCTCAGCGGCTCAGCACTCCCAGTCTTTGGAAGCCTGGATGACTCATATTCCAGGGATTAAGGTTGTAGCACCAGGTACTGTCAACGAAGCAAAAGGCCTCTTGAAATCAGCTATACAAGATAATAACATTGTTGTGTTTATGGAACCAAAAGCCTTATATGGTAAAAAAGAAGAGGTCAATCAAGACCCCGATTTCTATATCCCACTAGGCAAAGGCGACATTAAACGCCAAGGTTCCGACCTAACCATTGTGACTTATGGTCGGATGTTAGAGCGCGTGATGCAGGCTGCAACAGAAATTGCAGAAGAAGGCATTGATGTTGAGGTCGTAGACCCTAGGACCCTAGTACCTTTAGATAAAGAACTCATCATTAATTCTGTTAAAAAAACAGGCAAGGTTATGCTGGTCAACGATGCTTACAAGACCGGTGGTTATCTAGCAGAAATGGCCACCATGATCACTGAAAGTGAAGCCTTTGATTACCTCGATCACCCAATTGTCCGTCTTGCCAGCGAAGATGTTCCAGTGCCATATGCGCGTGTACTTGAACAAGCTATCTTACCAGATGTGGAAAAAATCAAAGAAGCTATCCGCAAAATGGCCAATAATGGCAATTAATATCCCTTGAATGAAGTCTCACCCTGAGGCTTCCTTCACTGTTTATTGCTCAGCCATTATTTTTGCATGATTTGAAAATAATGTGACAAAGATATAGGAAAGGAAACATATGGCTGCTGAAATCATAATGCCAAAACTCGGTGTTGATATGCAAGAAGGCGAGATCATCGAGTGGAAAAAACAAGAAGGCGACACCGTCAATGAAGGTGATGTCCTCCTTGAAATCATGTCTGATAAGACCAACATGGAAATCGAAGCCGAAGATGCGGGTGTCCTCTTAAAAATTGTCCACCAAGCTGGAGATACTGTCCCTGTTACAGAGGTTATCGGCTACATTGGCGCCCAAGGCGAATCAATCGCCACCCCAGCCTCTAGTGAACAGACCAGTGAGGTACCTGCTGCAAACTCCGCCGATGCTGCTCCAAGTCAGGCACCAAAAGAAGAGGTCAAACGTCCAGAACCAGCAGTTGCACAAACAGCAGCGGCAGATGCAAGTACTGATCATGTCCGGGCTACGCCGGCCGCCCGCAAGGCAGCAAATGAACTCTCAATTGAATTAGGCCAAATCAAAGGTAGCGGTCCTAAAGGACGGATCCACAAAGTAGACGTTGAAAACTACAAGGGCGCTCTGCCAAAAGCTTCGCCACTAGCTCAGAAGATGGCAGAAGAAAACGGCCTTGACCTAGCAACTATCACAGGCTCTGGTTTTAATGGTAAAATAATGAAAGAAGACATTCTTGCTGTCATCAATGCCAACCAGCCAGCTCAACCAGCCAGTCCACAAGCGGCCAAAGACCAAGCAAAAGCCCCAGCAGACCAAACGGATCTCCCAGAAGGGGTCGAAGTTATCAAGATGTCCGCTATGCGTAAGGCTATTGCTAAGGGCATGACTAATTCTTACCTGACTGCCCCAAGCTTTACGCTTAATTATGATATTGACATGACTGAGATGATTGCTTTGCGTAAGCAATTAATCGATCCTATCATGGAAAAAACGGGCCTCAAAGTCAGCTTTACAGATTTGATTGGTATGGCTGTGGTTAAAACCTTGATGAAACCAGAACATCGTTACCTCAATGCCTCATTGATCAACGACGCCCAAGACATTGAGCTCCACCAGTTTGTCAATATTGGTATTGCAGTTGGGCTAGATGATGGTCTCATCGTCCCTGTCGTCCATAATGCCGACAAGATGTCTCTGGCTGAATTTGTCACTGCCTCAAAGGATGTTATTAAAAAGACGCAAGCAGGTAAGCTGAAGGCCGCAGAAATGTCTGGCTCAACCTTCTCTATTACCAACCTAGGGATGTTTGGAACCAAGACCTTTAACCCTATCATCAACCAACCAAACTCAGCTATCCTAGGAGTAGGTGCAACCATTCCAACACCAACCGTTATTGATGGTGAGATTGTTGCCCGACCAATCATGGCCTTATGCCTAACCATTGATCACCGAATTGTCGATGGCATGAATGGTGCTAAGTTCATGGTTGATCTTAAAAACTTAATGGAAAATCCATTAAGCATGTTAATCTAATCAGGTTTTCAAATAATGGTTCCTAGGATGCAAAACCAGTCTAGGAAAAGACTAACTCATTGTGCGTTTGAAAAGATAAAAGGAGAAATGAATGGCTGCTGAAATCATAATGCCAAAACTCGGTGTGGATATGCAAGAAGGCGAAATCATCGAGTGGAAAAAACAAGAAGGTGACACTGTCAATGAAGGAGACATCCTCCTTGAAATCATGTCTGATAAGACCAACATGGAAATCGAAGCCGAAGATGCAGGTGTCCTCTTAAAGATTGTCCATAAAGATGGAGATACTGTCCCTGTTACAGAGGTTATCGGCTACATTGGCGCTGAAGGCGAAAGCATCGAGGGCGCTGCCACAAGCGGTTCTACAGATACTGCTCAAGCTGACAAAAAAGCTACCGCAGACTTAGAAGCTGCCGGCCTCGAAGTGCCAAAAGCACCAGCTAAAACTGCTGCTCAAGCTACCGCTACCAATAAAGAGCCGTTGGCTGAGGACGAATATGATGTGATTGTCGTAGGTGGTGGACCGGCTGGTTACTATGGTGCCATTCGTGCGGCACAATTAGGCGGAAAAGTTGCCATCATTGAAAAAAATGAGTTTGGTGGAACCTGCCTTAACGTTGGCTGTATCCCAACAAAAACCTACCTCAAAAATGCTGAAATCCTTGATGGCTTGAAGATTGCAGCTGGTCGTGGTATTAACCTCGCCTCCACCAACTACACCATTGATATGGATAAGACGGTTGATTTTAAAAACTCTGTCGTTAAAACCTTAACGGGCGGGGTTAAAGGCTTACTAAAATCTAACAAAGTTACACTCTACAATGGCTTAGGCCAAGTCAACCCAGACAAAACGGTGACTATTGGCTCTGAAACGATTAAAGGCCGCAGCATTATCCTCGCTACCGGTTCGAAGGTTTCACGGATTAATATCCCAGGGATAGATTCCAAACTCGTCATGACCTCTGATGACATTCTTGATTTACGGGAAATGCCGAAGTCGCTTGCTGTCATGGGGGGTGGTGTTGTCGGTGTTGAACTTGGTCTTGTCTGGGCTTCCTACGGTGTTGAGGTCACTGTGATCGAAATGGCTGATCGCATCATCCCAGCCATGGATAAGGATGTTTCACTTGAACTGCAAAAAGTCCTCAGCAAAAAAGGCATGACCTTCAAAACCTCTGTTGGCGTGTCTGAAATTGTCGAAGCCAACAATCTCTTGACCTTAAAATTAAACAACGGTGAAGAAGTTGTCGCTGAAAAAGCCTTGCTGTCCATCGGTCGTGTTCCACAAATGAAGGGTCTGGAAAATCTTGACCTCGCGATGGACCGTAACCGGATTAAAGTCAATGACTATCAAGAAACCTCCATCCCAGGTATCTATGCGCCTGGTGATGTCAATGGTACCAAGATGCTAGCCCATGCTGCCTTTCGTATGGGTGAGGTCGCTGCTGAAAATGCTATACGTGGCAACACGCGTAAGGCCAAGTTAGACTTTACTCCAGCAGCCGTCTACACTCATCCAGAAGTTGCCATGGTCGGCCTGACCGAAGAAGACGCGCGCGCCAAACATGGTGACATCTTAATCGGTCGCAACAGCTTTACGGGAAATGGCCGTGCCCTTGCTTCTAACGAAGCCCAAGGCTTTGTCAAGGTCATTGCAGATGCTAAATACCATGAAATCCTTGGTGTCCATATCATTGGCCCAGCTGCTGCAGAAATGATTAACGAAGCTGCAACCATCATGGAAGCAGAACTCACTGTTGATGAGCTCTTACTTTCCATCCATGGCCACCCAACCTTCTCAGAAGTCATGTATGAAGCCTTTGCTGATGTCCTTGGCGAAGCCATCCATAATCCACCTAAGAAGAAAAAATAAGGCCTGACCTTTAAAAAGCCTTACCTAAGTCCACAAAGTCTTATTTAGGAAAGTCAAGCCCTAAAAACAAAAAGAAAGCCCACTTTACAAAGAGAACCTGATGCGAACAGTCAGTTGCTAAGCTGCATGCTGTTTTGCATCAGGTTTTCTTTTACGCCGGGCTTTTGTGCTTTTCGTGAGGGAATGGCTAAAAAGGTAATGACAAGTTTCAGAGGTGCTTTTCAGCCAGGTTTTCAGCTGCTTCGCTGAAAGAGCTTTCAACAAGGCCAGACCTGAGCCTTAAGCTTGTTTTTTGATGTGATTTACATTAAAATAATAATAGACGAAAGACAGCGTCACAAGAGGAGAGAAAAATGAAATATATTGTTAACAATAGTCACAATCCTGCCTATAATGTAGCCCTAGAAGCCTACGCTTTTCGGGAATTAGTTGACGAAGACGAACTCTTCATTCTCTGGATTAATGAACCGGCTATTATCATTGGTAAGCACCAAAACACCATTCAAGAAATTAACAAAGAATATATCGAAGAACACGGCATCCATGTGGTGCGTCGCCTCTCTGGTGGAGGAGCTGTTTACCATGACCTGAATAACCTCAACTACACGATTATTTCGAATAAGTCTGAAGAGGGAGCTTTTGATTTTAAGACCTTCTCCCAACCCGTGATTGCGACCCTGGCTGATTTGGGTGTTAAAGCCGAGTTTACCGGCCGTAACGACCTAGAGATCAATGGCAAGAAATTCTGTGGAAATGCGCAAGCCTATTATAAAGGCCGGATGATGCACCATGGCTGCCTTCTCTTTGATGTCGACATGACCGTGCTGGGCGATGCCTTAAAAGTCAGCAAAGATAAAATCGAATCCAAAGGGATCAAGTCCGTGCGCTCCCGGGTGACCAACATCCTAGACGAACTCCCTGAGAAAATCACGGTTGAGGAATTCTCCGATCGGCTCCTTGCCAAGATGAAGGAAACCTATCCTGATATGGAAGAGTATGTCCTTTCTGATGCTGAACTAGCCAAGGTTCAAGCTTCTGCCGAGCAGCAATTTGGTAACTGGGACTGGACCTATGGTCAGGCACCCGAGTATACCATTGAGCGCAATGTCCGCTACGCTGCTGGTAAGATCACGACTTTTGCCAATGTCCAACAATCCCTCATCAAAAACATCAAGATTTACGGTGACTTTTTTGGGATCAAGGATGTCAAGGACATCGAAGAGCTCTTGGTGGGCTGCAAGTACAACTACCAGGATGTCTTAGAACGCCTCAAAACCATTGACACGACCAAATACTTCTCCCGGATGACCGTTGAAGAAGTGGCCAAGGCCATCGTTGCCTAATCCTAAGCAGAGAACAGGCAGTTGCTATAGGAGTGGTCTGGTCCTTAGCCTCTGGACCTGCTCCTTTGAGCAAGCTGCTGCCTCTTGTAGTTGGCTTACTTGGACCTAGCCTTTCTTTTTTCTCTGTTACAGTCATCAAGCACACTCTAGAAGCACAAATAAAAAACTCCCGTTATCAACAAGTCTCCCTCCTTCATCCTTAGCCAGTAGGTCTAAGGATGAAAGAGCAGGGCAACTCTGGTTTCAGGGAGTTTTTTGGTTGTGCTGCTGTGCTGCTGTGCTCAGCAGCAAAAGCTTAAGTGATGTCTTTGATCGGGCTTTGTTGGAATTGCTTTGGCGATAGGCCAACGACCTCCTTAAAGGTCCGGGAAAAATGCGCAGCATCCGCATAGCCCAGGTTATTGCTCACCTCCGTCACGGTAGCGCCGTTTTTTAGCATAATCTTGGCTTCCTCGATTTTCTTTTGCCGGATATACTGCTGGATCGAACAGGACATTTCCTTGCGAAAGAGCTTGCGGATACTTGGTTCACTAAAGTTAAACTGCTTGGCAATAGTCTCAATCAGGAGCTTTTGTGAGAGATTTTTATGAATATAGGCTAAAATCCGCGCCATCGTGTAGGAGTGTGTATTCATCCGTCCGATTTTCTGAGTAAATAAGAGAATGGCGGATTCTCTTAGTGCGAGTACGTCTTGGACGGTCGCACACTGCTCACATTTCTTAATATAATAATCACGGATATGGTGGGCATAGTGGCTAGCTACTCCCATGCTAATCGCCAACTGGGAGAGCTTTTCAAAGATCAAAATCGAGTAGTTCTTCTCTGCTCGCGCGTTTTTTACCTGTTGTGGCCAAGGCAGGGTTTGGCGCAAAAAGGCCTGCACTTCCTTAGGGTCGCCTTTTTTAACACACTCAAGGAGCTGACACTCATAGTCAAACTGCTCTTCCTCCTCATGATAGGGGCTAAAGAGCCTCTCACTGAGTTCTTTTCGCATCTCGCTGACCATATCAGTCTCAAGCACGGCCTGCTTGCCGGCTAAACCGTACGCGTGACCGGTAAAGAAATAGTGGATGAGATGGAGCAGGTGGGAAAGATCCTGGACATAGGTCAGACATAGGCTGTCTGGTAGTATCAGGCGCTCTTGCGTCAGGTAGTAGACCCTTGCCAAAGGCCTGAGGTCGTCTAGGGGACAGGGTGTGGTAAAAGGCCCGAAGATAAAAAAATAGCTTTGCAAGGGGTAGACAGCAAGGATGCAGTCACCACCTAGGACGAGTAGTTTAAATTGGGGGGGTGAAATATACCTCTGACAGCTACTTTGATCCAATTCTTGTTTCAACTGACTACTTAGGCAATAGCTGATATTAAAAGGATAAGCCTTTAAGGGTTTAAAGGACTCATCCAAAACTAGAATCGGTACTTGTAAGCAAGTCTGTAGAGATTCGAGTAAGGGGTGTCTATACATGACGCTCTTTGGTTATCCTTTATGTTTGATGTCACTAAACGATCAGCCAACCATTAGGCGCTCTTTTGCTGGGTGTTTTGCGTCACGCAACCCAGCAAGCAGCAAAAAAGCCCGCACGGCTAGCCTAGCTGGCCTCATCAGACGGTGCCTGAGTTACGCCCTAGTCGCTGGTCGGCTTTTCTAGTTACCCAGTATAGCAAAGGCCCAAGGCAAACCCTAATCACTAATTTTAAATCCTGCTCCAAAAAATGACTATGGTAAAAAGGTATCTCTAAAAGCTGTATTTTTTACCGATTTATTCAAAAAAATAGCGGATTCCTCATGTCTAACGCTGATCATCATGGCATTATAAGTGATGGTTATTGGCTGGGAAAAAGGCGGCCTGACACTCAGGTCCCTTCTGTTCTTGCAAAAGACCGCTTTGGCCATAACTAATACAGCAAATAGACACCCCCTCATCCTAGCGGAGGGGGAAGTCTTGAAAAAAGGAGATAACATGGCGAACACGAATGAAAACGTTGTCAAAAAACAACGTTCACGCTTTCGCAGAAATAGTTTTACAGCAGCATCAGTCATCCTAGGTGCCGCCTTTGCCCTTAGCCTACAAGGAACCACAGCGGAAGCGTATTCTGGATATCCAACTATGACTTGGCCTTATCCGGGAGGACCTGCATATCCACCAATGGTTTCAGTTCCAGGTCCCCCAGGTCCAGAGGGTCCTGTAGGTCCTGTAGGTCCGCGGGGTAATCCAGGACCCCAAGGTTCACGAGGCCCAGAAGGGGAACGCGGCCCACAAGGCCCACAGGGTGCACGAGGTCAAGTAGGATTGCCGGGACTGCCAGGTAAAGATGGCCGTGATGGCCGTGATGGTCAACCGGGCCGTGATGGTCGTGATGGTCAACGAGGATTTACTGGTTTGAATGGTCGTGATGGTCGTGCCGGAACTCCAGGTCGTGATGGCCGTGATGGCCGTCAAGGTGACCCAGGTAAAAATGGTCAAAATGGTCAAACCGGTGCTAAAGGAGCTGACGGTCTCAATGGTTTAGATGGAAAACCGGGTGATCCAGGCCAAAATGGTAAAAACGGTCAAACTGGCGCCAAGGGTCAAGATGGCCGTGACGGCGTTAACGGTCGTGATGGGAAAGATGGTGCCAAAGGTCAAGATGGTCAACGTGGTCAAAACGGTCGCAATGGCGCTAAAGGTCAAGACGGTCGTGACGGTGCTAAAGGCCGTGATGGTAAGAACGGTTCCAAGGGTCAAGATGGCCAAAATGGTACTGACGGTGCGGATGGCCGCGCTGGTACCGATGGGCGTAATGGCCGTGATGGTCGCGATGGGCGTAATGGTCTAGACGGTGTGGATGGTCGTGACGGCCTCTCACCAGTGATTAAAGCTACCAGCCATTCAGATGGTACCCACACTGTCTTCTTCCTCAACCCAGACGGTACCAAGTTTGAAATCCTCTTGCGTGATGGTAAGAACGGTCAAGACGGCCGTGATGGTAAAGATGGTAAAGATGGTAAAGATGGTAAAGACGGTATGGATGGCCGCAATGGTCGTGACGGTAAAGACGGCCATGATGGTCGCAACGGTCGCGATGGCCACAATGGTCGTGATGGTCATAATGGCCGCGACGGTCGCCCAGGTCAAAACGGCCAAAATGGCAGCCACTACCCTGGTAACGGCGCTGCTGGTTACGGTTCTGGTGCAAAAATCACACCACCACTACCAATGTTGATGCCATCTGGCTCAGGTTCAGGTTCAGCTCCAGCCGCAGCAGGCAATGGCAACACCCTTCCTGCAACCGGTGAGCGCATGGGTGCCTTCTTCACCGCAGCAGCTCTAGCTGTGATTGCAAGTGCAGGTGTCCTAACCTTGTCTGCCAAACGCAAAGACTAAAAAACGACTTTTTTAAGAGAATACTTCTTTAAACGTAAAGACTAAAACACATTTTAACCCTACATTTCTTTAACTTTAAACATAAAAAAGTCTCTGAGGCATCTACCTCAGAGGCTTTTTTAAGGATTTTGCGAACACCTCCTCGTAAGCACAGGTTCTTACTCTGTAAAGGCGGCCTTGCTTTTGACGTCAGCGTACTCCTCAGAGACTTCTTGGCCTAGAATCTCGTGGTAGCTTTTAAGGGCGATGTCTGGGCCGTATTTCTGGCGGAGAGCAGTTGTGACGAGCCGGTAGGCGAGATGCGCATTGCGAGATAAGATTGGCCCGTGGAAATAAGAGCCATAGACATTTTTGTAGTGGACGCCTTCGGTTTGGTCTTTGTCATTGTTACCATTGCCGTAGATCAAGCGGCCCAGCGGCTTTTCGTCCTCAGCGAGAAAGGTCCGCCCCTGATGATTTTCAAAACCATAGTAGGTTTCGTTAAATTCGTCATTGTGAATTTTAATATCGCCAATAAAACGGTTGTTTTTTTGGTTGAGGGTATAGTGGCCCATCACCCCAATCCCATCAATCTTGACGCCATTAGCCTGGATGTAGTAGCGGCCCAAAAGCTGAAAGCCACCACAGATAGCGAGGATAACCTTGTCTTGCTCAATAAAATCAGCAATGGCTGCTTTTTTGCTGGGTAAATCCCGCGCCACGATACTTTGCTCGTAATCCTGGCCGCCACCAAAAAAAATCATCTCATAGGCATCAGGGTCAAAGTCATCCTCCAAGGACACAATGGCCACACTGACCCCAGCTCCCAGTTTTTCAGCTACGTATTTGAGCATAAGGACATTGCCATTATCGCCATAGGTATTGAGTAGATTGCCATAGAGATGCGCGATCCTAAGGCTATAGGGGTAATCATGCGCATCCTTGGTTTCTAAGGATATATAGGTCATCTTAGTGTCGCTCCTTTTCAACGAGTTGGCGATTGGCTAGTAGGTCACGAAATGCTAGCATGGCTGTATAGGTAGCTAGGATATAGGCGTGTGCACTGTCTTGGGCCTCAATCGCTCTTAGGACTTCCTCAAGGCTGGTTTGCTCTGCGATTTTTTGGCTATCGTAGCCTGCAACTCGCAGGCGCCGAGCCATCTCAGAATGCCGGACGCCGCCAGCATTGATGGCCGTAATCGGCATCTCGGTGATGCGCTCAAAGTCAGCATCCCATATCCAGGAGGTATCAATCCCATCAGCGTAGTTGGCGTTGAGGAGGACTGAGAGGCTAAAGGGATAGTCCGCAAGCGCCATCATCTCAAGTGCCTGGCTGGCACCAACAGGGTTTTTGATGAGCACTAAAGTACAGCTCTTGTCACCAATCTTGAAGGTTTCTTGCCGGCCAAAGACAGCCCGGCTTTTCTCAAAGCCAGCACTAATCACCGCAGGAGCTAGTCCCAGGTGCTCAGCTACGGCCACAGCGGCTAGGGCATTATAGATGTTATACAGGCCACCGACATTGATCTTATAGGCCTGACCATCAATAGTGAACTCGGCTGCTAGGTTGGTGATCTTAGTGAGCTGGGTGAGGCGGTAATCGAGGTGTGGCCGCTCAAAACCACAGTTAAGACAGAGATAATCGCCGAGATTGGCATAGGTGTTGAGCCGGTAGTGCAAGATATGCTCACACCTTGGGCAGACAATGCCTTCGGTATTGTAGTGCGCTAAGCGCGGCTCATGCTTTTCAGTGTCAAAGCCATAGAACTTGATGGGATTGACTTGGTCTTTTGCGGCAAAGATCGGACTATCCCCGTTAGCAAGGATGGTTGCTTTTGGCGCATTCGTTGCACCATCACTAATCATCTGATAGGTGGTGTAGATCTCACCATAGCGGTCCATTTGGTCGCGAAAGATATTGGTAAAGACAATCAAGCTTGGCGTGATAAAGCGTGTGATGCGTGGCAAGCTCGCTTCATCAATTTCCAAAACAGCAAACTTTTTGCCACTCCGGTTGCTTTTAGCAGATAAAAAAGTGGAAACAATCCCTGTAATCATATTGGCGCCGCTAGGATTAGTGACAACCTGGCCGTAGGCTTCTTGCAAGATCCCAACGGTCAAAGCAGTGGTTAGGGTTTTGCCGTTGGTCCCTGTCACCACGACAATCTCATAGTCTTTAGCAATGGTATCTAAAATAGCAGGGTCAAAGCTTAAGGCTAGCTTGCCCGGGTAGGTGGACCCACGGCCCATTTTGTTTAGGAGGAATTGGGCTGCGCGTCCAGCCGCAATGCTCATCATCGTCTTTACTTTCATGGTTCTATTTTATCACAAGTTTGTGGCATTTGAATACAGAAAAACTTGGCCAAAAATGATATACTATGAATGATCTGTATTTTGAATAGAAAGAGAGTCCTATGGGAAGTTTATTTAATGTTGATACAAAGTTTTTCCTAAATCTAGTCAGTGATCCGTGGATGTTAATGATTCACCTCTTAGACATCTTGATAGTTGCCTATGTCATTTACCGCTTTGTCAGGGCCTTGGCCGGTACGAAAATCATGTCACTGGTGCAAGGGGTTATTCTCTTTATTCTCTTGCGCTTTTTAGCTGAATGGATTGGTTTGATGACCATATCCTTTTTGATGAACCAGGTGATTACCTATGGGGTCATTGCAGGGGTGGTGATTTTTGCGCCAGAAATTCGCACTGGTCTGGAAAAGTTTGGCCGGACCACGCAAGTCTTTATGCAAAAAGAACGCATGAGTGATGAAGAGCGGTTGATTGATGCTATCCTCAAATCAGTTGCCTACATGAGCCCACGCAAGATTGGAGCTTTGATCGCCATTGAACAAACTCAAACCTTGCAAGAATACATTGCAACTGGGATCCCCTTAAATGCGGAAATTTCCAGTCAACTCTTGATTAATATTTTTATTCCTAATACACCACTTCATGATGGCGCTGTGATTATTTCTGATAACAAAGTTGCCACAGCGTCGTCTTATTTGCCGCTTTCTGAATCAATGTCCATTTCAAAAGAATTCGGCACACGGCACAGAGCGGCCATTGGCTTGTCTGAAAACTCTGATGCCTTAACCATTGTGGTTTCTGAGGAAACAGGTGGTATTTCCATTACACATAAGGGACAATTTACCCATGATATTTCCCGTGAAGACTTTGAAACGGTTCTTCGCTCCTATCTCATTGAAGATAAGGCTGTGCGGGTCTCATGGTATAAAAAAGTCTTTGGAGGTAAAAACAAGTGAAAAAATTTCTAAACAGTCGGTTATGGCTTGGCCTTGTTTCCATCTTCTTTGCTGTTTTATTATTTCTAACGGCTGTCTCTAGCAATCAGGCCAATTCAGCCAATCCCACTTACGGACCGGTTGAGACTTACACTCATAGCTTATCTGATGTGCCCATTGACATGAAGTATGACAGTGACAAATACTTTATCAGTGAGTATTCCTATGGAGCCCAGGTCTATCTGAGCTCTACCAATCGGGTCAAGTTAGACTCAGAAGTCAACACAGACACCCGCAAATTCAAGATTGTGGCGGATTTGTCAAAGAGCAAGCCCGGCAAGGTTAGTGTTCCTCTGAGTGTGACCAATCTCCCCTCAGGTGTGGTTGCTAAGGTGACACCAGATAAGATTTCTGTAACTATTGGTAAACGCAGAACCAAGACCTTCTCTGTTACCCCAAGCATTGATCCTAAGCAAATCCAACCTGGTTACGAAGTTGGCAAGATTGAAGTCGGGGATTCCAAGGTCAAGGTCACTAGCAATGAATCAACGATTGACACCATCGACCATGTTGTTGCTAAGCTACCTGAAAACCAAAAATTATCAGCTGACTACCATGGCTCTGTCACCCTACAAGCTGTCTCGGCTGATGGTACGATTCTTGCTAGCACGATTAGTCCAGCTACGACTGAGTTGTCTGTCTCTGTTAAGAAAATTACTAAGACCGTGCCTATCCGGGTCAATCTCTTTGGCCAGATGGATAGCAGCCTAGCCTCAATTGTCCCTAAACTTTCCAATGAAACGGCAACCATTTCTGCTAGCCAGGAGGTGCTAGATACGATTGACGAAGTCATCGTGGATGTGCCGATTTCTGGCGTCACAAAATCAACCATCAAAACGGTCAAAGTCAGCGCTGGTGACCTGGTGTCTGTTGAGCCAAAGGTGGTCTCTGTGCAGTTGACAACCAAAAAGAAATAAAGGATAATAACATGGAATATCAAATGGAGGGAGCGCTCGGCGCTTAAGAAGTTATGGGAAAATATTTTGGAACAGATGGCGTTCGTGGTGAAGCAAACGTCGAACTCACACCAGAATTGGCATTTAAATTAGGCCGTTTTGGTGGTTATGTCCTAAGCCAACACGAGACAGAGCGCCCACGCGTTTTTGTCGCACGTGACACACGCATCTCTGGAGAAATGTTAGAGTCTGCTCTAATTGCTGGCTTACTCTCAGTGGGAATTGAAGTTTATAAACTGGGAGTCTTGGCCACCCCGGGTGTTTCGTACCTGGTTCGTACGGAAAATGCTAGCGCAGGCGTGATGATTTCTGCTAGTCATAACCCAGCTTTGGATAATGGCATCAAGTTTTTTGGCAGCGACGGCTTCAAATTAGCAGACGAGCAAGAAGAGGAGATTGAAGCCTTACTAGAAGAAGGAGTTGACCTTCTGCCAAGACCAAGTGCCAAAGGCCTAGGGACACTAGTGGACTATCCAGAAGGCCTACGCAAATATGAAAAGTTCCTGGTATCCACAGGGATTGATCTAGACGGGATGAAGATTTCCTTAGATACGGCAAATGGGGCTGCTTCGACAACAGCGCGTGATGTTTTCTTAGATTTAAATGCAGATATTAATGTCATCGGGGAAAAACCAGATGGTCTTAACATTAATGACGGGATTGGCTCAACGCATCCTGAAGCATTACAGGATTTGGTCACGACAATGGGCTCAGAAGTTGGTCTGGCCTTTGATGGTGATAGTGACAGACTCATTGCCGTTGATGAGACGGGCGCGATTGTCGATGGTGATAAGATTATGTTCATTATTGGCCGCTACCTTGCTGAAAAAGGTCTCTTAGCCAAAAACACCATTGTGACTACCGTGATGTCAAATCTGGGTTTTCATCAAGCCCTGGATCAGGCCGGTATCAAAAAAGCCATCACAGCCGTTGGTGACCGTTATGTCGTTGAAGAAATGCGCAAGTCAGGCTATAATCTAGGCGGCGAACAATCGGGCCATGTGATTATCATGGATTACAACACGACAGGTGATGGTCAGTTGACCGCCATCCAGTTAGTGAAGGTCATGAAAGAAACAGGCAAAAAACTGTCAGAATTGGCTGCTCAGGTCACCATTTACCCACAAAAATTAGTCAATATTCGTGTTGACAACAGCATGAAAGATAAGGCAATGGCTATTCCGGCAATTGCTGATGTCATTGAGCAGATGGAGACGCAAATGGCAGGTAAAGGCCGCATTTTAGTCCGCCCGAGCGGGACAGAGCCCTTGCTGCGCGTCATGGCTGAGGCCCCTACAGATGAGGCGGTTGAAGCCTGTGTGACGACCATTGCTGATGTTATTCGTAGAGAAATTGGCAGTGACTAATCTATCAAAAAAAGAGGAGGACAAGCTAGCAAGGGGACAGCTTTTGCTGGCTTGACCTCCTCTTTTTAGCTAGCTGCACCAGCACTTGGTGGATTCTTAGCCGCGTCAGATACTAAGCTAGCTCTTTAGGTCAAAATCTTCTTTAGCCAGGCGTCACGCCGCCTGACCAAGCGCAAGCGATGGCCTTTTGGACAACAAAAAAGGGTAATGGCTGCGCTTTTAGCAGAGTGGGCGAATGCTGTGAAGCTTATCTGGACCGCGTCAGGCTAAAGGTCGCCAGGGCTTTAGCTAGTCGCAGTTGCAAACCTTGGTTTTGTTTGGGAAAGTCAGGAGCGAAACGTGCGCTTTTGACCGGAACATGGTAAAATAAGTCTATGACAAAAAAACCTAGTTCGGCTTACATTCATATTCCTTTTTGTACGCAAATTTGTTATTATTGTGATTTTTCAAAAGTGTTTATCCAAAATCAGCCTGTGGATGCCTATCTTCAGGCTCTTATTAGTGAGATTAAGTCCTACCAGATGGGGCCGCTAAAAACGCTTTATATTGGGGGTGGAACGCCCAGTGCCTTGTCTGCTCAGCAGCTGAGTTACTTGCTGACAGAACTGGAGCGGACTTTGGATTTGAGCCAATTAGAGGAGTATACGATTGAAGCCAATCCTGGTGATTTGACACCAGACAAGATTGCGGTCTTTCAGTCTTCTTCGCTGAATCGGGTTTCCCTGGGGGTGCAGACCTTTGATGACCGTCATCTCAAGCAGATTGGTCGCAGTCATAATCAGGCGCAAATTTATCAAACGATTGCTGCTTTAAAGGCGGCGCATTTTGACAATATTTCCATTGATTTGATTTATGCCCTGCCGGGTCAAACATTGGATCAGGTCAAAGAGAATGTCAAGAAAGCTTTAGCCCTTGACATTCCACACCTTAGCCTTTACAGTTTGATTTTAGAACACCATACGGTTTTTATGAATAAGATGCGTAGAGGCAAGCTCAATCTGCCAACAGAAGACCTAGAAGCAGAAATGTTTGAGTACATTATCGGGCAAATGGAAGCTCATGGCTTTGAGCATTATGAGATTTCCAATTTTACCAAGCCAGGCTTTGAGAGCCGCCATAATCTGATGTACTGGGACAATGTGGAATACTATGGCTGTGGTGCAGGTGCCTCAGGCTATCTTGATGGTGTGCGCTACCAGAATCGTGTGCCCATCCAGCACTACCTCAAGGCAGTGGCAAATGGCAATGCCAGGCTAAATGAAGAAGTGCTAACCAAGCAAGAAATGATGGAAGAGGAGCTTTTTTTGGGCCTGCGCAAGAAATCAGGCGTCTCGATTGAGCGCTTTGAAAGTAAATTTCAGACTTCCTTTGCCAAGCGTTATGGAGCGATTGTGTCTGACTTGCAAGCTTCTGGCTTGGTTACAGTCACAGACAACCATGTTCGGATGACTAAAAAAGGGCTTTTTCTCGGGGACACTGTAGCCGAACGCTTTATCTTAGATTAATCAAGGAGAACCAAATGGGTCAAACTTATCAAGAATACCTAACGATACCTTTTGACTTATGTGATGAAAAAGGTGATATTCAACTGCCTTTATTGCTAGCTTATTGCATTGCTCTTTCAGGCAAGCAGACCAGACTGCTTAACCGTAGTGATAGTTATATTTTTGAGCACTATCATTGGGTCTGGATTGTTACTGATCATGAAATGACATTTCACCAGATACCGCACTGCCATCAGACGATCAGCATTGAAACCGAAGCTGTTTCCTATAATAAATTTTTCTGTTACCGTCATTTTAAAATCTACGACCAAGCCGGTCAGCTCATGGTCGAGATTGTCTCGCATTTTGCCCTGATGGATCCAGAGACGCGTAAGGTTCAGGTCATACCAGAGGAGCTGGTGGCGCCATTTGAATCGGCCTTTGTCAAGCGGATCCGGCGCGTGCCTAAGCTTGAGCCGCTTTTGACTTACCAGGAGCAGACCTATCAAGTCCGCTATTATGATATTGATATGAATGGCCATGTCAATAATGGTGTTTACATCCAATGGGCTTATGATGCACTTGGCTATGAGTTCTTGCACCGCCATCGTCCTAAAAGCTTACAGTTAAAATATATTAGAGAAGTAAAACCTGGTGGAACCGTACAATCTCGGGTCCACCAAGACCAGCTAACCAGTTACCATGAAGTAACCTCAGCTGGTCAGCTCAATGCTCAGGCACTTTTTACCTGGCAAACCATTGAAGGAGAGGCTAACTAAAATGAGCTATAAAGGCTATTTAATTGACCTAGATGGGACCATCTATAAAGGAAAAGATCGCATCCCGGCTGGTGAGCGCTTTATCCACCGTCTGCAAGCAGCCAATATCCCCTATTTGCTTTTGACTAATAATACCACTCGAACACCAGAAAAGGTCCAAGAAATGCTAAAAGGCTTTAATATTGAGACGCCATTAGCTTCGATTTATACTGCTACCATGGCTACAGTGGATTATATGTTGGACCAAAACAAGGGCAAGACTGCCTATGTTATTGGTGAAGCTGGGCTCAAATCAGCCATTGCCCAAGCCGGCTTTGTCGAAGACACGGAGCAGCCGGCCTATGTCGTGGTTGGTTTGGACTGGGCTGTAACCTATGAAAAATTAGCCATTGCCACCTTAGCTATCCAAAAAGGGGCAATCTTTATCGGCACCAACCCGGACTTGAATATTCCGACCGAGCGGGGTCTCTTACCAGGTGCTGGTTCGCTTGTGGCCCTTTTAGAAGCAGCCACACGGGTTAAGCCCATCTTTATTGGTAAGCCCAATGCCATTATTATGACTAAAGCCCTCGAAGTACTAGGTTTACAGCGCAGCGATGCCCTGATGGTGGGGGATAATTACCTCACAGACATTATGGCGGGCATCCAAAACGATATTGATACGCTCTTAGTCACTACTGGCTTCACTCTGCCGGAGGAAGTCCCTCACTTGCCGGTTCCGCCGACGCATGTCGTGGATAGCTTAGATGAGTGGGGCTTATGATGACTTTTTTAAGATTTTCCCTAGTTTGGCTGTGGGTTATCGCCATGGCGGTGCTGTTTACAATTGCCCTTGCCTGGCTTAGCTATCCTTTGGCGATTGATTATTTCAAAATCAGTGACCAAGTCTTTATGAGCAAGTCCTCCATCCTCTATAATTTCAGAGAGCTGATGCATTATCTGACCTATCCCTGGGTTAGCAAGCTTGCCTTGCCGAGCTTTTCAAGTTCGCAAGCTGGTCTAGCGCATTTTAAGGATGTCAAGGGTCTGTTTCATTTTACCCAGGCTGTTGCTCTTGTCTTAGCCTATCCCAGCTTTAGACTTTTAAGGTCAAAACAAACTGATTTGTTTGAGCGAAGCAAATGGCAAGGCTTTTATCTCCTTGCTCTGGCTTTGCCTTTAATCTTAGCGCTTTTTGCTATCTGTATTGGCTTTGAACAATTTTTTACCCTCTTTCACCAGGTTCTTTTTCCTGGAAAGAGCAACTGGGCTTTTGATCCCTTGACCGATCCAGTGATTTGGCTATTACCGGAGCAGTTTTTCATGGACTGCTTTATCCTCTTTTTTGTGCTTTATGAGGGCAGCATTGGGCTCCTCTATGGCTTAAATCGCCGTCATCTCTTAAAAAGCAAGCTCTAAAGTTTTTCGATTCTCAGTCTTACACACCAATTTTTCCAGCTGAGATTTGCTTGGCTATGGTATA
>NZ_WLZU01000009.1 GCF_009870755.1 Streptococcus halichoeri
AGTAAGATAATGGCTAGGATAGCCTTTTTAGTTTGCCTGAAATTTGTCAAAGTTATTCCAATCAGCATAATGAAAGTAAAAGAAAAGACAAACTGGAGGTTTAGACCAGTTTGTCTTCAATCTGAGAAGTTCACAAGGAACTTCTTGAGTTGTCTGACTCTAATTGTTATTCTGGGAACTCAAATGACATTAAGCTTCGATTTCTGAAACGATACCTGAACCAACAGTACGGCCACCTTCACGAATTGAGAAAGTAGTACCTTGTTCTACGGCGATTGGGTGAATCAACTCAACATCGATTGTTACGTTATCACCAGGCATAACCATTTCTGTACCTGCAGGAAGTTCGATTGAACCTGTTACGTCAGTTGTACGGAAGTAGAATTGTGGACGGTAGTTGTTAAAGAATGGTGTATGACGTCCACCTTCGTCTTTAGAAAGGATGTATACTTCACCTTTAAATTTAGTGTGTGGGTTGATTGAACCTGGTTTTGCGATAACTTGTCCACGTTCAACTTCGTCACGTTGGATACCACGTAGAAGAATACCTACGTTGTCTCCAGCAAGACCTTCGTCAAGTTGTTTACGGAACATTTCAACACCAGTAACAACAGCTTTTTTCTTGTCTTCTTTGATACCAACGATTTCAATTTCGTCGTTGACACGAACAGTACCACGGTCAATACGTCCTGAAGCAACGGTACCACGTCCAGTGATAGAGAATACGTCTTCGACTGGAAGAAGCAATGGTTTGTCAGTGTCGCGTTCTGGTTCTGGAATGTAGTCATCAACAATGTTCATCAAGTCCATGATGATATCTTCATATTTGCTGTCACCTTCAAGAGCTTTAAGTGCTGAACCTTGAACAACAGGAAGATCGTCACCTGGGAAGTCGTATTCTGAAAGAAGGTCACGGATTTCCATTTCAACCAATTCAAGCAATTCTTCGTCATCAACTAAGTCAACTTTGTTCATGAAGACGATAAGGTGTTTAACACCAACTTGGCGTGAAAGAAGGATGTGCTCACGTGTTTGTGGCATTGGTCCGTCAGTTGATGCAACAACAAGGATAGCTCCGTCCATTTGAGCGGCACCAGTGATCATGTTTTTAACGTAGTCCGCGTGTCCTGGTGCATCGATATGAGCGTAGTGACGTTTTTCAGTTTCATACTCAACGTGTGCAGTGTTAATAGTGATACCGCGTTCGCGTTCTTCTGGAGCAGCATCGATAGAAGCGTAGTCTTTTGGTTGGTTAACTGCGCTTGGAAGACGACGTGCAAGAACAGTTGTAATTGCAGCTGTCAAAGTTGTTTTACCGTGGTCAACGTGTCCAATTGTACCAATATTAACGTGGGGTTTACTACGATCGTATTTTTCTTTTGCCATTTAGGAAAAGCCTCCAATAAAATATATTTTATAGATAGACAGTAGGCAATACAGTCTAACTTTACCTTACTATTGTAGCAAATTGTACTGAAATTGCAAGCATTTTATGCTTATAGGCCTATCTTTACTTGATAAAGTAAAGATAGACTGACAGTTAGCCCCAGTCTTTAGACCTTGGCTTCTCCAACCACGAAATGACGTGGCCCCTATTGTTGAGTACCTTGGATAAATAACCGCAAACTTTGTGCAGAATCACAGTTAGCAAAACCAGTAATCGCCTGTCAAATCTGCTTTAGTGGATTGAGTGGTTAGTCTACTGGGTCTACTAGTGATAGAGACATTCCTTAAAAAACAAGGATAAAAGAGATAGACCTGCATTCTTTTTTGATTTTCAAAAGTTAGCTGATCACTAACTTAAAAGCCTTGAGAAAGTACTTTCTCAAGGCTTTGTCTGCAAATCAAAATGAGACTTTGCTATCATTGGAAATGGTGGTTATTTGTACTGATCAAAATGAACGATATTGGTATCTGGGTCTTGTTTACGGCTTTCTTTTTTATAGGTTAGTTCTGCTTCTTTCATAATATCATCACGCTTTTCATTGGCGTCAATATTAAGCACAAAGGCTATCGCTACAGATAGAACTAATAAGCTGTTTCCCCCTTGCGACAAAAATGGAAAGGTTACACCTGTTGAGGGAATCAAGCCTGAGATACCACCTATATTGACAAATACTTGCATCAATATCATGCCCGCAACACCCAGTGCCATCATGGCATTAAAAGGTTTTTTTGCCTTGATACCAACATTCATAATACGCAAAATAAGAAAGAAAACAAGGGCCAGAATCAAGGCGGCGCCAATTAAACCAAGCTCTTCAATGACAATCGAAAAAACAAAGTCTGTCTGAGCTTCTGGTAAATAGCCGCGCTTTTCAATGGAATTGCCAAGACCCATCCCAAACCAACCACCATTACTCATGGCATAATAAGAGTGAGCTAGCTGGTGTCCTGAATCTGTTACATCATGAAAGGGATTGAAAAAAGCACTGAAGCGTTTGGCCACATAACCAAAGACTGGGATTTTAGCTACTCGATCCACCCCGATAAGGGCAATTCCTCCTAAAAAGAGAGTTGAGAGAGCCGTAATCATGACAACAATGGCTGAAAACCAACGATAGGCCACACCACTAATGGAAAACATAATGATAGCGGTCAAAACAATGATTGCAGCATTTCCTAAATCGGGCTGCGATGCTACTAACAAAATCAAAAACGTTGCAATCAAACGCCAATCCAGTAAATCTGACCGCTCCGTTGGCCACCATTTTCGCCGGGTCAACTCTTGATAGTCATACTTGGCAATTCCTTGCTGACGCTTAGAAAAGGTATTGGCTAAAAACCAGACCATAATAATTTTTAAATATTCTGCTGGCTGAAAGCTTATTGGTCCAAGTACAATCCAGCCATGGGCGCCGTTGACTTCTTTGGTCAAAAAACGAGCAATTAACAAGAGGGCAATTTCAATAATGATGACAATATTGAGAATGCCAGTATTGTTAAGAAAATTGAGCTTTAATTTATAAATAAAGGCTATCGCAAATAAACTAACGATCCAAAACATGCCCTGGTTGATGACAGAACGAAATGGGTTCAAATGGTATTGGATTAAGCTAGCGCTGGTGGTTGAATAAACCATAATCAGGCCAACGACTGACAGAATTAGGTAAGGCAGTAAAATCGAATAATTAAGTAGATGCCTCTTATCAATTTTCATAATATCCCCTATAGCTGAAATAATCTTTAAGCATTATATCACTTTTTGCTGGCAAAAAAAAGAAAACACAGCCTTGAGGCAGACAGCCTGAAAAGGCCATGTTTTCCAGGGAATTAGCCCGAATTTCGTAATCCCGTAGCGATGCCATTAATAGTGATATGAATCAACTTTTCATAATCTTCATCCAATTCATCATGGCGCAGCCGTTTAATGAGCTCGATTTGGAGGTAATTAAGCACATTAAAATAGGGCAGGCGAAGCGCTAGGCTGTATTTCAAGGCAGGGGTCTCTGCTAACAGATCTTCTTGTCCTTCAATCGCCAAGATGACATTTTTGGTCAGCTGCCACTCATCCAAAATCGTGTGAAAGACAGTGCGGACTTCTTCTTTTTCAGCAAGTTGAGCGTAATGATAAGCAATGGTCATATTCGATTTGGATAAGACCATGTCCACATTAGCCAGCAGCGAGTGGAAAAACGGCCAAGTCTGATACATGTGCTGTAATTTAGCTAAATTACCAGCATCTTGCTTGATAAACTCTTGAAAGGCTGAGCCTACTCCATACCAACCTGGAAACATCATCCGATTTTGCGACCAAGAAAAGACCCAGGGAATCGCGCGCAGTCCACTAATGTCTGTAATTGTTTTTCGGGCTGCAGGCCGAGAACCAATATTTAAGCTTGATACTTCCTTAATAGGGCTGGCTTCAAAGAAATAGTCATAAAAATGAGGATTGTCAAAAACCAATTGGCGGTAGACCTGGTGGCTTTTTGCCACAATACCATCCATGGTAGCACGAAAATCTTCTAGCTCATCTGGGTTGGTCAACAATTGTGTAACCATCCGATTGATAGATGCTGAGAGTAACATTTCCAAATGGTAATAGGCGACGTCCTTGTGACCGTATTTATTTTCAATGATTTCGCCTTGCTCTGTCAAACGAATCCGATCTTTGATTGAGCCAAATGGCTGAGCTGTTATCGCATCATATGACGGCCCCCCGCCACGGCCCACTGTTCCGCCACGGCCATGGAAGAAAGTAATCTTAATGCCGTGCTTTTCACCAATTTGGGTTAGGTCATTTTGCGCCTTGTATAAAGTCCATCCAGAAGCAAGATAGCCTCCATCTTTGTTACTATCAGAATAGCCCAGCATAATTTCTTGATAATGGCCTTTTGAAGCAATCCAATTTTTTACAAGATCATAGGACAAAAATTCCGTCATAATGGCCCGTGAATTATCCAGATCTTCAATCGTCTCAAATAAAGGAACAATTTGGACACGGGCGGTGCGACTATCAATCAGTCCAGCTTCTTTAAGCATAATGGCAAGCTCAAAAAGATCAGATACACTTTCAGTGTGTGAAATGATGTGTTGCTTGATGATGTCTTCGCCTAATTTATCCTTTAATCGCCGAGCAGTGTGATAGATGGCCAATTCTTTTTCAAGCAAATCTGATTTGGGACCATTTGCCAAAGCTAGCGGCCGAGGATCGTCTGTCAATTGCTTAAGCAAGATTTGACATTTCTGACTCTCACTTAATTGACGATAGTTATCCACAATATTAGCTGAACGCAATAATTCGTCCACACAGGCTTCTTGCACACTTGAATCCTGGCGCATGTCAATACTAGCTAAGTAAAAACCAAAAATATCCACAGCCTGGACAAGATCAGCAAGATCACCTTTGATAAGAACATCATCACCATTAGCTTTGAGTGATTCTACAATGAGCAACAAATCCTGCTTAAACTCTGCAGCGCTGGCATAAGCAGGAAGCCGGTGCTCTTTAATGCCAGCAGCAACTTGATTGGCCGTTACTTGCACATACTCGGCAATCACAGCCGCATTGGTACTAGCCTGAACATCCAGTTGCGGCCTAGTTGTAGGAAAATTAAATTGATCATCTGTTTTTGATAATTGAATCAAGGTTTGCACTAAGCGCGAGCGGATATAGTGAAGCGCCTTGCGGTAAGCTTCATTTTCAAGGTAAACAGAATCATTATAAGATAGCTCAGCTAAATGCTTGACCTCATCACTAACCGCAGTGATGGTTGAAGACATGGAAAAACTTTGATAAAGGTTGGTCAACTGCTCAATGTAATAATTAATAATGACCTCGCTTTGGATTGTCGCTGATAAAAGTAAGGTTTCAGCAGTAACATAGGGATTGCCATCACGGTCACCGCCAATCCACATGCCCATGGTAATAGGCTTAGCCTTTGTAAGAGTGATTCCATGATGATTTGCTAAATCTTTATAGGTCTTGGTAAGATGCGTAACAGCCGGGATAAGAGAGTCATTATAATACTGCATCACATTGGTGATTTCATTTTTGACTTTTAATTTTTTCTCCCGGATAATATCTGTTTGCATGAGGATTTCGATATAACGACTCAAGTCTTCCAGCCACTTCTGTTTATTGACCACTCCAGCTTTGACATCACGATAGCGACGTAATAAGTGATGAATCGTATTGGTCAACTCTAGCACTGTCTTACGCTGCACTTGTGTGGGATGGGCTGTCAAGACAGGAACGACATTCACCTGCTCAAGCAGCTCTGTAGCTTGTTCTTTTTCGGCTACCGCATCAATACTAAGAGCCAATTTGCCCAAATAATCACGGCCCATATTGTTTTGGTAATTAATCTCATAAGCTAAATCAACATCTTCTGAGATATTAATCAAGAGCGGCAAAATCGAAAAATAGCGAGAAACAAGGACCATATCATCATTGCTCATTTCCGAGATTAAACGTTCCACTTGTCCATATTCTTGTTGCTCAGATAAGTGTACTAACTGCTGAATTTTAGCAAAGGCAGCTTCGCCTCCCATCCGAATAGTGACTTCCCCTAGCAAGTCCTTTAAGATGGCAACTTCTTCGGCAATAATTGCATGATTATGCTCATTTTCCAATTTTTTAATGGATACCATTTTTGCTCCTTTTCCTTGTTTTTCTCTTTTTATCATACCATTTTTTAACCTAAAAATAAGGATAATAAGAAAAAAAGTCCTGCCTTTGCAAAAAAAGTTCGGCTTTTATCCCAGAGGTGGCCTTTTAACAAATATTTGTTATACTAAAAAGAAAAGACTAAGGAGCCAAACGATGGAATTAAAACAACGATCAGAATTTCCCGAGCGTGAATTATGGGATTTAACGGCACTCTACAAGGACCGCCAAGATTTCCTTTTGGCGATTGAAAAAGCCTGGCAAGATGTTCAAATCTTTCAGCACAACTATCAGAATCACTTAAACGATGTTGAGCATTTTACACAGGCATTATTGGAACTAGAGCAAATCGAAATTCAGATGAGTCACATCGAAACTTATGCCTTTATGCCGCAAACCAGTGACTTCTCCAACGAAGAATTTGCACAAATCGCTAAGGCAGGAGATGATTTCTCAACCAAAGCCCGTGTTGCACTTAGTTTCATGGATACAGCACTAGCACAAGCTGATGATGAGATTTTAGATCAGTTAGCTGCTAATAGCCATTTTACAGCTATCATCCGCCAAGCCAAACAAGCAAAGGCCCATCTTTTGGCACCCGAGGTCGAAAAAACCTTAACCAATCTGCGCGAAGTATTCAATGGCCCCTATGACATTTATACCAAAATGCGGGCGGGTGATTTTCATATGGCTGATTTTGAGGTGAATGGACAAACCTACCAGAATAGTTTTGTCCTTTATGAGAATTTCTACCAAAATCATGAAAACGCCGAAATTCGAGAAAAAGCATTTCGCTCTTTTTCAGCTGGTCTACGCCAGCATCAAAATGCTGCGGCAGCAGCTTATCTGGCCAAAGTCTCTTCTGAAAAATTAATGGCAGATATGCGTGGCTATGATACTGTATTTGATTATCTGTTAGCTGAACAAGAAGTGGATCGCCCAATGTTTGACCGGCAAATTGATTTAATCATGAAGGAATTTGGTCCTGTCGCCCAAAAATTTGTCAAACATGTTGCCCAAGTAAACGGACTTACACAGATGGCCTTTGCAGACTGGAAATTAGACATTGACAACGACCTCAACCCTGAAGTATCCATAGATGATGCTTATGACCTGGTCATGCAATCTGTCCAGCCGCTAGGCCAAGAATACACTACAGAAATTGCCCGATACCAGCAAGAACGCTGGGTTGACTTTGCCGCTAATGCCAATAAGGACTCAGGCGGCTATGCTGCTGACCCTTACAAGGTTCATCCTTATGTGTTAATGAGCTGGACAGGGCGCATGTCTGATGTTTACACTTTAATCCACGAAATTGGGCATTCTGGTCAGTTTATTTTTTCAGACCATGAACAAAGTTTCTTCAACACCCATATGTCCACTTACTACGTGGAGGCACCGTCAACCTTCAATGAATTATTGTTAAGTGATTACTTAGAGCGACAATTTGATAACCCACGGCAAAAACGCTTTGCTTTGGCCCACCGCCTGACGGACACCTACTTCCATAACTTCATCACGCACTTACTAGAGGCGGCTTTCCAACGCAAAGTCTATCAATTGATTGAAGATGGTCAAACCTTTGGTGCTAAGCAATTGAATCAGATCATGAAGAGCGTGCTTGAAGAATTTTGGGGTGATGCTTTGATCATTGATGACGATGCTGCTCTTACTTGGATGCGGCAAGCTCATTACTACATGGGCCTATACAGCTATACTTATTCAGCGGGCTTAGTGATTGCTACAGCTGGTTACCTCAATCTCAAAAACAATCCTAAAGGTGCTAAAGAATGGCTTGACTTTTTGAAATCAGGAGGCAGCCGAACCCCACTTGAGACGGCCAGGCTGATTGGTGCTGATATTGCTACCGAAAAACCACTGCGTGACACGATTCAATTCTTAAGTGATACGGTTGATCAGATTATTCATTACAGTGAGGAGATTGCCCATGACTAACCTTTATGATTTTACAGTTAAGACCCAAGAGGGTCAGGATTTCCCTTTAGCCAACTACAAAGGAAAGCTTGTTTTAGTGGTCAATACAGCAACCAAATGTGGGCTCACTCCACAATACCAAGCCTTACAGGAATTGTACGATGCTTATCATGCCAAGGGCTTTGAGATTTTAGATTTTCCCTGCAATCAATTTTTAAATCAAGCACCTGGTGATGCTCAAGAGATTAACCAATTTTGTAGTTTGACCTACCATACAACTTTTCCGCGTTTTGCTAAAGTCAACGTAAACGGTAAGGATGCAGAGCCTTTATTCACTTGGTTAAAAGAGGAAAAAAGTGGCCCACTAGGCAAAGCGATCGAATGGAATTTTGCCAAATTTCTCATTAGCCCAGACGGTCAGGTTATTGAGCGCTACTCTGCAAAATCAGACCCTAAAGTAATCGAACAACAGCTTAAAGCTTTCCTTGATTAAAAAACAAACCCAGATTAGTTTTGCAATCTGGGTTTCTTTGTCTGGCTAGCTGTGCTTGATAGCTGCGCAGCAGAAGTTTGATTCTATTTTGAATGCGCTGCTGGGGGATTTTTTCTTAACACCATTAAACACACAAGATAGCAGACCATAGTTACTACAGCGTGAGCGATATTAAATGAAGAGCCCCTTAAAAGGTAAGACCATACGGGTATACCATAGACATAAGCAAGGCAAGCATCCAAGATAAGGCCATAAAAGACTGCACAAAAGCCAGCCCAAAGGAGCTGCCGTAACAGAGTATGTCGCTTGCGCCCTTTACCTAGAAAATAGACCAGACCGCCGTACCAAAGGCCAATCACAATAGTAAAACTAAGCAACTGCCAGGCCAGCCAAGGACCAAAACCCAGCAAAAAAGATGAGAAAAAAAGTCCAAGGGCCATAAGCAGCTCTGTTTCGTAAAAGCCAAAATAGGCAGCATAAACCATAAACAAAGCCGTTAAGGGCTGAATATGAGGCAAGTGACTAAAGACTAGTTGTAAAACGACCACAAAGACTGAGCAAATGGTCATACGTGTTAATTGTTTTAGTGACATAATACTCCTTTTACACCTCTTTATTATGACAAAATTTGGCCCGATTGACCACTTTGGAAACAAAAAGAATAGTTCCTCGCAAATAAGAGTTGGATTATAATCCCTTCAAAAACAACTCTAACCTTACCCTCATTTTAGGGTCGTTCGCAGGAAATCGCAGAGCTTTTCAGGTGTTTTTTTACCTTATAAAAAGCCGCTGATCTTTGCTAGCCCAATGCCTGTGAAAGTTTCACAAAAAAGAGATTAATTCTACAGAATAATATCAGAAATAAGGAAGATGCTTTGATTTTTTGCCGTTTTTAAGGTACAATAGCGATAATGAGAAGAAGAATCAAGCCGATTGTTGTGCTCGTCTTCTTTCTTTTGATAGGCATTTTGTTACTTATTGGAAAAGCACATTCAGATAATCTCAAAGAAAGGGAACTAAGACAGGCTCAAAATAGCATTCCAGTAGTTTCTAGCGCATCACAGAAAGAAAAAACCAGCACAAAGGAAAATGAAGAATTTGTCTTAAACCCTATTATTGATGTTTCGGGTTGGCAATTACCAAATGAAATTGACTACGATACCTTATCCAAAAATATTTCCGGAGCAATTATTCGTGTCTTTGGTGGTTCGCAGATCACCAAACGAAATAATGCTGCTTATACCACAGGGATTGATAAATCATTTAAAAGCCACATCAAAGAATTTCAAAAGCGCCATGTACCCGTAGCCGTTTACAGCTACGCTTTAGGCTCAAGCACCAAGGAGATGCGCGCAGAAGCACGAACTTTTTATAAAAATGCCTCCCCCTATAAACCAACCTTTTATTGGATCGATGTGGAGGAGGTCACGATGAAAGACATGAATAAAGGCATAAAAGCCTTTCGTGATGAACTTAGAAAATTAGGTGCCAAAAATGTCGGACTTTACATTGGGACCTACTTCATGGTTGAACAAGACATCTCAACAGAAGGTTTTGATGCTATTTGGATACCAACTTACGGGAGTGATTCTGGTTACTACGAAGCCGCACCCAATACCAATCTTAACTACGACCTGCACCAGTACACCTCTCAAGGCTATCTACCAGGCTTTAACAATACCCTGGACCTTAATCAGATTGCAGTCAACAAAGACACGAAAAAGACTTATGAAAAATTATTTGGTCACCAAAAATAAGACTGGGCGTTCTCAGTCTTATTTATTTGCCCTTGTGGCTTCGCACTTCTGGACCTGCTCATCTGTCATTTTTACCAGGGTGATGTGACAAAGCCCGCTCGCTGCAAGCCAGGAGCCAGGACCGGCTTGTTTTTTTTCTTGGAAAAATGGCTGCGCCTTGCAGCGGGCTGTCCTTTTCTGCTTGACAAACGTCTTTTGTGCATTTATAATGAAGGTAATTATTAATAATCATCACAAAGGAGTGCTTTGGCTGAGATCGCAGTTGCGAAATCCTGAGGACCTGATCTTGTTAGTACAAGCGTAGGGATTGTGACCATTTTTAGAACCGATGGAAACCCGACTCTTTTTTGTGACCAAAAGGAGTTTTTTTATGTCTGCCAATAACCAAACAAAATACTTAGTCGAAACCGCTATTTTTGCCGCCTTGGCAATGGGATTGTCACTGATTCCAGACTTTGCTTCCTGGTTTACCCCATCATTTGGAGCAATTGTCCTTGTGATCTTCGCCCTAAGACGAGGGGTCAAATACGGCGTCTTAGCTGGCTTAATTTGGGGGCTACTGCACTTTTTATTTGGCAGAGTGTACTATCTCAGTATGTCTCAAGTCTTGATTGAATATATCTTGGCATTCATGTCCATGGGGATTGCAGGTTTGTTCACCCCATCGTTAAGGACAGCACTGAGCCAAGGCTATAAGCAAAAAGCTTGGATGATTGGGGGCTTAGCTGCCTTAGCTGCTGTAGGCTTACGTTACCTTTGGCATTTTATTGCTGGTGTTATTTTCTGGGGCTCTTATGCTCCTAAGGGCACCTCGGCTTGGATGTATTCCTTATCGGTCAATGGCACAGCGGCTTGTTTGACGTTTATTTTTGTTGTGGTTGTCACTTTAGTATTGATAACTTACCAAGCCACAATTTTCTTACCAAAAGATTAGGAATTAAGCATTTAATTAGAAGACTAAAAATGGTATAATAATAATGATATTATTATACTTTTTTGTGTGCAAAAAAGAGGGTTATATGATGACGAAAAAGGGTAAATTAAAAAAAACACTAGTGGAACAAATCCTAGACAAAGCAGCCATTCCCTATGATAGTTTGGCGATTAATGCCTTACAAGAGCAAGAGCTCCCTGATCAGATTCAGCGCTCTGATATTTTTAAAACACTGGCTTTGGTTGGCGACAAGACCGGGCCTATTATTGGCATTGTTCCTATTACAGAACATTTATCAGAAAAAAAGCTGGCCAAGTTATCCGGCAATAAAAAGGTCAGCATGATTCCTCAAAAAGACTTACAAAAAACCACTGGTTATATTCACGGCGCAAACAATCCCATTGGGATTAGACAAAAGCATACTTTTCCTATTTACATTGATTCGACCGCGCTTGTACAAGACCAAGTAATCGTCTCAGCTGGTGAAGTGGGGCGCTCTGTTCGAATCAATAGTCAAGCGCTAGCTGATTTTATCGGAGCAGCATTTGCTGATATTAAAGAATGATAATCATAAATTAATTAGAAGGGTTAAACTTATTATGAAATGTTATTTTGTCAGACATGGAAAAACGCAGTGGAATGTTGAGGGACGCTTTCAAGGTGGCGGAGCCGACTCACCCTTGCTACCAGAATCCTATGAGGAAATTCGTCAGCTGGGTATAGCACTTAAGGACGTCCCTTTTGATGCGGTCTACTCAAGTGATCTCAAACGCGCTTACGAAACTGCACAGCTGCTGTTGGCTGCTTGCGAGCAAGACCTGGAAATTACACAAACCAAAGCATTGAGAGAATGGGGCCTGGGCAAACTGGAGGGAGCAAAAATTGCTACTATGAATGCTATTTACCCGCACCAAATGGATGCTTTTCGACACAACCTAGCCCGTTTTAATGCTGGGCAATTCGAGGCAGAATCAATCTATCAAACTACCCACCGTGTTTGTGAATTAGTCGACTCACTCAAGGATAAGCATTACCAACATGTCTTATTTGTCGGACACGGAGCTAATTTGACTGCCTCCATCCGCTCGCTGTTGGGCTATGAACCAGCCTTACTTCGGGCTAACGGCGGACTTGACAATGCTAGTTTAACGATCCTTGAAACAAATGATTTTAAATCCTTTCATTGTCTCACTTGGAATGATAAAAACTACCTCAATGCAGCAAGCCAGCAAGGCCTAAATTGACATTCACTAAACAGCTAAGTTTGGGATAGCTGTTTAGCACAAACTTTGGCTGCAAGCAGAGCCCTTCTACCTTTCTTATTGGCAAATCCAATTTGTATCTATTAGCATTTGAGTATCAGGCTAATTCTATTAGGCTAGATGTGGCACACTTAGAAAAAGAAAGCAGACCCAACATTTAGAGGTTTACTATAGGCACAAGAGAGCTTCACCTGACTAGGCCACCCAAAAATCAGCCTGGATTGAAATGAGTGATCCGGCTGCTGGGGCTCTCTTGTTTTTTTGATAAGTTTTATTATAATTAAATGAGTTAACGATTAATTTTTTGATAAAACCTAATCACGTCGTTGTCTTTAAGAGCAATCATTGTGCCATAAGGAGATTTTTACTTGAAAAGAAAAACCATAGGATCCTATCTTGCTTTGATAGCAGGCCTGTTGAGCCTAACAAGCTTATCTGTTCAGGCAGAAGATACTTACACTTATCCCAGTCGTCAAGGAGATAGCTACACTAACTCCTACTACCACTATCCTCCTAGAAACTATGATACTAGGCAGCCCCAATATCGGACAGTGGGCGAAGATAGTTATAGAAGCCATAAGTATGATTTCTATCAAAAGGAGTACGATCAATTAGCAAGACAACATGAACAGTTGATTGCCATCTACAAGCAGTTAAAAGCAAGCTATGACGCGACCAGGCAAGCTAGTGATTCAGAATTACGTAGTCTGAGCCAAAAATGGCAGGAGCTCAATAACCGCTTTCAAGTACTAGTTAGAGAAAACCCTGTTGTCGGGGGTAATTACGCAATTGAAAACCTGAAAGCTACGGTAGCTGGTTATAACAATCGCCTAGCCAGCTACCAAGCCAGCCAGGACTTTATCACTAGCAATCAAGAAACTTTAAACAGATTAGACCAACTCGATGCTGAACGACGAGCTCTTCAGTACGGTAGTGTAGAACTTAACAGCAATCTTCAAACTACGAATAGTTATATTGAGCAGCTAAACCAGCAATTACGTACTTATCCTTTTACAACTCCACTTGCCGACTTACAAAGCCAACAAACGAAAATTGAAGCTCAGATTAACCAAATCGAGCGGGACAAGGCTGCGTATAAGCCAGAACCGAGAGCCTATCGCGCTGGTTCTGATTCTGGTGCTGGCTCCCGACGTCAAAAACGTCAAGTGCCAGCACCGGGAAATGTTCCCCTGTGGCATGAAATGCGCAATGAAGGCCTAGACCACAGTAAGCCAAACCGTTATGAGGCTACTGCCCCTACAAATGGGCGAGTAGATCTATCAAATATTAGCGATTTAAAAACACTGCAAGAAAAGTCTGACCTGGCCCATTACCAACGGGCCAAAGAGATTGTTTTCCACATAAAACGTTCGGATTTAACAGGGCTAACAGAGCAGCGATATGCAGACACTAACCTCTCTGCAGCCATTTCTCGCTTTATCAAAGAAAAGCTGGCTGTGATGCCTAATACACGCGGAGTAACTTCAGGTTTTAAATTTCAAGTACAGTTCTACTATGATCGTGATGATCTGAATATTACCCTGATGCCAGACTACTACATGACCGATGCACAGTATCAGGAGTACGATAGGCATCTCAGGGATTGGACCCACAAAAATATTCATGCTTCTGATTCCGAAGTAGAAAAAATAGATAAGATTCAAGACTATATCATGACCAACTATCACTATGCGGTAGGTAAGGTTGGCGGGCATACTGTCACAGGTATTTCCGTGCAAACGCCCTATGCCTTCCTCAAGGATAAGGAAGCCGTCTGCCAGGCCTATGCCCAACTCTTTAAGGATATGGGACGCCTAGCCGGACTTGATGTCTACTATATCCAAGGTTATGGCGACCCTGCTGGTGGTAAGTCCAGTCTGCATGCCTGGAACATTGTCAAAGTCGGTGATAAGTATTACCATGTTGATTTAACCTGGAATGATACTATTGACCAAACTAACAAGAACCATACCTATACTCTGCGCGGGAATAACTTTATGAAGCAGACCCACCTGTGGAATGTAGATTACCAGATTTCAGATGAGGATTATCACGATTATCCAAGGCCAACCTACTACAACGGAAGGCATCCTTACAGAATATCCAACTATAGCCAGCCCGTCCAGGCTAACTACCGGAGCACAAGCCCATCTGCTTACACTAGTCAAAGACAACCACAAGCCACTCACCTTCGCCAAAGACGTTCTGCTAACAACTCCAACACAGGACCACAATATCGATTTGTCTTTGGTCGCGAAGCCACTTTAGGTAGGGCATAAGAAGAGCACTACGCCTTTCTAACGCAACCCACTTGACACCTGCAAAAAGACTGCTGCTATTTAGCAAGTCGCTTTTGCAGGTGTTTTTTTACTCTATCTCTTGTACCAAGCCAAAAGCCTTACCTTAATCGACTATGCTCATTTTTATCTCATCAAAATATTATTTAAACAGCCATTTTATTCTCAAAAAGTTCATAATATTTTATTTAAATTAATTTAAAATTATAAAATATATTGACGTGGCTCTTGTCAACTAATATAATTAAGGTGTTACTTGATAAGATTTCCACTAACTAAGAAAACAAGCTTGCCTTTTACCTAATTGTTAACAATTATTCAAAGCATGAAAAGGAAAGACATATTATGAGACGCACCGTTTTACCTAAAAAATTCATAGGCTTCGCTGTAGCTGCTGCAACTTTAAGTGCCCTATTCATTTCATCAACGACAAATGTAAGTGCGCATGATAATATTGATGAGTACGGCAAAGTGCATCTTTACTGGCAGGGAAATTACTACGTTGATAACTATGTTGACTATACTAAAAAATTATCTGAAGACAAAAACAGTATCGAATGGACAGTATATTTTAACTCAGCCAAAGAAAATTGGGTTTCCCCTGACTTTTCAGTCTTTCTGCCAGAAGGCGTTGAAAAACCAGATTCAATACTTGTTGATGATGAATGGTGGGGTCTAACGATAACCCGTACCATCACTAGCACTCCATGGAGTTATGATTGGAAGACGCAAAAAGACCAATTTAACCGCGAATGGGACAAATTCCCGGGTTACACCGGATGGAGTAACTCATTAGACAAGCTAACCAAAACTCGTAATGAGGGAGGCTTTGCTTATGTCCTGGTTGATACCTATGGTCGTAATGAACGTGTCTATTTTGGCCAAAAACGAACTTGGACTTTTACCACTAGGTTAAAAGATGGTTACAAGGACAAATGGGATAAACTACCATTTGTCGCAGGTATTAAACAAAATGATTCTTTAGCAGCTTCATACCCTAGCTACAAGGCCGAATTCAAAAACTATTAAGCATTCACGTAAATTTTGTTTAATTAGTCCTTTAGAAAAGCAATAACCTCGAACTTTCTAGATAATCCAGGTTCGAGATTATCTAGAAAACTTAAGTATAAAGGTTCGCTGTCAACTGTAGTGACTGACAATGAACCCAAAAACGCTATCCTCTCATCTAGGGATTCTCCCTCAAGACAGGATAGCGTCTATTTTTTAGCGTCCATATTTCATGCGTAGGACCTTTTCTTGTTTTTTATTGAGGCGTAAGAGAATAACCACCTTATCAATGCTCATATTGCTTTCTAAAAGGCGTTCAGCGGCCATCATTAAGCCGTTATTAAGTCCTAAAGTCAAGATAGGATTCTTTTGATCATTAACATCAAAAATAAATTTATTGTCGGGTAGGTCAAAGAGAACTTTCACTGCCCCATAGAGCTGCTCAAAGTTATCAATAGCGACATCGTACACTGGTTTAATCCCAGGTTTTAAGCTACGACCACGGTGGTTAAACCACATGGCATGCCAACCGCCATTGTGGGCACCCATAACATCATTATCATAGGAATCACCGACATACAGTGTGGTGGCAGGATTCATGTCAAATTGCTCAGCTGCCAGGTTGAAAATCTCTTTTTCAGGTTTTTGAAAGCCGGTAGCTTGACTGACAATGACCCGTTTAGGGTCGACATAATCATAAAGACCGAGCTTTTTGACCTTTTTTAATTGGTGTTCGGTAGGGCCATTGGTGATGATCCCCATGGGTACATTTTTAGATTTGAGAAAATCCAGCGTCATCCGCATCTCATCTAGCATGGTAATATTATCTAAGGCATGCTCATAAATGTCTTGGAAATGGGCACCTGTAGCTTCATCAATAGCTTGATAGCCAAATTCTAAAAGGGTTTCTTTGCAACGCCAAAAGCGAAAATACTCTGTCGTCCACTCCCCAGCCATGACTCTTGGAAAACCAATATCGGAATAATGACGAAAACGAATATAGGCCTGATTGATGGATGCCATATTAAAATCAGGAAAGCATTTTTCCATAGCAATCCGATAAGGTGCCTGCTGATCATAGATGGTATCATCAACATCAAAAACAATAGCTGTAATCATGGCTCTCTTTTCTTTTTCTTCCTTTTTTTTGACTATTATACTATTTTCTAGGAGCATTTTCAAACAGCGGCTGAGAAGCTCTGCAATTCCCCTAAAAAACGTGGAAATATGGTGTTTTCTCAAGGCTTTTGTGATACAATAAGGAAGAATATCTATTGGAGGAAAACATGTCTAACGAACACATCGAAGAACTAAACGATCAACAACTTGTGCGACGCGAAAAGATGGCAGCGCTGGCTGAAAAGGGAATTGATCCGTTTGGTAAACGTTTTGAACGTACTGCCAATTCTGCTCAATTAAAAGACCAATTTGCTGACAAATCTAAAGAAGAGTTACACGATCTGAATCAAACAGCTGTCATTGCCGGCCGTCTAATGACTAAACGAGGCAAAGGAAAAGTTGGCTTTGCCCACATTCAAGACCGCGATGGACAAATCCAAATTTATGTTCGCAAAGATGCCGTTGGTGAAGACAACTATGACATCTTTAAAAAGGCTGATTTAGGTGACTTCTTGGGAGTTGAGGGAGAAGTTATGCGAACAGATATGGGGGAATTATCCATCAAAGCAACCAAGCTAACCCATTTATCAAAAGCCCTTCGTCCCTTACCAGAAAAATTCCATGGACTTTCAGACATTGAAACCATTTACCGTAAACGTCATTTAGACCTCATTTCTAATCGCGCTAGCTTTGAGCGTTTTGTTACCCGTTCAAAAATGATTTCAGATATGCGCCGCTACCTAGATGAGCAGGGCTTTTTAGAGGTAGAAACACCCGTTCTCCACAACGAAGCTGGTGGGGCAGCTGCGCGGCCATTTATGACCCATCATAATGCACAGGATATGGATATGGTCTTGCGCATTGCCACAGAGTTGCACTTGAAACGCTTGATTGTAGGGGGTATGGAACGCGTCTATGAAATTGGCCGAATTTTTCGCAATGAAGGCATGGATGCTACCCACAATCCTGAATTTACCTCAATTGAAGTTTATCAGGCCTATGCTGATTTCCAAGACATTATGAACTTAACAGAAGGAATTATCCAGCATGTCGCTAAAGCTGTTAAAGGCGATGGGCCAATTCAATATCAAGGACAAGAGATCCTGATTAATCAACCCTTTAAGCGAGTTCACATTGTTGATGCCATTAAGGAAGTAACCGGGGTTGATTTCTGGCCACGGATGACTTTTGAGGAAGCTAAAGCCCTAGCCCAAGAAAAGCATGTCCCACTTGAAAAGCACTTTACAAGTGTGGGGCACATTATTAATGCCTTCTTTGAAGAATTTGTCGAAGAAACTTTAATCCAACCTACCTTTGTCTTTGGACATCCCGTAGAAGTCTCACCACTGGCAAAGAAAAATGCCGAAGATGACCGCTTCACAGACCGTTTTGAGCTCTTCATTGTGACTAAAGAATACGCAAATGCCTTTACGGAATTGAATGATCCGATTGATCAGTTGGCACGCTTTGAAGCGCAGGCTAAGGCCAAAGAATTAGGTGATGATGAAGCTACCGGTATTGATTACGACTACATCGAAGCTTTGGAATATGGTATGCCACCAACAGGCGGACTAGGCATTGGTATTGATCGCCTTTGTATGCTATTAACAGATACCACAACAATCCGTGATGTTTTACTCTTTCCAACCATGAAATAACATAGCACAGCTGGACCATCTGGTCCAGCTGTTTGTCGTTTAGAGCTTCTTGCTTAAAATTGCCCGATACTTGCATGAGCATTTCTTGAAGCATCTAATAGGCGAATAAGCTTCATTTAACATATCCTGCGCTAATACTAACTTGACATCCCTTGACATTCCTGGCCATAGGAATTTGCTAGCCTAAAGTACCATCCCATCAGCTCCTAATCTGACCTAGTCCTTCTTTTGGACCAGATGGAAATCTAAAGCGGTACAGTAAGTAGGTTAAGGACATCCTCTGCTGAGTTGCATTCTGCTTTGTTTTAGAGTATAGTTAGGTTAACAAAGGATTGGAGGCGCTTTCACATGGTAGCTGACTTAAGACTTACTTTATTTGGACAACCATCCATTTGCCAAGGAGAGCGTGAAGTCTTCTTCACCTTTTCAAAAATTAACGCCCTCCTCTACTATCTTGTCATCAACGAGTCTGTCAACCGTGATGAAATTGCTGGTATGTTATGGGAGGATAAGGACAACCAAACAGCAAAGAAAAATTTGCGTAATACCATTTACCAGGTCAATAAAATTTTGGGTGCCGACTATGTAATTGCTCCGAGTCGCTCTATCTTAACCTTAAATCCCGCTTTGCCGATTTCTAGTGATGTGGGGCCTTTCCTAGCTGATCCCGTTGCTAATCTATCCCTCTATCAGGGTGAATTTCTTAAAGGGTTTTATTTAAAATCAAATGAAACGTTTGATTTGTGGCTCAGCAAAATGCGGACTTATTTTGAACAGTTATACATCAAAACCTCCTATCAAAAACTTGACCAAATGATGGAGACGGCATCGGTAGAAGAGATTGAGGCTATTTTGTTTCAGTTAATGGCTATTGATGAATTTGAAGAAAAAAATTATCAATTATTAATGTCACTTTATCAAAAACATCACCGTTATGGCAAAGTAATTGAAACCTACTATCGCTTAGTCAATCTCTTAGATAAAGAACTAGGAATTAGCCCAAGTGACGCATCACAGCAAATTTATGATGAGGTGGTTGCCAAAGATCGCAATCAGCGTAAGGTGAAACAGTTCTTACGTAATACCAATCACTTTTTTGGTCGGGTGACGGAAATTAAACAGCTAGAGGCCTTTTTTGATTCTGTCTATAATAGTCAACGTGCGCACACCATTGTACTTGTTGGGGGCACGGGTATTGGTAAGCGAACTGTAACCAGGCAAGTTCTCGCCAATCAAACCAAGCATTTCCAAATGGTAACTACTGAGTGTGACCATCAATCAGATGATACAGCTCGTACCCTCTATGAAAACCTTTTAGATGGCCTTGGTGATTTGGCGATTCAACATCAATTAATGTCCACCAATCAGTGGCAGGCTCTTATGCAAAGCTTTTTCTTCGATTTGTATCCGCTAGATACCCTCACTCAACAAGCAAAAGCCTTGTCTAAGCCAATGGACTGCAAAGCTATTACCCATGTGATTGTCACTATTAGTAAGCGTATTGCTCAGCAAAAACCTCTTGTCCTGCTTATTGAAGACATTCACTGGCTGGAGCAAGACAGTATTTACGTACTCCACACCATGATTCAACAACTCAGTGAGTATCCTGTGGCCTTTGTCTTGACCAAGCATCTTAGCACAACACCTCACCTAGAGCAGTTCCTCAATCAGCTAATCTACCATAAACAGGCTGATATTATTACCCTACAACCATTGACGCAAACTGAAAGCCTGCAATACCTTCATCAGAAATTAGATCACCTTTCTTTAGCTCAAGATACTTTCATCCAAGCTTATGAATTGAGTGAGGGCAATCCCTTCTTTCTAACTGAATATGCTGCGCAATTGGCCACTGATAAGCACTTTTCACCCCTGACGCCTGCAATTAAAGCTAAATTTGCCTTGAAAATAGATGTTATCAACAGCCATGAAGAAGCTCTTCTTCACTATTTGGCCTGTTGCCGTAAGCCTGCCCCGATTGGATTGCTAGCGCAACTACTGACTTTGTCTTTAGAAGAAACCATCAATCTAGTAGAGAGCTTATCGCGTCACCATCTCATCATTGAAGAATGTCTGCACGATAATATCACCGTCTGCTTTCATCAGCGACTCTTTGGTATTTATTGCTATGAAAAATTATCTCTTGCTAAAAAGCGCATGCTGCACGCGCAGATTGCCCAAGCCCTAGAAAGCAATCTCAGCTTTTTTGCTCAGCCATCAATAGCATTTGAAGACATTGCTTATCATTACCGGCAAGCTAAGCAGCCGATTAAAGCTTTAAGCTATCAGCTGGATTTTATCGAAGCTCGCTTGCATTTACATCATGAGTTATTTCCTATTTATTCACAAATCTTGGACCACTACCCCCAATCTGATCAAGGGACCCCTTCTATTCAACAAGAGCTTGCTGCCCTTCAAAAGCAATTGCAAGACTTAGAAAAACGTTATGAACAAAGCAAGGATTTTCAAGGTTTACAGCTACGTTTTCTCTATCTGGAAGGCTGTTATCACATTCGGATTGGCCAGTATGAAAAGGGGATTGCTAATATTCAAAAAGTCATTGCTGTAGCCACAGATTTGCATCACACCTCTTACTTATTAGAAGGCTATAGGCAATTAATTTATTATTGCATCCAAGTAGAAAATATTCCTGAGATGAAATATTATACAGAATTGGCCTTGGAGGCTGCTGCTCAGGCCAATAATCACGAAGCTATCGCACTTAATCTGCGACTCAGTGGTTTGTACCATCTGATTATTGGCAAGCTTGATCAAGCTATTCAGCAGCTGAATGCCTCTATTGATTGTTTTAGCCTGACTACGTCACTTCAATCCAAATACCCCATTCAAATTGCCGCGGCTCTGGATTACCTGGCTGAGATCCAGCAAATGCGTGGCTGCTTTGAGCAAGCAATCGTTTATCAGCGCAAAGCAATCCAGCTAACCCATAATAAGCTTAGTGAGCCATCTATTATCTCATTTTACATCGGTCTTGGTATTTCCTATTTTTATCAGGGCAATTTTTCAAAGGCCGCTGACATTTTTATGCAATCAAAAGAGGCCCTCAAAACTCTGCGCTTTCCATGGAAAGAAGCGCAATTAGAAGTGTACTTAACCTTACTAAAATGTGAGCAGGGAGATTATGGTGCTGTCAGTGAGCTCTTTGCCAAAAAAGACGAACTTATCTCCCTTTACTCTAATCCACGTGACAAGGGAATGATTTACTATGTTTTAGCCTTAACCAAGTATAAACTTGAGACCAATCACATCACGTGTGACACTTTGGTGAGCTGTTTGACTGATGATTTTAGTACCTATTACCACATTGCAAAAAATCACTTGAATCCTTATCGAGATTGCCATTTTCTCAAACGCTTAGAAAAATGCAAGCAAGCATTAACAAGCAAAACCACCAAAAAAGCCTAGGGCATCTCCCCCCTAAAAGGAAACAGCAAAAGTAAGAGTCACTAGCATGTTTAGCTCTTACTTAACTTTGGGTCGGTAGAAGTCAAGTTTAGGCCAAAAAAAGCAGTAACTTGAATCATTCTAAGTCCTAAACCGTTGGTGTTGCCCCTATCGTAGCAGCAAGTCCCAAAACGTTCTGGGGATATAACAAAATCCTAAGCTTGTTTAGCGATGTTAATGTATTTGGGCTAAGATTTGTGTCAGGTAAAAAATATAGGTGGCTGCCAAATTAGCTGTGTGCTGATCAATGTCATGTGGAGGTGAGACCTCAACAAGATCAAAACCAATGACTTTGCCACTGGCTACAATATGCTGTAAAACCATTAAAGCCAGTTTTGGATCTACTCCCAAAGACTGAATGGCACTCACACCCGGGGCACTGCCCACAGCAAAGCAGTCCATATCAATTGTCAAATACACATAAGCTTGATTCTCTAAAAAAGTATCAACGATTTGACAAACTTTTTGGTAGCCCATTTGATACATATCTTGACCCGTTAAAAAGGAAATGCCTTTTGACTTAGAAACAAAGTCAAAGAGAAATAGATTGTTATTATGCTCTTGAATGCCTAAAACTAAGTAAGGAAAAATATCATGATGAGCCACATTGTCATCGAACATTTGGCGAAAGCCCGTGCCAGAATTAGGACCGGTTTGGTCATAAGGGCGTAAATCAAAATGGGCATCCATATTAATAACAGCTAATGGCTGGTTTTTAGGAAGGGAAGCTTTGAGTCCTAGATAGTGGCCATAGGCTGTACCGTGACCACCGCCTAAGACAATCGGACGAATATTGAGCGCTCGCATCCGCTCGATGGCTTTGGCTAAGCTTAGCTGCATTTCTGCCAAAGATTGGTTGGGCGCATCAATGTTGCCCAAATCAAAGACAGTGACATGCCTTCCGAGATGCCAGGGCATTTTAGCGATTTGACTGCGAATAGCATCAGGTCCTTCCACTGCTCCGACCCGTCCATGGTTAATATAGACCCCTTTATCGCTCTTAAAACCAATAAGGCCAAAGTTAATGCCTTCAAGTGGTTCTAAATCAGGGTTATTTAAATCAAGAAATTGGATAACCATACCCCATTTAGCATTGTATAGATTGTCATCGTCAATGCCCCGTTGATAATAGGTAGCAGTCATCGGAAAATAATGATCAAGCATCAGTCAATCCTTTCTAAATAGTTGGTTCAGTTGCTTTACTTGCTATTTTGTTAAATACGCCCGTACTTGCGAAATAAAGTATAAAGAGCCTGTAATCACATAAAAATCTTGCTCACTACTAGGATCAATCTCTGCAAGCCAAGTCTGAAACTGTGCTACTTGGTGATAAGATTGAGGATAAGCAGATAAGGGTAAACTCTTTGGAAAGTCAAAACTCGTGACAGTAACCTGTCCAAGGTGACTTAGGGCAGCCAGCATAGGCTCAATCGGCTTATTCTTAATAGCCGCAACCAAAATATGGATCTTTTTTCCTGCAAACTGTTGCTCTAGTAAAGCCACCAGTGCAGCAATGCTTTCCATATTATGGGCACCATCTAGCATAAGGTTTGGTCCCATAAATTCTGTCCGGCCTACCCATTGGCTACTTGCCAAGCCCTGGCGAATATGCGTCAAACTGACTTGAGGAAAGTCTTTTTGCAATAATAACGCTGTCATAATAGCAAGGCTGGCATTGCGCTTTTGATGTTGACCTAGCATAGCTAAATGGAGATTATCTAAAGTGACCTCCTGGTAATGAAAATCAAAACCTTGCTCATGGAGATTTATTGTAAACTCGCTCCCTAAAAGATAGAGAGGACTATGACTTGCTTGACAACTGGCTCTAAAAGCGAAAAGAACATCTGGGCGGTCTGCTGCCAAGATTAACGGCTCACCATTTTTTAAGACGCCGGCTTTTTGCTTAGCAATTGCTACATAGCTCTCACCTAAGAGGTCTTGATGATCTAAGCCGATAGAAGGGCAAACAACCGCCAAGGCCTGAAAGACATTTGTGGCATCCATCATTCCCCCGACTCCTGCTTCAATAATGGCAATGGCCACAGGCTGCACACGAGTAAAGTACAAAAACATCATCACCGTGATGATTTCAAATTCTGTTGCGGGAGCATAGAGCTTTGCCTGATCCAAGCGTTCGACGACTGGCTTAACCTGACTAACCAAATCAATTAATTCTTGCTCAGTCATCATCTGGCCATCAATGGCAATGCGTTCTCTAAATTCCACAATATATGGTGACGTAAAGGTGCCGACTTTATAGCCACTTGCAGTGAAAATGTGCTGAAGGTAGGAAACAGTCGAGCCTTTGCCATTGGTGCCGACTGCATGAACAGCTGCTAGATGGCGCTCAGGGTTATCAAATTGTTCCAGTAACCACTTAACACGTTTTAGGCCTGGCTTTTCACCTTGCTTAAGGCGGCTATGGATCCAAGCCAGTGACTCTTGGTAATTCATGTTTACTCCTTTTATCTGATGCTGTATGGGCTGAGCTTGCACCTACATTATAAAAACTTGGTTAGTCCTTGTCAATCCCACAGCAGCAAAGCAAAAAGATAACTATACAAGAAGAGTTTGCCGATAAGCTGACAAACTCTTTTAAAATACGAAAACTTAGTAATGGGGTGATGAGGTTACTTGTTGGTTTAGCTGCAAACCCTTAAAAATAGTTGAAAACTAATACTGAATGGATAGTTGGACAGCTTGTTCCACACTTGCTAGAAATTCCTCACTTTCAACAACCTTTGAGGCCTTATTCAACTCTTCGTAGATTTCAATATCCTTATCAAAGGCAATAAAGTTGATATTTTTACGAATCATATCATAAGCAGGCTGGGTTCCCTTGCCTAATCTATGATTTTCAGGCTTCAAATCCAAAGCCTGACAGGCAGCCATTATCTCAGTAGCAACTATCCGGCGAGCGTTTTGCAAAATTTGGCCTGCCTTACGAGCAGCCGTGGTTCCCATGCTGACAAAGTCCTCTTGATTTTCACAAGACGGTATCGAGTCCACACTAGCTGGATGCGCCAAAATTTTATTTTCAGAAGCCAGGGCAGCACAGGCATATTGGGTAATCATAAAGCCTGAATTTAAACCTGGGTGTTTGACTAAAAAGGATGGTAAATGGCTGAGCTGGCTATTAACAAGCCGCTCAACACGACGCTCAGAGACATTACCAATTTCTGAGAGGGCGATGCCTAAAAAATCAAAAGGTTGAGCCATTGGTTCCCCGTGGAAATTACCACCTGAGATGACCTTGCCATCTTTACAGATAATTGGATTGTCCGTAACAGCATTGATTTCGATTTCGACTTTGCTTTTCACATAGGCAATCGAATCTTTGCTTGCACCATGAATCTGTGGTATACAGCGAAGCGTATAGGGATCTTGTACCCGCTGTTGACTTGCTACAGTTGTATTGCCTGAACCTTCTAACAAATGACGAATATTATGAGCTGTTGCTAGTTGACCACTTTGTGGTCGAATGGTATGCAAATCGTCATCAAAGGGACTAGAAATACCATTGTGAACTTCTAAGGATAAGGCCCCAGCAATATCTGAGAGTTTCAATAATTGAATGCCATCATAGGTTGCCAAAGCACCGATCGCTGTCAAGACAGTGGTTCCATTAATCAAAGCCAGACCTTCTTTAGCAGCCAAGGCAATCTTTTGAATACCTGCTCGCTCAAGTGCTGCTTGACCAGACAGTAATTCGCCTTGATAGTAGGCCTGACCTAAGCCAAGCATTGGTAAAACCATATGGGCTAAAGGAGCCAGGTCACCAGAAGCTCCTAGGGAGCCTTTTTCTGGAATATAAGGATGCACACCCTTATTCAATAATTCCAAAAGTTTTTCAATGGTTGACAAACGAATACCAGAATAGCCCTTAACTAAAGAATTAATCCGAATAAGCATAATTGCCCGAACAGCATCTTCTGGCAGCGGGTCACCAAAACCACTCGAGTGGGTCCGAATTAAATTTTCTTGGAGTTGAACGGTGTCCTCAGGAGAGATACTGACATTACAAAGGGAGCCAAAGCCAGTCGTCACCCCATACACAATCCGTTTTTCATTAACGATGTCATCAACAATTTTTCGAGAAGCCTTAACATCACATACAGCTGATTCAGCGATTTGACAGTGGACGCCTTTACGTGCTACTGCTATGACATCTTCTAGTGTTAAACTTTTGCCGTCTAAAGTAATCATTTCTGACATAATCTTTTCCTCCTATTGAACGTCATGATGGCGGACCTTCCGAGAAGAGTCCTTACGCCCATGCATAAAGAAATAAATCGTACTTGCGATAGCAACCCCGATAAGACCATAAACCACATTCATCACATTATCACCGATAATCATCAATAGACTGATCACAACAGCGACAATGGGGATGACAGAACCAAAGGGCACGCGAAAAGTAAGCTGGGCTTTTGGTTCTAGTTTCCGCATTTTGATAACTGCTAGTGCAGTGGGAATATATTGGAAGAAGCGAAAGACCACACTAAGCGTGGCTAATTTTTCAAAGGTCCCCGTTAACAATAAGACAATTGCAATGCCGCTTGAAATGGCAATAGCCACTGTAGGAGCAGCATTTTTATTTTGCTTAGCAATAAAAGCAGGTAGGAGGCCCTCATCTGCGATGGCAGCACCGTAACGGGGAACCATGATTGACTCCCCCATATTAAGCCCGGTGATAGAAATCAAGGCGCCAATTGAAACGAGCCAAGCGCCAGCAGGACCGATCATTTTGACAAAGGCATCCTGTACTGGGGCCTTGGTGGACATGATGGCTCCCCCAAGCATAGCAATGGTTCCACCAATAATAAGCATGTATAAAATGGACACAATTGTGATTGAAGTTAAAATAGCTCGTGGGACATTCTTTTGCGGATTTCGCATTTCTCCTGCAACAATAGAAAGTGTTTCAAAACCGATAAAACCGTAGAAAATATAAACAGCTGTACCTGAAATCGCACTAAATAAATGGTCACCAGCTTGTAATTGTAAAAAGGGGGTAAAGTTACCAAGACCATTTTTGAAAAAGAAAAGCGTACATGCTGAGAAGGCAACAATCGGAATGAGTTTAGCAATTGTTGCTGTAATCGTTAAAATTTTTGAGGTCTTTAAACCAGCAATATTCATCAAAGAAAGCAAAATCACTAACCCGATACTCAAGGGGACATTCCAGCCTTCCAATGTCGGAAAAGTAATAATGAACATTTTAGCAAAACCAGCAGCCATTGCCGCCCAAGCAAAAATGGTGACGGCCCAGCCTAAAATACCAACATTAAAACCAATAAAATCGCCAAAGGCTCGCTTGGAATATTGAAAAGCTCCGCCATTTTTACCAAAGTAGCCAGCAACCTCAGCAAAACAAACCGCAAGCATAATGGTAAGGATGGCCGTTCCGGCCATGACTGCAATCGAAGCCGGTCCTAATCCCTTATAAATGCTTTGGGGAAGTAGAAAAATCCCTGAGCCAATGACCGCATTTATGCCATAGAGCGTCGCGCCACCCAAGCTGAATTTAGCGTCTTCGCTTTCAGCTACACGTCTTTTTTGTGAATCCATAATCATGCTCCTCCTTAAAGAGCCCATAAGCACACCAGCCAAATCCCATTGTTAAATGCTAATCCTACCCCAAAAGCAAATGAATTGCTGCTGCCTTTGCCATTAAAGGAAATGATGCTTTAAATCCTGCTTTCCTTACTTATTACAATGAGACTAGCTTCTTAGACTATTGCTTTTTAGCTGCTGCTAGATAGCCATACGGATTAAACAAAAGCAGGGATGGGTTGCAGGGGCTAACCACTACAAATAGGATGAAAGTTACTGGCCAAGGCTCATAACTAACCATAATAATTATTATACCTTAATTTATCATCCCTGCCTTTACCATGCTTGCTATTTCATTTTATTCTTCCAAATAAGAAAGGAGGCAATCATGGCGCAAGCAGTTTTAAGAGGCGATTAACTAGTAAAATTAATGGCCCAATCAAGCATTAAGGTTATGGGATGAACAGCTGATCAAACACTAAAGGATGCTAGCGGCAATCCAAAGCTAGCCGCTGGTACAGGATACCTAAAACACCTCTTAGACAAAAGCAAAAGACTAAGCAAAGTGCACGTGATCGTTATTAAGCCTTGTTTCTTGAACCGATTGACGCTTAGTCATCATTGCGTTTGCAGTTACTAGAACAACTATTGTAACAATTATGTCTTACTTAGAAAAGGCCTGTGATATTGCCAGCATCATCAATATCAATTTTTTCACTTGCTGGTTGTTTTGGTAGTCCTGGCATCGTCATGATGGCTCCAGTTAAGGCAACAATGAAGCCTGCTCCTGCTGAAACTTTAAGATTGGTAATCTTGATAGTAAAATCTTTTGGTGCACCAAGTTTTTTAGGATCATCAGAAAAGGAATATTGTGTTTTGGCCATACAAATAGGGTAATGACCAAAACCAAGCTCTTCTAATGCCTTTAATTCTTTACGGGCTGCAGCTGTTAGGGTAATGCCCTTGCCACCATAGACTTTAGTCACAATTTTAGTAAGTTTCGTTTCAATGCTATCATCTTCTTGATAGACAAAGTTAAAATGATGATCTCTCTGGGCTAGTGCAACAACTTTTTCTGCTAGTTCTCGACCACCGGCTCCGCCTTTTGCCCAAACATCTGAAATAACAACGTCTACTTGACGTTTTTCACAGGCATCATAGACAGCTTGCAGTTCTGCATCGGTATCTAAAGGGAATTTATTAAGAGCAACAAGGACTGGCAAGCCATACACTTCTTGAATCGTTTCTAGATGCTTATCTAGATTAGGAAGGCCTGCTAAGACAGCCTGAACATTTTCAGCACCCAGATCTGCTTTTGCCACGCCACCATGCATCTTTAGGGCCCGAATTGTAGCCACTAACACCACTGCTGCTGGGCGAAGGCCTGCAAGCCGACATTTGATGTCAATAAATTTTTCTGCCCCAAGGTCTGCCCCAAAGCCAGCTTCTGTAACGGCATAATCGGCATATTTCAGGGCTAATTTGGTGGCTAAAACACTGTTACAACCATGGGCAATATTGGCAAAGGGGCCGCCATGGATGATTGCTGGAGTATGCTCTAGAGTTTGTACTAAGTTAGGATGAATAGCATCTTTTAAAAGCGCAGCCATGGCACCCGCAGCTTTTAAATCTCCAGCTGTAACTGGAACCCCTTGGTCATTATAACCGATGATGATTTTCTCAAGTCGTGCCTTTAAATCTGATATGGAAGTGGCTAAGCAAAGGATGGCCATAATTTCTGAGGCGACAGTGATGTCATAGCCGTCTTCTCGAGGTACACCATTAACCTTACCTTGCAGACCATCTACAATATGCCGTAATTGGCGATCATTCATATCCACAACACGTTTCCAGGTTATCCGGCGGCTATCAATCCTAAGTGTATTGCCATGGTGAATATGGTTATCAATTAAAGCAGCTAAGAGATTATTAGCCGCACCAATCGCATGAAAATCACCCGTAAAATGCAGGTTAATATCTTCCATTGGTACTACCTGGGCATAGCCTCCCCCAGCAGCACCGCCTTTCACACCAAAGACGGGACCTAAGGAAGGCTCACGTAAAGCAATGACAGCTTTTTTGCCAATGTGAGTGAGTGCATCTACCAAGCCAACAGAGGTAGTGGTCTTACCTTCACCTGCTGGTGTTGGTGAGATGGCTGTGACGAGAATGAGTTTGCCGTCTTTTTGCTTATCTAGCCTTGCTAAGCGTCTGGCATCAATTTTGGCTTTATAGTTTCCATAAAGCGTTAAATCATCTTCTGCAATGCCGATAGACTTAGCAACTTCAAGGATTGGTTTCATGGGCACGGAGTTTGCAATTTCAATATCTGATTGAACCATAATGTCTCCTTTTCATCACTATTTATAAATTGTTTTCAATTTCTTGATAAATCTTATCTGCAAGTTGGCTTCCTTGATCTAGCAAAGCCTGAGCTTGGCTCTTATATTGTGCAACAAAAGCCGCATCCTTAATAGCAGCTAGATTAATCAAAACGTTTAACCAAGCGCCTTGAAGTCCTGCCTTGAGATTTAAGGCCGCCACACCCAAATCGCTAGCTGCATTAGTATTGGAATGGCCAACGGCTCGATTGGTAACCTCAATTGCTTCAACAATTTTGCTCATCATCTCAAAAGGTGACTTAGTTGCTTCTTGTAGAGCCTCTTGCATAGCTTTTTGGCGAGCTGCCTTTTGCTCATTGGTCGCTTTAGGTAGCTCAAACACAGCAGAAACTAAATTAAAGGCTTGAGTATCTTTATCAATCGCTGCCAGTAAGTCTTGTTGCAGCCTTTGACTATCTTTGTGAATCGCAACCACCAAATCTTGCACTGCTTCATATTTCTTCTTACCCAGTGTCAATTCACAAACCATTTTGGTTAAGGCAATGCCGCTTGCAGCAGAAAGAGCCGCAGCCGAACCACCGCCAGGAGCTGGGGCGTCTGAGCCGAGCATTTCTGCAAAATCGCTTATAGTTAATTCAACCAATTTCATCGAACTGCTCCTTTTAATCTAGTAGATGATTTTCAAGTATTTGTTTGTGGTAATCAAACGCTTCAACCTGCAAATAATATTCCGCACAATCAACCAAAGCTTTAGCTGGTGCTAAGCCAATGACTTCTGAGCCAAGGATAGCAACCCCATAACGACGAGCCTCAAATTTTATGGTTTCAAACGTTCGATACAGGGAACATTTTTCAAAATTCACCATATTCATAGAAACTTGAGCAATCTTGCGGTCTTCTAGCATTAAACCTATAGCCTTGCAGTATTTGTACCCACCACTTGATCCTCGCAATATTTTTGCTATCTTTTTAGCAATCTCAACATTGTCTGTATCTAGATTCACATTAAAAGCAACCAAAGGCATTCTTGCGCCTACCGCAGTCACACCAGCTGTGGGATGAATGCTACGATCGCCATAATCTGGAGCCCAATCCTCTTCTTGCAGCTTTTTAGGCATTCCTTCAAATTGACCTTTCCGTACTTTAGCAAGATTTTGACGTTCTGGCCGACTAGCAGAGGCTTCATACAAAAAGATAGGAATATGCAACTCCTTATTAATACGTTGAGCAACTTGCTTAGAAATGTCAATACATTCTTGCATGGTAATGGATTTGATGGGCACAAATGGACAGACATCGGTTGCCCCCATTCGAGGATGTTCACCTTCGTGCTTCGTCATATCAATATGTTCAGAGGCATATTTTACTAGCTGAAAAGCTACCTCTTGAATACTCTTTTCATCTCCAACTAGAGTAAAGACGCTACGATTATGACTCGCATCCGATGAGTAATCAAGGAGTGTGACACCTGGAATACTTTTTGCTACTGCAACTAACCCATCAATGACCTCTTGATTCCGTCCTTCTGAAAAATTGGGAATACATTCTACAATTTTTGCCATAATTTTTTCTCCTTAAAAGCTTTTTTTACATCACAAGATTGGTCAAAAAGTAGCCTGCTAAAAAGCTTTGCACTGTCACTAAACAGAGATGTCACCCTGAGCCTAGCTACGATGAACTGATAAAAAGCTAGGGCAGACTACTCTTGATCAAAACTAGGCAAATCACCTACTCATCAAATAATTTTTGAACAGAAGCTTCTACAAGTGCTTCATCTGTTAGATAGGGGATAGTAATGTGGTCGCTTCCTTCTCGTAATTTATTATATTCAATAGCAGTTTCAATAGCGTGTTCATTGCGAGCCCAGTTACGACGAGCAACACCTCCCATGGTATCCCAAGCAATCGCCGATTTAATAATCTCATCAATTCGTTTACTGCCATCAAGGACTAAGCCAAAACCACCATTAATGGCTTTTCCAATCCCTGTACCACCACCATTATGGAGAGCCACCAAGCTCATACCACGCGCAGCATTTCCTGCATAGCATTGAACCGCCATATCTGCACAAACATTGGAACCATCCTTAATATTTGAGGTTTCTCTAAATGGAGAATCTGTCCCTGAGACATCATGGTGATCTCGTCCAATCATGACCGGACCAATCTTACCTTGACGAACCAACTCATTAAATTTAAGCGCGATATTAACCCGACCCATACAATCTTGATAGAGAATGCGAGCTTGGGTACCAACTACCAGCTGATTTTTCTCAGCATCACGAATCCAATTATAGTTATCCCGGTCTTGATAGCGACGATTAGGATTAATAACAGCCATCGCAGCCTTATCTGTAGCCACCAAATCATCATGGTTACCACTCAAGCAACACCAGCGAAATGGGCCATAGCCATAGTCAAAAAGCATTGGTCCCATAATATCTTCTACATAAGAAGGCCAGATAAAACCATCCTTATCATCAATACCATTCTTTGAAATTTCTGTAATTCCTGAATCATAAACAGCCTTCATAAAAGCATTGCCATAATCAAAAAAATAAGTTCCTTTTGCTGTCAAGGCTTTAATGGCTTGGAAATGGCGTTGCAAGGTTTGATCCACCAATTGGCAAAAGTGCTCCTTGTCTTTGGCAAGCAAGTGAGTTCGCTCAGCAAAACTAATGCCTACTGGACAATAGCCACCATCATAGACATTATGGCAGGAAGTTTGATCTGACAGTAAATCCACTGGGATGTCATGATCATTGACATATTCGAGTAAGTCAACAATATTACCATGATAGGCAATTGAAGTGGATTGTTTGGCCGCTTGAGCCTCTTGGGCAAGAGCGACTGCTTCTTCCACAGATTCGGTTACTTGACTCACCCAACCTTGGGAATGCCTGGTTTCAATCCGTGATGCATCTACTTCAGCAATGATAGCTACTGCTTTAGCAATTTCTCCTGCCTTCCCCTGCGCTCCACTCATACCACCAAGTCCTGAAGAAATAAAGAGTTTGCCGGTTAAATCACCATCATCTGCAATACCTAATTTGAGCCGGCCAGCATTCAACAGAGTGTTAAAGGTTCCATGCACAATCCCTTGTGGGCCAATGTACATCCAACCACCTGCTGTCATTTGACCATAATTGGTAACACCCATTTCTTCAGCAATTTCCCAGTCCTTCATGTTGTCATATTCTCCAACGAGCAGGCCATTAGTGATAACCACACGGGGAGCTTCTGGTTTAGATTTAAAAAGCCCAAGAGGATGCCCTGATTCCACGACTAGGGTCTGTTCCTCAGTCATCACTTCAAGGTATTTTTTAATCAGATTGTACTGCATCCAATTGGCACAAACAGAACCTGTTTCCCCATAGGTAACTAATTCATAGGGATAAAGGGCAATTTCAAAGCTTAGGTTATTGTCAATCATCACTTGCATCGCCTTTGCTGCTGTGCAATTCCCCTTATACTCATCAATTGGCTTACCATAGATGCGTTCTTTAGGGCGAAAACGGTAACCATAAATGCGGCCACGAGTTTTTAATTCTTCGAGAAATTCAGGAATCACTTCTGCGTGATATTTTTTAGGGACATAGCGCAGTGCATTTTTTAGAGCTGTTTTTGTTTGTTCTTGAGTCAAACGAAAACCTCTATTAGGTGCACGCCGAATGCCTTCTTGAAAAACAGTTTTTTCAGGTAACACATCATCCAATTTTACTGTCATTGCTGCTGCAATCTCAGCTTCACTATAATGAGTCATAGCAAGTCCTCCTGTCACCATCTCTACGATGCCATTATTTTCACCCATAGTTTAGGCAGTCATCGCCGATTAATTGTCAAATTTTATAAAAAAATGATTTTAAGGTGCCTAGTTGTAATCCTCTAGCATTTTTGACTTAAATTTGACGTTTAAGACCTACTATTTAGACAGATTAAGATATAATAATAGAAAAAAAGGAGTTGTCACATATGATTGCAGATTTAATTCTTGTTCATTTCAATCAGATTTTTGCTCCTCATGATTTGGGACATCCTCTGTATGGGGCGGAAATGAGAGAAGCTGACATCATTGAAGATGGTTACATCGCTATCAAAGATGGGAAAATTCTGGCCATCGGCAGTGGTCAGCCAGACAATGAACTGATTGGCCCGGCTACACAAATAAAAGCCTACAATGGTAAAATTGCAACTCCAGGTATCATTGATTGCCACACCCATCTTGTCTATGGGGGGAGTCGTGAACACGAATTTGCCCAAAAATTAAATGGTGTCCCTTATCTTGAGATTCTTGCTCAAGGGGGTGGGATTTTAAACACTGTGCGCGCAACCCGTCAGGCAGATTTTGATACCTTATATGATAAAACCAAGCGATTGCTAGATTATATGCTCCTACACGGTGTCACTACTGTTGAAGCCAAAAGTGGCTATGGTTTAGATTGGAATACGGAATATCGACAATTAGAGGTAGCACAAGCTTTAAACAAGGATCATACTATTGATCTTGTTTCTACCTTCATGGCTGCGCATGCTATTCCACCAGAATATCAAGGACGCTCGAAAGAGTATTTGGACTTGATTGTTAATGATATGCTTCCACTCGTTAAAGGCCAGAACTTAGCGGAATTTTGCGATATTTTTTGCGAAAAAGGCGTTTTTACAGCTGATGAATCACGTTATCTCTTAGAAAAAGCCAAAAAATTGGGCTTTAAACTGCGCATTCATGCCGATGAAATTGCATCAATCGGTGGTGTTGAGGTGGCCGCTGAATTACAAACCACTAGTGCTGAACACCTGATGATGGCCACTGACCAAGGTATGGAAGAATTAAGCAAAGCTCATGTAATTGGTAATCTATTGCCTGCCACAACCTTTAGTCTTATGGAAGATACCTATGCTCCAGCCCGTAAAATGATTGAAAAAGGCATGGCTATTACCCTATCAACCGACAGCAATCCCGGTTCTTGTCCAACTGCAAATATGCAATTTGTCATGCAACTAGGGTGCTTTATGATGCACTTAACGCCAATTGAAGTCCTAAATGCTGTCACTATAAATGCTGCATATTCTGTCAATCGACAAGAAACCGTTGGTAATTTTGACAAAGGAAAAGAGGCAGACATCAGTATCTTTGACGCCCCAAATATTGACTATTGCTTCTACTTCTTTGCCACCAATCTTATTCATCAGGTCTACAAAACTGGTCAGCTCGTTGTCGATCAGGGTCGACTTACCGATAAATAAACCAAGTCACCTTCACCACTTTTTAGAGATCAATTGACAGACCTACAGCACAAAAATCAAGACATCTAGCATCTAAAAGGAGCGCGCTCATAAACAAGCCCGCTCCTTTTGTATCATTGGTCAAAATATGTGATTCCTTGCAATTAAAAATAGTTTGACGGTAGCCCAGTAAAGAATTAGTCACAACGGCTCTAATTGTTTACCTTTTTTGCCAAAGCGATCTTACTACTGCATTTTTGCTTGACTACCTTTGACCAATCAAAAAGCATAGACTATACGAAACAATAAAAGCTAAACCGATGGTCAGCAAAAGAGCTAAACACTGTCCCAAGAAGTGTTGTGGTAGGCAGCAGGCTGTTAGGAAACTACCGGTGAAACCACCCAGGCCATTGATTGCAACAGAATCAACCGCATCATTGACGGCCGCTTTTTTGGTAAGAAACTGTCTTCCCCAATAACTAAGTGCACTGCTAAGCACAATGACAAGTAAAAAAGACACTAGCGATAGCTGAGGCCACTGAAAAAGCCATCTTTTATGATGACTTTTTCAGTGGCCTCCACTTTACATCCTCTCTTTTATTTGTTACACTAAATTAGTTAACCAATTAAGTATTGTACGCATTTTTAGTAGATTTAGCAAGGAGAAAAGATGACAGACTACACAATTGCGATTATTGGTGCTGGTGCTGCTGGAATTGGTTTTGGTGCAGCCCTTCGACAATTTAATCTGAATGATTTTCTGATTTTAGAGCAAGGACAAATTGGGGATAATTTTACCAAATGGCCCAAAACGACCCGCTTTATCACCCCCATCTTTCCCGACAAATGGTTTTGGCTTTCCAGATTTAAATGCCGTAGTTCCTGATACATCCCCTGCTTTTACCTTTGAAAAAGAACACTTATCTGGTTCAGAGTATGCTAACTATCTACAACGTGTCGCTGCTCATTATACACTGCCAATCAAAACCCAAACCCCAGTCACAGCCATTGAGAAACAAGCAGACCACTATCAAATCCAGACAGACACCCGCCACTATAGCGCAAAATATGTGATTATGGCTACAGGAGAATTTCAAAACCCCAATTCAGTCGGTATTAAAAATGCCCATTTAGGGATGCATTATGGTCAAGTCGATAGTTTCCAGGTTAAGTCAGAACAGCCCTTTTAATTATTGGCGGCAACGAGAGTGCCTGTGATGCTTTGACACACCTTGCCTACTTAGGTAACGAAGTGCATCTTTTTACTGATCATTTTGGACAAAATACCACTAAACCCGATCCTAGTATCTCTCTGGCACCCATCACAAAAGAACGTTTAGCCAGCATCAAAGCTCAGGCAGCTGGGCGTCGTGTCTTTATCACCGAACATAAAACAGCCCAAGAAATCACCTATTCTAAGGGCACTTATACGGTTGTATTTAGCGATGGTAGTCTTGCCAAAAGCTCACACCAACCTATTTTAGCTACCGATTTTGCACCCAGTTTTAATCAAATCGCTGGCGCAGAACTCTTTGAAAAAGATCAGCACGGACTGCCATTGGTCACCGAACAAGATGAATCAACCCGCTACCAACATTGCTTCCTCATTGGACCTAGCCTGCGTCATGGTGAAACCATTTTCTGTTATATCTATAAATTCCGACAACGGTTTGCTCCCATCATTAGAGAAATTGCACAACGCGAAAAGTTGCCAATTGATAAGCACGGCTTAGCTTTCTACCAAACAAATCAGATGTATCTTGATGATTTGTCCTGCTGTCAAGTCAACTGTGATTGCTAAGCTTTTATGATATAATAAGGAGGTGAAAGGAGTTAGAGATGAAAAAAGAATATATCTCCTATCTGTCAGGGTTAATTTTTATCATCTACGCCCTCATCAGTAACAAACTGTTATTCCTTAGCTTTGGCTTAGTTCTATTCATTATCGGTTACGCAGATCGCATCAAACACAAGTAAACTCTCAAACCAGACTGAAAAAGAAAGCTTCCTATAAGATGCTTTCTTTTTTTTCGTTCGTTGTTTTAGCATAGCTAGTAAAAAAGCAAAAGCATTTTTCATTCTTGGCTTATGGTCAAGAGGGCTTTTACGAAACAATAACAGTAATAGAAACTAACTGTAAATTTAGTAAATCAAACCAGCCCTTGCCTTCTTTGAGCGCCTAGCTTTAGTTTTTAGCCTATACTTGAATTGAAGCTAACAGCATCACTACAGCTACTGTTGACAACTAGTTATTTTTCAACGCTTTGACTAATTGTTCAAATTCGTCATTGGTTAAGGTAATGCCTTTTCCCATCTTAGCATGGTCAGGGCTCCAGCTTCGAATGTCCCACTTAGGCTCTGCACCATTAAAAGAGACACGGTTTAGTTCTTTTGTCCAACCTTTTTCGCTTTCAGATAAGGTGAGTAGATGTTCTTCAATAGAAAATGTAAATTCTGACATAAGTTCCTCCTACTTATATATTCGATAATACTCTCTCAAACTATCCTTATTTTAGCAAGAAATAATAAAAATAGCGACCTCATTTTAAGTCCACTAAAGGCCTTTTTATTTCGTTTTATAACTCTAATCAAGTTTTATAATTCTAATCAAAAGGAGGGATGGTAATGACGCGTCTGCTCTAAAGCAAAGAAAACCAGTAACACCCCTTAAAAGCATCGGGGATAAAGGTTCAACCTCAAACAAAAAAGCAGCAGCCTTTCTTTTGATGTGAACTGAGCCTCAAAAAAAGTTAGACACAAATGCACCACCCCCCCAAAAGTTAGACACAAAATCTAACTTTTTTCTTAGGAGACGATGCACTAGAATGCTGCTTTGTTCATTTTTTATGACTATTTTGTATGCTAGAGAGTCCGTTAATCACGATTTTTTCATATTAAGACCTTATTGTCCTAAAATCCTTTGCTCTTAAGCACGGACCGTTTGACTCGTGCTATCTTTACGATAAAGGTCCACCAAGCCTTCTTTGCAGGCACGGATCATATCACCAGGTTTAACAGCCTGAGGGACATCAATGGATAGTAATTCCATAGGATTGGGTGCTCGCTTAATGGCCTGCCCATCTGCATCCTTTAAGTTGTGAATAGTTGTCTCAAAGTGACGAAAACCTGGTCCGTAAAATTCAACCCTATCACCTTCAACAATAACATTTCGTTGACGGATGGTTGCCCGCATCGCTGCTTGGTCAAAATCAACCACTTCAGCGACAAATTTGTATTGCGGAATTTTGCGCCGAGCTCCAAAAAGCTGCTCATTTTCACTTGGGATATGATAATAAAAACCAGTTGCTAATTCTCGCTGAGCAACCTTCCACAGTTCATCAATCAGATCATCTTTTATAGCATAGAAGGCTTCTGGACTTTCCATGTAAGCATCCACCGCTGCTTTATAACAATTGGTAACTGTTGAAACATAGTGGATTGATTTCATCCGACCTTCGATCTTAAGACTATCAACGCCATTTTCAATCAAATCTGGTATATGCTCTATCATACACATATCTACCGAAGACATTGAATATTCCTCTGGAATCTCTCCCCTTAAGGATTGGCGCTCGCTGCCAAAGGGCATTTCATACAGATCATACTTCCAACGACAAGATTGTGAACAGCCTCCTCGGTTAGCATCACGATGGCTCATATGATTCGATAAAACACAACGTCCTGAGTAAGAAATACACATAGCCCCGTGGACAAAGGCCTCAATCTCAACGGCTGTTTGCTTACGGATCTCAGCTAGCTCAGCCATGTTAACTTCACGAGCCAAAACAACACGCGTCAGCCCTACTTGTTTCCAAAATTCAAAGGTTTCATAGTTAGTTGACGAAGCCTGGGTAGAGAGATGAATGTCTAGACCTGGTGCTTCTGTTGAACAAATAACAATCAAGGCGGGATCTGAAATAATCACTGCATCAAGTCCCATATCGCGAAGCTGTTTAAACCACGCTCCCGCTCCCGCTTCGTTGCCTTCGTGTGTGACCATGTTGGCAGCAACATAGACTTTTGCCCCACGCTTATGGGCATAATCAATCCCTTCTTGCAACTCCTCCATGGAAAAATTTCCTGCTCGGCTTCTTAAACCATAAGCTTGTCCTCCGACAAATACCGCATCTGCACCATAGTCTACTGCAACCTTTAGTTTTTCCAAAGTTCCAGCAGGAGAAAGTACTTCTGGTCGTTTTTTTGCTTGCTTTGCCATGCTTACTTTAATTCCTCTTTTCCTTACAAAATACTATTTCACGGTTTTAGGATCAAGATCATAAAAACCAGTATCTAAGCCTCTGTTCTTTGGATGATGTTCCTTTAAGATGGCTTCAAATGCTGCTTGAGTTTGCTGGTTCCACTGATGAGTCTCAAGTAATTGCCCAGCTTTTACAAATAAGTTACAAATGGCTAGGAAATCATCACCCGGACAATAAATCCCATCTAATTTCCAGTGGGTTAAACCATGATCATATAATTCCTGTAATTTTGATAGCAGATTGACATCATTATTCATAAAAATATGGGTCCCATGCTTATCTTGATAAATCGAATAATGGCTGTCATGGTCGCTTGGTTCTGCTAAAAATAAATCTCTTTGGCGAGAAACAGCCTCATCAATATGCGTAAAATGGTAGTAGTTTTCAAGTAAAGGCCGCTTTGAGTGGTGAATCACCGAAGCACCATAGACCAAGATTTCAGCAGGATAGGCAATCTGATCTGCCAAAATAAACAGCTCCTCAGAAGGAATTTCCCGAGCTAATACGGTTTCAACAGCCCCATGCTGCCCCCAAAAATTAACTTGACGGCTAGATGTGGCAAAAACAGAAGCGTCATAAATCAATTTGAAGTGATAATGATCACGCTTATTAACATAAAAAAGCCCAGCATCACCGACTGTTAGATAGTCTGCCTGAATCTCCTTGAGAAAATTTAAAAAAGGTTTGATGGAATCCATCATTCCTTGATGCATTAAAGCATTGCATGCTACCGTTAACTCTTTTCCAGCTGCATGGACTAATTGGGCGATTTCCCTTAGTTCTTCACAGGAAAAATTATAGGGGAGGCGCAGGCCATAATTTTCTTCCCCTACATAAATACGATCAACTCCAAGCTCCAACAGAGCTTTGACTTGTGCTACACTTTCAGCAGTTGCTGTTATTATTACTTTTTTCATACCAAAATCATTATAACAGATTTCACAAAAAATGAGCAGATTTCTTGCATAAACTCAATTTGTATGTTAAATTCCCGCTTTCTTTAAAAAACTAATGACAAATAGACTATTTTGTGGTAGAATTACTTAGTATCTTGGAAGGAAAGGAGAGGACGATGTCTGCACCATTGAAGCAATATCATGACTATGAAGAAGATGTCCACGTTGAGGACAGTCCTAAGTTTCATGAATTTCCAGTAAAGCAATCGCAACCATCTGGAGCTAAACTTCAAGAAGTTTTTTTCTTTGCCAAAATCGCAACGTTTAGTTTAGTAGCTGTCTTATTTGCCTTTGTCCTTCTCGCATTTAATTTAGCACCTCTATGGTCTTTCCTTATTGCGGGACTCATCAGTCTTGGTATCACTTCATTTTTAAGTCATACCGTAGCAGCATTCCTAAAACACTAAAATCAGTTATAAAAAGTAAAAAACCGAAGAAACCTACCTTGCTAAGTTTTTTCGGTTTTTTACTTGTCCTTTTGCTACAATGACGCTCTTAATGAGCTAAAGCAAAAAGGCACAGCTGCTAGAGTTGAAGTTAGCTAAATTAGCGGCAGCAATTGCTAATCAAGCACAAGGAGCTCATCTCACTATGTATCAAGCTCCACGTGACTATTACTATCGAAGGCTAATTTAATTTACAAAAAAACGAATGAAACGAGAAAGGTGATAAAGCCTTACCATACTTCATTCGTTTTTACTTGTTGTTAGTACGTTATGAACTGAGCAAGATAAACTTTCCCATCCTGATAAGCATCAGTTGTTTTTTCTTTTGAGCGCAACCATACCACCAACTACCAAAATAAGCGGCTATGATTAGCGATTGGCATCCTTAGAATCCACGGCTTCGTCTACCTCTTGGGCTGCTTTTTCCAAAACTTCTTCTGGTGTCACTGGCCGTTCAAAGTCTGATTTTAAATTTTTGGTAAAATCATCGTCCTTAGCAGATGAGGAGGTTGGAACTGGCTCTTCAATATCAGAATAATCAATAATAATATCGTCTTCATTAACAGTTTCACTGGCTTGGCCTGAGTTCTTGGCTTGGTTTGTTTGCTCTGTAAACTGTTGGCTTGCTTTTTGCACAAAGGCATTGGCTTTTTCTTTAACCGTATCAACTACTTGTTCAGGAGTTAGTTCACCAGATTCAAACTTGTTCTTATAGCTGGTAAAAGTATCTTTAGCTAGATTTGAGTATTCGTAGCTTTTGTCCTTGGCCATTTTATGGTAATGATCAGGGTTAGCTTTGTAATCCTCAAATGCCTGTTCAACGCGTTCTTTGACAACCTTACCTTTTTTAGTGGTTAGGAAATAAGCTGTCGCAATTCCCGTTGCAGTACCGATAATAACTGATTTAAAAAATTTACCCATGATTTTTCTCCTTTTTACGAAAGATTTTTGAGGCTGCTTTTCCAACTAAAGCCGCTTTACTGGCTTTTGAGACGCTTGAAGTCGCTGTGTTAGCTTTTTGACCTAAGCTACGCGCATGAACATTAAGATCTGACACGGTCTCAGAGAGATCAGCAATGGCGAGAAACAAAGGGTCAATGGTTGAAACCTTGCCATTAACATCTTCAACCAAGACATTAGCCTTTGCTAGAATTTCATTAGTCTGATAAAGGGTAACGTTAACGTCACTAGTCAAAACTGAAATGGTTTTTTTTGTTTCATCAATCACTTCAGAGACTTTTTTCAAGACGAGAATTAAGAAAATAACTAAGGCTACAAAAGCTAATGCAATAATAAGTAATGAAATACCAACTAAGTCCATAAAATACTCCTTTATTTCCCTCTTATGGCTGATAATAAGGGATGTTTGCTTGTTTTCTGCGATAAAGAATGAACCCTATTCCCACTAATATCAACACAAGGGATAAGAGCTGCGAGACACGTATTCCCATGAAATAGAGGCTATCTGTTCGCATTCCTTCAATAATCATGCGACCAAAGCCATACCAAATCAGGTAAAAAGCAAATACTTCGCCATCTAAAAGCAATCTAGGTTTTCGGCGTAAGCTAATGATGATGATAAAACCAAGAAGGTTCCACAAAGATTCATACAAAAAAGTCGGAATGCGGTAACTCCCATCAATATACATCTGACGTTGAATGAAAGCAGGTAGGTAGTTAAGACTTGCAACCGCCCGGCCATAGGCCTCCTGGTTGACAAAATTGCCCCAACGCCCTACAGCCTGAGCAAGCAAAACGCCAGGAACGGCAATATCAAGAAAATGAATAGGATTTAGATAGTTGTAATAACAGTAAATCCAAAGCACTACCGCACCGGTTAAAAGACCGCCGTAAATGGCAATGCCGCCATTCCAAATAGCAAAGAGCTCATTGAGATGATCTTGATAATAGGACCACTCAAAAACTACATAATAGAGTCGTGCGCCAATAATGGCTAGAGGAAAGGCAATCAGGATAAAGTCAATAACCTGATCACTCGTCATTTTTTTGCGAGGTGCTTCTTTTGCTGCAAGGTAAACGGCTAAGAGCAGTCCTGTCATGATGCAAATGGCGTACCAATGGACGCTAAAGGGACCAAGCTTAAATGCTACTGGATTAATCATTTAGCGCTCCTCATTTTTGCTAATCAAATGGGTTAGCCGATCTTCAAAGGTTTTCGTCGCATCAAAGCCCATTTGGCGCGCTCGGTGATTCATGGCAGCAGCTTCAATTACCACAGAGACATTGCGCCCCGTTTTAACAGGAATACGAATGCAGGGAATCTTGACACCAGCATATTCAATATCTTCGTTGCCATTGCCCAGGCGATCAAATACTTTTCCCACTTCGAAATTTTCCAAATAAACGGCTAATTGGACTTGAGAGGAATCCTTTACAGCGCTAGCTCCATATAAAGACATCACATCAATGATCCCTACACCGCGGATTTCTAAGAGATGGCGTAAGATTTCAGCGGGCTCCCCCCAAAGTGTCTCTTCATCTTTAGCATAAACGTCCACACGATCATCAGCCACCAGGCGGTGCCCCCGCTTGACTAATTCTAAACCCGTCTCGCTTTTTCCGATACCGGAATCTCCCTGGATCAGCACGCCCATACCATAAATGTCCATTAACACACCATGCACACTGATACGTTCAGCAAGCGAAGCGTCTAGAAAGTAGGACAATTCCCCAGATAGACGACTAGTGGAAATGCGACTTTTGAGGATGGGGATGTGCTCTTCCTTGGCCGCTTGGATCATTTCTTCTGGAATAGAGAGGTTTCTAGAAATAATGACGGCTGGGGTCCCTTTTTGGAACATTTCTTTGAGCACGGCATAGCGATTGCGGGCGGTCATCTTGATCAGATAGGACCACTCCTTCATTCCAATCAGCTGAATACGTTCTGGAGTATAGTAGTCAAAATAGCCAGTCATTTCAAGGCCGGGCCGCGAAATATCAGAGGTGGAAATTCCCTTATCTAACATAGCATCGGTGCCATAGATGACTTCTAATTTAACTTTTTCAACTATTTTTTTAACGGTAACAGGCATAAATCCTCCTTTGTTCTATTATAACATAAAACAAAAGGGAAACGATTTCATTAGGTTTTTAAAATAACTGTATGTTTAGCCTTTTCTATTTGTCCTATTGTTAAAACCATTAGACCAAGAATTGTGATTAGTGTTACCAGAACCAGCCATCTTCTTTATCTGTTTCTTCATGGACGATCTCGGCGTCTTTTCGCTTACGCGGACCCTGTCTTTGTGTGCGATAATCTCTTTCTAAGTCTTCTTTATAAGGTAAAAAGAGAGCTAGCAAAATATAGATAACAGCCACAAATTGATTGAAGAAAATCAGACTGGCTGTTAAAATTCTGGCTAATGTTAAGTCCCAGTGGTATTTATCAGCTAAACCAGCAACAACGCCACCGATGAGTTTTTTTCGACGCAATTTATAGAATTTTGTTTCCATAGAGTTCCTCACCTTCTTTTCCTTATTATACTGCTTTATAAGGATAAAAGAAATCAGCCTTTTGACTGATTTTTTAGATCTAATTTTCCTTTACAGTGCCCACAGACCAACCGTGTTGTATCAATGGCGCGCTGCCTGCGGTAGATTTGATAGCAGCCTTGACATTGATAAGTGTACCTGATCTTAACCGTTCTTAGTGGTGGCGTGTATCTTAAGCCATCGACTGCTGCTAGTAGGTCTTTAAAGGTTTGATCACGATGATGAAATCCCTTATTGGCATAATAAAGGTGGTAATGACACAGCTCATGCCGCACTATTTTCCGAAAAACATCTAAGCCCAATTCTTGATAAACTTTTGGATTAAAATCTAAGTGACCATCTTTTGGGAAAAAGCGCCCGCCAGTTGTTTGCAAACGCGGATTCCAGCTAGCTTGATGTCGAAAGGGTTTACCAAAGTCTGCTTTAGAAACCTCTCTCACATAATCATTTAGTTCCATCTGGAGCCAATAAACTTAAATTAACTTTATGGTGCTCAAGATCAATCCTCGAAACCCATACGGTTACGAGGTCGCCCACCGCAAGCACCTGACTAGGGTGGTTGACAAAGGTCTTGCTCATCTCAGAGATATGAATGAGACCGTCTTCGTGCACACCAATATCCACAAAAGCTCCAAAATCAACCACATTGCGGACTGTTCCTTCTAATTTTTGACCAATTTTTAAATCTGCCAACTCTAAAATATCTTGGCGCAGGACAGGTGCTTCGAAATCATCACGTAAATCCCGACCCGGTTTTAACAAATCACTAATAATGTCCTTTAGGGTTTCCCGGCCAATGCCAATTTTGTCAGCTAAGTCGCTAATAGATGCTTGCTGTAATTTTTCTTTAGCAGCTTGGTCTAACTCATTGATTTCAAGCTCTTTTAATAAAAGCTGAACTGCTGGATAGGACTCTGGATGGACGCCGGTATTATCTAGCATATTGTCACCATTTGGAATGCGTAAGAAACCAGCAGCTTGCTCAAAGGCTTTGGCACCCAAACGAGGGACATTTTTTAGCTCTTCTCGACTGGCTAAGCGGCCATTAGCTTGACGGTAACCCACGATATTTTCAGAAATGGCTTTATTGAGTCCAGAGACATGAGAAAGCAAGGTGGCACTTGCTGTATTCACATTGACACCTACCTGGTTGACCACCGTATCAACCACGAAATCGAGATGTTCGCTAAGCTTTTTTTGACTAACATCGTGCTGATACTGACCAACACCAATGGACTTGGGATCAATCTTAACCAGTTCAGCTAAAGGATCTTGTAAGCGTCTAGCGATGGAAATGGCTGAGCGTTTTTCAACCGTTAGATCTGGGAACTCTTTGCGGGCCAATTCTGAGGCGGAGTAGACTGAAGCCCCGCTTTCATTAACAATAACATAAGAAGTCTGTGGAAAATCACTGAGCACATCAGCAACGAAAGCTTCGCTTTCACGACTAGCTGTTCCGTTACCGATGGCAATGATTTCAATCGCGTAGGTCTCAATGAGTTCAGTCAAAGTCTGTTTAGCTTCTGCAATTTTAGTTGGATTGGCAGGAGGAACAGGATAGATGACTTGCGTGGTAACTAAGGTGCCCAACTGATCGACCACGGCTAGTTTTGCCCCTGTTCGAAAGGCGGGGTCAAACCCTAAAATCATCTTTCCTTTTAGAGGAGAAACCAGCAAGAGATTGCGAAGATTTTCAGAGAAAAGCGCAATAGCACCATCTTCAGCTGCTTCGGTTAGCTCCACTCGAATACGGCGTTCCATTGCTGGAACAATTTTTTTCTTAATGGTTTGATTGATCACCTCTAGAATGTAAGCATTGCTTTCTTTAAAGCGCACGCTAAAAAAGCGTAGCATCTTATCTAGATTATGCTCAAAACCAACCTTTAATACACCGAGTTTTTCGCCACGGTTCAATGCTAATGTCCGGTAGCCCTGCATTTTGGCCACGCGATCAGAAAAATCATAGTAAATGCTAAAGATTGCTTTGGGGTCGGCTTCCTTATCTTTGACAGTTGAGCGAATCAAACTGTACTGCCAGATTTCATTGTAAACCCAGGAGCGCAGTTTGGCGTCTTCTGAAAAAGCTTCAACCAAAATAGCAACTGCGCCAGCCAAGGCGTCTTGCGCTGTTGGAAAGGCTTCTGATAGATAATCTTGCGCCTTTAGCTCAAGTGGCTCAGCATTTTGCAAAATCAAGCGTGATAAAGGTAAAAGTCCAGCTTCGCGGGCAATGGTGGCCTTGGTTCGTCGTTTTTCTTTGTAGGGTAGGTAAAGTTCTTCTAGGTCTGTTAATTTTTCCGCGGCAAGGATGCTTGCTTTTAGGCTGTCAGTTAGTTTGCCCTGGGCTTCAATCTTGCTTAGGATTGTTTCTTTGCGTTCTTTGAGATTTTGCAGGGATTTGTTCAAATCAATGATAGCCTTGATTTGGACCTCATCTAAATTTCCAGTCGCTTCTTTGCGGTAACGTGCGATAAAGGGAATGGTGTTCCCTTCTTCCGTCAGGGTTAAAACCTGCTTAATTTGGTCTAAGGTTACAGCAAGTCTAGTGGCAATTGTTTCAAGTATCTTATTTTCTTTCATAAGGCTTATTATAGCACATCCCTTACCCAGTTTTACAGTTCTATTTGCGAAGCTGTCCCTAAAAAGAGGTTGACAATAATCAACCTCAGCACTTATAAATTGGACAATTCTTAGAAGATATGTAAAGGTCGCTTGTCCCTTTCTTTTGGCCACAAAAAGTAAAGATAAGGGCTTTGCCAATGACGCGTTTAGCTAATTTAATTCTATCAATTCACCTGTTTCTAAATAGACCATGCGTTCACAAATAGTCGCAATATAATCACCAAAACGCTCTAGATGCCCCAGTATCTTTAGATACTCCGTTCCATTGCGGATTGAGGCTTCTTGGACCTTCATCAGATCGATGACTTCCTTTGATAGGCTATAATACAAGGCATCAATAGCCTCATCTTGTTTGGCGATGGCTAGCGCATCTTTGGCAGCATGCTTTGGAAAGCTATCTAGCAATTGGTCTAGCATTTTTAAGGCCTTTTGCCCTACTTCATGCAGGCCCTCTTCGATTTCTGTAATCGCATCAGCTGCCCGCAAGTGTAAAATAGATTTAGAGACACCAGCCATGTGGTCACCCATGCGCTCTAAGTCCGAGCAGGCAGACATAATGGTAATGACCAAGCGTAGATCCGTTACCTGGGGCTGTTGTAGGGCTAGAATGCGGGCGCAGGTCAGTTCAATATCAACCTGGAATTGATTAATCATTTTGTCGCCTGCAATAATATGCTCTGCCATATCCTGATCCTTCGCTGATAGGGCCAACATGGCCTTGGAAGCTGCCTCTAAAACGCAATGTCCCAAGGTCAAAAACTGCTGTTCCAGAAGTTGCAATTCAATCGCAAATTGTTCTCTCATCTTAGCTTGTCCTTTCCTTAACCAAAGCGGCCCGAAATATAATCTTCTGTTCGTTTATCTTTTGGATTGGTGAAAATATCGATGGTGTCACCAAATTCACAGATTTCTCCCGTCAGGAAAAAGGCGGTTTTATCCGAAATACGTGAGGCTTGTTGCATATTGTGGGTAACGATAATAATCGTGTACTCTTTTTTTAGATTTTGCACGAGATCCTCAATTTTTAGGGTTGAAATGGGATCCAAAGCCGAGGTGGGCTCATCCATCAATAAAACGTCAGGTTCAACAGCAAGAGCACGCGCAATACACAGTCGTTGCTGCTGACCTCCAGATAAGGACATGGCACCCTTGTTTAGGCTGTCTTTAACCTCCTCCCAAATGGCTGCGCTTCTTAAGCTTTTTTCCACCAGGGCATCCAAGACTTTTTTATCCTTAATTCCATGCGTACGCGGGCCATAGGCAACGTTATCATAGATGGACATAACAAATGGATTGGGTTGCTGAAAAACCATGCCTACGCGCTTGCGAAGGTTGTTTAAATTCATGTTTTTATCGTAAATGTTGGTGTCATCTAAAAAGACTTCTCCTTCAATGTGGCAATTAGGCACCAAGTCATTCATCCGATTCAGAGTTTTAAGAAAGGTTGATTTGCCACAACCAGATGGGCCAATCAGCGCTGTAATTTGCCCCTCAGGGATGGTGATGGAAACCTGCTTTAAGGCTTGAAAGTCCCCATAATACAAATCTAAATTGTTAACACAAAAAGTTCCCATTCTTAAGCCGCTCCTTTCACGAGACGTCGAGATAATAAACTAGAGGTGGCATTAATGACTAAGACGGTAATAATCAAAATCACACCTGTGGCATAGGCTTCATTAACATGCAAACCTTCACTAGAGAGCATGTACATGTGTAAAGCCAAGGAACGACCTGACGACAAAAGACTAGTTGGCGTATTCGTTGAAGTTCCCAAGGTATACATGAGGGCAGCTGTCTCACCGACAATCCGACCGATTGCTAAAATAACACCTGATAAGATCCCAGGCATAGCCACTGGCAAAACAATTTTAAAGACGGTACGTAATTTACCGGCCCCAAGCCCAAAGCTTGCCTGCCGCATGCTATCACTGACTGCTAGTAGGGCTTCTTCGGTAGAGCGAATAATCACGGGTAACACCATAATAACTGAGGTTAAAATCCCCGACAGCAACGAATACTGCAAGCCCAGAAAGATAACAAAGAAAAGCATCCCAAAGAGCCCAAAAACAATAGAAGGAATGCCCGCTAGAGTATCTGCAGCAATCCGAATGACTCTCACCCAAGGCGAGGTTTTTGGAGCGTATTCAACCAAGTAAAAGCCAGCAAAAATACCAATCGGTAGGGCTAAAATAAGAGAGCCAAATACCAAAATCAAGGTAGAGATAATGGCAGGCATCAAAGATACATTGTCACTGGTATATTTCCAGACAAATAAATTAGCAGTAATATGGGGTAGACCATTGGCTAAAATAAATCCAATGATTAAAAAGAGAGAACCAAATGTTAGAAGGGCAAAGAAATAGACTAAAGCTTTCAAAATGGGTTTACTCATGCACCGCTTTTCCTTTCATGTAAGCAAAGATGGCATTGATAATCAAGATAAAGACAAATAAAACGGCTGACGTGGCAATCAAAGCCTCACGGTGCTGACCAGAAGCATAGGCCATTTCTAAAACAATATTTGTGGTCATTGTCCGCGTCCCAGCAAAGAGGCCACTCGGAATAATCGGTTGGTTACCTGCAACCAGAATCACTGCCATAGTCTCACCAATAGCTCGGCCCACTCCTAGAATCACCGCTGAGAAGATGCCCGATTTTGCTGCGGGTAAAATCACACTGAAAATCGATCGCTCATGGCTAGCTCCTAGGGCTAGACTACCAGCATAATAAGCAGACGGAACTGTGCGGATGGCTGATTCTGACAGGCTAATAATGGTTGGCAAGATCATAATGCCTAGTAAGAGCGAAGCTGTCAGGACACTCATGCCATTACCAGAAAATGAACCAATCCAAGGCACCAGCAATTGTAAGCCAAAAAAACCATAGACAATGGACGGGATCGCTGCCATCAGGTTCACCGCCGATTTTAAAAAGGCATAGATCTGTTTAGGACAGTAATAAACCATAAAAACAGCAGTAAAAACACCGGTTGGAACACCTAGGGCAATAGCTCCGATCGTGATGAATACCGAACCCACAATCATGGGCAAAATACCATAGCTTGCCGGTGTATTAGAGGGCGACCAGTCATTACCTAATAAAAAGTGACTGATACCATATTTTCCAATAAACGGAAGACCATTCATAAAGATAAAGATACAGATTAAGAAGATGGCCAGGATAGCAGTTGCTGCGCTGAGAAAAAAGATTATCCGGAAAAACTCTTCTTTAAAGGTTTGTTTTTTCACGCTGTGTCCTTTCTAAGGATATAAAAGCAAGGGAGACAAATCGCCCCCTCACCCTTTTTCTACTGACCTATTTCACATTCTCCCAAGAAGTTGTTTTGCCACTGAAAATGTCAGCAACAGCACTCATACTTATTTTTTGTAATGCATTAGCTTTATTGACTACAAGAGCTATCCCATCAAGAGCTATGGCATCATGCTTAAGTGTTTTTCCTTCGTCTGGGGTCAATTCGCGAGAGACCATGCCAATATCTGCTGTTTTTTCTTTTGCAGCAGTAATGCCAGCAGACGAGCCATTGGCAGTGATGTCAATCGTAACGCCTGGATTTTCTTTCTTATAAGCCTCAGCTATTTTTTCCATCAGTGGGGCTACTGAGGTTGAGCCAACCAGCGATAGTTTACCAGACATTTTTTGTGAGCTATAATCTGCACCTTGTGTTTTGGCTTTAACATATTTATTTTCAGCAACCACTTTTTGTCCTTCTTTTGAATGAATGTAAGTGATAAAATCTTTACCTAGTGTTGAGAGGCTATCATTGTAAACAATATTAAACGGTCTTTGCAAAGGATAATCACCATCTAAGACAGTCTTGGCGGTGGCTTCTACACCATCTACTTTTAATGCTTTAACATTTTTATTGAGTGAGCCTAAGGAAATATAGCCAATCGCATTTTTGTTACCAGAAACGGCAGAAATCACTCCTTCGGTGCTGTTTTGGACCACTGCCGATTTGGTCGTATTATCGGTTTCTTTCCCACCACTTTTCTTTAGCAAGCCTGTGATTTCAGTAAATGCTCCGCGGGTCCCTGAGCCATTTTCACGTGTGACAACATCAATCTTTTTGGTTGCTCCTCCTTCTCCAGCGCCAGCTGAATGATTCCCACAGGCTGCAAGGCCTAAGCCAGATAAACCAAGTGCTGCTAAGATAAGCATTTTTTTCATTTTCATAATAACCACCTTTATATGGATTTTAAACATTTTCTTGTAGCTTGACTACATTTATAGTCTACCAAGCTATTGTAAAGATTGAGGCCTGATTTTGGTAAAGATTTGGTAAAGATTTCAAAAATCAGCAAAAAAACCTACTAAGATCGGCTTAGTAGGCAATGCGTTTTTGTCAATACAAGCTAGCAGGGCTGTTACGCTTTTGATGAGGGTGGTTCTGCAATCATTTGTTTAGGTAAGGTGATGGTAAAATCACTTCCTTGGCCCAACTGACTATCAACCTGAATAGTCGCACCAAGCAAGTCACTGAGTTCTTTGACAATGGCTAGGCCTAAGCCGGTGCCGCCGCTTTGGCGACTGCGTCCCTTGTTAACCCGATAAAAGCGTTCAAAAATACGTTCTAATTCATGCGTTTTAATGCCAATACCTGTATCAGAGACAGTAATTTTAAGTTCTTCATTAAGCCATTGCGTCTTAATCTTAATAGTCCCACCCTGATCTGTGTAGCGAATAGCATTTGACAATAAATTTAACAAAATCTGCGATAAAACGTATTTATCAGTTTGGAGAACACAATCACCGGCCAATTGATAATGCAAGTGGAGCTGCTTTTGGCTTAATTGTGGCGTCATGCTCTGCCCAATGTAGGTTAAAAAATCATTAATGAGAAATCTGCTGGTTTGAATTTGTATTTTTGCAGCCTTAGACAAGGTGAGCATATGTTCAACAATACGTTCTAAGCGCAAGCTTTCATTATAGATAATCTCTAAAAATTCTTCTTTAGTCTTTGACTCGGTTTCTGGCATTTCCTTTAAGGTTTCAGCAAAACCTTTGATAGAGGTAACCGGCGTTCGCAGTTCATGTGAAGCATTAGAAATGAAATCCATATTTGATTTTTCATAACTTCTGATGGTGGTTAAATCATAGAGCAAAACCAGCACTTGTGTGACCTGATCACGATTGGTAAGAATAGGAATGGCTGAAACCTCCAAGATTAGATCGTTATCATTAAGGCCTGCCAATTCTTTTTTGATCATCTTTTTCTTATCAAAAGCCTCATTGATCAATGCTTTAACATCCATACGACGAATGTCAGCAAGCATCCTAATCGGATGCTTTGTTTTGGGAAAATAGCTGGGCAGAGATTGACTTTGTAAGAGAACCGTGCGGTCTTTGCTGACCAAAAGCATCCCCATAGTCAAGTGGGACAAGAGGGCTTCAAGATGCTCTGACATGGTTTCTTTTTCAAGACTTAGAGCTGCTAGCTGGCTTTTGACTTGCCAATAGTCCTTAGCAAATGCTTTTAAATCGCTCTGCTTATCAGCAATAAAAGAAACGGGGTTGGCTTGCTGTCGAACGGCCAATAAATGAAATGCCTCTTGCCAGGCAAATAAAGACTTTAGGGTGTAAACCAAGCTGAGACAAACAACCCCATAGCCCAGATAAAACCAGTTAGATACCTGGCTTAACATCCCACAGACGCTCATAAGAACTAACAAGAAACTTATCCCACTCAGGACAATCAAGCGCTTTTTCATTGCTATTAGTCTCCTTTAAACTTATAGCCGTAACCACGAATGGTTTCAATCAATTTGGGATTTTTTGCATCATCTTCTACTTTTTCCCGCAATTTGCCAATATGCACATCCACCAGTCGTGTTTCTTGTCCAAAATCATAACCCCAGATACGTTCTAATAAACGCTCACGCGTTAAAGTCATGTTAGGATGCTTAATCAAATATAAGAGTAGTTCAAATTCCTTGGGAGTTAACCGCAATAATTGGCCAGCCTTATATACTTCATGACGTTCTGGGTAAATGGTAATGTCCTGAATAGTGAGAGCATCATCAAGATTTTCTTCATTTTGTAAACTGGCTTTAGTATCTGTTCGCCGTAAAACCGCCTTAACACGTGCAACCAATTCTCTGGGGCTAAAAGGCTTGGTCAAATAATCATCTGCTCCTAGTTCTAAAGCGAGGACTTTATCAAACTCTTCGCCTTTGGCTGATACCATCATGATCGGGGTTTTAATGCCCTTCGCACGTAAACGTTTGCAAACTTCTATGCCATCCAATTGGGGCAGCATAATATCCAAAATGATGAAATTATAGGGCTCTGATTGAGCTAACTTTAACGCAGTCCTGCCATCACTAACCAGCTCAGTTGCATAGCCTTCCTTTTGCAAATGGTAGTCTAACAGTCGTAAAATGTGCTCTTCATCATCCACAACTAGTAACTTCTTTTTCATGTTCAACTCCTACTAAGCTCATTATAACATAAGCCAGCAAGCTTTTAACAAAATTAAGGAGTAGAAATCTCTAATCTTCAAACTTTTTAAATCTAGACGATTCGAGACGATTGGGTAAAAAGCGTAGCTATGTCCTACCAAAGCCAAAAAAGTAAAGAAATGGTTTGCCAGGGTGCTGGCTGTTGTGATTAAGCCTCCCTACACCCTTGGGTTTTTAATTCCTGACAAAAGAGATGAGCTTGTACACTTTACTCCTTTGATACGAGGGTAACTTTAGGAATAGCTTAAGGTTAATTTGGTAACCTAATCCTAGGGTTAATAAGGTTAAGAGAGAGCACATTATCATTATCCTCTACAGCTTTCACTTTCCTTTTAGCCCTATTTGATAGTATAATGGTACTAGTAACATTAGAAAGTTGGTTTTTTAGATGGCTATAACACATAAAAAAAATGATGAATTAGAAAAAATGATGGCACAATTTGCCAATATTCCTGGTTTTGATAAGCCTTTAGAAGTTGATACCGATGGTAAGATTATTCCTAATCCAGCCAAGGAGAAGCAACCCCATAATGAGTTGTAAGAAACTACTTTGTGCCACGGGCCCAAAAAGGAGGTTGATATAGCAATGAGCCTTTTTTCACAACTTCCGCCTAGTGTACTTCAATGGTTTGCTATTTTTATCTCCATTATTATTGAAGCCCTCCCCTTTGTCCTTTTAGGAACAATTCTGTCTGGGGTGATTGAAGTCTATGTGACTCCAGAAGTGGTCCAGCGTTACTTGCCCAAACAAAAGTTTTTACGAATTCTCTTTGGAACGTTTATTGGCTTTGTTTTCCCTTCCTGTGAATGCGGAATCATTCCTATTATTAACCGTTTCCTTGAAAAACAGGTACCTAGCTATACAGCTGTGCCTTTTTTAGCAACTGCACCAATTATTAATCCTATTGTGCTTTTTGCTACCTATTCGGCTTTTGGAAATTCGCTGCGGTTTTTAGTATTGCGCTTAGTAGGGGCAACGATTGTAGCTATTGCTTTGGGGATTATGTTAGCCTATCTCACAGATGAGGCCATTTTAAAAGAAGACGCAAAACCAAGCCATCTTCACGATTATTCCCATGAAAAATGGTACCGCAAAATCTATCTGGCTCTGCTCCATGCTATTGATGAATTCTTTGATACGGGCCGCTATCTAGTTTTTGGAACCTTGATTGCCTCTGCGATGCAAATCTATGTGCCAACGCGTATTCTAACAACGATTGGTCATAATCCCTTAACAGCTATTTTAATCATGATGCTCTTAGCCTTTATCCTATCCTTGTGCAGTGAAGCGGATGCTTTTATTGGGGCTTCTTTATTATCAACCTTTGGCATAGCACCAGTCCTAGCCTTCTTGCTGATTGGACCCATGGTTGACATTAAAAACCTTATGATGATGCTCAAGGCCTTCAAAGGGAAGTTTATCGGCCAATTCATTGGTCTTTCAGTTGTGATGATTATTCTGTATTGCCTGGGGATCGGAGGTCTTCGCTTATGATTCGATTTTTAATTCTCGCTGGTTACTTTGAATTGACCATGTACTTAGAATTATCAGGTAAATTGGACCAATACATTAATATCAAATATTCTTATTTAGCTTATATATCAATGGTCTTGTCTTTCATTCTCGCATTGGTACAACTCTATTGCTGGATGAAAAATAGTACGGTGCACAGCCATTTATCCGGAAAATGGGCCAAGCTAACCAGTCCGATGATTCTTGTTTTTCCAGTTTTGGTTGGGTTATTGGTGCCAACGGTGAGTTTGGACTCAACTACCGTTCAAGCCAAGGGCTATACTTTCCCGCTAGCAGCTGGCTCAACCAGCTCTGGTATTAGTCAAGACGGCACACGGGTGCAATACCTAAAGCCCGATACGAGCCTCTATTTCACCAAATCAGCCTACCAAAAAGAAATGCTAGCTGAGCTCAAAAAATATAAGGGGACCAGCCCGCTGACCATCACAAGTGCTAATTATATGGAAATTATGGAGCTTATTTACCTTTATCCTGAGGAATTCAGTAATCGGGATATTCGCTATACTGGCTTTGTCTTTAATGAACCAGATCATGAGGGTTACCAGTTCCTCTTTCGCTTTGGGATTATCCACTGTATCGCGGATTCAGGGGTTTATGGTTTATTAACAACAGGCGAACAAACACACTTTGCCAATAATACATGGTTGACAGTGAGTGGTCGTATCACTACGGAATATAATGCTAAGTTGGAGCAAACGCTTCCTGTCTTACATATTCAGCACGTTGAAGAAAAAGCCCAGCCGAAAAATCCCTATGTTTATCGTGTTTTCTAAAAACTTGCATGCCTCAATAACTTCAGATTGAAAAAAAGCTTGCTTAAGCTAATTCTTCAATCTTTTTTTGAACCATAAAAAAACTCTTAGAAGCGCTAAAAAGCAGCTTTTCTAAGAGTTTATTGCTAGTCACGAATGCAAGGCAAAGTCCTTGTTTTCTTAAAAGTTTGGCAAAAGTCTAGCAGACGTTTCCAGCTAGTAAATCCTTTTTAAAGGCTTATTAAAAATCTAGCAGACACTTACAGCTAGCCAGGCCTTTAGCGGGGACTAGTCAGGGCGGTCATCCAGCAGCTACAGCTTTTCGCCAAACAGCTAAGCCACAGGGCAACTGCGGAGCGGTTTTAGGCTTTAGCTAATGGCCTGTAACACTCAAGGAGGACTTGACGCCTTTTTTGTGTTCTTCTTACCTAACACTAGAGAATGCCCGTTAACAGCCCTCTCATAAACTCCTCAGAGTTAAAGACTCCAATATCATCGATTTTTTCCCCAAAGCCGATTAATTTAACAGGAATGTCCAACTCTTGACGAATGGCTAAAACAACGCCTCCTTTGGCTGTACCATCAATCTTTGTTAAAATTAATCCGGTCAAAGGCGTGATTTTAGAGAATTCTTTGGCCTGGCTAAGCGCATTTTGCCCAGTGGAAGCATCAAGAGCAAGTAAGGTTTCATGTGGGGCATCTGGCACTACACGTTTGATGATACGGCCAATTTTTTCCAGCTCAGCCATGAGATTTTCCTTGTTTTGCAAGCGGCCAGCCGTATCAATCATCAAGACATCAATCTTCTCTGCCACTGCTTTTTCCACACCATCAAAGACCACAGAAGCCGGATCGGCTTTTTCTGGGCCCGTAACTACGGGAACAGCCACCCGGCGGCCCCATTCTGCTAACTGAGCCACTGCTCCGGCCCGAAAGGTATCTGCTGCCACCAACATCACCTTTTTGCCTTCTTGCTTGTATTTGTAAGCCAATTTTCCAATCGAAGTGGTCTTACCAACGCCATTTACTCCCACAAACAACATCACCGTCAAACCAGGCTGCAGGTTGATTGTCTCTTTATAGGTCCCATCTTTTTCATAGATAGCGACTAATTTTTCAATGATGACTCGCTTAAGGGCTTCTGGTTTTTTCGCATTTTCGAGCTTGGCTTCTTGACGCAGAGCATCGGTCAACTCTGTCGCGACAGTCACCCCAACATCAGACAAAATCAACATTTCTTCTAATTCTTCAAAGAAATCTTCGTCAACCTTACGAAAAGTTGCAAAAAAACTATTGAGTCTGGCTGAAAAACCCGAGCGAGTTTTGGACAAGCTTCGCTTGTACTTGTCTTCTTCTGTCTCGGTCATCGCTGGCGCTGTTTGACTTGGCTCGGTCGCTGCCTCGGTGCTATCATCCTTAGTGTTAGCAGGTGTGTTTGACGGCTCAAGGTCATCAGCTGACTCTGTAGCATCACTTGTCTCACCAAGAGGAACAGGTTCTGATGTTTGTGCCTTGGCAGTCTGGGCTAACTCAGGTTCCACACCTTCAAAGTCACCTGGTACAGCAAAAATCGCTGCTTCCTTCAATACTGGCTCAGGTTCTGGTTTGGCTACCGGCTCAGCTGGTTCCTCAGTGGCCACTTGCTTAGCTGCATCTGCTTTATTCCCACCGCCCTGCTCTGAGTGGACGGACTGTGGTTTTTCTTCAGGCTCAAAGTGACCTTCTGGCTCTGGTCTACCACTTGGCTCGTTGGTCACAACAGAAGGTTTAGCCTCTTGTTCTTCAGGTGTTGTTTGGCTTTCTTCTGCTACCGTTTCTTGAAGGGGGGCTTCCTTAGCGGACTGAGTCTCTTTTTTTTGCTTTTTATTTCCAAATAATCGATCAAATAATCCCATTATATCTCCTTAGCTAGAATATAGGTTTCAATAGCTTCTGCTACACCGGATGCGTCATTACTATGTTGTGTCACCTGATCAGCTACCGCCTTAATCGAAGGCACCGCATTGGCCATGGCCACGCCCAAGCCAGCCCATTTCAGCATAGTATAATCATTAGCCTCATCGCCCATGGCCATAACATTTTCAGGTAAAAGGCCAAGGTGCTCACACAAAAGGGCTAAACCAAAGGCTTTATGAATGCCTTTTGGCATGATTTCAAATATAATATCTCGTGATTTGAACGCCTCATAGTGGTCATATATGGCCCCTGGTAAGTGAGCTAGCTGCTGATCTAAATAATCAGCATCCGTCACACTAACAACCTTATTATATATAATATTTGGGTCTAAGTCATCTAAAGAATCACACGTGACAAAGGCCAAGGCCGGATTAGCTAGATGATACTGAGACTGACAGCCATCTTGACCTGCTATACTATAGACCCGACCCTCACTCAAAATATCAGTGGGAAGGTTCAAATGGTACAAGGTCTGATGAATGTCTCTCACCTGATCAAAAGTTAAACTGGATTTAGCTAAAATCTCACCCGAATTACGTTGGACCAAACCACCGTTAAAGGTAATACTGTAATGCTCTGGGCCTGTAAGTGCTAACTCAGTCAATAAGCCTTCGATGGCTTTAAGGGGCCGACCCGTTGTGATGACCACCTGCACACCAGCTGCTTGTGCTTGTCGGATCGCTTTTTGATTAGCCTGAGTTACTCTTTTATCGGTGGTTAATAAGGTCCCGTCAAGATCCAGAGCTAGCAGTTTAATGGGCTTCATCTCGAACCATCCTTTCTAGATACTGTAAAACAGCCTGACTATTGCAATGGCCAATCAGCTCATCAGCCACAGCCTTTATTTCAGGACGGGCATTGGCAGTAGCTATGGCTTTCCCTGCACAGGTTAGCATTTGCAGATCATTGAAATTATCCCCAAAAGCAAGGGTTTGATTCAAGGACAAGTCAAGTGCCTGACAAAGATGCTGTAAACCAAACCCTTTATTGACCTCTGATAGCATCACATCAATGGAATCAAAACCAGTGGTGACAGCTGTCGCATAAGGTAATGCCTGATCTAACCAGTCACTCCCTAGTAAAACGGTAGCATCAGTAAAGCTTGTGGTCATTTTAAAAATGAGGTCCTCATCCATAAGGTCATAGGTCTCAATGATTTGAACATTGGCATAGTAGTGCTTCATCTTCTCAATATAAGCAGGCGACGTTCCCTCAAGGATATAGCTAGCCTTTTGACCTGAAAAGAGCATACCAGCCGAGCCATGGTAAGGATTAGCTTTAATCTTCGCAGCAACCTCAAGGTATTGCGACTTAGACAGCGCATCCGAAAAAACAACTCGGCCCTGGTACTGCACCAAAGACCCATTCTCAGCAATAATGGCAATCTGATCTAAAAAGTCTTCAAAGAGGCGATTAATGGCCAACAAGGAACGGCCACTAGAGACAGCAAAAATAATCCCTGCCTCTTGGAGTTTTGGCAAAAGGCGGGCTAAGCGGTCCTTATCATAGGTCCCATCCTCTCTTAAGAAAGTTCCGTCCATATCTGTTGCTACTAATTTAATCATCTCATACCCTACTAATTTTTTGAGTTATGTCTCTTTATTATAACATAGAAGCTTGGAAATGGAGTAACAGGGCTTAAGACAAGACTTAAATCATTTCTTTTTTTGAACTTGGTCAGCTACTTCTTGGGAAAAAACCAGTATCACCCGAGTTTATCAGTTAAAAAATAAAAAAATCTCCCGAGTTTATCAGTTAAAAAATAAAAAAATCTCTATAAACGCTGTCAAATCAACGTTATTGAAGCTTTTTTAAGTTGTAAATCGTGTTGTGTATGCAGTTTTTCCCTAACTTTTGAATATCTTCGT